>WQZD01000023.1 GCA_009780915.1 Propionibacteriaceae bacterium
AGTCATCGGTGGTCCTTTCAAGGTCTTCGAACAACTAAGCGGGTACTCCGGTGACTCGCCCCAAACGCCATCAACGACGCTCAGACCGTCACCACAATTTCCACCACTCTATGGGACGCACCCATCCCGTGCTTGGGCGACAAGCGCCGCCTGTTCAGAATCGGTTTCCAGTGCCGTATCCGTGATCGTCACTCGTGCGTCGTCCTTGTCAGCCATGTCGCAGCTCGACGATCCGGTCCTTCATGTGGTTGAAGGTGGCTTTGGTCTTGGGCCCGAAGGGGATCGGCCCCGCCTTCGTCTCCGTGCGCACTTGGTCGACCATGCGGCACAGCACGACGAGCTCGGAGTAGGCGGCTCGCGTGATGTAGTGCTTCATTGATCGAGTGCGCGTACGAGTCGAAGTGTGGGGATGATCGATGGACACATCTGTCGATGGCGCCAGGGTCAGGACGTGGATCGACGAGTCGCCCAGCTCCAAGGTAGAGGTCGACGCTGCCACGAGCGCGTCGGCGGGCTCGCGCGCCGGTACCACCGCAACCAGGAACCCCTGTTCACTCATCCACTTCAGACACGACCCAACCTCCGTCATGTCCACCCCTGCGATGCGTGACTCGGAAACCAGGGCCACCTGACACTGTCGAGCGTCGAAGATCTCGTTCTGCTGTGCGCACCAGCGGGCGATCAGGGGAAAGGCTCCGCTGACAAGGCCATAGGCCGTGATGGGGTGTATCTCCTCCATGTCGCCGAGATCCTCCATCACATACGGGCTGAGGACCGCACGCCCCTGGAGGTAGGCCCGGTGGACCACCCGATAGGTGGACGGTTTGCTGCCCACCACAATGACGTACTGCCCCGGCAACGCGACCCGAAGCATCGTCCTCCAGTGCTTGAACCCCACATCCAGGGCGGTGGCGGCCGGGATGAGATAGATGAGCGATGTGACCACGTCGGGGAGGAGGAGCCCGTCGGCGCCATGCGCGGCGATCACGGCGCCCAACTTGCCCAGAAAGAGATGCGTGACGAGCTCGCAGTAGGTGCGCATGCGATCCTCTTTGATCACGGACACGGTACGCCGGATCAGCGCGACCTCGGGCAGGACGGGGGTGGGCAGCGCCTTGCGCGGTGGCCGCTCGATCACGGGCGCGCGATCCTGGATCTCTCGGGGCTCGCAGATGACGACACGATCGATGTGGCGTCGATAGACGGGTCCGAGTGTGCGGCCCCACGTGATGGCGGTGACCACAATCTTTCCCATGGATCTCAGCTTGCTCGCCAAAGCACAGAAACCGTTGTCCCCGCTCATGATGACGAAGGTGCCGATGTCGGGTCGGGTGGCGGCGAGGAACACCGCGTCGGCGTAGATCTGGAAATCGGCCGCCTCCTTCTCTCCGATGTCGGATTTCGGCTTTCGAAAGTTCGGAGCGTCCTTCACGGCGATGTTCAGATCCTTGAGGTGATCCACGATCGCGCCCAGACGGGTGGTCGTCGGGATGTGGGCGTACGCCGCGGCGCTCACGATCTGCTTGCCCTCCCCCAGGGCTGCGAAGGTCTTCACGAAGTCGACCGGGCACCAATCGGCACGGTACCCCCCGCCTTCCGTCAGATTCTCGATGTCGATGAAGACGGCGACCCTGTCAGCAGGATTCGTCGTTTGTGTCGCGTCGCCGTCTGCGGGGCCCATGGCGTCGTGTGATTGATCGGGCGCCGACACGAGGTCGGGGACAGGTCCCGTCAGAATGTCAGCGACGTGTACGGGATTCGCCGTCGCGTCCTCGACCAGTTGTTGCGCATGCGCCCGCAATCGACGCACCTGGTGCTCGTCGAGCATGATCGACGTGTAGGAATTGTCCCCGAGGTGGTGCAAACGACACAGCACCTCCCAGTTGCTGATCCCCATGTCCCGCGCCACGTCTTTGATGCGCACTCTCTTGCCATTGTTGTCCACGTTCTCTCCCTTCAGTCGTGTGGACACCACCGTGCTGTGCCGATATGTTCCCCAATTCGGCCGGTGGCTCATCGTGTGACAAGAGTAGGAGAGGACACGGACAATTTATATATGATACTCGAACAAATGTTTGCGTGCGCGGGGAAGTACGGGGAGTATGTGGGGGAAGTACGGGGAGTACGTGGGGTGCTACCCCCGTCATCCCCTCTCGGCGCCGGGCCACGCGTACGACGTGATCGGCGTGGTCAACCGGCGTGGCACCAGATGGTGACGGGCGCACCGGGCGACGATCACGGTGTCGACCCAGTCCGCCAGGCCGGCGACTCCGCCGCCGATGATGGGCGCTTTGCGGCCCACGGTGGTGACGATCCCCTTGCCGGCGGACTCGCCGAGGATGTGGCCGAGGACGCGGTCGGCCACATGGGCGTGCAATCCAGGGTCGCGCACAGGGGAGGTCGCCACGGCCAAGGGGGTGGTGGGCAGCTCCTCCGCAGTGATCTGGCGCTCCAACTCGCGCTCCCCGAGCAGGCACATGACGATGGCGGTACGTACCCGCGGGTCGTCGATGTCGTACCCGTGGAGGTGCGCGATGCACGCCACCATGCGCGTCTGCACGACGATGATGCCTGTGGCGTTGATGGGAGTGCCGATCAGGGCCGAGACCACCCCGCCGATGTTGGTCACGATCCCCTGGGCGGTGGCGAGCAGCACATGGGACCGTACGACCGAGTCGACGGCCAGGCTCACGTCCTTCGTCCGCTGGAGGTGGCGGGCGGCGGCACGCTTGGCGCCGGGGACGACTCCCACTCCGTCGATGGCCATGTCGACGAGCCTGACCATGGCCGACGTGAGCATCGGCCCGGCCGCCTGCGGCAGTTTCACGAGGGCGAGGTCCTGGACGAACCCCACGACAGTGTCGGGTATCGGTCCGATCTTGGGCATCCGGCCTCCCTCCAATATCAACGCGGCGCTATCAGGCGTCTTCTCTATTGTGGCACCGCGCCCGATGCCGTTCCACCCGGACCATGCGGGCCGTCCCCCAGTAGGGCGCGAGTCGGGCGAGGCTCCAGCGGTCGTCGTACACCTTCGATGCGGCCATGGTCCGGCAACTCGATCACTGCGCCATGGTCCCACCCGCGAAGGGGGCGTGACCGACCTGACCGAGCGCCGCCGACCTGACCCAGCGCAGCCAGCCTCACCGACCTGGCCAGCGTGACCAGCCCGGCCGGTACACTGGGGCACGTGTCATCCATGCCGCCCGCCGGGTACCGCTCGACGACCGAGGTCGAGATCAAGAAGTCCCGGTTCATCACCACAGTGGGGCGTACTGACACAGAGACCGAGGCCCGCGACCTCATCGCGGAGGTCCGGGGGACCTACCCCGACGCGCGACACCACTGCCAGGCCTTCCGCCTCGACGAGGACGGCGTGCTGTCCACCCGCACCTCCGACGACGGCGAACCAGCCGGCACGGGCGGGGCGCCCATGCTCAACAGCCTCACCCACGCGGATGTGGTCAACATCACGGCCGTCGTGACGCGGTACTTCGGCGGGATCAAACTCGGCGCCAGCGGGCTGGCCAGGGCGTACGGCGGGTGCGTGGCCGACGCGGTGGCGGCGATGCCGCGCGTGGTCCGCCGTCGGTTCCAGGTCTGGAGCGTCCGCCTCCCCCACGCCGACGCCGGGCGCGTCCAGGACGAACTGCTCCGGTGCGGCGCCGTCGTTCTGGAGGTGGAGTACGACCCCGACGGCGTGTGTATACGCTTCCACGGCGACGACGGGCTCGCCGTGGTGGCCCGCGCCACCCAAGGCGAGTGTGTGCCGATCCCAGACGGCGTCCATGAGATCGAAACCCCTTGTTGACCGACATTCGACGAGCAGATTTGACACATCCTGTACATTCGTACAGTATTTAATACATGAGTACAGCCACACAGCCGGACGACCGGACTGCGCGGGCTCGGATCCGCGACGCCGCATTAGTGTGCTTCGCGCGGGACGGTTTCTCGACTCCGCTGCGGTCGATCGCCCAGGAGGCGGGGGTCTCCGTCCCCCTGATCACCCATCATTACAAGACGAAAGACGCGCTGCGCCAGACCTGCGACGAGTGGGTCCTCGACCGCTTCCTCGAGCTGAAACTGCTCGCCATCCACACGCCCGACTCGGTGAAGGAGTCCCTGGCGGACACCTCGTCCGCCTCGGTCCTGACCGTGTACATCGTCCGCAGCTTCCTGGACGCCACGTCCTCGGCCCGGCGTTTCTTCGACCGGTACATGGACCAGCTTCGGACCATCATCGCCACGGCGCGCGCCGCCGGCATGGTCAACCCCTCCGTCGACGAGGAGGAACAACTCCACCTGCTGGCCACGCAGAGCATCGGCACCTTGATGGTGGAGTTCGTCCTGCACCCGCCCGAGGACCCGACCCTGTTCGTGGACCAGGTCTTCACCTCCCGCAACATGACCGCGTACATGGAGATCTACTCCCAGCCGCTCCTCGCCCCCTCGCCCGCGATGGACACCTACCTGACCTCGATCAAGGAGAAACCCTGACATGACAGACTCGACCATCTCCCTGACTGGCATCGTCAAGAACTTCGGTCGAGTACGGGCCTTGGACGGCGTCGACCTCCAGGTCGGACCCGGGCAGATCTACGGGCTGATCGGGCCGAACGGCGCCGGGAAGTCCACCATGATCCGCATCCTGCTCGCCATCCTGAGGTCCGACGCCGGGCACGCGACGATCTTTGGCCAGGACGTGTGGAAGCAGGCGGTCGACATCCATCGACGGGTCAGCTACGTCCCGGGCGAGGTCAACCTGTGGCCCAACCTGACCGGTGGCGAGGTCATCGACCTGTTCGTACGCCTGAAGAAGTCCGGGGACTCCCGCTATCGCGAGGAGTTGGTGAGTCGTTTCGACTTCGACCCGACCAAGAAGTGCGGCACGTACTCCAAGGGCAACCGTCAGAAGGTGGCGCTCATCGCGGCGTTCTCCACCGACGCGGACGTGTACATCCTCGACGAGCCGACCTCCGGGCTGGACCCGCTCATGGAGATGGTCTTCCGTGAGTGCGTGCGCGAGGTGGCCGCCCAGGGCAAGACCGTGCTGCTGTCCTCTCACATCCTCTCGGAGGTCGAGCACCTGTGCGACCGGGTGTCCATCATCCGCCAAGGCAGGATCGTGGACAGCGGCACCTTGGCCGAGATGCGGCACCTGACCCGCAACCAGGTGTTGGTCGAAGCGACCGGCGCCCTCGACGGCCTGGCCGGGCTCGACGGGGTCCACGACCTGGCTCTGGTCCCCGGTGGCGCCGAGTTCCATCTGGACAACGACCACACCGCGAGCGTCATGGCGTACCTCGCCCAGGCCGGCGCGACCCGGCTCGTGTCGACCCCGCCCACCCTCGAAGAGCTCTTCATGAGCCACTACCAGGGCTGAGGGGGGCGCCATGCACAACTGGGCTCTCCTCCTTCGTGTGATGCTGCGCCGGGACCGGGTGTCCCTGCCCGTGTGGATCCTGTCGGTCGCCGCGTTCTGCGTGGTCTTCGTCCCCGCGCTGCCGCAGGTCGCGGGCACCCCCGACGAGGTCGCCGTCCTGGCGGCGATGATGGACAGCCCCGCCATGGTGGCCATGTGCGGGATGCTCTACGGTGATGCGCACACCCTCGGCATCATGTACACCCAGCTGATGATCGTGTGGTCGGCCCTGCTGGTCGCGGTGATGAACATCCTCATCGTCGTCCGCCATACCCGCGGGGACGAGGACGAGGGGCGCCTGGAGGTGGTCCGCGCGCTGCCCACGGGCGCGGCCGCGCACCTGGGCGCCGTGACCGTCCTGATGGTCGGAGTCGACGCGGTGCTGACTGTGTTGATGGGGGTCGCCATGCCCAGTTTCGGCGTGGACTCCATCGACTGGGCGGGGTCCTGGGTGTACGCGGCCGCGCTGGGGATCTGCGGGCTCTTCTTCGGCGCTGTGACCCTGGTCATCGTCCAACTGGTCCACAGCGCAAGGGGCGCCATCGGGGCCGGGTTGGTCGTGCTGGGCGGGTTGTACGTCCTGCGGGCGTACGGGGATGTCAGCTCGGAAACGGCGGCGTGGATCTCCCCCCTGGGGCTGATCCAACGCACCTTCCCCTTCTACGCCGACCGGTGGTGGCCGTTGGGCATCCTGGCTCTCGTCTGCGTGATCCTGATCGTGGCGGCTTTCGTCCTGAACTCGATGCGCGACATGGGGCAGGGGCTCGTGCCGCGACTGGGAGGTCTGAGGGCGCACGCTGGCCGTACACTGTACGGCGAGTGGGGTCTGTCGTGGAGGCTCGTCCGCGGCACGGTCGTGGCGTGGGGCGTCGCCGTCTTCCTGCTCTCGGCGGGGTACGGCTCGGTCATGGGCGAGATGGAGGGGTTCGTGCAGTCGTCCCCGATCTACCAGGCGATGATGGGGGTCGGCGCCGACACGGTGGACGTGGTCGGCCCAGTGGTGTCGATGCTGCTGCTGATGATGGCGATCCTCGGCGCGGTCCCCGTCCTGACGACGGCGTACAAGATCCGTGCCGAAGAGGGCCGAGGCCGCATGGAGGGCGTCCTCGCGGCGCCCGTCTCGCGCGTCCGGCTGTACGGGGGGTACGCGGGGCTGATCGTGCTGATCGCTGTCGCGATGCAGGTCCTCGCCGCGGCAGGGTTCTGGATGGTGGCGAGCGCGGTCATGACGGACCCCGTCCCCGTCCGGGTCGTCGTCATCGTGGCGTTCAACTTCGGCGCGGCTGTGCTCTTCTTCGGCGGGCTCGGGTTGTTCCTCACCGGTTGCGCCCCGCGACTCACCCTCGTGGGGTGGGCGTACCTCATCATCTCCTTCCTCATCGTGTACATGGGCGGCCTGCTGGACCTCCCCCGCTGGGTGGCCCGCCTCACCCCCTTCGGCCTCGTCCAACGCTGGCCCAGCGAACCCTTCTCGTGGTGGCCCTGGATCGGGCTGGTGGCCGGTGGCGTCGTGCTCGCCGTGGTCGGCGCCCTCGGGTGGCGGCGACGCGATGTGATCTAGGGCAGGCTGGAGCCGAGGTCGCGAGCTTTCTGGTATCGGACGCGGTACTGTCCGGGGGTCATGCCGACCTGGGCGCGAAAGACCTGAGCGAGATAGCTCGCGGAGCTGAAGCCGACCATGGTGCTGATCTGCTCCAAGGTCAGCCGAGTCGTCACAAGGTAATCCCGGGTTCGATAGATCTTGAGATCTCGAACGATCTCGGCGAACCGCCGGCCCGTACGGCGCTGGAGGACACGGGACACATGGGTGGGCGAATAGTGGAAGACATCCGCGACGTCTTGGAGCGTGACGTCGCGGCAGTGATCGGTGATGTGGCGCAGAATCGGAGCGAGCGGGAAGCTGGGGTCGCTCGCCTTGTCCCCGGCCGAGGCGCTGCCTGATGAGGCGAGAAGGCTGAGAACACCCGTCATCTCGCCTGTCGCATACATGTTCCACGCCACATGGCGCTCCCACAGGTCGACGGACATCCGCTCGTACCGCAGTCGGACGGCATCCGCACTGCTCTCGTCTCGGGGCAGGTACACGGGCATCGTCGTACGGATGCCGTATCGATAACCGAGGAAATGGTCGCCGAAGACGCCTGATTCGGGCACGAACATGCTGGTGATCGTCAATGCCGCTTCGGGACGCATGATGAAGCTGATGACGCAGGAGTCGCCGTCGTACTCGGTGCGGTGGGCCACCAATGGATCACAGAAGAACGCGTCGCCCGCGCCCAAGGAATGCTGTCCCTTCGAGTCGGTGATCGTCACGCCTCCGTAGTACACGTACGCCAACTTGAAGACATAGAGCCGATGGAGGCCGGGTTCCGTGTGAGGCTGCGTGAAGAATCTCAGCGCACGGTCCTCGTCCGGCGCCATGAGAACGAGCTCGTACTGATGACCCGGCTCCCCGGGTTTCGGGCCTGAGACCAGGTAGGTGGCCGGATCGGCCGCGAAGGCATGGTTGTTATCTTCGGAGTGTGATCGAATGATGTCTCGCATGACGTGGTCGGGGCCCGATCCGTCGGGGGACGGCGACATGGGTCCTGGGGCGTGGTGGAGCGAAGGAGGGGATGCGTCAGCGGGTATGCGCCTCATCGCGCGAGGGGCCGACTCGCTCGGGTCGTTCCCTGTCGAGCGGGGAGGTGTCGTCGCCCTGTACTGTCCGGGAGTGATTCCCACCTGCTGATGAAACACGTGGGCGAAATACCCCGTGGAGCTGAAACCGACCATGTGGCTGATCTGTTCCAACCCCAGACCGGTGCTGGTGAGGTAGTCCATGGCGTGACGGATTTTCAGATCGCGTACCAGATCCGAGAAACGCCTCCCTGTGTGACGCCGCACGAGGCGGGCGATGTGGTTGGCAGAGTAGTTGAAGAGCTCCGATAGGTGGCGCAATGTCACTGTTTGATAATTGTCCCTGGTATAGCTCAGTATCCTCCCAAGAACTGGCCAGTGCTGATCCGAGGGGAACTCGGTGTCCACGGCGGCCCCCTGCGCCAGGAGCGTCAGCAGACAGGTGAGCTCGGCGGACGCGAACAGAGTCCACTCCGCATGAGACGCGTCCACGTTCGCAGCGATCGACGCCACGCGGAGGTGGACCTCCGAGGCCACGTCGTCGTTGCGCGGCACGTGAATGGGGCCCTGCCCATGAATGCCATGGGCGAACCGGAGGAAGTAGTCTGCGAAAACGCCCAGGTCCTGGTTGAAGACACCAGGGCCGTCGTTCACGATGTGCGGCCGCATGACGAACCGGGCCACACGGGCGTTCGGGCCGAGTGTCAACGAATACGCGGTGTCGGGTCCGCACAGGACGGCGTCCCCAGTGTCGAGCTCCCATACGCTCGTCGAGTCGGAAAGGGTGGCACGACCGTCATCCACGTAAGCCAGCGTGAATCTGTCGCGCCAGGTGTCCGACGTGCCCGTCAGCATGTCGAAGAACACATCGGCCCCCGGGTGATCGACAGTGGACGCTGTGCTGGCCCGGGCGGCCATGTCTTCGGTGATATCAGGCATGGGTGTCATCCCCTCTCGGCACACCCGCCGAGTCGTGGTTAACAGCAATACTAGTGGCTCTCGTCACAGGCTGGTGGCGAACCCGGGTGCCATCCACGAGTTCGCCACCAGCCATGTGCCATGACCAGCGCCTAGCGTGTGGCATTCCGCCGGTGGAGGAACCAGACGGATGCCGGCAGGATGATGACGCCGAACAAGGCGAGCCATGCCCCCAGCAGCGGACTGCCGCCTGGTGCTGTCGAGCCACCCGTGGGCGCCTGGGGGGCGGCGGGCAGACCTTGAGGGGTCACAGTGGGCACGACGATCGTGGGCTCCACGGTCGGAGTGGGTGTGGGTGTGGGCGGGGGTGTCACATCGGGGCCAGACTCGAATGTGAACTCACCCGCTCCCACCGAATACACGGTGTACCCGTCCTCGACTCGCAGATATGTCGCCCGCGACGACGCGAGCACCGTGTCGCCACTCGTGGTGGGCACCCAGACTTCCGCAGTGGTGTTGCCTGGGATGGTCACGTCCATGGTCAGGTCGGACCCTGTCCGGGTCATCTTGTTCTCAGCCAACCCGCGGGACGTGGTGAAGGCGCCGTCGAGGCAGGGTATGTCGTCGATTCCCTTCCCAGTCGCCGGTTTGATCAGCAGGTGGCCGTACCCGATGGAACTGCTGGGCTGATCGATGCCGACCAGGTCATGGATGAGCCAGGAGCCCACTTCTCCAAGGAAGTGGTGGTCCTGCGACCCGCCGCCGCTCAGGTCCTCGGTCAACGTGGTCTCACCCAGGCCGACCAGGTACGCATAGCTCGGGGCGTCGGGACTCGTCACCATCCTGAACAGCAAGTCGTCACGGCCCCCGGCGTGGAGCGCCCGGAACAGTGCCCCCATCGCCGGTGAGCCTGTGCCGATCTTGTAGTCGTACGCCTCGACCGCTCCCACCAAGGAAGCGAACACGGCGTCACGGTACTGGTCTGGCACGAGACCGGCGTCGAGGGCGATCGCATTGGACGCCTCGGTGTCATTCGCGTAAGAGACCGCGCCACTCGCGGAGTCGACATGCAGGTAGGCCGTGTTGTACTCATCCTTCAACTGCGCTGCCAAGGACGTGTACCTGGCCGCGTCGGCGCTCTTGCCGAGCACGCCGGCGATGAGGGCGAGCTGGGCCGCGCCTTCATAGTAGCCGGCGTCGATGATGGCCTGTGCGGGGTCAGTGGTCTGACCAGCCGACCAATCACCCAGGCCGTACAGTCTGCCGTTGGCGTCGATCTGCGCTGCTTCGTAGCCCATCCATTTCACCATCGCGTCGTAGTTCGCCGCCATCACTGACGTGTCACCGTATGTTTCGTACAAAGCCCAAGGGATCCGAATGATCGCGCCACCCCAGTTGGGCTCGTCCAAGAACCACAGTCCGAAGAGGAGATCGGGTGGGATCGCGTGGTACTCGGGCGCGATGTTGGCGATCAGGCCTGCCAACTGATCCGGGAAGTCCATGTCGCTGATCGCGTTGGGCCGCTGTGAGGTGTTCATGTTCATCACCAGCTGCCCTTCGAAGGCCGCCATGTCGTACAAGGTCAGTTCCGTGTCGATGTTGTGCAGGTTGTCTCCCGTGTACGGCCCCTTCTCACGGTTCGGGCAGTCCGTCATGACCGACTGCATGTTGTTCTCCAGCGCCAGCTTCGTGATGTCGTAGATGGAGCTCAGCAGGGTGTCGCACGACGAGAACGTCGCTGTGGGAGTGTTGTCGGCATGCGTGACGAGCAAGGTGACTGTCTGTTTCGTCGGCGTGTCCGGCAGCCCTCGAACGACGACGAAGCGTTGGCCATTGTATGTGAACTGGGTGTGCCACGTCTCGACTCCCGTGCCGGCGAAGGTGTAGTCATACAGGCCGGTCGAATTGACGCTGTTGTAGTCGGTGGGAGGTTGCGGTCCCTCTGAGCCCAGCAGGGTGACGGTGGTGCCAGACGGTTCCTCGCCCGAGACCTGAAGCAGGCCCACGAGATTGCGCCCGAAGTCGAGCACGTACGCCGGCTGGGGGTCGCTGGTCAGCGCTGTCCCCTGGGCCGCGGACTGTGCCAAAGCAGGGGTGATGCCGATGCCGGTCCCCTCACCCTGCACTGCCTCATCTGTGGCGTGGTTGAGGTGGAGAGCCGGTGTGATCGTGACGGTCCCTGGGATGGGAGTGGGCGGGCCGAAGGGACTGCCACCACCTCCAGCCTGGTGGGTGACCCCTGTCACGGTCACCGACTCCTCCGTGGCGCCAGCGCCGATGACGATGGGCTGTCCGATGATGAAGTTCGTCGTCCCGTCACAGCTTCCGCCAGCGGAGCAGTCGCCGCCGACGTTGGCCACGTTGATCGTCGTGTCGCCGATCGCGGAGTCGGAAGCCAGGGTTGTGGCTGGACTCGCCGAGGTCCCCACACTCGTCACGGTGTAGTGGTCGCCGGCCACTTGGACGCCGTCGCCGGTGAAGATGCCCGTGGCCGAGGCGATTTTCAGGGTCGTCGCGCCTGCCTGGGCGCTCGCGACGATCGATGTTGTCGCTGCGTCTGGGTGCACCGTGGTGATAGACACGGGTTGTGCTTCCTCAGCGACTGTCACGGGGGGACGCGGATTCGCGACCATGGGGGTGTCAGCCCTCGGAATGGTCGTGCCGTCCAGCGCCGACACCCGAGCATGATGCCAGGCTGAGCCGAGCAGGTTGTCTGTCGAGCCTGTCCAACCTGTGGGCAGGATGCGTGCGTCGTAGTCTTCGCCGCCCCACCATGACGAGAAGGTCGTCGGGCCCGAGCGCGCCAGCCAGGACGCGTTGGTCGCCACCGTCTGCGTCGTGCCGTCTGTGAACGTCACTTCTAGCTGGGCTCGCACCTTTGGCGTCCCCATGACGGGGTCCATCGACGCCTGGAAGCCGTACCTTCCCACAGATGTGTTGTCGGCTTGCTGGTAGGCGCCACTGCCCACCTCCATGCCCACGACATTGGCCCCTCGCGTCACCAGTGTGGTGACATCGTAGGCCCGGTAGTCCACCTCGTCCCAGTACCCAGTCTGGCCTGGCTCCAAGACGGCGTCCCCGATGGGGAGGCCGTTGATGGTGGCCGTGAACTGCCCTAGCCCGGTGGCGTACAGCATCGCCGACGCCACAGTCTTCACGACACTGAATTCCGAAGCGAAAACGGGGAGGGGGTTCGGCACGCCATTGGTCTGGTACGTGTAGGCGGGATCCTCGATCCACTGTGCGGACCAGTCTGACGCGTTGAGAAGGCCGATCGTGAACTGGGACGGATCGCTCCACGCCGAAGAGTAGCCGTTGGCGTCCCATACTCTCGCCTGCCAGACCACCGATGCCCGTGATCCGACTGTCCCACCGAAGGTGACGCTTTGATCGGAGGAATCAACCTTTCCCGTGTCCCAGAGCCATGGGCCAGCAGTGAGATCGGCCGCCGAGCTGGCAGCCCGAACCTGGTAGGCCTCCTGTTTGTCCATCCCGCAGACACCGACGGCGGCGTCGCTAAAACACGGATTGCCATCGACCTGGGTCGAGGCGAGTCGCCATGCCAATGTCGGTGTTGGGTCGCCCAACCCGAACTGGGTTGAGGGGAGTCCGTCGACGCTCAGGTCGATCACACGAGTCGCGGTCGCCTCGTCGTACGTCGCGTGAGCGAGCGTGCTCACTCCGGCGAGAGAGATCATGAGGCCACAAGCAATGGCCACCGTCATGCCACGCATAGTCTTTCGCATCATGCGTACCTTTCCTTCCATGCAGCTGCTTCTCCTCCCAGCGGTGGGCGAAGGGACGCCAGTGGTTGAAACGATTCAACCGAAGCTGTACATACTTGAGACTAGAAGCAATCCCGATGAGCGACTAGATCAAAATCCACCATGTCGATGTCGGAAATGCGACATTCTTCGTCGCGGGGGCGCGAACTGCTGGTTGTCAGGTCCATGTACGACAGTTCGTGCCCCCGCCAATGGCGGGGGTTCGGCGGGGCTGTACGATGACTCGTTGTGTCGCGCTGCGGGGCAGCGCTTCCCCCTGCCGCGCCCGTGCCGCGCCACCCCGCCCCGCGTTCGGCTTGATAGTGTGGCAGTCGTGATCGACCACCTACCGCTACTGACCGTCTTGGCCCTGTGCGCCGTGGCCCTGGCGGCCGGGTGGATCGACTCGGTCGTGGGCGGTGGCGGGGTGATCCAACTGCCGGCTCTGCTGATCGGCTTGCCGTCCAGTACCCCCGTGGCCACCGTCTCAGGGACGAACAAACTCTCGTCCGTCGTCGGCACGGCCATGGCGTCGGGCACGTACCTGTCGAAAGTGCGCGTGCATTGGCCGACGGCGTTGACGGCCGTGGCGACCGCGTACCTCGGATCGACGCTGGGCGCCAACCTGATCAGATACATCCCCCGGGCCGCGTTCTCGCCGATCATCGTGGTCGTCGTCGCGGTGGTCGGGATCTACACCTGGCGGCGTCCCCATCTCGGACAAACCACACATGTTTTCCGCCGTGGGGCCAGCCATTGGGTGGTGGCGGCCGCCATCGGCGCCGTGTGCGGGCTCTGGGACGGCATGATCGGGCCCGGCACCGGCATCTTTCTCGTCATCGGGTTCGTCGCCCTCATGGGGTACGGGTTCCTGGAGGCCACCACGATGGCCAAACTGGCCAACTTCGCGACGAACATCGCGGCGCTTGTCGTCCTCGGCGTGTCGGGGCACATCTTGTGGGCCCTCGGCGGGTGCATGGCTGTGTGCAATCTGATCGGCGCCGGCGTCGGGGCCCGGATGGCGATCAAGCACGGCAACGGTTTCATCCGCACGGTCTTCCTCGTCGCCGTGGTCATCGTCGAGGTGAAACTCGTCTACGACACGGTCATGCTGTACGTGTAGTCGTCGCCCTGCGCGGGCGTCGTCCCGGTGGATCTGCCAGACTTGTCCCATGACCCTGATCACGCCCCTGCTCGATGAGGAGATCCCCGAACTCGCCGCTTTCATCAATGAGTGTTGGCGCACCACGTACGGGGGATTCATCCATGCGAGCTTCCTCGCGGGGCTGACGGCAGCCGAGCAGTCCATGCGGTTGAGGGGGCAACGCGACCGCGGACAGGTGGGTGTTCTCGCGAGGTCGGACGACGGCGAGCTGGTGGGGGTCGTCACCTACGGACCGACCCATCTCGAGGTTCTCGGCGACGCGGGGGAGATCGGGAAACTGTACGTCCATGCGCCCTTGATCGGAACGGGCCTCGGCCATCGGCTCCTGACCATCGCCGAGGACGCCCTGACCGCGATGGGATACAGCCGGATCGGGCTGGACGTCTTCACCGCCAACCAGCGAGCCGTGGATTTCTACCATGCCCATGGGTACGTGACGGTGGGGAGGAAGATCGACCATATCGAGGGCCATGACTACCCCCTCGACATCATGGCCAAGGACATGCCCTCGCTCGGATCGACGGAAACTAGTTCCACCGGGCACACGGCCCGGTCACAACGACTGCACGTGCCAGATACGGTTGATGTAGTCGCGCATTGATCGATCGGAGCTGAAGTAACCGCAACGGGCGATGTTGAGGATCGCGGACTTGGTCCACGCCTCCTGGTCGGCGTACTTCCGGTCCACCTGCGCCTGGGCGGCCATGTACGACTTGTAGTCGGCCAGGGCCATGAAGCGGTCCTCGTACAGCAGGTTGGACACGACCGTCTCGAAGGAGGACGGGTTGCCGTTCGAGAAGGCGCCCGACGCGATCATGTCGATGGCCGCCTTCAAGCTGGGGTCGGACTCATAGTAGGAGGACGGTTGGTACCCCTGGGCGAGGACGGCCTCCGCCTCGGGCTCGGTCATGCCGAACAGGAAGAAGTGCTCGTCGCCGACCAACTGGCGGATTTCCACATTGGCGCCGTCGTCGGTCCCGATGGTCAACGCGCCGTTGAGCGCGAACTTCATGTTGCCCGTGCCCGACGCCTCTTTGCCGGCCAGCGAGATCTGCTCGGACAGGTCGGCGGCGGGGATGAGGTGCTCGGCCAAGGTGACGTTGTAGTTCGGGGGGAAGACGACTCGCAGGATGTCGTTCACCCGCGGATCGGCGTTGATGGTGGCGCCCACGGCGTTGATCAGCCGAATGGTCTCCTTGGCCATGTAGTACCCGGGGGCGGCCTTGGCGCCGAAGACGAACACGCGCGGGGTCACCTGGTCAGCGGACACCTTTCCGGAGACGAGTTGTTCGTACGTGGACACGATGTGCAACAACTTGAGCGACTGGCGCTTGTACTCATGGAGACGCTTCACCATGCAGTCGAGCATATGGCCTTGTGGGAGGTCGATTCCATCGCGGCGGAGCAGGACTTCGCGGAAGGTCGCCTTGTTGGCGTCCTTGATCCGCCGGAAGGCGACGCGGAACTCCTCGTCCTCCGCGAACGGCTCCAGTTCGCGCAACCGTTCCAGATCGGTCAGCCAGCCCACCCCGATGGTGTCGGTGACGAGGTCGGACAGTTGTGGGTTGGCCAGGCGTACGAACCGGCGCGGGGTGACGCCATTGGTCACGTTGGTGAACCGCTCCGGCCAGAGCTCGGCGAAGTCGGGGAGCACCTTGTCGCGCAGGAGCTGGGAGTGCAACTCGGCCACGCCGTTGATCTTGCCGGCGGCCAGGGCCGCCAGGTGCGCCATGCGTACCGCCCGGGACGGGTAGTCGGAGATGATCGAGACGCGGCGTACCCGCATCTCGTCCCCGGGGAACCGCTCGCGGACGTCGGCGCAGAACTGCGCGTTGATGTCGTCGATGATCTCCATGTGACGGGGCAGCAGCCGGGTCATGAGGTCGACCGGCCAGGTCTCCAGGGCCTCGGGCAGCAAGGTGTGGCACGTGTAGTTGAAGCACTTGCTCGTGATGCCCCACGCCTCGTCGAAGTCGAACCCGTGCTCGTCCACGAGCAGGCGCATGAGTTCGGGGACGGCGATGACGGGATGGGTGTCGTTCAACTGGAAGGAGATGCGATCGGGCAGGCGGCGCAGGTCGAACCCGTCCTCCAGGTGGTTCATGAAGTCCCGGAGCGAGCAGGCGACAAAGAAGTACTGCTGCTGCAAACGGAGCTCCTTGCCCTGCGGCGTCGAGTCCTCGGGGTAGAGCACCTTGGTGATGTTCTCCGCGAAGGTCTGGGCGCGCACGGCCTCGGCGTAGTCGCCGGAGTTGAAGATCGCCAGGTCGAACGCTTTGGTCGCCTGGGCGCTCCACAGTCGCAGGGTGTTGACCCAGCCGTTGACGTACCCCGGAACCATGTAGTTGTACGGGACCCCGATGACGTTCCAGCTGGGCAGCCAGCGGGTGCGCTGGACGCCCGCGTCGTCGGTGTACTTCTCGGTGTGGCCGCCGAAGTCCACGCGCACGGAGTGCTCGGGGTGGGGGAACTCCCACGGATTCCCCAGGCTCAGCCAGGTGTCCGGCTGCTCCACCTGGGCGCCGTCCACGAAGGTCTGGCGGAAGATGCCGTACTCGTACCGGATGCCGTAGCCGATCGACGGGATCCGCATGGTGGCCAGCGAGTCGATGAAACACGCCGCGAGGCGTCCCAGGCCGCCGTTGCCGAGGCCCGGCTCGACCTCTTGGGCGCGCAAGGTCGCCAGGTTGATGCCGCAGGACGCCAGGGCGTCCTCGGCGATCTGCTGGAGGTCGGTCGCGAGGAGGGCGTTGTCGAGCTGACGGCCGAGGAGGTACTCGGCGGACAGGTAGCCGACCATTTTGGGGCGCGCGTCGAAGTTACGTCGGGTGGTCTCCAGCCAGCGGACCATGAGGTAATTACGGACGGTGCGTGCCAGGGCGAGGTACTGGTCGTTGACGGTCGAGCGTGCGAGGGTGACGCCCTGTCCCATATTGAGTTCCTGGAAGAACTGTTTCACGAAGCCGTCGACGGTGTGCTGCGGGGACGTCACGGGCCCCATAGCCAGAGGATTTCTCACCGCGAATTCGGGCCCCACTCTTTGGCCTAAGACCTGAGCTTCGTCGCCTGGAATTTCTGGCTGTACAGACGGCATCTCCTGGTCATTTACAAAATTCGTCACCGTATAACGGTACCGGTTACAACAAGACTGTCCTAATCGCCGCACCCGGTTGCAGGAAGTCTCCGAATCTATTTAGTGATTGCTCTTTAACTGGCAATCAGGGCGTGTGCCGGGGATGTCGCGGCTCTCCGATCTGGGAAACGGCGCCTAGCGGGGGACGTAGGTGTCGATCGCCGTGGTGAAGGACTCTGCGACCTCCACCTGGCCAGGAAGTCCGGGGACGGCCAGGTCTGCGAGGGGCACGACGCACCGCACGGCGGCCGTGACGGACCCGGGGCGACCCGGGGGCTGGTCCAAGGCGGCGGCTTCCACGGTGACGTCGAGGGCACGGCAGGTGACCCCCTGCTGGGCCAGGTGCGCGACGATGGCGTCCCTGGCTGCCGACTCGCCCCTTGTGGAACTAGTTTCAAGCGAGGCGATGCGCGCGCCTTCGACCACGGCCGCATGCACGTCGGACCGTACGGCGGCTGTGCGCGCGATGCCGGCGATCAGGGCCAGGAAGAGCAGGAACGCCGGAATGACGAGCACGGCTTCGATGGACATCGACCCTGCGGTGGATCGGTCACGCCGGCGCCTCACCGTCCCTCCCAGGGAAGGGTGGCCGACTCTCGCACCTGGATATGCACTCCGGGCAGGGCCGACGGCGCGTGTCCGGTGACGGTGACGGTCATCGCGCGGTCGGTCGAGTCGACAGTGACGACCCAGTCTCCCCCGACGTCCCGGGCGAGCAAGATGTCGCGTGCCATGTCCTGGGCGGCGCCGACTCGCGCGCCCGACGCCGTGCCAGCGTTCACCGCGTCCTGGGCCGCCGCTTGCGCCACCGTCGACGAGAACACCCACAACGAGGCCTCCAAGATGGCGAAGACCACCGTCATGAACAACGGGATCATGATCATCCCCTCGATCGAGACCGAGCCGGTGGACGAGGGGCGCGCGCGTGGAGAGGCGCCCGGTGGGGACGAGTCGCGGGGTGGGGACGAGCCGCCCGAGTGGGACGAGCCGCCCGGAGGGGATGAGCCATCCGAGTGGGACGAACCACCCGGAGGGGACGAACCCCCCGCCCCGCCCATGGCGAGGATCATGACGCGATCAGCTCGGTGGAGTGGCTGGTCACGTACATCGTGATGGCGGTGACGACGATGGCGGCGATGGCGATGACGGCCAGGGCCCAGATCACGTTCTCCATCGTGACGGAGCCTTGCTCTGCCCGGCGAGATCGTCGTGCTCCGGCCTGCCCCCACCAGAGGGCGATCAGTTCGGACATTGTGTTTCCTTTCGATAGTCGTGCCGGGCGCTCATGGCAAGACGCCCGTCATGTTCAGCAGTGCCGGACCGATCAGGATGGCCAGGAACACGATCCCGAGCAGACTGACCGGCACGCTCATCTTCTCGTTGGTCTCGTTCGCCCGCGTCATGTCGGTGAGGAGGATCCCTTCGCGCATGCTGCGGGCCTTGGCCCTCAGGATCCGATAGACGCCCGCGCCCTCGGCGCCGGACAGCCGCATGATGTCGGCCACGTCGCACAGTTCCCCCACGTCCAACTCGGCGCCGAGCTCACGCAATCCGTCCCACCCGGTCAGCCCTGCCCAGGTGCTGCGATCCAGGCATTCGCGCAGGCGATGGAAGACCCAGGAGTCCCCCACGCCGGCGGCGGTGTCGAGGGCTTGTTTGGCGCCCGATCCGCAGGAGCGTTCCAGGGCGACCAGGTCGATGAAGCATGCCAGGGCACGGGTGAATTCGGCACGCGCCCCAGCCGCCTTCGCCCGTACGTCGAGGTCTGGCAGGAGGAATCCCAGCGCTCCCACGGCGCAGGCGAGCAGGACGGGGACCGCCCACGGCACATGGACCCCCATCAGGATCAGGACGGTCACCGTCACACCCGGGAGGAGCAGCCCGATCAGGAAGCCCATGATCTTGCGGGCCAGAAACGCCGTGGGGGTCATCGACAGGAGGGCGAGGTCCTTGGTGGGCACGGGCCGTACTCCCTCGGGCAGCCGCGCCATGCCCCATGCCCCGACCGCTTCCCAGCCCTGGACCTCGTCCGGGCGTCCGGGGTCGATCACGGGGGCGAGCATCGCGAGGGACTCGGCGAGGTCCGCGTGGACGGGCGCCAGTCGGCTCACGAGCAGCCACAGGCCCAGCCCGGCCATGGCCCCGGCGAGCGCGATGATCTGGAATCCGGTCATGACGCCCCCTGTTTGGCCTTGTCACCCAGGAATCTCAGGGGCGGTGGCCCTGCGGCCACTTTCTTCATCCACGCCAGGACGACCCCGTACGCCCCCAGGAGGACGAGCAGGATCAGTTGTCCCATCCCCGATTTGTAGGGCGCGACGTAGTCGCCGGTGAAGAACAAGCCGGCGAGCACGACGGCGGTGATGATCGTGACCCAGCGGGCGGTGGTACGGGGCTTGGCGGCGTCGGCCTCGACCTGGCGGCGGGCGCGGATGTCGAGGGCCACCGACTCCGCCAGCCCCTCCAGGATGGTGGCCAGGCCGTCCCCGCGCCGCTGCGCCCCCAGCAACAGGTTGGCGGCGATGATGTCGCCCGTGGGGTCGTCCAGATCGTCGGCGAAGGCCCGGATGGCGGCTTGTGTCGTCCATCGGGCCCTCAGGCGGGCCACCAGGCGCGACACCTCCGGTTTCAGAGGGGCCGGGGTGGAGCGCCATGTCCCGACGAGGGCCTGTTCGATCCCGGCGCCCGCGGTCAGGATCCCGGACAGGGACCGGGTCCACTCCTCCATGGCCTCCAGTTTGGCGATGTCGACGCCCCGGTCGGTCGTGCCGATCAGGTACGGGAGCCCGATGCCGATCACGGGCAGGACCACCACGGCGACGACCCAACCCGTCGTCAGGGCCACCACCAGGCCCACGGCGACCAAGGCCGCGCCGATGGTCCACGGCGAACGCCAATCCAGGCGGGGCCACCGAACGTGGATGCGTCGGCGTGGCGCTTTCCGGGCGCCGCCGACGATCAGCCACACGCCGCAGCCGACGAGGACTCCCAAGCATGCGATGATCACGGCCATGACAGGTTCCACATCTCTTCCATGGGGTCGAAGACGTCGAGGTACCCGTCGGGGCAGGTCTCCATTCCCGCCAAGGTCTCCCCGGGCAAGGTGGAGAACAACCGTGTCGTGGCGTACCCCCGCACAGAGTCGCTGGGCTCCAGGGCCAGGATCTCTTTCACCCAGCGCTGTCGGCGGAACTCGCCCGAGCGGGTACGGTAGGTCCTCATCTCCATGTGGACGATGAAGTCGATGTCCTCGGCGATGGCGCGGGTGGCGTACTGGCTTGTCACATGGGGGCCGGCCTCCATCGCGCAGGTGATCAGCTTGCGGATGGCCCCCTCGGCCGAGTGGGAGTGCGTGGTCGACAGGGACCCCGATCCGGACTGCATGGCTTTGAGCATGGCCAGGATCTCGCGTCCGCGTACCTCCCCCACGATCTGGCGGGAGAGGTTGAAGCGGAAGGAGTCGTACAGGGCGTCGTCGAGCAGGAACTCCCCCGCGCGGCGTCCGTTGGCGTCGGTCTCGCCCGAGCCGGGACGGGCTTCCCAGGCGTGGACGATGTGGTGGCGCTCGGGCATCAGGTGGAGGTGCAGTTCGTACTCCGTCTCGAACGTGCCGATGACCTCGTCCGGCGGGATGGCCGAGCACAGAGCTCTCATGAGGGTCGTTTTCCCGGCGCCCTGGGCGCCGGACACCACGATGGAGGCGCGGCGGCGCACCGCTTCGGTGAGGAACCGGGACATCTGCAGACTCACGCATCGGCGATCGAACATGTCGGCGATGGTGACCTCTTGGAGGCGGTGGCGACGGATGACGACCGACGGACGCGGAGTGACCCATGCGGCGGCGGCCAGGCGCGCGCCCGAGTCCAGACGCAGGTGAAGCCGGGGTTCGGCGGGCGAGAAGGAGCGCTCGTTCACTTCGGAGCGCGATGCGATGAAGCTGAGGAAGTCCACGAGCTCCTGGTCGGAGTCCGCGACGGGCGGGCCGGGGCGTATCCGACCGTCGGAGGTCTCCAGCCACACGTTGTCCGCGCCCGAGATGACGATGTTCTCGATGGTCTCGTCGTCGACGAGGGCCTGCAGGCGTCCGAGCCGGAACAGGGCGTCGAAGACCGCCTGCCCCATGCGGGCCTGGTACGCCGGGTCCCAGGGGCTCAGCCCCTGGGCGATGGACGAGGACGCGCGCTCGTCCAACAGATCGGCGATGATGGCCCGGCCCAGACTCTGTTGATGGTCGGCGTCCAGGCGGTCCGAGCCGATCCGGTTGCTCATCCGGGTGGACGCGCTGCCGCGCATGGCGGCGACGATCTCCCAGTCGATGGGGGTCTGTGTGGCCCAGGGGATGTCGGTGAGGGCGTCTGTGGTGGCGACCACGGGGAGTGCGGCGACCACGGGGAGGGGGTCGGCCGTGGGGGGTGCGGGTGGTGTGGGGAACGCGGGTCGTGTTGGTGGTGCTGGGGGTGTGGGGAACGTGGGTCGTGTTGGTGGTTTAGCGGGTGCGGGGAGCGCTGGTGCTGCTGGTGGTGTGGCGGGCTCGGGGAACGTGGGTCGTGTTGGCGGGGCTGGCGGGGTTGGTGGTGCGGGGGGTGGTGTCGGCGAGGTGTGGGCATGCGACTGTGTCTGGTGGTCTTCGACGGCGACGCGGTGGGGGTCGAGGTGGGACAGGTCCCACGTCCGCCCAGAGGTCGTGGATGCGAAGAGCGGAAGGGCGCCCAGGGGATCCTCCGGCGGGGCCAGGACCTGATCGGGCGTACGGGCGGCAGGCTGTCGTTCTACATCGGGATGTGGTGTGGCCGGTGGTGGGAGTGGTGTGGCCACTGGGGTGGGCGCTGGTCCACAGATGGGCAGAGGCACGGGGGTGGGCGCAGATGTGGGGGGAAGCAGGGGTGCGGGGGGCTTCATGGGTCCAAGGGTGGTCGCGGGGTTATTGGACGGTCGGGTTTCAGACACGGGTGGAGTCCCAGGTATGGTCGCTGACCCAAGGGCCGTGCCAGTGTCAGTGGCCGCTACGTCTCCGCGTGTCGACATATCTCTATGGGCGAGACGGGCCTCAAGGAGCGGCATATCCGCAGGGAGGGAGGTGGGTGGCGGGATGGGGACAGCCGTACGCATGTGTGCTGTGCCGACGGACGCCGTACCCGTCATCGGGGGATGGGACGGTGCTGGGTGAGGCGGGCCAGCCGTGTCCGTGAGTGCGGGGAACTGTGTGGGATCAGGGCTCGTCGGCACGAGTGCGGACAGAGGCAAATGCGCTGTGAAGATGAGCCCCGGCTGCGGCGCGGACGTGGGTGTGGCAATCGCGGAAGGGTTGGCAGCCCCTGGTCTGGCGGCGATCACCGGAGGGACCACGACCAGGGATGGGTCGACAACCGCCGGGGGGACGACGACCGAAGGCGGGTCGACAGCCGCCGAGGGGATCACGGCTAAGGAGGGGTCGACAGCAGCCGGGGGGATCACGGCTAAGGAGGGGTCGACAGCAGCCGGAGGGATCACGACTAAGGGCGGGTCGACAGCCGCCGGGGGGACGACGACCGAAGGCGGGTCGACAGCCGCCGGAGGGACTACTACCAAAGGCGGGTCGACAACCACCGGCGATACCGGGACAACCGGCTGGTCGACCGCCGGGACCCCCGTACCGTCCCCCTCCGACGTGAAACTAGTTTCAGCAATGTCCACCCGCGTGTCTGCTGGCTCGGGAGACATGCGCACGGGAAGCCCTGGCGTCAACCAGGGCGGGGACAGGGGGTCCTGAGGATGTTGGGGGAAGATGTTCATGATTGCTCTTTCGGGGCCAGATGTCGATCGACGTCGCTGATCATCTCGCGTACCTTCTGCCCGCAGGCGACGAGGTCTTTCTGCAGGCGAGAGGCGCGTGCCCGAGTCGCGCCCACGGAGTAGACCGCGGCGCCGCGCGGGTCCACGCCGAGGCTGGCGACCACGGGCAGCCCCAAGACCGAGGAGACTTCCCGTACGCTGTACGGACGCCCGTCGCCGACGGCCACCACTGTCCACGGGGCCGACTCTGGGCGCAGGTCGCGGTCCGCGGCCGCCCTCTCGGCCCACTGTCTGGCCGCGGCCAGGGAGGGAAGATCCGTGCGGGTGACCAGGACGACCAGGTCCGCCGTCTGGAGTAGATGATGGGCGAAGGACTCCATGCCCAGACGTCCGGCGTCGATCAAGACGTCCGTCTCGCTCGACTCGAGCGCCCGCCACACCCACGCCAGTGGTTCCCAGAGCTCCAGGGCGCTGTACGCCTGGGCGTGGGACCGCGGCCCGGGCAAGACGGAGGCGTTGGTGCCCTGGATCCGGATCAGCGACTCGGGGAACTGCTCGGCCAGTCGTCCGCCGCGGTGGGCCATGAGCAGGTCCACGAGGGACAGGGACGGCGCGGTGAACCCTCGGAAGTACCCCGCGAGCATCGACGAACCCCCCACGGGATCGGCTTCGACGGCGATGGCCTGTCGGGGCCACGTGCAGGACAACCCGAGGGTCGTGGTGGTGACCCCGGGGGAGCCGCTCGCGGATGTGAAGACGATGATGGACACGGGCCTCAGCGCTCCCGTGAGGCGAGGACGAGAGCCAGCCGGTTGGACGCGGACAGGGCCGCCAACTGCGGAGCGTCCGCAGCCCCGACCAGCACCGTCGCGGTGATCATGGTGTTCCCCTGCGGCGCCGACAGGGACACCAGCACCCCTGTGTACCCCAGGGGCGCGGTCGTCAGGTCGCTCCTCTCAGGAACCGCGACGAGAAGCACGCGGTCGCCGGGCAGCAAGCCGTCGTCCGGGTACTGCCCCGCCATGAGGGCGACGCCGATCTCCGCCTGCCCCACGACGGGACTGACCCTCTCTCCGACCGAGTCCTTCGTGAGGAAAGTGCCCGGGACAAGGTCTGACGTGGCGTACTGGCCGACGATCTGGTTCAGGTGCGAGGAGGGGACGGGGGTCAGCAGGGGGTCGAAGCCCACATGGGCCGTCATTAGATCGGCACGGTGGATCTGCTCCCCCCGCGCCACCGGCGACACGATGACGATGACCTCCTGCGTCTGGCCGAGGTGGGAGTAGATGCCCACGGACGTCAGCGCGCCGGCCAGGACGAGGACGATTCCGGCGATGACCATCACGGGGTTGCGCTGCACATGCGGAGGCCGGTTCGCGGCCATGGGGGAGGATCGGCGAAGGCTCATGTCGTGTCCTTGTCTTGCTCAACGTCCCTGGAGGACCACAGCCGAGGCTGTTCCTCGTATGGGCAACTGGTCGATGGCGATGATGGTCAGGATTTTGGTCCTGTACGTGCCGGACGTCCGAATGACGAGGGTGTCGTCCACGAGCTGCACTGTCCCGGTCATACCCTGGGCTGACAAGCACTGATACGCGGACGCGACGGCGTTGAGCGCAGTGATCGCCCCTAAGGGGACCCCCTGTGCGCTCTCGCGCGCGCAGTGGCCGGCCCGGTCCCTCAGGTCCTGCTCGGCCAGAGCCTGCCCAGAGAAATCCACGCCGATCCCCACGCAGATGAGGGCAGCCAGGCTGGCCAGCGGCGTCATCGCCACGATCCTCCCGGCCTCGCGGACGCGGACACGACCCCACCTGCGGGCGTGCGGGCGCTCGCGGTCGCCGATCAGCGCGACTCCGTCACGGACTACCGCGCCCCGTGGCGCCCGTCCAGAACCAAGAAACGTCATACAGTAAGACTGGCGAACCCGCAAGACCCTATGGGAGTTTTCCACAAGGGACTTTTGAACACCGGCTGTGGGTCGCTGGGCCGGGGCACGGATTCTGGCGGGGAGCCCCGACGGCTCACCCGGCGCCGACGACGCGGCTGGCTCGGGTGCTGGGGGGCGCAGGCAGGGTATGGGTGGCGCCGGTGATCGCCGCCACGATGTCCTCGTACGTGACGTACGACATGGGCGACTCGCCCACGATCCGGCCGTGGCGCATGACGACCACACGGTCCGCGATGGCCTGGACGTCGGCGAGGTTGTGGCTGATGAAGACGATGGCATGGCCGAGTCCGCGCATGCGGGTGATCAGGTCCAGCACCTCCCCGGTCTGGGTGACGGACAGGGAGGAGGTGGGTTCGTCGAGGACGACGATCCTCGGCTTGGCCAAGAGGGCTCGGGCTATCGCGACGGATTGGCGTTGCCCTGCCGAGAGGTTCGCCACGGGGTATCGTACAGACGGGATCCGCGCGCCGATGTCGTCCAGGATCGCCCGGGCCGCGTTCTCCATCTCCTCGCTGTGCAGGATGAACGCCCGCTTCAACTCGTGCCCGAGGAACATGTTGGCGGCCACGTCGAGATTGTCGGCGAGCGCCAGGTCCTGGAAGACGGTCGCGATGCCCAGACGGGCGGCCGCCGAGGGGGAGTTGATCGTCACGTCCGCGCCGTCGGAGAGGATCCGTCCTGATGTCGGGCGATGGACTCCGGCCATGACTTTCGCCAAGGTCGATTTCCCGGCGGCGTTCTCGCCCACGATGGCCACGATCTCGTGGCGTCGGACCTCGAAGTCGATGTCCTCCAGGGCTTGGACTCCCCCGAAGCTCAGACACACTTGGCGCAGGCAGAGAGCGGGCGCGCGTGACGCCTGCGCCGCCAGGACGGGCGCGTGGAGGGACGGGATGTGCCCGCGCTCCGCCAAGACGGGCTCCCGGGCGTGGGTGGTCAGGACTTCGTCAATCATGGAAGACCATCCCGTCGAGGTTCCCGGGCAGGCTGACCGCGTCCAGCGCCATGCAGAGAGCGCCCATGAGCTCGCAGTCCCCGCCCAGAGCCCCGCTGACGATTTCGATCGTCGGAGTCGAGCTTGGCAAGGTGAAACGCGAGGTCGCCGTGCGGAGGGGGTCGAGGAACAGGTCCTGCACCACGGACAGTTCCCCTCCCACGACCACGCGCTGAGGGTCGACGATGTTGCACAACCCGGCCAGGGCCAGGCCGATATGCCGGGCGGAGTCCTCGATCACGCGCCGGCAGGCGATGTCGCCGGCGAGCGCCCGTTCGGTCAGATCGGCCAGCGACAGGTTCCCGTGGGTCAGGCGCAAGGAGTCGAGCATGGGCGTGGCGCCCGCCACCGCCTCCAGGCACCCACGGTTCCCGCAGTAACACATGGGGCCGTGCTCGTCGATGCTGACGTGTCCGATCTCCCCCGCCGTGCCCGAGAACCCCCGGAACACCTTGCCGTCGGTGACGATGCCGGCCCCGATCCCGTACGAGACGTACAAGTACACCATGGGATCCGCGCCGATCCCCGCTCCCATACGCGCTTCGGCGAGGGCTCGTACGTTGGCCGCGTTGTCCACGATCACCGGCGAGCCGAGGCGTCGTTCGAGGGTGTCGGCGATGGGGACCTGGTCCCAGCCGCGCATGAGCGCGGGCGAGCACACCATGCCGGTCGTACGGTCGATGGGCGCGTCCACGGCCACGCCTGTGCCCAGGATCTCGTCGTGCGTGGCGCCGAGATGCTCCACCATGTCCGCGATGAACAGGCTGACACGATCCAACCCGGTGTCGGCTCGGTGGTCCTTGGCCAGGGGCATGTGCTGGCGGGACAGGATCTCTCCGGCGGGGTTCGCCAGGGCCACGCGCAGATCGCGACGTCCGATGTGGACCCCGGCCACCAGGCCTAGGCGGCGGGCCAAGGTGACGTTGATCGCCCGGCGTCCGCTGCGCGAGGTCGGCGCTGTGGTGACCACCCCCGCTTCGTGCAGTTCCTTGATGATCACCGACACCGTCCCAGCCGACAGCCCCGTCGCGTCAGCCAGTTCGACTTGCGTGATGACGCCGAACCTTTTGACGGCGTCGAGGATGCGCGCGCGATTGGCTTCGCGCAAGGAAGTCTGCGAGCCATAGGCGAGACCGACCACATCCACCATAGTCGTCATCATAGCGTCCTCGTCGCGGCATGGACGGTTTCTTGGTGCGGGGCGATGTCCCCGGTCCGTCACCCGTCCCATCCCTCATGGCCAATCGCCGTATTATATGCTGTCTTTGAGAAACTAAGTAACGATTTGGTAAACCCTGAAAATTGGGTTTGATTTCAAAACTCAAGGGGGAGTAATGTCGCATTATTCCATGAGGATATCTTGTGGACGATTCACCGTCTGACTCCGTCGCACGGTGCGATCGACAGCTCTCAAAGAGGAGGAACTATGAAGCTGAGAAAATTGGCGATCGTGGCGGTGGGGGCGAGCATGACTCTTGCGCTCGCTGCCTGCAGCGGGTCGCCGAGCAGCAGCCCGAGCACCAGTGCCAATACGGACAACACCGGTGCTTTGATCGGCATCTCCATGCCGACGACGACCCTGGAACGGTGGAACAATGACGGCGCCCACCTGGTCGACCAGCTCAAGGGTATGGGGTACAACACGGATCTGGAGTTCGCGGACAACAAGCCCGACGAGCAGATCTCCCAGATCCAGAACATGATCAACAACAACGCCAAGGTCCTGGTCATCGCCGCCATCGACGGCACTGTCCTGGGCCCCGTGCTCCAGACCGCGGCCGACGCCGGGATCAAGGTGATCGCGTACGACCGCCTGATCAACGGAACCCCGAACGTCGACTACTACGCGACGTTCGACAACTACAAGGTCGGTACCTTGCAGGGGCAGTTCATCGAGACCCAGCTGGGCCTCAAGGACGGCAAGGGCCCGTTCAACCTCGAACCCTTCGCAGGGTCTCCCGACGACAACAATGCCAAGTTCTTCTTCGCGGGCGCGTGGGATGTCCTCCTGCCGTACATCCAGAAGGGCCAGCTCGTGGTCCCCTCCGGGAAGTCCCCCGCCAATGACGACGCCTGGCAGTCCATCGGCATCCAGACCTGGGCGACAGCGACGGCGCAGTCCGAGATGCAGAACCGCCTCAACTCCTTCTACTCCGGCGGCCAGAAGGTCGACGTCGTGCTCAGCCCCAACGACTCGCTGGCTCTGGGCATCGAGCAAGCCCTCCAGGGCGCCGGGTACACCGTGGGCACGGACTGGCCGATCATCACCGGTCAGGACGGCGACCTCGCCAACGTGAAGAACATGCTGGCAGGGATGCAGTCCATGACAGTGTGGAAGGACACCCGTCAGTTGGGTGACGAGGTTTCCAAGATGGTCGATCAGATCCTCACGGGGAAGACGGTCGACACCAATGACACGACAACCTACAACAACGGCGTGAAGACCGTGCCGTCGTACTTGCTGACGCCTCAGGTCGTGACCAAGGACACCGTCGAGCAATACCTCGTCGGCTCCGGGTTCTACACCAAGACTCAGCTGGGCATGTCGTGAGTTCGTGGTCGTGCCCTGTGATTCCACCCGTGACGGGGCACGACCCGCGCGCCGGGTCGGGGGCGTACGCGTCCCCGAGTGGGGGGCTGACCAGTCGTCAGCCTCCCACGACGGCGCATGACAACATATGAGAATGAGTGACGGGGGTCACGGTCTCGGCGTCCGCCCGACATGCCAGGGGCGTTGGATGCGCTCCTCGGCTCCGGTCGGCACAGGGCGAAGGTAGGACGACATGGATGACGATTACATCTTGGAAATGCGGGGAATCACCAAAGAGTTCCCCGGTGTCAAGGCGTTACACGATGTCACGCTGAGAGTGCGACGGGGCGAGGTGCACGCCATCTGCGGGGAGAACGGCGCGGGGAAGTCCACCTTGATGAAAGTGCTGTCGGGGGTCCACCCCGCCGGGTCGTACACAGGGGACATCGTGTACGAGGGCCAGGTCTGCACCTTCCACTCCATCCGGGACTCGGAGAGACGCGGCATCGTCATCATCCACCAGGAACTCGCGCTCAGCCCGTACCTGTCGATCGCGGAGAACCTCTTCCTGGGCAATGAACGCGCCCGTGCCGGAATCATCGACTGGCGCGCGACCACCAGCGCGGCACAAGAACTCCTGACCCGTGTCGGTCTCGACGAGGACCCTGACACGCGTATCGCCGACATCGGCATCGGCAAGCAGCAACTGGTCGAGATCGCCAAAGCCCTGTCCAAAGAGGTACGTCTCCTGATCCTGGACGAGCCGACGGCCGCCCTCAACGACGACGACTCGGACAACCTCCTCCAGCTGATCCGCCAACTCAAAGCCCAGGGGATCACCTGCATCATGATCTCCCACAAACTCTCAGAGATCGAGAAGATCGCCGACACCACGACCATCATCCGTGACGGACTCACCATCGAGAGCCTCGACATGCACGGGGACGGCGACCATTCCCAAGACCACATCATCCGGTGCATGGTCGGGCGCTCCTTGGAGAGCCGCTTCCCCGAGCGCACGCCGAACATCGGCGAGGAGGTGCTGCGGGTCGAGGACTGGACGGTGTACCACCCCATCGACACCAACCGGGCGATCGTCAAGAACGCCTCGCTGACCATCCACCAGGGCGAGATCGTCGGCCTGGCCGGGCTCATGGGCGCCGGGCGCACGGAGCTCGCCATGAGCCTGTTCGGGCGCGCGTACGGCATCAAAATCACCGGGCACGTGTTCAAGGACGGCCAGGAGATCCAAGTGCGCAACGTCGAGGAGGCCATGAGCCACGGGATCGCGTACGCGACCGAGGACCGCAAGAAGTACGGCCTGAACCTGATCCAGACCGTCAAAGAGAACATCACCTCGGCGGGGCTGCGCCAACTGGCCAGGATGGGCGTGATCGAGACCGAGGCCGAGACCGGGGTCGCCGAGGGGTACCGCAAAGAGCTCGACATCAAGACTCCGACCATCGAAGTCCCCGCCTCCAAGCTCTCGGGCGGCAACCAACAGAAGGTCGTCATCGCCAAATGGATCTACACCAACCCGGACGTCCTGATCCTGGACGAGCCGACGCGGGGCATCGACGTGGGCGCCAAGTACGAGATCTACACGATCATGAACCGCCTCGCCGACGCGGGCAAGGGGGTACTGATGATCTCCTCGGAACTGCCCGAGTTGCTCGGGGTGTGCGACAGGATCTACACGCTGAGCGAGGGCCGGATCACGGGGTGCCAGAGCCGCGACGAGGCGACTCCGGAGTCGCTGATGTACCTCATGACACTTGAAACACTGAAACACTAGGGGAAACAGACATGGACGCCATCAAAGACCTCTTCAGCAAGAACATCCGTCAGTACGGGATCATGCTGGCGCTCGTCGTCATCGTGATCGTCTTCGCGACCATCACCAACGGCAAACTGGTCCAGCCCAACAACGTGGCCGCCCTCATCGGGCAGAACGCCTACGTCCTGATCTTGGCCCTCGGCATGCTGCTGGTCATCGTCGCCGGGCACATCGACTTGTCCGTGGGCTCCGTGGTGGCGTTCATCGGCGCCATCATCGGCTACCAGATGTCGATCTGGCACGTCCCGTGGGGGCTCGCCGTCCTCACCGGCCTGGGCGTCGGCATCTGCGTCGGCATCTGGCAAGGGTTCTGGGTGGCGGTGGTGAAGATCCCCGCCTTCGTGGTCACCCTGGCCGGCATGCTCCTCTTCCGCGGCCTGGACCAAGTCATCGCGGCCCGTACGATGGGCAGCCTCCCGCAGGGGTTCAACAACATCTCCAATGGGTTCATCCCACGATTCCTCGGGTCGATACCCAACCCCTTCGCGGGGTGGCTCATACCGTCGGGCTCGGTGTTCTCCCGCGAACTGGACGGGGTCACCGTCGCCATCGGGGCGTTCGCGGTCCTCGGGCTCGGTTTCCAGTCCTGGCGCTCGCGACGCTCCCAGATCGAGCACGGCCTGGTCGTCTCGCCGTTGTACTTGTCCGTCCTGCGCTGGGTCCTGCTGTCCGTCGCGATCCTCGCCGTCACCTTCGTGTTGTCGATGAACACCCCCGGCGCGACCCCGATCCTGCGTGGGACCCCCATCCTTCTGATCCTGCTCGGCGTGCTCATCCTGGTGTACTCGTTCGTCGCCACCCGCACCGTCTTCGGACGCCATGTCTTCGCCGTCGGCGGCAACCGCAACGCCGCCCTGCTGTCCGGCGTCAACACCCGCGTCACCGACTTCCTCATCTTCGTCAACATGGGCTTCCTCACCGCGGTCGCCGCCATCGTCACCACCTCGCGTGCCGGGAACGCCTCCGCTCAGGCTGGGACGGGGTACGAGTTGGACGCCATCGCGTCGTGCTTCATCGGCGGAACGGCCGTGACCGGCGGCATCGGCCGGGTCTCCGGCGCCATGGTCGGCGCGCTGATCATGGGCGTGCTCAACATGGGCCTGTCCATCGCCAGGGTCAACGCCAACTGGCAGATGGCCATCAAGGGGCTCGTCCTTCTCATCGCCGTCACCTTGGACCTGGTGTCGAAGAGACGCTCAGCCGTCGGATGAGGCGCCGTGGGCGACGCCCGTCAGGGACGTAGAGCCGTGAGGGGGCATGTGACTGTGCCATCGTCGCAGACATAGGTCTGACCCGTCCCCGTGACTACCATACGGAAGGCCGGCTGCGACACCACAGTGGAATCGATTTGGCTGATGGCCTTCGCGAGCGACAGTCTGCCCTCCCCGATTTGACCGGCGCCAAGTTTGATCTCGATGGCGCCCCACCGGCCATCGGGCAGGGTCACAACGGCATCAATCTCGTGGCCATTGGAATCTCGGTAGTGTCGGACCTCTGCTTCCAGCGAAGCGGACAGGATACGTAGGTCGTGGATCACTGCGCTTTCGAAGAGGAGGCCGACCGTCGCCGGATCCCTGCTCAGTGACTCTTTGCTGGCGCCCAGCGCCGCGGCCGCAAGCGCGGGATCGGCAAGATGCTGCCTGACCGACGACCTCAAGCGAGCGCGAGATCGCAGTGCGGGCGCCCACGCCTTCTGAGGTTCTAGCACGAAGAGCTGTTCCAGCACGCCTGTGTACGTGGCCACCGTGTCGGGAGTGATGGTCGGGGCCACTTGTCTGACGTCCGCCGCCAATGTCGAGTAGGAGACTTCTGAAGCCACCGACCGTGCCAGCGAGTTGAGGAGCTGTCGCATGACAATGGGATCATGTCGCATGTCAATGAGCCGAGGCATGTCCACGCGAGCGACGTCGTCAAGATAGGAGCGCAACATGCGTTGACTTCGTTGGGGTGGAAGATCTCGCAAGCCGGGAAACCCTGGACGTAAGAGACGGCCCAACACGTCCGAGTAGGTCAGGGGTTGCGATAGATCGGGCGTCGGCACGCCGCCGTCGAACAAGTCAGACAGGCTCACCCCTGTGGATGTGGGCAGTCCATCCTGCTCGAACCATGTCAGCGTTCGCTGTTGAATCCGCATGACTCGTGCCGCACCGGTGTGCCGTGTGACGTCATCCGCAGGGGTCGCTGAGCCAGTGAGTAAGAACTGGCCCTTCTCCGAGGACGCGTCCACTGCTCTGCGGACAAGGTTCCATAATTGTGGCATTAATTGCCATTCATCGAGTAACCGCGGCCTCGCTCCCTCGAGGACGGCCTCCGGGGCCACTCGCACGATGTCGGCGGTGACAGGATCGTCAAGCATGGCGCAGGATGCGGCGGCGTTCGTCGCTGTCATGGTCTTTCCTGAACCACGGGGTCCCTCGATGAGCACTGCGCCTGCTGACGCCAATGACTCCACGACAAGGGGATCTATGACACGTGGCTGGTATGGATGTCCGAGCAGATCCTGAGTGTCCATGACATCATCGTAGCATTATGACCCATGTCGCAGGGTCTCTAGGACGGAAGTTGCAGGGGTTCTAGGGCGGAAGTTGCAGGTACCCTAGGCCGGAAGTTGCAGGACTTCTAGGGCGGAAGTTGCAGGATTTTCGGGTCAGCTGTGCCCGTAGTGGTCAGCTGTGCCCCAAGGGGGTCAGCTGTGCCCCGAAGGGGTCAGCTGTACATCGGGAGCCCGCGGACGTACCTGCGCGGCACTCGGGAGGTGAGCAGGCAGACGGGCTCTTCGGCGACGCCGTGGGTGTGGGCGGCGATCTCGTCGAGGTGGCGGGGGTCGCGGATGACCACCACAGTGTCGCCGGACAGGACGGTCTGGTCGACGGCGATCAGGGTGACGTCCATGGTCACCGCGACGATGGGGTAGCGCCGGTCGTGGATGAACACGTCGCGGCCCACGTTCGCTTTGGCCAGGCCGTCGCCGTACCCGATGGGGAGCACGGCCACCCGGCCGTCCGTGTCGGCGGTGTACGAGCTGGCGTACCCGATCCGGTCGCCCTGGCGCAGGTTGACGACTTGAGCCACCTCGGTGCGCAATTGGAAACAGGTTTCGAGGCCGAGGGAGTCGTTCTCGATCCCGTAGATGAGGTTGCCGATGCGGCAGGCGTTGGAGTACGGCTTCCGCGGGTACCGGGGAAGCGTCAACGAGTTGGACGCGCTCACCACGGGGATCTGTGTCAGGTCGATCCCGGCGGTCATCTCCTCGAACGCGTTGTACTCGGCCAGCGTCTCCGCCTCGTCCTCGGGGTGGTAGTTGTGCAGGTAGATCCCCTCCAGCTGAGCCGGCGAGTTGTGGATCAGGCGATAGAGTTCGGTGAAGCCGGACTTGGTGGTCGGTCCGCCGAAGAGGTCGTGGCCGCCGTTGGCCCGGAGGAAGACTTTGAGCCCCGGCACTCGTACGGCGCGACGCGCCTGGTCCAGGGTCGCCACCGTCACCGCGATGTCCATCTCCTGCAGAGCGGGCAGGGACTTCTCGGGGGCTGGCACGAAGATGAGCACGGGCACATCGGGCGCGTACCGGCGCACGGCCAGCGCCTCCTCCGGCAGACTGACGCACAGGTAGTCGCATCCGGCGTCGACGAGCGTCCTCACCAGGGGCATCCCCAGGCCGTAGCAATCAGCCTTGATCACCCCGACCATGTGCTCGTACCCCGGGTACGCCCGCTTGATGACACCCAGATTCCGCCTGACGGCGTCGACATCCACGTACAGGGTGGTGGGACGGTACTGCTCCATGGCAATCTCCATCTAGTCCAGGGCGAGTCCGGGCCGGCGCATCTCCGCCAGCTTCTTCTCGTACGCCCGATAGGTCTCGGCCTCGAAGGGGAGGTCGTCGGGCGCACCCAACTCGGCGAGCAGACGTTTGGTCACATCCGGATTCGCGATCAACAACGGACCAAGTATATAGGTCGCGTACAGTCTTCCGCTGTGAATTCCCTCGATCCGAGTGTCCGGATTGAGCCCGACGCCCATCTGCACGGTGACCAGGCCGGGCAGGTCCGCGTCCGGGTAGGCGTGTGAGAAGCGGCTGGTGTAGCCGACGACGGTCGTCCCGTCGGCGTCCCCCATGATCAGGGAGTTGAACCGGGTGGGCGCCTGGCGGACGGCGTGCAGCGGGAGGAGGCCGAGCCCTTCCTTGCGCGTGCCGTCCTCGCGGCGGATGAAGGTCCCGAACAGTTCGAGGGCGTTGCCGGTCAGGAGGATCGTCGTGCGCCCGGCGTCCATGATCTCGCGCAGGCGATCACGGTACGGCCACAGCAGGTCGATCAGCAGTTCCTGGCTGGCCTCGCTCATGGACCCGATGTAGATCAGGTCCACATCCTCGGCGGCGAAGCGGGGGGTGTCGGTCAGCGCGGTGCGGATCACCTCGGCGTCGGGCAGGCAGCGCTGGAGATAGAGCCAGTTGGCCTTGTCGCCGTACAGGCAGCAGACTTCCGGATACAGGACTTCGATCTTCACCGTGCGGCCCCTTCCAGGGTGGACAGGATCCGGGCTTTCATGGACATGGCCACATCGTAGGTCGAGGTGTCGTAGAGGATATAGACCGAGTCCATCCCCGCGGTGAGGATCCTCGTGTGGGCGTCCGCTTCGGACTCGCAGCACTGGATCCGCTCGTGGGGCACCCCGGCAAGGAGCAGGCGGACCTCGTAGTCATAGCAGCGCGGACCGCAGGCGATCACCTGCACCACGTCCGGGTCGGCCAGGAATTCGAAGTCGGCGTCGTAGATCCAGCCGATGTACTCGACGGAGGTCTTGCGGTCGTACCAATCGTCCATGGCCAGGACGACGACCTTGCGCCCCGGTTCGTGGGTGACGAAGTCGAGGGTACGGGACGTCGACACGCAGCTCTGTCCTTTGCTCATGGCCTGCACCACGGTCACGTCGCCGACCTGGGTACGTCCCAGGCGCGAGTCCACCACGGCGAGGATGGACAGGCCGGCCTCGACGCGCGCCGGATCCAGTCCGATCTCGGTGAGCGTGGCGATGACGGCCAGCTGATTGTAGATGTTGAATGTCACGGTGCTGACAAGGGGATACGTGTGGGTGGCGCCGTCGTGGGCGACTGTGAAACTGGTTGCGTCGCTCTCGACCCGCTCCACGACGTAGTCGCAGTCCTGCGACGCGAACCCGCATGCCGGGCAGTGGGCCCGTCCGATGTGGTGGTACCGCAGATGGTCGTACGCCAAGCCCGTGTGGCAGCGCGGGCAGGTCGAATAGTCGGACACCAGGTTGATGGAGTCCGTGCGGTCCCCCGCCATGGACTCGATTCCGAAGAACACCCTCGGGTTCCCCGCTCGCTCGCCCAGCCGGGACGAGCACAGGTCGTCGCCGTTGAGCACGAGCCGAGTGTCGTCGGGGGTGTAGGTGTCGAGCACGTCGAAGATGTAGTCCGGGTGGGCGTTGCGCTTCAGGGAGTCGCGGAAGAGGTTGGTCACGACCAGGTACGTGGGGCGGACGTACGGCAGGATCAGCCGGGACGCCCGCTCGTCCACTTCGAGGACGCAGGCGTCTTTGTTCGGCTTCCCCGACCAGGACACCGCGTTGGTCAGCGACGACGCGATCCCCGGCGCGATGTTGGAGCCCAGCCGGTTGGTGGACACCGAGTACCCCTGGCCCACCAGCACGTCGGCGATCATGTTGGTCACCGTGGTCTTCCCGTTCGTGCCCGTCACGCACACGACGAGCTCAGGTTTGGCGATGAGTTCCAGGAAGTCAGGGCACACATGCAGGGCCAACCACCCCGGCAGGTTGGAGGCGTTGCGCCCGAGCAGGCGCAACCCGCGATAGGTCGCTTTCGCCAGGGCGAGCGCCACCCACAGCCTGACCACCGACATTCGATCTCCGTCCCACATGCGCCCGAGCTGGCACGCGATCTAGCTTACCGAATGATCACGACACGACTTCCGGCCCCCGGCTCACCGGCCCATCAGCTGGGCGCCCTGGGCGTCGGCTACGAAGTCTTGGCCGGGCTGGCGGGCCATCTGCTCGTACTGGGTCCATCTCTGGTCGACGGTGAGTTGCGCCAATCGGGCCATCTCCTCCGCCTCCTCGGGGTCGGCGGAGACCAGCATCTTGTACCGCAACTCGTTGTAGATATAGTCCTTGACCTTCAGCCTCGGCCTCGGGGAGTCCAGCAGGAAGGGGTTGGCGCCCGTGCCGCGCGTGACCGGGTTGTAGCGGATCAGCGGCCAGTGCCCGCAGTTGACCGCGCGGTACTGCTGGTCAAGCCCCTTCTGCATGTCGATCCCGTGGGCGATGCAGTGGCAGTACGCGATGATCAGGCTCGGGCCGTGGTAGGCCTCGGCCTCGCGGAAAGCCTTGAGGGTCTGCTGGGGGTCCGCGCCCATGGCCACGCGTGCGACATAGACATTGCCGTACGAGATGGCCTGCATGGCCAGGTCCTTCTTGTTGGTGCGCTTGCCTGCGGCGGCGAACTTGGCCACGGCGCCCAACGGGGTGGACTTCGACGCCTGGCCGCCGGTGTTGGAGTACACCTCCGTGTCCATCACCAGGATGTTCACGTCGCGCCCGGATGCGAGCACGTGGTCCACCCCGGAGGAGCCGATGTCGTACGCCCAGCCGTCGCCGCCGACGATCCACACCGACCGGCGGATCAGATGATCGGCCACCGACAGCAGGTCCTCGGCGCGGGCTGCCACGGACGGGTCTCCCGTGGCCGTGAGGGCGGCCAGTCTGGCCTTGAGGTCGTCGATCCGGGCGAACTGCCGACGGATGTCGGACTCGTACTGCTGCGGCGCGGCGAGGATCTCGTCCACGAGGTCAGGGTCGAGGGCGCCGCGCATCCCCTCCAGGCGCTGGCGGGCCATGTCGGTCTGCAGGTCGGCGGCGAGCCTCAGGCCCAGGCCGAACTCCGCATTGTCCTCGAACAGGGAGTTGGACCACGCCGGGCCGCGGCCCTGGTCGTTCTTCGCCCACGGCGTGGTGGGCAGGTTGCCGCCGTAGATGGACGAGCACCCCGTCGCGTTGGCCACGCTCGCCCTGTCCCCGAAGAGCTGTGAAAGTAGTTTCAGGTACGGCGTCTCGCCGCACCCCGCACAGGCGCCCGAGAACTCGAACAGCGGCTGGAGGTACTGGGCGCCGCGCACCGTGCCGAAATCCAGACGGGAACGGTCGTTGTAGGGCAGCGATTGGAAGAAGTCGACGTTGCGCGTGGCGTCGGTCTTGTCCGGCATCGGGGTGAGGTTGATCGCGCGCCGATTGGGGGTTTTGACGGGACGGACCGGGCAGGCCTCCACGCAGAGGCCGCAGCCGGTGCAGTCCTCCGCGAAGACTTGGAGGGTGAAGGAGCCCTCGGGCACCCCGGCCGCGTTCAGCGGGGCTTTCTGGAAGGAGGGTGGGGCGTCGGCCGCCGCCGCGGTGGGATAGTACTTCGCACGGATCACCGCGTGCGGGCACACGAAGGCGCAGTTGCCGCACTGGATGCACTCGTCGGGGTCCCACACCGCGACGATGTCGGAGATGTTGCGCTTCTCGTACTGGGTCGTCCCCGACGGATAGGACCCGTCCACGGGCAGGGCCGACACGGGCAGGGTGTCGCCCTTGTCGAGGATCATGGTGGCCGTCACCGTGCGCACGAAGTCGGGCGCGGTCGGCGGGACCGGCTGGACGTACCCCTGATGCCCCACCGGCGTCGCCGGCACATCGATCTTGTGCAGATGGGCGATGGCGTGGTCGACCGCCGTGTGGTTCTTCTCCACGATCTCGGCCGACTTCTTCTGGTATGTCTTCGTGATGGCGTCCTTGACGGCCTTGATCGCGACGTCGGTGGGCAGGACCCCCGAGATCGCGAAGAAACAGGTCTGCAGGACGGTGTTCGTCCGCCCGCCGAGGCCGGCGGAGCGCGCGACCTCGTTGGCGTCGATGGTGTACACCTGGATCCCCAGGTCGATGATCCTCTGCTGCATCGGCTCGGGGAGGTGGGCGAAGACCTGGTCGGGGGCGTGGGCCGAGTTGATCAGCAGGATCGTGCCGGGCCGGGCGTACGCGAGGACGTCCACCCTCTCCAGCACCGACCACTGATGGCATCCGATGAAGTCGGCTTTGGAGATCAGGTACGGCGCGCGGATCGGGTCGGGCCCGAAGCGCAGGTGGGACACGGTGCGCGACCCCGACTTCTTGGAGTCGTAGACGAAGTACCCCTGTGCGTACAGGGGCTCGTCGCGGCCCTCGGCCGGGGTGGTGCCCAGGATCTTGATGGTGTTCTTGTTGGCGCCGACCGTGCCGTCGGAGCCCAGGCCGTAGAAGACCGCGCGCGTGGTGCTCGGCGACTCGATGTCGACGTCCCGGTCGTAGTCCAGGGAGAGCAGGGACACGTCGTCGGTGATGCCGACCGTGAACCTCGGGCGGGGGCTGGGGCCGGCCATCTCGTCGACGATCCCCGTGACCATCGCCGGGGTGAAGTCCTTGGAGGACAGCCCGTACCGCCCGCCGATCACCCTCGGCATGGTGTCGAGGGCCCCACGGGAGTACGCCTCGCCGACCGTGGTGAGCACGTCCTGGAACAGCGGCTCGCCGTTCGAGCCTGGTTCCTTCGTCCTGTCGAGGACCGCGATTGTCCGTACAGTTGCCGGAAGCGCGGCGAGGAAAGCCTCGGTGGGCCAGGGCCGATAGAGCCGCACCGTGATGACGCCGACCTTGGCGCCGCGGGCGGTGAGGTACGACACGGTCTCGTGGACGACCTCGCCTCCGGAGCACATGACGACGATCACCGACTCGGCGTCGTCGGCGCCGTGGTACTCGACCAGCCCGTACTTTCGACCGGTCAGCTCCGCGAAGCGGGCCATGACGTCCTCGACCACGCCGGGGACCTTGGCGTAGAAGGGGTTGGCCGTCTCGCGGGACTGGAAGTAGGTGTCGGGGTTCTGCGCCGTGCCACGGATGAAGGGGTGCTCGGGGCTGAGGGCGCGCTCACGATGGGCGCGGACCAGTTCCACCGGCACCATGGCCCTCAGGTCGTCGTCGGAGAGCATGCGTAAGGTGTTGAGCTCGTGGGAAGTGCGGAACCCGTCGAAGAAGTGCAGGAAGGGCACGCGCGACTCCATGGTCGCCACCTGGGAGATGAGCGCGAAGTCGTGCGCCTCCTGCACGGACGCGGAGCCGAGCAGGGCGAAGCCCGTCTGGCGTACCGCCATGACGTCCTGATGGTCGCCGAAGATGGACAACCCCTGCGTGGCCAGGGAGCGGGCCGCCACATGGAAGACCGTGGAGGTCAGCTCGCCCGCGATCTTGTACATGTTGGGGATCATGAGCAGCAGGCCCTGTGAGGCGGTGAACGTCGTGGACATCGCGCCGCCTTGGAGGGCGCCGTGCATGGCGCCGGCCGCTCCGGCCTCGGACTGCATCTCGATGACTGTCGGGACGGTGCCGAAGATGTTCTGTCTCTTCTGGGCAGACCACTCGTCTGCCAGTTCGGCCATCGTGGAACTGGGCGTGATGGGGTAGATCGAGCACAGCTCGTTGCAGCGGTAGGCCACCGAGACGGCGGCTTCGTTCCCGTCGATGATTCCCCTTGTCGTGTCAGTCATGGTCGCCTCCTGGTCAGCGTTCCGGAATCATCTCGATGGCATGGACTGGGCATTGCTCGTAGCATGACGCACACCCCGTGCATTTCTCATAGTCGTACCGATATCGGAGGCCCTTGCCGAGCTTGATGACCGCCCCCTCGGGGCAGGCGCCCAAGCAGCCGTCGCACTCGATGCAGTTGCCGCAACTCAGGCACCGCACCGCCTCGAAGCGGGCCTCCTCGGCTGACAGGCCCCTGACGATCTCCTGGAAATCGGTGCGCTCGGCGACGTCCAGCTCGGACTGCATGCGCCGCTCGTGGTCGCCGAAGTACCACAGGTGCAACTGGTCGAATCCCACGACCGGGGCGGGCGCTTTGTGCCCGGGCTGTCGGGAGTAGAGCCACGTGTCGATCATCCTGGCGGCTTTTTTGCCGTGGCCGACGCCGATGGTGACGGTACGGTCGGAGGGGACGGCGTCCCCGCCGGCGAAGATCCCCGGCACGTCGGTCATCAGGGTCGCCGGATCGACGTTGACCACGTCGTTCTCGAACCGCATCCCTGGGATGCGGCGCAGGAAGTTGGAGTCGGCCTCTTGGCCGATGGCGAGGATGACGGTGTCGGCGTGCAGGGTCTCGAACCGCCCCGTGCCCACGGCCCGGCCCTTGGCGTCCAACTCCATGATCTCCACGCGCACGTCGCCCTCGGACTCGACCTCGGAGATCGTGCGCAGCCATCGCATCTGCACGCCCTCGCGCTTGGCCTCCTCGCGCTCCTCCTCGTGGGCCGGCATCTGGTCCTCGGTGCGCCGGTAGATGACGACGGACTCCTCGGCGCCGAGGCGGCGCGCCACACGGGCCGCGTCCATGGCGGTGTTGCCGCCGCCGTACACAGCCACGCGGCGACCGATGACGGGTCGCTGTCCGGCGGCCACGTCTTTGAGGAAGGTGACGGCGTCGATGAGCCGCGAGGCGTCCATGCTGGGGATCTCGACCCTTTTGCTGAGCCCGGCGCCGATGGCGACGAACACGGCTTGGAAGTTGCCCTCCGCCTGCTCCTTGAGGAGGTCTTTCACCCAGTAGTCCTGCTGGAAGGTCACGCCGAGGTCGCGGAGTCGCTGGATCTCGGCGTCGAGGACGTCGCGGGGGAGGCGGTACTCGGGGATGCCGTACCTCATCATTCCGCCGGGCTCCTCACCGCCGTCGCGCACCTCGACGGTGTGGCCCAGGCGGGCCAGGTGGTACGCGCAGCTCAGGCCCGCGGGACCCGCGCCGATGATCAGGACCCGGAACCCCGTGGCGGCCTCGGGGGCGGGGAACGACCAGCCCTGTTCGAGCGCCATGTCGCCGAGGTAGCGCTCGACGCCGTGGATGGAGATGGACTGGTCCAGGCACCCCCGGTTGCAGGCGGTCTCGCACGGGTGGTAGCACACGCGGCCGTGGATCGCGGGGAAGGGGTTGTTCTGGACGAGGACCGTCCACGCCTGGTGGGGCTGGCCCTCCTTGACCAGGCGCAGGTACTCCTGGATGTTCTCTCCCGCTGGGCAAGCGTCATTGCACGGCGGGAGGAGGTCCATGTAGACGGGCATTCGCGATCTCACGGGTCCCACGCGGCCTGCTGTCGCTGCCAAGTCCGGAAGTGCGGTGATGTCGTGAGTGTCTGCCATGGCGATCCTTCGTCGAATGTGCCATCTCATGGTAGCAGCACGGGCCCGCTGTGGCTAGAGAAATGACATGCATGCTTGTGTGTTGGGCATGGGTATTATCGCTTGTCAGGGGGCAATATTGTTGGCTGTTGGTGGTGGGGGTGTGTATTGCGTGGGGTGCGTGGGGTGGGGGGTGTGGGGGGCGGGGAGGGCGTGGGGTGCGCTGGGGGGCGGGGGGGGTGTG
>WQZD01000024.1 GCA_009780915.1 Propionibacteriaceae bacterium
GGATGATGGGTCGCTGGGACCATGGAAGGTGTTCGTCATGATAGTCATACCCCTTGAAGTACACGGATCAACCCCGTTCGTTGATCCTTCTTCGTTCATACTGGCACACTCCGGGCACATTTTCCTCGGCCACCGATGGGGTCGTGAGAAAAAACCTGGGGCGACATGTGAGGGTGGTCGGGGGGATTGATTCTGCACGGATGCGTGTGCGAATTCGGGTGATCGCGGGGCCGCCAGAAGATTGTGTCGTCACGGCGACACCATCGAGGGACCGCCGCCTCCGCGTCTCCCCTGAGGGAAGGGTTCGTGCATCTGACGAAGAGCCCAGCGACTGGCTGACCTCCGACACGGTGATGATATTCTCACGATATGTGGTTGGTCAGGAGTGTCATGGGCCGCATTGCCGCTGTGACGTCAAGGGGGCAGGTGTTGTTGCCTGTTGATGTGCGCCATGCGCTCGGTATCGAGACGGGAGACAGGCAGTCATTCACTCTCGCCGATGATCGTATCGTGGTGCGCCCAGCCCCCGATTTCCTGGCACTGGCCGGTTCGGTCGCCGTGCCCGACGACATCCGTGGACTACCCTGGGGCGACATTCGCGACCGGGCACGCCAGGCGACACGGGTATGAGCGTCGGCGTACAGGTGGGGGCTTGGCCGCTCTGTGCCGGTGGGAGACGACGCACCGCTTATGAGACCACGCACATCAGCTCCCTTGTGCTCACTGGCTATGCTTGCCAAGCACAGCCAGTGACGATGTGCACCAGAACACGCTGCAGACCCATAGGTGGTGTCGACGCAGGACGACATCGTGGGACGAAGCGTGCGGTCGATCGGCCACGTGGCAGGGTCAGGCGGCGCGACGGGCCTTGCGGCGCTCGCTCAACTCGTCGGTCCAGACTTGGTCGGGACGTGATGTCGGCAGTTCGACGAGAGTGCCCTCCAAGTCGTGCCACACGCCCGACAAGTCGATGGCGAACATGGCTTGGCCTCCCTTGACCAAGTCGATGATCTCGTCGTCCTCTGTGCACTCGAAGACCGAGGTGCCGTCGGAGAGCAACGTGATCGCCGTGACGTCCACATTGCCACGCGAACGCAGGTGGGAGATCGCCAGACGGATCTGCTGAAGGGAGATTCCGGCGTCGATGAGCCTCTTGATCACCTTGAGCATGAGTACGTCCCGGAAGCTGTACAACCGCTGGGTTCCCGACCCCTCCGCCATGCGGATCTGAGGGACGACCAGGCCGGTACGAGCCCAGTAGTCGAGCTGACGGTAGGTGATCCCGGCGGCGGAACACGCCACGGGCCCACGGTAGCCGATGCCCTCACCCACGGCAGAGTAATCGCCCTCGAAGAGGGTGTCTTGCGTGTCGTGAGTGTCCATTGTGGCCTTCCGTGCTCGGGTATCAGATACGTTATGGCAGATCGACACGGTGTTCAACGACCCTGGAATCCGTCGGCGTGGCGACAGATCTCCGCATCGCTTTCGAGACGACACGAGTCGATGGATATATGCCATGACAAGGCATTTCAAGGGGAAAAGATGATCGCCTCAACTCTCAACCACGGCTGAAGAGTCGTCAAGGAACACGCTCACGCGAGCGGGTCAGGAGTGGTCGAGACCCACTTGGAGAAGGGCCGCATGGGCCTGCATCACGAGCTCGGCGATCTCCAGGGTCGCGCGCTGGGAGATCTGGGGACGTCGAGCATAGAAGGACGCGGTCAGCGCGATCAGCTCCACCTCCCTGTCGGCCGCCGCCTTGACCACGCGCAATTGGCGGGTCTCGATGCCCAAGGGCGCGACCTTGACCGCCACGATGGCCAGAGTGAGCGCCTCCCAGCCATAGTGGGACGCCCCCCGACGGGGACGGATGATCCCCTGGCGTTCCAACTCGATCAGGGTGGCCTCCGGCAACCCGCTGCGTTCCAGCAGCTCCTCGCGCGTCAGTCGCACCGGCGGACGCTGCCCGCCCAAAGTGTGCGCCGACTCAGGTTGGACCGGCTTGGGCACCGAGACGGGCTCGGGCGACGCGGGCTCGATCCCCTGGTCGATCAGTTCGAGATTGTCTCGGATGACCTTGAGGGGAAGATAGTTGTTCTTCTGGGCGCTGAGGATGTACTTCAACCGTTCGACGTCGGCGCGGGAGTACCGTCGAAACCCTGACGGCGCGCGCTCCGGAGTGATCAGCCCCTCGGCTTCAAGGAATCTAATTTTCGAGATGGAGATATCCGGAAACTCGGTCTTGAGCAGAGTCAGGACCTTCCCAATCGCGAGTCCCGGTGCAGCCATCAGTCGTGTCCAGCCGACCCAAGGAAGAAGATCATCTTGTACTTGCCGATCTGGACCTCGTCCCCATTACGCAGCAGGAAGACGTCCCTGAGCAACTGGCGATTGACGTAGGTCCCGTTCAGGGACCCCATGTCTTCGATGGAGAAAGACCCTTGGGCACGAGTGAAGTGCACATGGGTACGTGACACGGTGATGTCGTCGAGGAAGATGTCGGACTCGGGGCTGCGACCAGCCACCGTCCGATCCTCCTTCAGCAAGAAGCGGGCGCCCTCCCCCGGCCCCTTGAGCACGATGAGCAAGGCGGAGCCGCTGGGCAACGCTTCGATGGCCGCGATGTCTTCCGAGTTGAGCTCGTTCGTCAGCGTCTGGTCGTCCATGACAGGCATGGTGGACGTCGAGTCGGCGCTGGACAGTTTCGTCCCGCACCTCGAACAGAATCTCGCCTCATCTGTCGCGTCAAACCCGCATGTCGGGCAGGTGATCATCATTGCTCCTTCCTCGCGCGCGCTCCTCCAACCGACGTCAGTCGAGTTGGCTAGTATACGCGCTCACGTCCAACAGCTCATCGAGTTGTTCCATGCCGGTGACCTCGACCTCGAAGAGCCAGCCCTCCCCATAAGGATCGGAGTTGATCAAGTCGGGGCTGTCGAGCACAGCCTCGTTGATCCGCGCGATCACCCCGGAGACGGGGGTGTACACCTCCGACACGGACTTGGTGGACTCGAGTTCGGCCACGGTGTCTCCCGCGTTCACCTCGTCGCCGAGCGACGGAGGAGAGACGAAGACGATGTCACCCAACGCCTCTGTGGCGAACGCGGTGATGCCCACGCGCACGACGGACTCGTTGCCGACCTTGACCCACTCGTGATCGGCGGTGTAGCTCAGGTCCTCTGGATACTCAGTCATGACAGTCCCTTCTCGACATTTGTACTCAATCATATTTCTGCCCACGATAGCAGTTGCCACCACGAATGTGGGGCGAGTTTGTCACATTCGCACCACGGGCGTTCGACGGATGAACCGAGACCCCTGGTACATGTAGAGGATCGCGGCCCACCAGTAGAAGAAAGTGCCCCACAGTACCACAGCCCAGCCCAGTGTGGCGAAGAAGACGGCGCCGGGGAACACCTGCTCCCCGACGAGGACGAAGGGGAAGGCGTACAACAGGCAGAAGGTCGCGATCTTCCCCAGGAAGTGGACGGGCAGACTGGCGTACCCTCGGGCCCGCAGCGACGGGATCAGGGTGGCGAGCATCACATCGCGAGCGATGAGCACCGCCACGAGCACCCACGGCAACACCCCGCGGATGGCCATCCCCAGGATGATCGCGAGGATGTACAGCCGGTCGGCGATCGGGTCGAGGACTTGGCCCAGCCGTGAGACCTGGTTCCAGGTCCGGGCCAGAAAACCGTCGAAGAAATCGGTCACGCCCGCCACGACGAGGATGAGGACGGCGATGATGTCCTGGTGCAGGTCCAACAGGCACCACAAGAAGACCGGGATGCCCGCCAAGCGGATGAAACTCAAGATGTTGGGGACGGTGAGGATCCGGGTCGTGTCGTACCCGGCTTCGCGTGGCGCCCCTGGATCGGGTTGGATGCCCACCTGGCTCATGAGCGGCCCCACGCGGTCGCCAACATGTCACGGGTGTCGCTCAGGAGCTGAGGCATAGCCTTCGTCCTGCCCACGACCGGGAAGAAATTCGCGTCGCCGGTCCACCGGGGCACCACGTGCTGATGGAGATGCCCGGCGATCCCGGCGCCGGCCACCTGCCCCTGGTTCATGCCGATGTTGAATCCGGCAGGAGACGAGCTGGCCCTCAGCGTCCTCATGGCGTGCTGAGTCAACTCGGCCACCTCCCGTGTCTCCTCATCCGACAGGTCCGTGTAGTCGGAGACATGGCGATACGGGCACACGAGCACGTGTCCGGGATTGTACGGGAAGAGGTTGAGGATCACGAAGGCCGTCTCGCCCCGGGCGACGATCAGAGAATCCTCGTCCGACCGGGAAGGCGCGTCGCAGAAAGGGCAGGAGCACTCCTGTCCCCCCGTCGCGTTGGCGTCGATGTAGGCCATGCGATGCGGGGTCCACAGTCGCTCGAGCCCGTCGGCGACGCCGACCAGCCCGTGGGGTGCCCCCAGCTGCGTGAGGTCGTCCACGCTCACTTCCTCTCCGCGATCGTCGAGACGATCTCGGCGACCGCGTCGGCCACCAGGACGCCGTTCTTCTGCGTCCCATCCCGATAACGGAAGGAGACCGCCCCCTTGGCCTGGTCCTCGGCGCCGGCGATCAGCATGAAGGGGACCTTGGACCGGGTGGCGTTGCGGATCTTCTTCTGCATCCTGTCCTCGGAGTCGTCCAACTCCACGCGGACGCCGCTTCGGCGCAGGGTGTCCATGACCTCGCCCAGGTACTCGTTGAAGTCCGAGGACACCGGAACACCGACCACCTGCACCGGGCTCAACCACGCCGGGAATGCGCCTGCGTAGTGCTCGGTCAAGACCGCGAAGAACCGTTCGATGGCGCCGAACAGCGCACGGTGGATCATGACCGGGCGCTGGTGGGAGCCGTCGGGGGCCGTGTACTCCAACTCGAAGAGCTCCGGCAAGTTGAAGTCCAGTTGGATGGTGGACATCTGCCAGGTGCGCCCGATGGCGTCCTTCACCTGGACGGAGATCTTGGGCCCGTAGAACGCCGCCCCGCCCGGGTCGGGGACGAGGGTCAGACCGGACTCCTCCCCCACCTGCCGCAGGGTCTCCGTGGCTTCCTCCCACGCCTGGTCGTCGCCCACGAACTTCTCAGGGTTCTTGGTGGACAGCTCCAGATAGAAGTCGGTCAGCCCGTAGTCCCGTAACAGATCCAGCACGAATGTGAGCAATGAGGTCAGTTCTGACTTCATCTGATCGCGAGTGCAGTAGATGTGGGCGTCGTCCTGGGTGAAACCCCGTGCCCTGAGCATCCCTTGGACCACGCCCGACTTCTCGTACCGGTAGACGGTGCCGAACTCGAACAGTCGCAGGGGAAGTTCCCGATAGCTGCGCTGACGGGAGCGGAAGATGAGGTTGTGCATGGGGCAGTTCATGGGCTTGAGGTAGTAATCCTGCCCTGGCTTGCGCACGGTCCCGTCCTCGGCCAGTTCCTCGTCGAGGTGCATGGGCGGGTACATCCCGTCGGCGTACCACGACAGGTGCTGCGAGATCTCGTACAGCCGGCCCTTGGTGATGTGCGGGGTGTTGACGAAACTGTAGCCCGCCTCGATGTGGCGCTGACGGGAGTAGTTCTCCATCTCCATGCGAATGATCCCGCCCTTGGGGTGGAAGACCGACAGGCCTGGCCCGATCTCCTCGGGGAAGCTGAACAGGTCGAGTTCCGCGCCGAGTTTGCGGTGGTCGCGCTTGGCCGCCTCCTCCATGCGGGTCTGATAGGCCTGGAGATCCTCTTTCGAGGCCCATGCCGTTCCGTACACCCTCTGGAGCGTGTCGTTCTTCTGGTTGCCCCTCCAGTACGCCGCTGAGGTCTTCGTCAGGGCGACGGCGGTCAAGTACCCGGTGTGCGGGACGTGGGGCCCACGGCACAGGTCCCGCCACGCCACCGACCCGTCCCGGCGCACGTTGTCGTAGATAGTCAATTCGGACCCGCCGACCTCGACGGAGGATCCGTCCTCGGCATGGGCGGCGCCCTTGTCGAGGATCAACTCCATCTTGTACGGCTCGTCGGCCTCCTCGATGCGGGCCTGCTCGTCGGTGACCACACGGCGGACGAACTTCTGACGCTCCTTGACGATGCGCGTCATGTCCTTCTCGATCGTCTTCAGGTCCTCCGGAGTGAGGGGGTCCACGCGGAAGTCGTAGTAGAAGCCGTCTTGGATGGGCGGACCGATGCCGAGCTTGGCCTGCGGGAAGACCTGCTGGAGCGCCTGGGCCGTCACATGCGCCGCCGAGTGGCGGATGATGGACAGACCCTCCTCGGAGTTGGCCAGGACCGGCTCGAGCAGGTCGCCCTCGCTCAGAGTGGTGGCGAGATCGACGGTCGTCCCGTTGCGGCGCATGGCGACGATGGAGCGGTCAGCCCCGAACAGGTCGAGACCAGTTGAACCCTCGTCCACCACCTGGGACTGGTGGTCGTCACCCTGGACGCGCACGATAGCGATGGGCATACGTCATCTTCCTTTCCTGCGGCGGCCGGGTCGCTCACATCAGGACTATTCTGCCTGATTCTTCCACAGGTTGGCGATCTCGCCACGGCTGCGCGGCCAGATCGATGAGAGGAAAAGCCTGTCAGATCACTCCGTGACCTTCACGTGGATGACGCCGTAATCGTAGGCCTTGCGGCGGTAGACCACCGACGGCAGCGACGTGTCGGCGTCGACGTAGAGGAAGAAATCGTGGCCGACCAACTCCATCTCGTCCAAGGCCTGGGCCAGGGTGAGAGGCGTGGACCAGAAGAGCTTCTCCCGCACCACCATGGGGCCATCGCCTTGGATCTCAAGGCCGCCGACTTTCTTCACCGAGATTGCGGTGTCCGGCTCCGCAGGTGTGGCCAGGGTCTCCGGCGCATACTCATCGAAACCGACCTTGCGGAGGTTGCGGTGGGTCCGCCTGCGGTCCTGGGCTTTGCGCAGGCGCGTCTTCAGGTGGTCGAAGGCCTCATCGAAGGCTTGTCCCTTGTCTTCCGCGATGGCTTCTGCCCGAACGACCGGGCCCTTGCCGATCAACGTGATCTCGACCCGTACCGCCTCGCCGGAACCTCGCGGCTCGGCTTGGGCTTGCACTTCGGCTCGAATAACCTTGTCGACGCGGGAATCTAACTCTGCCATCTTCTTCGCGACCTGTTCGCGGAAGCTGTCCGTTACTTGTATTCTGCGGCCTGTAATGGTGACATCCATGATTCCTCCTTGAATGATGCGCCCGGGACTGGGTGTAGTTCTACGTTAGCCCGCACGGTGTAAAAAAGGTAGTTCGGGCAGGAGATTTCATGGAGATCCTTCGTGTCGCCCGCGGTCGGCGGTGCTGGTATTGTGCAGGACGGTCGCCGCCACACTGCCCAGCCCGACGGGGTGGAGATGGGCCTCACGCAGGGCCCGCAGCCCCTCTGTCATGCTGGCCCCGGTGGTCACGACATCGTCGACGAGCACGATCCATCCCCGGCACCCATGGCTGCGTGCCTCCAGGGCGCCCTCCAGATTGGCGTGGCGTTGGTCGCTGGTCAAACCCGATTGGTCTTGGACCCTCCGCACATGGACGAGCATGTCGGACACCTCCATGTCCATGCCGACCCGCCTCAGACGCCGAGCCGCCGCCCGTACGATGGCGCCGGTGACATCCAAGCCGCGCGCCTCGACCGAGGCACGCGTGGAAGGGAAGGGGACCAGACACCCTTGCGGCGGGAGGCGCAGATGGTCGGCCAGCGCGGCGACGGCGAAGGCCAGGCGAGTCCCCAGGATCTCGATGCCATCCCAGCGGTGGTGGTCTTTGGCCTGGGACACCACCCTCGGCACCGGAGGCTCGTAATCTCCGGCGCACCACAGGGGAAGGTCGATCCCGGCACGGTCACGCGGGCCGACCCGGCCCGCCATCATCGCGCGCACGCAGGTCGGGCACACCCCGCGCCCGGGGCGCGCGCATCCGGGGCAGGTCCCCTGCAGGAGCAGGTCCACGGCTGCGTCCAAGAAATCCATACGTCACACCATGGTCGGCGGGCCGGTCGAATTGTCGTGGAGGCGTCAGATTGTTATGCGGGGTACGCGATGGAGGTGATCCGCGAGCCGAAATGGTTCCAGTACCCGTCCTGGTAGGACCACACGCTCCCATTGTCGTCCAAGACGACGATCTGGGGGCTGGTGCTGGTCGTCCGCGTGGTCATCTCGACTGGGGTCCACGCCTGGGGCAGGCCCCACTCATCCATCTCCAGACCGTCGATGTCGGTCAGGAAGACCCCGGTTGTGCCCAACACGAGCAGGGAGGACGGCCCGAGCCATGCCACGTCCACAGGCTTGAGCAGGTTCCCCTCCCACGTCAGCCTGATGGGTTTCCAGGCGGTGATCGCAGCCGGGACGTCGCCGTCGTACGTGATCAGTGCGACCCCCACCTCCGTGCGAGGACCATCCGGGGCGTCGACCTGACGCACCAGGGCGATCCGGTGGCCGTCGGGCGAGACCTGGAACCCTTGAATGTCGGTGGCCTCGATCTGGGAGGCGTCCACAGAGACGACGGCGTCGGGCGAAAGCATGGACACCGTGACCTGGCCCTGATCGCTGGACACGACCCACACGTTGTCATGGAGATCGAACTGCGGCCTGAGCAGACCGGGCGCCGCCAGCCTGGTCGTGGGCGGATCCTGGGTGATGGGCCCGACCAGCACTCCATCGTCGGTCACGGCCGCGATCTGGTCACCGTCGGAGTTCATCGCCAGTGAGTGGATGGTACGGGCGGTGGCGCCCCAGTCTCCGAGCACAGGCGTCACATCGTTGCCCGTCATCGTCGCGACGCTCCCGTCCTGGACCACGGCGAGGGTCTTGCCCGACCCGATGGGGATCGTGTCATAGGTGTTGGCCACTCCGATGGGCAACGACCCGTCGGCTGCGGCCCCTTGGAGGATGACGAGCCGAGTGTCGCACAGCAGGCGCACGCGGCTCACCCCGGCCATGTCTCGCATGGTCGCGGCGACCTCGACGGCGAGTCGGGTGGCATCGGCCACACCCGGGTCGCCCCCGGGGCACGACAGTGGCACGTCGGCCACCCCTTGGGCGGACAGAGACACGTCCTCGCCACCCCAGGCGACCCCGCGCTGGGGTTGGTCGTCGGCGACGGGGTCCAGCCAGGTGGACGGCCCGTCGACCACCAGACGCGCGGCCGTGGTCCGGTCCCAGGCCCCCCGCTGGACGTATCTCGGGTCGGGGATGAGAGTGGTCCCCGAGGTGGGGAAGAAATAGGTGTCGATGCGCATGAAGGTCTGGCTGAAGACGTACTGCGACAGGGCGAGCCCTGGAGGAGGACTCGAGATGCGCAACTCGCCGTTCTCGACCATCATGGCGAAGTCGTGGTTCCACATCGTCTCCTCCGAGCCGTGGAACGAGCCGTCGGCGTCCAGGTAGCCGATCAGAGGGGCCGACATGTTGACAAGATTCCCCGTGACCCGCGGGGTAGCGCCGCTGGCGTAGATGAGGACCTGCGAGTCGGGCTTCCAGTCCTGGGCCGCCTGGCGGGTCAGGTACTCCCGCGCCGTGGCGTAGTCGAGGCTCGACATGGCCGTCAGGAAACCTCGGATGATCATGGACGCGGAGGCGCCCATGGGCGGCGGGTTGGGTTGGATGGTCACCCCTCCCGTGCCTCCCATGTCCGCGGGCCGTGGCTGCGCCACGACCGGTCCGCTCGTGGGCAGTGTGGCGCACCCCGCGCCGACGAGAAGCACGACGGCGCACACAAGGACTCTCAACCACTTGGTCATACCTGCTCCTCGTCCATGTCTCCCGCGTCGGGGGGAACCAAGGGGATCGGCGAATGGGTCACCACGACGTCGTCCATCCGCGGCAGCACCACGCGGAACTGGGCGCCCTGCCCCGGGCGTCCCCACGCATGGATCCACCCCTGGTGCAACCGGACGTCTTCCTGCGAGATGGACAGCCCCAGTCCCGTGCCGCCGATGTGACGGGCACGGGCGGGGTCGGCCCGCCAGAACCGGTTGAACAGTTGCTTGCCCTGGTCGAGGGTGAACCCGACCCCGTGGTCCCTGACGGCGAACGCCACCACGGTGTCGTCGTGCGCGATCCTCACGTCGATGGGCTTGCCCTCCCCATGCTCGATGGCATTGGAGAGCAGGTTTCGGATCAGACGCGACACGCGACGGGTGTCGACCCAGGCCGTGCACGGGCCGTCGCTGACGAGCCGAAGCTCGGCGCCGGTGGTCGCGGCGAGGTCCTGGAGCGCCTCGATCTCCCCTTCGACCAGGTCGACCAGGTCCGCCTCCTCGACGTTCAAGATGGCCACACCGGCGTCGAAGCGGGAGATCTCCAGCAGATCCGCCAGAAGGGCCTCGAACCTGTTGACCTCTTTGTGGAGCAACTCCACGGACTTGGCCTCCACCTCCGGAAGGCACAGGCGCTTGTCATAGAGCACGTCAGCGGCCATACGCACCGTGGTCAACGGGGTGCGCAACTCATGGGAGACGTCCGAGACGAATCTCTGCTGGATGCGCGACAATTGTTCGAGTTGGCTGATCCTCTGTTGCAACTGGGTGGCCATGTGGTTCATCGACACCGCGAGTTGGGAGAAGTCGTCCGTCCCGCGCACGGGCATCAACTGGGTCAACTCCCCGTTCGCCAGTTTCTCGGCCGCCCGTGTGGCGACCCTCAGGGGGCGCAGGGTCTGGCGCGAGACCGCGTACGCCACCGCACCGATCCCGATGAGGACGAGCATCCCGGAGAAGCTGACCGCCGTGCGCACGATGCTCAGGGTCCTCTGCTCTTGCTCCAACGAGAAGACGAAGTAGACCTGGAACTGGTCCCGGTCCGCTCCCCCGCCCGACATCTGGGCGGCCACCACCAATCCGGGACCCATGGAGCCGTCGGTGAACACCACCTTGGTGGGGACACGATGGATGCTCTGCGGATCGGCGAGCACGGACGAGCGGATCGACGCCGGGATGACCGAGGAGTCGAAGTTCGCCGTCGAGAAGGTGCCGACGAGGGTCACGAACTGGACCTGGTATCTCCCTGAGGTGCTCCCGCGTTGGATGGCCGAGGTGACGATGCCCAACAACGCGTCGGAGTTCGCGTAGTCGTACCCGGCCGATCTCATCTGCTGCTCGATCTCGAACATGGCCTCGGTGGAATCGGTGAAAGCCGACTCCTGGGAATTGGAGACGACCCCTTCGGTGACTCCGTACAACAGCAGGTACCCTGCGATCGTGAGGACGATGAGAGTCCCCACGACGGCCGAGGTCACGACCCTCATCGGCAAGGATGATTTCCATGCCCGTACCGGGGTCGCGAGCCAATGCCGGAACTTGAGCGAGTCGATCTCAGCCACTGGCCCGGTACCCCACACCACGCACAGTGACGACGATCTCGGGGTTGTCAGGGTCTTTCTCGATCTTGGCCCTCAGTCGTTGGATGTGGACGTTCACCAAGCGGGTGTCCGCGGGGTTCTGATACCCCCAGACCTGTTTGAGCAACTGCTCGCGAGTGAAGACATGTTTCGGCTGTCGGGCCAAGGCGAGGAGCAGGTCGAACTCCAGAGGGGTGACGTTGACGATCTGACCCGCTTTGCGCACCTGATGGGACTCGACCTCGATCGCCAGGTCTGCGATCTTCAGGGTCTCGATCTCGCTGGAGGACAGCCTGCGCAGACGGGTGCGCACCCTCGCCACGAGCTCGCGCGGAGCGAAGGGCTTGGCCACGTAGTCGTCGGCGCCTGCTTCGAGGCCCTTGACCACGTCGTTGGTGTCCGACTTGGCCGTCAACATCACGATGGGGACCCCGGACTCCAGGCGGATGTCGCGACAGATGTCCACCCCGCCTCTGCCGGGCAGCATCAGGTCGAGCAGGACGAGGTCGGGTTTCTCGGCTCGGAAGGCGTCCACCGCCATGTCCCCGCGCGAGCACCATGCGGTGTCGAAACCCTCCTGGCGCAAGACGATCTGGAGCATCTCAGCCAGGGACGCGTCGTCGTCGACGACGAGCACTTTGCCTTCTGTCGAATCGGTCACACCGTCCTCCTTGCCATGGGTCACGTTACACCCTCCCCAACCCTAGTTCCCCTCGGTCAAGGTCTCCAGGATGAGCTCGCGCACTTTGGCCGCGTCAGCCTTCCCGGACATCCGTCCCATCACGGCGCCGATGAGAGCCCCGACCGCTTGGACCTTCCCGTCGCGGATCTTGGCGGCCACATCCGGGTTGTCGGCGATCACGGCGTCGACGGCCTCCTGCAGGGCTGACGTGTCGGCGACCATGGCCAGCCCGCGGGACTCGACGATCGCCCGTGGGGCCCCGTCGCCGGCGAGCACCGCTTCGAAGACCTGACGTGCCACCTTGTCGTTGATCAATCCCTCGTCGACCAACTCCTGGACCTGCGCGACCTGCGCGCCGGTGATCGGCAGCTCGTCGAGGCCTAGACCGTCGGCGTTGGCCCGACGGGTCAGTTCCGTCATCCACCACTTCGCCGCTGCCTGGGGGGAGCACCCCGCCTCGATGGTGGCCTCGATGAGATCCACCGCCTGGGCCGCGACCGCGTCGCGCATCTGGTTCTCCGTGAACCCCCACGCCTCACGCAGGGCGGCGCGCCGCATGGTGGGGTTGAGCGGAATGGTCGCACGCAACTCGTCGACCCACGTCCGCGACGGCGCCACGGGGACGAGGTCGGGCTCGGGGAAGTACCGATAGTCCTCCGCCTGCTCCTTGGACCGGCCCGCGGAGGTGTACGCCCCGTCCTCGTGCCAGTGGCGGGTCTCTTGCGTGACGGTCCCGCCGCGCGCGAGGATGGCCCCCTGGCGGCAGATCTCGTACCTCAGGGCCTTCGCGATCGAACGCAAAGAGTTCACGTTCTTCGTCTCCGTGCGGGTGCCCAACGTGGTCGAGCCCTTGGGCATCAACGAGACGTTGGCGTCGCACCGCAGGGAGCCCTGCTCCATGCGCACGTCGGAGACTCCCAGTGCGCGGATCATGTCACGCAAGAAGGTGACGTACGCGCGTGCCACCTCGGGCGCCGCCGCGCCGGTGCCCATCACAGGCCGGGTCACGATCTCGATCAGCGGAACGCCCGCACGGTTGTAGTCCATCAGGGAGTACGCCGCGCCGGTGATGCGCCCGGTGGAGCTTCCGCGGTGGACCGACTTGCCCGCGTCCTCCTCCATGTGGGCGCGCTCGATGGGGATGGTGTACGTCTGTTGGTCGACCTCGATGTCCACGCTCCCGTCGAAGCAGAGAGGCTCGTCGTACTGGGAGGTCTGGAAGTTCTTCGTCATGTCGGGGTAGAAGTAGTTCTTCCGGGCGAAGCGGCACCAGTCGGCGATGGAGCAGTTGAGGGCCAAGCCGATCCTGATGGCCGACTCGACCGCCTTCGCGTTGACGACCGGCAGGGCGCCGGGCAGGCCCAGGCACACCGGGCAGGTCTGAGAGTTGGGCTCGGCGCCGAACGCGGTCGAGCAGGAGCAGAACATCTTGGACGCTGTGTTCAACTCCACATGGACCTCCAGGCCCAGCACAGGCTCGTACAGGTCCATGACCTCGTCGAAGTCCATCAATTCGTCCATGCTCATCGCACACCCTCCTGGGAAATCTGGTCGAGTAGCGGTCCTCCCCACCTGGCCTGGAGGCTGGCCTCCAGCACGGCGCCGACCTGGTAGAGCAGGTCGTCGCGCATGGGCGGGGCCATGACCTGGACCCCCACGGGGAGTCCGTCCTCCGGCGCCAGTCCTGCCGGGAAGGAGGCGGCCGCGTTCCCCGCCAGGTTGGAGGGGATGGTGCACAGGTCCGCCTTGTACATGGCCATCGGGTCGTCGACCCGTTCGCCCAGTCGGAAAGCCGTGGTCGGCGTCGTGGGCGACACCAGGACGTCCACCTTCTCGAAGGCGGCGGTGAAATCCTGGATGATCAGGGTGCGCACTTTCTGGGCCGACCCGTAGTAGGCGTCGTAGTACCCGCTCGACAAGGCGTAAGTGCCCAGGATGATGCGGCGCTTGGTCTCCGCGCCGAGCCCGGCGCCACGGCTGAGCCTCATCACCTGCTCCACCGACCTCGTCCCGTCGTCGCCGACCCGATGCCCGTACCTCATCGCGTCGAAACGCGCCAGGTTGCTCGACACCTCCGACGGCATGATCAGGTAATAGGCCCCCAAGGCCACCGGGAAGTGAGGGCAGGACACCTCCACGATCTCGGCGCCCGCGTCGGCGAGCGTCTCGACGGCCTCGGCGAACCGACGTTCCACGCCAGGCGCGTATCCGTCGCCGCCGAACTCCTTGACGATGCCGATCCTCATCCCCGTCACGTCGCAGCGACGCGCCGCCGAGACCACGTCGGGACCCGGCAGGTCGATGGACGTCGAGTCGCGCGGGTCGTGGCCGGACATCACCTGATGCAGCAGCGCCGCGTCGAGGACGGTCCTCGCGCACGGTCCGGGCTGGTCCAGCGACGAGGCCATGGCGATCAGCCCGTAGCGAGAGGACGACCCGTACGTCGGCTTGACGCCGACGGTGCCCGTCACGGCCGCCGGTTGGCGGATCGACCCCCCGGTGTCGGAGCCGATGGTCACGGGCACCTCGAAGGCGGCCAGGGCGGCCGCCGATCCCCCACCGGACCCGCCCGGGACCCGGTCGAGGTCCCAGGGGTTGTGTGTGGGGCCGTACGCGGAGTTCTCCGTGGAGGAGCCCATCGCGAACTCGTCCATGTTGGTCTTGCCGATGACGACCATGTCGGCGTCGAGGAGCCGTTGGACGACAGTGGCCGTGTACGGCGGTCGCCACCCTTCGAGGATCTTCGATCCCGCCGTGGTGGGCGTGTCGACCAGGGTGAAGGCGTCCTTCACCCCCACGGGGACCCCGGCCAGGGGGCTCAACGGTTCGCCTGCGGCTCTCTTCTGGTCGACCCGACGCGCCGCGTCCAGGGCGCGTTCGGCGTCGACGTGCAGGAAGGCGTGGACCTGCGGATCGACCGCGGCGACACGGTCCAGGTGCGCCTTCGTGACCTCTTCGCTGGACGCCTCGCCGGAGGCGATCAGTCCGGCCAGGTCAGTGGCGCTCATTCTCGTCCAGACCGTCATTCGTCTTCCTCCTGGAGGATGCGGGGCACACGGATGCGCTCGTCTTCTGTGGCGGGGGCCATGGCCAGCACCGCGTCGACGGGCAGGGAGGGTTTGACCTCGTCGGCTCGCATGACATTGGTCAGGGCGAGCGCATGGGAAGTGGGCGCCACATCGGCGCTGGCGACCTGGCTCACCGCTGCCACGGCGTCGAGGATCGTGTCGAGTTGCCCGGCGGTGTGCGCCAACTCCTCGTCAGTCATCTCGATGCGCGCCAAGGCTGCGAGTCTGGCCACGTCTGCATGGGTCAAGGCCACGGGGAAACTCCATCGATCAGGTGAATTGCTGACTTGATTCTAGTGCAGCCCGATCCACCCTCTCGACGACGGTTGCGACGGAGGGTCGCGGCGACGACCCCTCCATCTGCGGACCGACGCTTGTGTCAGGCAGGTGAAAGCGGGGAAGTGGACTAGGGTGGATGTGTGAGCCCATCTCGTACACACACGTCTACGTCGTCCACCTCTTTCGTGGAGGCGTACTTCACCGACACGGACCACGCCGCCCTCGCGCGTCGGGCCTCTTTCGATCTCGGCATCGAACCCGTGACCCCCGCCGCCGCGCACACGCTGACGCTTCTGACGCACGCCATCAACGCCAAGGCCGTCATCGAGATCGGCACCGGGGCGGGAGTGTCCTCCCTGGCCTTCTTCGCCGGCATGGCCGAGGACGGGGTCCTCACCACCGTGGACTGCGAGGCGGAGCACCAGATGGTCGCCCGCGAGGTGTTGAAGGACGCCGGCATCCGCCACACCCGGTACAGGCTCATCACCGGCGAGGCCCTGTCCATCCTGCCGAAGCTGCGCGCGGGAGCGTACGACGTGGTCTTCATCGACGCCGAGTTCCTGGAGTACCCCGAGTACTTGGAAGAGGGGCTGAGGTGCGTGCGCCCCGGCGGACTCGTGATCCTCTACCACGCCCTGCTGTCAGGGCGGGTGGCCAACGACGCCGATGTCGAGGACGACACCATGATCATCCGCGACACGTTGGAGGCGGCCCGCAATCTGGACGGCCTGACCACTGCGCTGATCCCCGTCGGCGACGGCTTGCTGGTGTGCTCCACCGCCCGTCTCGGCGCGATCACGGGGAGTTGATCCTCCCCCGACGACGGAACCCTTGCGGGATCATGGTAAAACCGGCCGCTTCCAGGGCTGGTGTCCATGATCGGGCGTGGAGCGCCGGATCCTGGTTGATCCGCGTGATGGTGATCGTGTCCAACCGGCGGCGATCGACCCAGTCGCCGAGCATCGCCAACGCCGATCCGACGGCTTCCATGTCGGCGCCGAAGCTGACGACGGTATGACTGCCCCTTTCGAGGTACACCACCGGGCTTCCATCGTCGAGGACGACGAGCGCCCCCGGTGAGCGCGAGGGGCGGTGACCCTGGGATGCCGGCCAGACCATGGCGGCGCCCCACGGATTGGCCGGATCGCAGGCGGCCACGACGGTCATGCCCGCGTCGGCCTGGTCCCGGAGCCGGTCCACGGCGCCGGGAACCGCGAACTGCGCCCCTCCCAGCCCGTCGACGAAGTAGCCCCGCCGGACCTGTGCCTGGCCCTCCATGGCCGTGAGGACACGGTAGGCGTCCATGAAGGTCGGCGTCATCGCCTCGGAGAGGATGCTCCCCCGCGTGAGGATCCCGTACCGGGTCAGCTCCAGGGCGACGGCGTCCACCAGGCGGACCGTGGCCGGTCTGGGATCGTCGGGAACGGCGAACCACCGCGCCCGGGACGTGGTCGGCCAGGACGTGACGCGCCGCACGACCCGACGAGGCGACGGGGTGTGGGGACGACGGAGGGCGCCCGCGCCGCGGGAACGGTCGCGGACCGGCACGAGGGTGTCCGAGGAGACCAACCCGGCCCAGACGAGCTCCCAGACGGCGGTGAGGGCCTGTGCGGCGTCCATGTCGTCGCCCGCGAGATCCGCCGCGGTCCAGGCGCCTCCTCCGGCGAGACGAGAGTAGACCTGCTGGGCGTGGTGGGTCAGGCTGGCCAGGTCTGGAGGCGGCGTCACCGGCGCCATGTCTGCGGGCCACAGGCAGATCCATCCATCGGCTGATCCGATGCTGCCCTGGCCGGTCCATGTCACCTGCGAGGAGAGCATGGCCTGATCGAGCATGCCTGGCTCGTAGTCGAGGACACGACCGGGCAGGATCACCGACTCCAGCATGGACGCCGGGAGGGGATACCCCGCCAGTTGCTCGACGGCGGCCATGAGCGCTTCGGCGCCGCGCCCGGGACGGTCGAGGTCCATCCACCGGGCCAGGAAGGAGGCGAATCTGGACTGCTCGACTGGCTGGACCTTGGCTCTCAGGGCCATGACAGCGCGTCTACGCACGCGGGCCGCCGTCTCGGACCAGATGTACCCGTGCTCGCCGTCGCCGAGGAACCTGCCCTTCTCCACCTGCCCCGCGTCGACCAACGCTTCCAGTGACATCCGAACCTGGTCGGGGTCGACCCCGTAGCGCCCGCAGATCTGGTCGACAGTGACGACGCCGTGATGGCGCACCCAACGGCTCGTCAGCCGACGGACGCTGGCGGGCGTCGCCATGGAGTCGAGCAGGGGCCGGTCATCGCTCACCGCCAGCATCGCGACTCCCGCCACGAGGACTTCGACCACCCGTCCTGTCTCGACCAATCTCGACACCCAGGACGCGGGATCCTGGGCGGATCGTCGGACGACCTCCTCTCGCGTCAGCGGTCCGAGGCTGCGGAGGAGATCCCACACGGCTTCCTCGCTGGAGGCTCGATGCCCGCGTGAGCGCCGTTGGAGGATGTCCTCGATCTCAGCCAGGGCGTCCACGTCGAGCCCGGCGCCCGCGCCCGCGCCCACCAGGCTCGCCAACAGAGCGGGATCGACCTGGCTGGCCACGGCAGCCCTCTCGGCCAGGGGCTGGTCGTCGTCGTAGAGGAAGGCGCCGGTGTATCCGAACAGCACGGCGGAGGCGAATGGCGACGGCGTCGGCGTCGTCACCTCCACCACCCGCGTGCGGCCCGAGGCGATGTCGCGCATCAGCCCTCGAAGGCTCTCCATATCGAAGACGTCGTCGAGACATTCGCGCATCGCCTCCGCGATGATCGGGAAATCGGGGTAGTTCGACGCCACGCCCAAGAGCTGTGCCGACCGCAGTCTCTGCTGCCACAAGGGGGAACGCTTGCCGGGATCGCGTCGTGGCAGCAGGAGCGCCCGTGCCGCGCATTGCCGGAAACGGGCCGCGAACATCGACGTGGTCCACATCTGTCGCGCCACGATGGCGTCGATCTGGTCGGGGTCGATCCCCAACAGGCGCCCGATACGGGGATCGTCGACTTCCCCGAGGCGGAAGACGATGCCGTCGTCGGTGACGAAGACACGCAGGTCCTCCCCCGTCCCTCCCGGGGCCTCCTCCCGGAGGCGATGCTGGACGGCGATGGCCCACGGCTGAAGGACCCCCCGACCCAGCGCGGCATGGACGCACACCCTCCACGCGCCCACCTCGTCTCGATTCGCCTCCACGAGGATGGCGCCCCCGTCGGGGACGACCCGCGTGGCGGTTCTCTGGTCGGCCACATAGGACACCAGGTTCCGTGTCGCCCACTCGTCCAGCCCCGACCGTCCGAAAGCCTCCTCGTGTGCCGGGAGGACGCCGGACGCCGTGGGGCAATCGTCGACGCACGTCTCCATCGCCGCCACGAGACGCTGGATCTGACGCCCGACCGTGACCGAGCGGGAGAGTTGGTCCCCCCGCCAGAAGGGCATGCGTCCCGTCTGGCCGGGGGCCGGCGTGACGAGCACCTGGTTCGCGTCGATCCGGTCGATCCTCCACGCCGTGGTCCCCAAGGTGAAGACGTCTCCCACCCGAGACTCGTTGACCATCTCCTCGTCCAACTCTCCCACCCGACGGCTGACGGCGTGTTTCGAGGAGCCCGTCGACTGCGTGCCGGTGATGAAGACGCCGTACAAACCCCGGTCGGGGATGGTGCCGCCCGAGGTGGTCACGAGTCGGCGCGTGCCCGGCCGGGCGACGAGGGTGTCGGCTTCCCGGTCCCAGATCAGTCGGGGACGCAACTGCTCGAAATCCACGCTGGGGTACTTCCCGGTGAGCATGTCGACGACCTCGACGAAGGCCCGCTCGGGGAGGTCCGCGAAGCAGTCGGCCCCGCGCGCCACGCGCAGGAGCGTTCGCAGGGGCACAGGGCCGTCCAGGCACATGGACAGGATCTGCTGGGCGAGGACGTCCAACGGGTTGCGGATCCGATGGGACTCCTCGATGTCCTGGTCGGCCATGAGACGGGTCACGGCGGCCGTGGCGAGCAGATCGGAACGTGACAGCGGGAAGATGACTCCCCGGGAGATCGCTTCCACCTGGTGGCCCCCACGCCCGATCCGTTGCAACCCGCTGGCCACGCTGGGCGGGGCGCCCACGTGGACGACCAGATCCACCGCCCCCATGTCGATGCCGAGTTCCAGGGAACTCGTGGCCACCACGCATCGCAGACGTCCGGCTTTGAGATCCGCCTCGATCTGGGCACGGAGAACCTTGGAGATCGATCCATGATGGGTACGTGCGATCACCGGCTCGGCCTCGTCGGGCGCCGCCTCGGCGTACAAGAGGTTGAGACGGTTGGTCAGCCGCTCGGCGACCCCTCGGGAGTTGCAGAAACAGATCGTGGACCGATGGGCCATGATCAGATCGAGGACCGCCTTCTCCACATGCGTCCACATGGACGGCGCCGCCGACGAGGTGTGGGTCATGTCCTCGACCGGCACGCGCACGTCGATGACGAACCTCTTGTCCTGCGCGGGCTCGACCACTGTCACCTCTCGACCGGTCCCCGCCAGGAACGCGGCGACCTGCCGGGCAGGACGCACGGTCGCGGACAGGCCGATCCTCTGGATCGGACCATGGGTGTTCATGGCCTCCAGCCTCTCCAGGCTGACCGCCAGATGGGCGCCTCTCTTCGTCCCTGCCAGATAGTGGATCTCGTCGACGATCACCGTGTCGATCCCGGTCAACGTCGCCGCTGCGCCCGAGGACAGCATCAGGAACAAGGACTCGGGGGTCGTGATGAGGATCTGCGGCGGGTGCGCGGCCAGGCGACGGCGCTCGGTGGGAGGGGTGTCTCCGCTGCGCACCCCCACGCTCACGGGATCCAGACAGATCCCCTGGTCGAGCGCCATCCCTGAGATCCCCTCCAGCGGCGCCCGCAGGTTGCGTTCCACGTCGACGCCCAGGGCTTTCAGCGGCGAGACGTACAGGACCCGAACCCCCTCGCGGGCCTGGCCCGGTCTCATCAGGGAGTCGACGGCCCACAGAAACGTCGCCAGGGTCTTCCCCGATCCGGTCGGGGCGATCACCAGAGCGTTCTCGCCCCGTTCGATGTGCGCCCATGCCTCGGCTTGGACAGGCGTCGGACGACCCAGACACCCCGAGAACCACGCCCGGGCGGGGGGTGAGAATCGTGCCAGAGGATCATCCAGGTCCGTCATGATCCCATTGTCCACCATGGCGCCGACATTCCATTTTCACCCCGAAATGAGTCCACCAGGATCGCCGTGACGCTGACGAGGACGCGCCGTCTGTGAAATATACTGAAATCAGCTTGCTTGTGCGGGCCATCGGGTAAAGTCAGCCCCATGACACTGCTCCCCTACGGTCAATGGCCATCGCCCATCGGCGTCGCGGATGTCGCGCGAGGCCGACGCCGACTCGGGGACGGATTCATCAACCATGACCATGTCTATTGGCTCCAGTCCGACCCCACGGACAAGGGACGCACCACGCTGGTGACCGTGGACGCGAGCGGTCGGCTCGTCGACCTGACCCCCAACAGAGACGTCCGCACCACCATCCACGAGTACGGCGGGAGCGCTGCGGCCATGCGACACTCGCAGGTGTGCTTCTACGACCGATCGAGCAAGAGAGTGTGGATACGCCAGGCGGACGGCACGACACGCCCCCTCACCGACGCGCCCCGGTGGGTCTATGGAGGGTTCACCTTCCTCAACGACCATCGCGTGGTGTGCGTGCGCGAGGACCACGACCCCGACGCCAGCGAGCCCCGGGACTCCCTCGTCATCCTGGACACCACCGGAGACAACCCCACGGGCGGGAGGGTCGTCGCCAGCGGCGCGGATTTCTACTTCTGCCCGGCGGTCTCGCACACCGGCTGGATCGCCTGGATGGAGTACGACCACCCGTCGATGCCCTGGGGCTCCACGCGCATCATGGCCCTGGCCCCCGATCAGACACTCCACACGGTGGCCGCCACCCCGAACGTGGCCGCCGTGTACCCGCAATGGGACGCGGACGGCTCCCTGGTGTTCTTGTCAGACGAGTCGGGCTACTGGAATTTCCATCGCTGGCGGGCCGGACGGGTCACGCGTCTGCACGACCACCCGTACGATTTCTGCGGACCGTCCTGGGTCCTGTCGCAACCTCCGTACGCGCTCCTGGACGGCCCGGCGGGAACCACCATCGGCTGCTCCTGGTGGAGCGACGGCGACGCCCATCTGGGCCGTCTGTCCCCGGACGGGCGCCTCACCCAGATCGGGGTCTTCGGAACGGCCACCGTCGCCCCGGCGAGCAACGGCGTCTCGGTGGTCGGGCTGGCGACCGCCACGGAGGCGTACACCGTGCACACCCTGGACTGGACGCATCAGCGCCTGACGAGGATCGCGACCGAGTCCGAGGTCACCATTCCGCCGGCCCGTATCTCCCACCCCGAACAGATCCGATGGACCGGGGAGGCGGGCGACGTCGTGGGGTGGTTCTATCCGCCCACGACCCCCGCCGGCGCTCCGTGGGAGGGTCCAGCCCCGGTGATCGTCATGTCCCACGGCGGGCCGACCACCTTCTCCCCCGGCGTATTCTCCCCTGTCACGCAGTACTTCGCCACCCGAGGGATCGGCGTGTTGGACGTCAACTACTCCGGCTCGTCGGCCATGGGCCGGGCCTATCGCGAACGCCTCGACGGGAACTGGGGGATCCGCGACGTGCAAGACTGCGTCGACGGGGCTCTCGCCCTGATCCACCAGGGCAGAGCCGACGCGAAGAAGGTGGCGATCATGGGCGGGTCGGCAGGCGGGTTCACCACATTGTCCGCATTGACCACATCCGACGTCTTCTCCGCGGGCATATCCCTGTACGGCGTGGCCGATCTCGAAGCGTTGGCTCGGGACACCACCAAGTTCGAGTCCCATTACACCGACGCCCTAGTCGCGCCCTACCCAGCCGAACGCGCCACGTATATCCAGCGCTCCCCCATCTCACGGGTGGAGGCGTTGTCTTGTCCCATCTTGCTCCTCCAGGGCAGCCATGACCCCGTCGTGCCGCCCAACCAGGCCGTGACCATGTACACCGCGGTGCGCTCCAAAGGGCTCCCCGCCCAACTGGTGCTCTACGAGGGGGAAGGACACGGGTTCCGGCTGGCGTCGACGATCGAGGACGTGTACACGCGGATCCTGGTCTTCCTCTCCCACCTGTGGGGATTCACCGCCAACCCCCGTGCGACCTGACGCCGCCCGCAGATCCCCGCGTAAATCCCCGCAGATCCCCTGACATCCCGCAGCGAGTTCAGATCCCACAGACCCCTCAGACCCCGCGGCCGATCAGGCGACACGACGCCCGAAGATCGCCGTCCCCACACGCACACAGGTCGACCCATGGGCGATGGCCGAGGTGAAATCCGAGCTCATGCCCATCGACAACTCCTGCCATCCCGATCCGTCCCTGTCCTGGAGACGAGCCTTCAGGTCCGCCATCGTCCGGAAACACTGCTCGGCGAGAACCGGGTCGGGATGGGCGACGGTCATCAATCCGCGCACGTCCAAGTGAGGCAGGCACCGCAGATCCGATGTGAAGCCCATCACCTCGTCGACCCGGACCCCCGCCTTGGTCTGTTCTCCGGAGGAGTTCACCTCGACGAGCACTGTGAGCCGGGAGTCGGGGCGGATCCTCGCGCACGCCCGTTCCAGGGCCTCGGCCAGCGGGAGAGAGTCCACCGTCTGCACCTCGGCGGTGACGCGGCACGTGGGGACGGCCTTGTTGCGCTGGAGGGCGCCGATCATCACCCATCGGGCCTCGTCGCCAAGTTCCAGAGCCTTGCGAGTCATCTCTTGGACGCGGTTCTCAGCGAAGGTCGTCACCCCGGCGGACATCAGTTCGCGGATCAGATCCACGGAGACGGTCTTCGACACGGGCAATAACCGCACGGCATCCGCGGGTCGGCCGACGGACTCGCAGGCGTCCTCGATCTGGCGCGCGACTCGGACCCAGTTGTCCACCACCCACGACGACTGATCGCTCACGGCCATCTCGCAGCCAGGGACATCACCGCGATCAGGGCGATCGCTCCGAGGATCGTGGCGTAGCCGACGAATTGTTCGGTGATCTCCGTCTCCTGCTTCACGTACCCCACCGAGCGCGAGATGCCGTTGTACACGTCCCGCAACTGGTTGAGCGAGTCGGCGGAGTACGCCTTGCCCCCCGAGAGGTTGGCGATGGTCCGCAGCTCGTCTTTGTTGACCGGCACGGGGTTGCGCTGGCCTCGATCCATGATGTAGCCGTTGGGAGTCCCGAAAGCGATGGTGAAGATCGGTATCTGCAACGACTTCGCCTGTTGCGCCGCCGCCGAGGAACTGCGGCCCGTGTTGGACTCCCCGTCGGAGATCAGGACGATGGCGGCCGGCGCCGGGTCGTTCGGATGGTTCGGGTCGGGGGGGATCAACGCCAAAGCGTCGAGGGCGGAGTAGATGGCGTCGCCGATGGCCGTGGACTGGAGCAGCTTCAACCCGTCGATGGCGGTGTTCACCTGTCCGCGATCCGTGGTGGGAGGCACGAGAAGAGTGGCCGTCCCCGCGAAGGAGATCAGAGACACGTTGAACCCGGCGGGCAACTCGGAGATGAACTCCTTGGCCGCCTCCTGCGCGGCGGCCAGTCGCGTGGGCGACACGTCTTGGGCCTGCATGGACAACGAGACGTCCATCACCAGGAAGACGGTCGCACGATCCTTCGGCACGTTGACGTACCCGTTGGGCATGGCCCACGCCAGCGTCAACGAAGCTATCGTGGCCACGGCGGCGACCACCGCCACATGCCTCTTCCAGGCTTTCCGCTTGGGGAAGAGGACGTTCAGCGCGCCGCGGTCGGTCGACACTTTCGAGCGTCTGGCCATGGTCCACACGAGATAGACGCCCAGGAGCACGGGCACGGCGAGGAGCGCCCAGAGACGATCGGGACGCATGAAACCAATGGCGAGCAGCATCATCTGAACTTGACTCCCAACATCACAGCCCCCACCGCCGCGACGAAGGCGAAGATCAAGCCGAGCCCGGCGGCGGTGGCGGTGATCTCCTTCTTGACGCTCACGTACCCCACTTCCGAATGGATCCGCTTGTACGCGGTGTCCAATTGACCGAGGTTGTCAGCCTGGAAAGACACCCCCGAGGTGATGGAGGCGATCTGGTCCATGAGCGCGTGGTCCGGCGGGACCGGGTTGCGCTGCCCGTCCAGGTCCACGTACCCGTTGTCCGTCCCGAAAGCGATGGTGTAGATGGGGACTTTCTGGTCGGCCGCCTCCTGGGCCATCTGGAGAGGCGCCTGGCCGTTCGTGTTCCCCCCATCCGACAGCAACACGATCATCGCCGGCGCCGCCGAGGTGCCGTCGCCCTTGGGCGCCAGGGAGACCGCCACGAGAGCGGCCATGATGGAGTCTCCGATGGCCGAGGAGTCCTGTGGGGCGAGCGCCTGGATAGCACGTACGACCGACTCGTGGTCCGTCACCGGAGGAAGCCTCACAGCCGGGTTGCCGGACAGGCTCACCAAGGCCACGTTGTATCCGGTCGGCAGGGCTCTCACGAAATCGATCGCCGCCGTCTTCGCCGCGTCGAGCCTCGTCGGAGACACATCGGTGGCCGTCATCGACCACGAGATGTCGATGACCAGGACCACGGTCGCCCGCTCCTGGGGCACGCGCTCCATTCCGACCGGTCGCGCCCAGGCCACCCCCAAGGCGAGCATGCTCAGCACCGACAGGCTCACGATCACGTGGCGCAGCCATTGGGACTGCTTGGGCAGGACTTGGCCCAAGACGGTGGTGTTGGTGTACCGCATGCCTGTCGTGGCCCGATGTCGGACGATGAGGATGTACGCGACGATCAGAGCGGGGATGATCAGCAGCAGCCACAACCGGGAGGCCGCCTCGAAACCGTAGAAGGGGATGGAGAGGATCACTTGCTCACCCCCTGGGGAGGAGTGTGCAGTTGGGAGGCGATACGGCGGTAGGCCAGCACGAACCGGGCGATGTCTTGGACCCAGTCACGGTCGGTGCGCAACTGGATGTGGGCGGCGCCCGACCGGCGGATGGCCACCCGGATGCGTTCGCGCTGGGCGCGGGTGGCCGCGTTCAGACGGGCTCGTGCGGCGGCGTCCGAGGTGTCGACGTACCTGTCGAAGTGTGTCTCCGGGTCTCGGATCAAGATCTCGCCCACATCGGGGAACTCCAACTCGCGGAAGTCCACCACCTCCACGCAGATCACCTGGTTGCGCACCGACAACTTCCTCAACGGCCTCTCCCAGACCGTCTCGACGTTCGGGTCGAGTTGGGTGTCGCCGGTGGTCAGGAAGTCGGAGACCACCATGCGCAGCCCTCGCCGTCGTTGGGTGCGGGCCATCTGCTCGATGCCCGCCGCCAAGTCGATCGGCCCCTCGGTGTTGTCGTGGACGATGGGGGTGGTCAGCATGGTGCGCAACAAGGCGTACAGGGCCATACGGCCCGAGCGCGCGGGGATCCTCCTCAACCCGGTGGGCTCCATGATCAGGCCGCCGAAGCGGTCGCCGATCTTCTGGGACAAGAACCCGATGGTGGCGATGGCCGCGATCCCCAAGTCGCGTTTGGTGACTCCGCCCGTGCCCCAGTTCATGGACGGAGTGACGTCGAGGAGAGCCCAGACCTCCAACTCGCGGTCGGCGATGGTGTCACGCACGTGGGGGATGGTCGTCCGCGCCGTGACCGCCCAGTCCATGCGTCGCACGTCGTCTTGGCCGGGGACGTACTCCCGCGCGTCCGACGTGTCGGAGCCCGGGCCCGGGAGCAGACCCAGATGGTCGCCTTGGAGGAAGCCTTCCAATCGGCGCACGATGGTCAACTCCAACCGTTTGAGCGCGGCCTCGGGGGCGAGCTTGCTCAGCGGCACCGTCGCGGCGACAGGCTCGGAGACCACTGTCGTCACCGCAGACTGTGCCGGCGGAACCGACGGGGGCGCGGCGAACTGGACCTGGGACATCACGACCCCGGTTGGGCTGAGGCGCCTTGCTGCTGGTTCCACACCGGGGTGGGCGGCGGCACCATGGCGATGATGCGCTCGACCACGTCACCGGGGGCGATGTTGTCGGCGACGGCGTCGAAGGTGAGCATGAGCCGATGGGCCATCACGTCTTTGGCGACGGACTGCACGTCGGTCGGCAGGACGTAATCGCGTCCGTGGATGAGCGCCAAGGCCCGCGCCGCCGCGACGAGTCCCAGGGTGGCACGAGAGGAGCATCCCACGGAGATGACGTTCGCCAGGTCGGGCATGCCGAAGTCGGCTGGGTTGCGGGAGGCCAGGACCAGACGCACGATGTACTCCGCGACCAGGTTGTGGACGAAGACCTGCGAGGCCCGGTCCTGGAGTTGGAGGACGATCTGGGGGTTCAAGACCGGGTTGGGCTCGGGCGCCTCGACCGACATGCGGCGCAGGATCTCGAACTCCTCGTTGCCGCGCGGATAGTCCACGTCCACCTTCAGCAAGAAACGGTCGCGCTGAGCCTCGGGAAGGGGGTAGACGCCTTCCGACTCGATGGGGTTCTGGGTGGCGATCACGATGAACGGCTTCTTCGCGGGGTACGTGCGCCCCCCGATGGAGACCTGCTTCTCCGCCATGATCTCCAGCATGGCCGACTGCACCTTGGCTGGCGCCCGGTTGATCTCGTCGGCGAGGACGAAGTTGACGAACACCGGCCCCAACTGGATGTCGAAGGTCTCCGTCTTGGTGGAATAGATCCGGGTGCCCACGATGTCGGAGGGCACGAGGTCCGGGGTGAACTGGATGCGCGCGAACTCTCCGCCGACCACGGTGGCGAAGGACCTCACGGCGAGGGTCTTGGCTGTGCCGGGGACGCCTTCGAGCAGACAGTGCCCCTTGGCGAGCAGCGCCACCATGAGTTGCTCCACCATGTGCTCCTGGCCCACGATCACACGTTGGACCTGGGCGATGGCGTCCGCCAGAAGCTGGGACGCCTCCTGGGCAGACTGCTTGACGGGTGGGACTGGTGTCGAAGTCACATATCCTCCTGCGGTGTCGACTCACGTACCTGATAACGATACCCTCTCTCAGCGCGACATGCTTGCTTCTGCCGCGGATGTGGCCCGAAACGACCGTGATAGGGCAGACTTAGATGACGAGGATCCGTGTGTCGGGCGACTGTGTCCCACGATGCCGGACCGTTGCGTCGAACCCGGCTGGAAAGGGAATCACTTCACACGATCATGAGCACGCAGTTCCCACCCGCCTCGCCCCCGGACCCGTCCCAGCCCGGATCCGACGCCGACGCCACGATGGACTCCACCCCGACGATCGCCCCTGTCGACGCCCTCCCCCCCCAGGTGACCACTTACCCGCTCCACCCCGTCGACCCGCCCAAGATCGGCGATTTCTGGCCCTCCGCCCGTCTGGTCGCCGCGCCGTCCGGGGTGGCGTACCTCGCCTACGAGGACAACGGCACAGCCCCGGTCATGGTGATCCTGCTGAGCCAAGGGGCCAGCGCCGATCCCGCGGCCCGGGACCGTCTGGCCGGCCAGGTCGACCGGATGGACATCGACACCGTCATCGCCCGTGGCGGGCTCGATCAGGACACCGGACGCATGGGCGGGAAGTTCCGATCCGAAGCCGACGATCCTCAAGGCGTGGACGCGCTCACCCAGTCCCCGTGGGTGGCCTTGGCCTTCGACCAGACCCAGGCGGCGGTCGACGAGGCACGACGCGTCCTGGCCGAGGTCGACTTGACCAGACTCCCCTCTCAGGGAGACCCGTCAGGCCCCGACTACCGCCTCCACTGGGCGGATCGGGTCGCGCCGGGCTTGACCCGAGTATGGCCGCTGCCCTGGCCTGGCCGCCGCGAAAGAGGGGGACGGTTGTCCATCCTGGCGTCCTGGCTGTTGATGTTCCTCCTGGGGGCCATCGCCGTCCTGATCGCCATCCTGCTGTTCTCCCAGGCGCCGCCGACACCCCCGCCGCCGCCGATCCCGCCGACGGCGCAGTCGGCTTCTCCCTCGTCCGAGTCCCCACCGCCGTCCACCAGCCCCTCCCCCAGCCAGTCTCCGAGTGGATCCCCCAGCCCGTCCGAGTCGGCGAGCCCGAGCCCCACGCCCAGTGGATCGCCCTCGCCGAGCGAGACCGTGTCGCCATCCCTGTCGCCTTCGCCATCCCCCACCCCGTCGCCGTCACCCATAAGGACACCGGGACCCTCGGGTCCGACCGTCGGCGGCTCCCCCACGCCGCCATCTCGGTTGTGAAGGTCGGTCCCCGCTCGCACTCGCCCCGGCGACTGCTCGTCCACGCCAGCGCTCCTCCCCGACCATGAACATGATTCATGTTATAATGCCTATGCGAGCAGAACGCTGGGAGGGTGAGACGCGCATGGGTGAGATCTGGCCGACCCGACGACGAGTCGCCCCCCCCCCAATGGGTCAGTAGCCCATGGACCCCTTGGGCTGTCTTCGCCGTGGTCGCCGTCCTGTTCTGCGTGTACGGGGTGTCGCGCATCGACACGTACCTGGTCAGCGGATACGACCTGGGGATCTTCGACCAGGCCGTGCGCCACTATTCTTTGTTCCAAGCGCCGATCGTCACACTGAAGGGCGACGGGTATTCCATCTGGGCCGACCATTTCCATCCGATCATCGCGGCCTGGGCGCCGTTGTACTGGATATGGGACGACATCCGCGTCCTCGTCATCGGACAGGCGCTGGTCGTGGCGGCGGCCGTCTTCCCGCTGTGGGCCTTCCTGACCCGGCGTCTGGGACGTGGGGTATGGCCCATCGTCTTCGTCGGCGCGACGATGCTCGGGTGGCCGATCCAGTGCCTGATCGACTTCGACGTGCACGAGATAGCGTTCGCTGTTCCCCTGCTCGCCTGGGTGGTGGAATCGCTGGACGCCCACCGCGATCGGACCCTGCTGATCGCCTGCCCCCTTCTCCTCCTCGTGAGAGAGGACATGGGCGCCCTCGTGTGCGTGATCGGGCTGGTGCGCCTGATCTGGGGCCGACCCACGCGCGCGATCCGGCCTGCGGACTGGCGCGCGGGGCTCGCCTTGATCGTCGCCGGAGTCACCGTGTTCGTCGTCGTGACTCAGGTCGTCATCCCCGCGTTCGCCCCGCAGGGCTTCCAGTACTGGGACTATCCCGTCCTGTCGGCCACAAGCGGCCCGGGCGGAATCCTCGCCACGGCTGGCCATGCGCTGGCCGACCTGGTCACTCCGACGGTGAAGATCTGGACCTGGCTGGCCCTGCTCGTCCCCGTGGGGTTCCTGGCGCTGGCGTCTCCGTACGCCCTGATCGCGGCGCCCATCATGGCCGAGCGCATGCTGGCCGCCCGTGAGCCTCTGTGGACCACCCACTTCCATTACAACGCCCCTGTGTGGATGATCCTGTGCCTGGCTGCGGTGGACGGTGCCGAGCGGCTCTGGAGACGATGGGGCGCACATGGGAGGGCGGCGCCACAGGCGAGCCCTGTTCATACGACCCCCGACGCCACGACACGAGCCCCTGCGTCGACGAAGGTGCTGACGGCCTGGCTGGCGGGGTGCATCACCCTCGGCATGGCTGTGTCGTTCTCAGGCCTCCTCCCCCGGGTCACGGAGATCTTCCCCCTCTACCGCGTGGTCGCCGGGTCTGCGTTCCGTACGTCCCCCCAAGCGGAGTCTCGCGCCGAGGTCGTGGCCTGGCTTCCGGCGGACACCTGCGTGGCCGCCGACGACCGCGTGGCCGGGCACCTCACCCACTCCAACAGGGTCACCGTCCCAGGGGTGAGCGAGCATCGGCAGGTTTTCTACGTCCTCGACCTGAGCGAGCCGCGACCCGCCACGACCGACGCGGACTGGAGCACGGCTCACTCGCTCGACGTCGCGGAGGGCCTCGGATTTCGCCAGGTCTTCCAGGCGGGCTCCATCATCGTCCTTCAAGCCCCGGATTACGCAGGACCTGACCCGCTCGCCTGTGGACCGACCGCGCCATGACTCCTCAGGTGCCGGCGCGTCGTCTCACCAGAAGACACGGCGTCAGGTCCGTCCTGTCGTCGCCTAGAGTGGTCGGACACAGAAAGGCACGACATGAGTAACCACTTCGTCATCCTGGGTGACAGGGCGCGCCCGTTCACACCCGAGGTCATCGAGCGCCACATCGACCATCTGCGCTGGCTGGACGACACCGGGCACCTGGTCATCTGCGGCCCCTTCCTCGACTATCCCGGCGGCATGATCATCCTGACAGCAGAGGATCTCGATGAGGCCGACCGATTGGCCCGTCAAGACCCGTTCGTGGACGAGGGCTACTGGACCTATCAGGTCAGGAGCCTGCAGGTGTCGAGCAAAGAAAACGGATATGGGCTCACCGTTGTCAAATCGTTATTCTTGTGATTGTGGACAACTGCTGACACCCGGTCGGCAGTGGGCTATGCTTCCCTCCAATCAACTATTACTCCCTGAGGAACACATATGAAAACCAAGAGAGCAATCCAGGGTCGGCGGGCAGCCGCTGCGGGCCTGGCAGTAGCTTTGGGTGTGTCGGTTCTGGCCGGCTGCTCATCCACCACCCCTGGCGCCGGCACCACGTCGGACGTCATCAAGATCGGCGTCAACTACGAGCAGTCCGGCGCCGTGGCCACCTATGGCAAGGACAGCATCGACGGCATCACCATGGCCGTGGACGAGATCAACGCCGCGGGGGGCGTCAACGGGAAGAAGATCCAACTCGTCACCTATGACACCAAGTCCGATCCCGCCGAGGCCACCACCTTGGCCACCAAGCTCATGACCCAGGACAAGGTCGTCGCCGTCCTCGGCCCGGCCACGTCCGGCTCGTTCAAGGCCACCGTGCCCGTCGCGAACCAGAACAAGATCCCGGTCATCTCCGGTTCGGCGACCGCCGACGACGTCACGGTCGCGCCCGGCGGCGCGGTCCAGCCGTACGCCTTCCGTACGTGCTACACCGACTCCTTCCAGGGCACCGCAGCCGCGAACTACGCGTCCAAGACCCTGAACGCGACCACGGCCGTCATCATCAAGGACAACTCCAGCGATTACGCCAAGGGCCTGGCTGACAACTTCACCAAGACCTTCACCGCCAACGGTGGCACGATCGTGGGGACCGAGGCGTATGTGGCCGGCGACACCGACTTCAACGCGATCCTCACCAGGATCCGCTCCATGCAGTACGACGTGATCTACCTGCCCGGGTACTACCAGGAGGCCGGTCTGATCATCAAGGCCGCCCGCGACCTGGGCATCACCCAGCCGGTCATCGGCCCCGACGGCTTCGACTCCCCCGACCTGCTCTCCCTGGCGGGCGCGTCGGCGTTGAACAATGTCTACTTCACCAACCACTACTCCTCGCTCGATCAGGACCCGAAGGTGCAGGCGTTCATCGCCGCCTTCACCGCCAAGTTCGGCCGCGCCCCCAACGCCTTCAACGCCCTCGGGTACGACACGGCCAACCTGGTCGCGGACGCCGTCAAGCGGGCGAGCGGCCTCACCGGCGTGGACGTCATGAACGCCCTGGCGTCCACCAAGGACTTCCCGGCGGTCACAGGGACGCTCACGATCGACGCGGACCACAACCCGGTCAAGGCGATTGTCGTGATCGCTCTCAAGGACGGCGTACAATCGTCCAGCGAGAAGATTTCCGCCTGACGCACAACGCACTCACGCTCCCGTGCCCGGTCGGTTCGGCCGGGCACGGGAGCGTCTCGACACAGAAAGGGCGCCGATGGAAGAGGTTCTACAGCAGGTGATCAACGGCCTGTCACAGGGCAGCATCTACGCCTTGATCGCCTTGGGCTACACCATGGTCTACGGCATCATCCAACTGATCAACTTCGCGCACGGCGATGTCTACATGATCGGCGCCTTCGTGGGCTACTTCTCCATGACCTCCTTCCACATGGGGTTCGTCGAAGCGCTGATCACCGCCATGGCGGTGTGCACGGTGCTCGGGGTCACCATCGAGAGGATCGCCTACCGGCCCTTGCGGAACTCCCCGAGGATCGCCGTGCTGATCACCGCGATCGGGGTGTCCTTGATCCTGGAGTACACGATGATGTACTTCTTCGGCGCCAGTGTGCGCTCCTATCCTCCCCAGTCGGCGTTCATGAGCGGCTCGTTTAACGTCCATGGCGTGGTGATCAAGAACATGCAGGTGGTGATCATCGGCATCTCCGTGACACTGATGCTCATCTTGCAGTACATCGTCAAGAGGACGAAGGTCGGCAAGGCCATGCGGGCCGTGTCCCAGGACGCCGAGGCCGCTCGCCTGATGGGCATCAACGTGGACACCACCATCTCGCTCACCTTCGCGCTCGGCTCGGCTCTGGCCGGCGCCGCAGGCGTCCTCGTGGGCGTGTACTACAACTCCATCAACCCCCTCATGGGCATCATGCCCGGCCTGAAGGCCTTCGTCGCCGCGGTGTTCGGCGGCATCGGGCTCATCCCCGGCGCCTTGATCGGCGCCTATGTGATCGGCCTGTTGGAGACCGGCGTCGCGGCCCTGGGGTACTCCCTGTTCCGTGACGGCGTCGTCTTCGCCGTGCTGATCATCGTCCTCATCGTCAAACCCACCGGCCTGCTCGGCAAGAACACCAAGGAGAAAGTCTGATGGCACGGATCCTTCCCCTGTTGGCCAAGGTGGTCGCCGTCCTCGCGGTCTACCTCGTGGTCCAAGCCATGATCATGACCGGCGTCGTGGACGACTACATCCTCATCACGATGGTGACGATCTGCGTCAACATCATCCTGGCCGTCAGCCTCAACCTCATCACCGGTTTCACTGGACAGTTCTCGCTCGGCCATGCCGGGTTCATGTCGATCGGCGCGTACACCACAGGGCTGCTGACCATGCACTACCCCACCTGGTGGGCTTTCCTGCTCGGGCTCCTGGCCGGCGGGGCCATCGCCGCCATCATCGGCTTCCTCGTGGGTCTGCCCACCCTGCGGCTGCGCGGGGACTACCTGGCCATCGCGACCCTGGGCATGGCCGAGATCATCCGCGTCCTCTTCCTCAACTTCCCCTTCACCAACGGCGCGGCCGGTCTGTCCGGCATGCCGAGATTCGTGAACTGGACCTGGTTGTACGTCTTCACCGCCGGAACGGTGATCCTGATCTCCAACTTCCTGCGCTCCATGCCCGGTCGCAACCTCATCGCCGTGCGGGAGGACGAGATCGCCGCCTCGTCGATCGGGGTCAACGCCGTGCGCGCCAAGACCCTGGCCTTCGTCGTCGGCGCCTTCTTCGGCGGGCTCGCCGGTGGGCTCTACTCGTCCTACTTCTACTTCATCAAGCCCGACCTCTTCGGCTTCCAGAAGTCCATCGACATCCTCATCATCGTCGTCCTCGGCGGCCTGGGGAGCCTGACCGGATCGGTGATCGCCGCGATCCTCCTCGCCGTGATCTCGAGCTTGCTGCAACCCTTCCCCGAACTGCGCATGGTGATCTACGGCCTGATCCTGGTGGTCGTCATGGTCTTCCGTCCCCAGGGGCTGATGGGCGACCGCGAGCTCACCTTCAGCGCCATGAGACGATTACTTCCGCACCGATGGCGGGAGGCCCGACCATGACCGAGATCCTGACCATGTCCCAGGTGAGCCTGAACTTCGGCGGCCTGACCGCCGTCTCGAGCGTCGACCTGAGCCTGTCCGAAGGTGAGCTGGTCGGACTGATCGGCCCCAACGGCGCCGGGAAGACCTCCATCTTCAACCTCCTCACCGGTGTGTACGCGCCGTCGGCGGGCGCCATCCATTTCCACCGCGAAGGATCGACGCTGAATCTGGGTGGCAAGAAGCCGCATGCCATCTGTCATGCCGGGATCGGCCGCACCTTCCAGAACATCCGCCTCTTCCGCAACCTGACCGTCCTGGACAACGTCGTGATCGCGGCGGCGCAGAACCAGCCCTACGGCTTGGTCGCGTCCTTCCTGCACACGCCCAAGCAGCATCGGTGCGAGCGTGAGACCCGTGAGCGCGCCATGGAGCTGTTGCGCATCATGGACCTCGCCGACAAAGCCGACGAGTTGGCGCAGAACATGTCGTACGGCGAGCAGCGGCGTTTGGAGATCGCCCGCGCGATGGCGACCCAACCCGTCCTGCTCCTCCTCGACGAGCCGGCCGCGGGGATGAACCCGGCGGAGACCGCCAGTCTGACCGAGTTGATCGCCTGGCTTCGTGAGACGTTCAAGTTGACCATCCTGCTCATCGAGCACGACATGTCCTTGGTGATGAACATCTGCGAGCGGTTGTACGTCCTCGACCACGGGGTGCTGATCGCGTCGGGGACCCCCGCCGAGATCCAACACGACCCGGCCGTCATCACGGCGTACTTGGGCGAGGAGGTGGCCGATGCTTGAGATTCGTGACCTCAACGTCCACTACGGCGGCATCCATGCCCTCAAAGGCGTGTCGCTCAGCGTCGAGAGCGGGGAGATCGTCACCCTGATCGGCGCGAACGGCGCGGGCAAGTCCACCTGCCTGCGCACGATCTCCGGGCTGAAGAAACCCACCTCGGGCCAGATCCTCGTCGACGGCAAAGACATCACGACCTTGTCCGCCCAGGCGCGGGTCAAGTTGGGTGTGAGCCAGTCCCCGGAGGGCCGCCGCGTCTTCCCCCAGATGACCGTCCAGGAGAACCTCGATCTGGGCGCCTTCCTGCGCCCGCGTCGGGACGCCGCGCTCGACCTCACCCGGGTCTTCGACCGGTTCCCCGTCCTGGCCGACCGTCGTCGACAACTGGCGGGGACCCTGTCCGGGGGCGAGCAGCAGATGTTGGCCATCGGACGCACCATCATGGCCCACCCCAGGATCCTGCTCCTCGACGAGCCGTCGATGGGGCTCGCGCCACTGTTCGTCCAGGAGATCTTCGACATCATCGCGGACATCCACGCCTCGGGCACGACGATCCTGTTGGTGGAGCAGAACGCGCACAAAGCCTTGGGCATCGCCGACAGGGCGTACGTCCTGGAAACAGGTAAGATCGTCATCAGCGGTCCGGCCGCCGAACTGTCCGCGACCGAAGACATCAAACGGGCATATCTAGGAGGATAAGGGTGTTTGTCAGAACGAGGATGACGGCGAATCCGTTCACCGTCACGCCACAGAACTCCGTCCCGGACGCCACCGCCATGATGAAGAAGCATGCGGTGCGCCACCTCCCGGTGGTCCAGGGCTCTCGCGTCGTCGGGGTGGTGTCCCAGTCCGACATCGCCAAGGCCTCCCCGTCGTCGGCGACCTCTCTGAGCGCCAACGAGGTGACGTACCTGCTGTCGAAGCTGAAGGTCTCGTCCATCATGACCCGGGACCCTGTCACGATCTCCCCCGACGCCCTCCTCGAAGAGGCCGCCATCGCCATGCGCGACCACAAGATCGAGATGCTCCCCGTGGTCGAGAACGACGCCCTGGTCGGCGTCATCACCGAGAGCGCCATCCTGGACGCCTTCATCGAGTTGCTGGGCTTCCGCGACCCGGGCACCCGCCTGACCATCGACACCACGGACACCCCGGGCGTCCTGGCTCGCCTGGCGCTGGCCACCGCGCGCCATCATGCCAACATCCAGCACCTGGCCGTGTACCGGGGGCAGGACCGCTCGACCATCTTGGTGGGCGTCAACACCCCCAACACCGAGGCTCTCGAAGAGGAGTTGTCCGCCGACGGATTCACCGTGTTGATGAAACTGGTCAACCCCTGACGCCACCTGAACGCCCATGACGGCAGGTTCCGCTCGTCGCACACCCTGGGCTGCCGGCCGTGCCGCCACATGGTGATACCACGACTGCGGGGCGCCCGTCGCGGCTAGAGTGGATCAATGATGTCGAAAGAGAACTCCGGTCGCTGTCCCCGCTTCTGTGACGCGAGGCCGTGAATGGCGACTCTGCGACCGTGGGGTCGCCGCCGTGTCGACCTCGACCCTTTCCAGAGCACCTACATCGCCCATCGAGGCCTGTTCGACAACGAGCGAGACTACCCGGAGAACACGTTGGCGGCGTTCTCGCGCGCGGTGGACGCGGGGTACGGGATCGAGTTGGACGTGCGAAGGACCAAGGACGGCAAGATCGTCATCGCCCACGACGCGGGACTCGAACGGATCTGTGGACGCCGTGTGGCGATCTCCGACATCACGTACGACGAGTTGCGACGCCACCGCGTCCTCGCGTCCAGGCAGAGGGTCCCCCTGTTGAGCGAGGTCCTCGACGTCGTCGCGGAGCGCGTCCCCCTGATCGTCGAGATCAAGCCGGACCTCGGGTACACCCAGACCTGCGTGCGCACGGACGCGGAACTGCGCACCTACTCCGGCACCTACTGCGTCGAGTCCTTCGACCCGAGGGTCCTCTGGTGGTATCGACGCCACCGCCCCTGGGTGATCCGCGGACAACTGTCCGAGGACTTCTCCAACGGGGACGGCACTGGCATACGCCCCTTGGACTGGGCGTTGACGAACATGCTGTTCACTCCGGTGACCTGGCCCGATTTCATCGCGTACAACTGGGAACATGCGACCAAGTCCATCCTCCATTTCTGGCGTCGGGTCCTGCGCTGTCCCCTCGCCGCCTGGGCGATCACCTCCCAGGCCCAGCTTGACCGGGTGAAAGAGGATTTCTCCGCCTTCATCTTCGATGGTTTCATCCCCGACGAGACGTGAGGATGGCTGGCTGGCGGGTCGTCGGGGTGCCGTGTCGCAATCCTGGGGACGGGCGTCGTGGACGTTCATCCTGGCACGACCGCCGATGCCAATCAATGACCAAACCGTGAGATGTCTTGTCTTTTGACTTCCACCATGATAGCGTCCAATGTGTCATCAAGCGTCACGTGAGCTGGGGAGCGCACACGACAAAGGGGGTCACGCAGCATCGAGGCTTGGTGGCGAGTCATAACTATCAGAAAAGGAAAACAATGACACAGACACCCAAGCGTCGCGCCCTCATCACGGCCGCAGTCGGTATCGCAGCTGCCATGATCATGGCGCCCACGCTCGCGTTCGCCGCCTCGACCACCGCCAACAACACCAACAACTCCAGCGCCAACGCGTGCACGAACAACGGCGGCACCAACAATGGCAACGGCAAGGCCACTGGCAACAATGGTGGGACCAACAATTCCTCCAGCGCCAACAACCAGAAGGGCAAAGGCGGAAACATGGGCTGCGAGCAGAGCACCGATCCTGCCGACCCCGGCACCGTGGACCCCGGTACGGACGACCCCGGCACCGTGGACCCCGGTACAGAGGACCCGGGCACTGTCGACCCCGGAACTGAGGACCCAGGTACGATTGACCCCGGAACAGAAGACCCCGGAACCATCGACCCCATCACGCCGACTCCGCAACCCACCAAGCCGCCGTGCAACGAGAACAAGGGCAACAACAACTGCCAGGGTCAGAACAACAACAGCCAAAAATGATCCAGTTCATCGGCTGAGCGGGCCGGCCTCGGCACTGTCGAGTTGAGGCGGTCCCCGCATTCTGACACATGAGGCGCCCGGGATACCCCCGGGCGCCTCACTCATGCGCGATGACGACATCACGGCATCTGGCACAGGAGCCAGATGCGCCGTACCCCCCTGCCCATCGACACGCTCGATGTCCAACAAGAAACACTCCGTTGGCCCATGGCAAGCCCGTGACATACACTGAAGACATCTAGCACTCATAATCGAACAAAGGATTCAGTTCACATGGGCAAAGATGCACGATCCTGGGATCCAGCAACGTCATTGCCATGGGTCCTTCTTCCCCTCATTCTCGGGGTTGTCGGCGTGATGATCTCGTCTCTCACCAACTGGGGCGTGATCGGAATCACGGTTGGAGGCTTATTGGGGGCGCTCGTCGGCGTGTTGATAGAGAGGCTCACCCCACTCAAGGATTGGCTATCTGCAAGGGCCATGCGCAAAAGGGCGGCGAAGGAGGCTGGGTACGGCGGAACTGCCTGGGACCGTACCCTTGAGCAGTTGGGCGTCCACCCCTCCAGGCCAGATCTAGACAACACCGAGTTTGCACCACGTGACATGTATCCCAGGGTGTGCGCTGCGCTCACGAGCTCGGGGCCCGTGCTTGTCGAGGGCCCGCCTTTTGCTGGGAAAAGCCGCCTCATCATCGAAGCAATACGCGAAGTCTTGCCAGATGCGCAACTGTGGTACACAGAGCACGAGGACGCCATCACGACCCTCCAGGACTCCAGGCAGTACCCTGACAAAGGCTCCGTGATTTTCCTTGACAATGTTGACCGGTTCATAGCGAATCACTCACTGACTGCCAACAGACTCGACTCGTGGTTGGATTCCGACTGCCGAGTGATCGCGACCATCACACCGTCCAAGTACGCCGAGTGGCCGGACGCCATGGCACACCATGTACCAGGATCGGAGGTCATGAACCGCTTCACCACCCCAATTCACCTTGACACCCTACCCACCGAGACGGAGATCGAGGCGATGCGTCATACCGGGTACGCTGACATGATCGATGACTCGCGACGCTTGGGATTTCCATCCATTATGGGAGGCGCGCACCTAGCTAAGAATAAGTTTGCGACCGGTCGCGAAATCAGATCATGGGGATGGGCCTTGGTACGGGCTGCCGCAGACCTGCGTCGTGTCGGACTGGGTCCGGCCAGCAAAGAGCAGATAGAGAAATTGGCGCTGTCGTATGCCTGTATCCCCCTGACGGATCCTGCCTGGCCTGACGCATGGTCGTGGGCGACCGACCCCATCAGCGAGACCCTGGCTCTCATCCAGCGAGTGGCGAAAGACCGGTGGGAGGTCCTCGATCTGATAGCAGACGCGGCTGATTGGTCTCTGCTGCGCGAAACGCTCGAAGCGATGGATACCCTAGGCCTCAATGCCGCTCAATGCCTTGCCCTGGGGGCGCAAGCGTACCGAGAAGCCAACTACAACGGCGATGACTGGATCCGCTCCCTCATAGACCGGGCAGTTGACTCGGATGCCCGTGATGTATACGTTTCAGCGACCCTCATCAGCAAACTCCTGGACAACGAGCCAAAGCCTGGAAATGCTCCTGGAATGGTCGACGAAGCCCTGGGTATCACGCCAGTCAAGCTCTCTTTGCGTGCTGAGTTCACTCAGTATAGGAACGTGCTTGGCACCACGTTAGATGAGGTTCATTTGCATGCTAGCCATCGAGAATGGCACGGCAACTCCATCGAGAATGACCTGACTGAGGCTCTCATCGATCGCAGCCTCAAGATGAACCCACAGGATGCGAACAACCTCGGCGGCTACGCCCTGTTCCTCCATCAACAGGGCCGGGACCCCGACGAGGTCGACACCGCCTACCACCACGCCATCGACGCCGACCCGCACCACGCCGACAACCTCGGCAACTACGCCCTGTTCCTCCATCAACAGGGCCGGGACCCCGACGAGATCGACACCGCCTACCACCACGCCATCGACGCCGACCCGCACCACGCCGACAACCTCGGCAACTACGCCGTGTTCCTCCATCAACAGGGCCGGGACCCCGACGAGATCGACACCGCCTACCACCACGCCATCGACGCCGACCCGCACCACGCCCGCAACCTCGGCAACTACGCCCTGTTCCTCCATCA
>WQZD01000025.1 GCA_009780915.1 Propionibacteriaceae bacterium
AAAGACCTCAACCTCAAAGACCTCAACCTCAAAGACCTCGACCTGACGACCATCATAACCACCCCCAACGTCGTGAACCCACCCACCCCCTACGTCGCGTACCCACCCCACTCCCCCACGTCGCGTACCCCCCGCAGGAACATGATAGAAACTAGATTCACAAAGATGTCGTAGACTGGTGTCATGCCTGAGCCGCGTAAACGAGGCGCGAGGGGGCCGGCACCAACCAATGAGGCGAACCTCCGTGATGTCGCCGCCCTCGCCGGAGTGTCCCCCGCCACTGTCTCGCGCGTTCTCACCGGAACGGCCGGGGTACGGGACGAGACCCGTGCCAAGGTACGTGAGGCCGCCGAGGAACTGGGGTACGTGGCCAACGGCTTGGCGCAGGCCATGCTCGGCCGGGGGCGTCGCCCCTTGGCACTCGTCACCCCCGCCCTCCATGACGCGGCGTTCTCCGAGCTGGCGAGTGGCGCCGAAGAGGTGGCCACCCATAACGGCCACCTGTTCCTCATGGCGTTCACCCATGGTGACGTCGCCCGCGAGGAAGCCATCATCGCGACCCTGCGCGAGCAGCGTGCCGCCGGAGTCGTCTTGGTCCACGCCGGGGCGCCGGACAAGGAAGCCGACCAGCGAATCGCGGGATACCTTCATTCACTGGCCTCGGTCAACGCCACGCTGGTGCTGTGCGGACACCCGTACCTCCCCTCTCTGCCCTCCGTGGCCACTGTCAACGTCGACCAGATCGGCGGGGCGCGCGCAGCGGTCATCCACTTGGGGGCCAAGGGCCATAGGCGGATCGCATTCCTGGGGCTGACCCACTCCTCCGCCGCCAATCAGCGCTTTCTCGGGTACTCGCTCGGGCTGCGTGACGCCGGGTTGACGATCGACTCCTCCTTGGTGGTCGAGTGCCCCGACGAGACCGTCGAGGCCCATCTGGCCGCCCTCCTCCTGCTGAGGAAGCCCGATCCGCCCACGGCCATCGTCTGCTTCTCCGATATCGTCGCCGTCGGCGTGTACCGCGCCGCGCGAGACTTCCACGTGGACATCCCCGGCCAACTCGCCGTCGTCGGCTTCGACGACTCCCCCTTCGCCGCCGACCTGACCCCCGGTCTGACCTCGATCCACGCCCCCTTCTACGACATGGGCGCGCGCAGCGCCCGACTAGCGCTGAGGTTGACGGACGACGACACTCACGTCGACCTGCCCACCGAGCTCGTGGCACGGGACTCCACCGGGTGAGGGGCACCCCAACTCACGATTCACATGCATGATGTTTCTGCGTCGTGTCCCCGCGTCTCGTCCCCGCGTCTCGTCCCCGCGTCTCGTCCCCGCGGGGGCACGAATCGTCCATGTGAGCGCAAACAAACCACGATTCGCGCCCCCGCGGACCCAACACAGACCCCCGCCATCCACCGAGGGGGCACGAACTGTCCATGTGAGCGCAACCAATCAGCTATTCACGCCCCCGCGGGCCACAACGGACCCAGCACCACCCCGAACCGCAGCACCACCCCGAACCGCAGCCCCGCCGTCAGTCTCGGGGACCGGCCCCGCCATCAGTCTCGGGGACCAGCTCCGGCGAGGATCTCGCGGACGGTGTCGATGTCGGAGGGGACGGTCTCAGCCGCCACGCCTCGGTACTGCCAACGTTCCGCGCCCTTGCCCAGGATGAGGACCAGTCCGTCGTCGGGGGCCGACGCGACGGCGCGATGGATCGCCTCGACACGGTCGGGGACGATGTGCGCCGGCTTATGGCCGACGGCCAGGATGTGGGTGAGCACCACCTCGCAGATGTCGACCACCGGGACCTCCCCAGGGTCCTCTTCGGTCAGGTAAATCTCGTCGGCATGAAGCCCGGCGAGCACCCCGAACTCCTGGCGGCGGTTGAACGCCTTCTCGCCCGGAGTGCCGAACACCATGGTGATGGGCGCCTGCGGGTAGTCCTGCTTCGCCCATGCCAGCAGCGTCTCGATCGACAACTTTTCATGAGCGTAGTCCACGATGATGGTCGTCCCCCTGGGCAGGGAGAACACCTCCATACGTCCCACGACTTTCACCGCAGCCAAGCCCTCGCGCATGTGGTCGACGGGGATGCCGAGCAGGGTGGCCACGGCGATGGCCGCGAGCGCGTTCTCCACGTTGAAGGATCCGCGCAGGCCGATGCAGAATTCATGCTCCACGCCGTCGATCAGCGCGGTGAACCGCTGAGCAGTCCCCACGGGGCGTACGTCGTACCCCTGGATGTCGGCCTCCACCGGCGCCTCCCCCCGCAGAGCGAAGGTCACCGTCTTCTCGCACTGGCGCGCCGCCGCCATGACCCGGTCGACGTCCCTCGTCCGCGCGTTCACGACGGCGTGCCGCGACTGGGAGAAGATCTGAAGTTTCGCGGTCAGGTAATCCTCGTAGTCAGGGTGCTCCTGCGGGGAGATGTGGTCCTCGGCGATATTGAGGAAGCACCCCACCTCGAAGGTCAGATTCGCCACACGGCGGTAGCGCAGCGCCTGGCTGGAGACTTCGACGCACATGTGCGTCAATCCGCTGGTCACGGCGTTGTGGAGGTGGCCGTACAGGTCGAGCGTCTCGGGGGTGGTACGGGTGGCCTCCTCGTCCACGACCCCGTCCTCGTACCTGATCGACGTGAGGATCCCCGGCCGGGGCCGTCCCGTCGCGGCGGCCCAGGCTGCCAGGATCGAATGGATGAACGAGGTGGTGGTCGATTTCCCCTTGGTGCTGGTCACGCCGATCATGGTCAGCGCGTCCCATTCGCAGTCATAGTACGTCGCGCCCGCCGTCGCGATGGCCTCGCGGATGTCGGTCACCTCGACGCAGGGCTGGTCGACCTCGGGGTACGCGCAGGCGCTCAGGTACGCCACGGCCCCACGGTCGATGGCCTGCCTCAGGTACGTCGGCGAGAAATGGACTCCCTTGCAGATGAACAGCGCCCCGGGTCGTACCTCACGGGAGTCGTACGTCACCTGCGTGATGATCGGGTCCGATCCGACGGACGCGCGACGCACGAGCGGACCCAGCGCTGACACGTAATCACTGAGACGATGGTGAGTCATGCCAGTCCCTTCCCTATCACGGATCACGAGCGTACCAGACCCTGGAAGCAGACAGGCCCGCAGCGTGCCCTAGCCACCGGGACGCGGTCCTTGGCAACCCCTCCTGAAATGGACTAACGTGGCCTGCAACCGGGAAGGGGGCACGGATGGGCTTCGCCGTCACGGCACAACAAGTGGCGCTCATGTTCGTGTTCATCCTCTTCGGCCTCGTCGGCGCGAAGAGGGGCTGGATCGGCCCGCAAGCCGTCACCGGCCTGACCAACATCCTCGTCTTCTTCGTCACGCCGGGCGTCATCATCCAAGCCTTCCACCGCCCCTTCACCCTCGACCGCCTCCACGACCTCGGGATCGTCGCCCTGATCGACTTCGTGGCCTTCCCCGTCATGATGGCCCTGGCCTGGGTCGTGTACGGGAAAGTCGTCGCCCCCGACCGGCGCCGGTCCCTGAGGTTCGGGCTGATCTACTCCAACGCCGGCTTCCTCGGCATCCCCTTGGCCCAGGCCCTGCTGGGCCCGGACGGGGTCTTCTTCGCCGTGATCTTCCTGGTGCCGTTCAACGTCTTCGCCTGGACCCAGGGCTGGTCCATGTTCACCTCCGAGCATGTCAGCATCGTCAAACAGTTGTTCTCCAACCCCGCGATCCCGGCGGTCCTGGTGGGGCTGGCCCTGTTCGCGTCCTCGCTGCCCCTGCCGGGGATCGTCGTCACGGGCCTGGGGTACCTCGCCGGAATGAACGCCCCGCTGTCCATGTTCGTCGTGGGCGCCAGTCTGGCGGCGGTCAGCCTGCGCACGGTGGTCGCCGACCCGTGGCTCTGGCTGGGCACGGCCATGCGCAACCTGGCGATCCCCACCGTCGGGATCCTCGTCTTGTGGGCGGTCCCCCTGCCCCTGGTGGCCAAGCTGTCCATCCTCATCCCCCTGTCGTGCCCGGTCGCGACGTACCTGGTCATGTTCTGCGTCAAACACGCGGTGGACGCCGATTTCTCGGCACGGCTGGTGAGCATGTCCACCCTGGCGTCGATCGTCACCCTGCCCGCCGCCGTGAGCCTGGGGTCAGCATTGTGGTGAATGGGCGCCCCTGGGCGCGAACTTCCTTGTCGAAGCCAATGGCGACGGGCTTTCTCCCTGCCCTATATACTGACACCATGACAACATCTGCTATGCAATCGCCCGTTGTCCATGTCGAGAATTTCCGGATGAATTTCGGAGCGACGCCTGTCATCAAAGATCTCAGTTTCGACGTGTATCCCGGCGAGACCTTCGGCTTCCTGGGCTCGAACGGATGCGGCAAGACCACGACGATCAGGGCCCTTCTCGGCATCTACATCCCCACAGCCGGGGTGCTCCACATCAATGGTCGGCCCTTCGAACCCTCGCAGTCCGGCGAGTTGGGGTACCTCCCCGAAGAGCGCGGGCTTTACAAGAAGGAGACCGTCCTCGACACGATGGTGTACTTCGGGCGCCTGAAGGGGATGTCCGCCGCCGACGCGCGTGCGTGGTCCTCGTCGTACCTGGACCGCGTGGGCCTGCCCACCAAAGCCAAGATCCGGCTCGACAAGCTCTCCGGCGGCGAGCAGCAGAAGGTCCAACTCGGGGTGACGATCATGAACAACCCCAAACTATTGATCCTCGACGAGCCGACCAAGGGGTTCGACCCGGTGAACAGCCGCCTCCTGATGAGCATCATCGAAGAGCGCAAGGCCGCGGGGGCGACCATCGTCATCATCACCCACCAGATGGACGACGTCGAGAAGCTGTGCGATCGGATCATCCTGCTCAAGGACGGGGTCAAGCACGCGTACGGCACGGTGGAAGAGGTCCAGGAGCAGTTCGGGGGCACGACGGTCAAGATCGAGGCTGACATGCCCCTGCCGTCCTCCCCTTCCTACACCATCCTCACCGACGAGCACGGGCACTCCGAGATCGCGCTCTCACCGGGCACGGCGGCGTCCGCCGTCCTCGACGACCTCGTCCGCGCCGGGATCACCGTGTCGAGCTTCACCCCAGGCCGCCGGTCCCTGGAATCCATTTTCGTCGCCGTGTACGGCGCCAAGGAGGTCGACTGATGGCCAAGAGCAATATCGCCACTGTGGTGTCTTTCGAGGTCGTGCGCACGTTGCGCACTCGGGTCTTCTGGGTGGGATCCCTCCTCGGGCCCGTCTTCATGGCCGTGCTGATCGGGGTGTTAGCCGCCTCCAACTCGTCGGCCGCCGATTCGCTGGGCGCACAGACCCAGACCTTCTCCTTCGAGTGGGTCGACGAGTCCGGCCTGGTGAACGCGGACATCGCCACGTCGATCGGCGGCACCCAGATCACCGACCCGGCACAGGGAGTCGCCGACGTGAAGGCGGGGAAGGTGCAGGCGTTCTTCCAGTACCCCAAGGACCCCACCACGTCGCCCATCCTCGTCTCCGCCCAGGACCTCGGGATCCTGGACTCCCAGCAGTTCCCCGGTCTCGCGTCCGAGATCCTGCGCCAGTCGGCCGTCCAGGACGTGAACAATTCCACGCTGGTGTCGCTGGTGTCCGGCTCGATCCCGACCCAGCTGACCACGTACAAAGATGGGGTCGTGACCCCGGGGGTCTGGGGGATGATCCTGCCCCTCGTCCTGATCGCCGTCTTCTTCATCATCGTCGTCATGCAGGGCAACCGCATGCTGACCGCCCTGCTGGAGGAGAAGGAGAACCGCGTCACCGAGATGATCCTGACCACCATCAAACCCACGCAACTGTTGACGGGCAAGGTGGCCGCTCTGGGAGTGATCGGCGTCGTCCAAGTCCTCGTCATCGTCGTGCCGACGATCATCGTGGGCCTCGTCCTCGACCGCGCGGGGATGATGCCCACCATCGACCTCAGCAAACTCGTCTTCGAGCCCGTGCCCATGATCCTCGGCATCCTGATGCTGCTCGGTGGTTTCCTGCTCTTCACCTGCTCGCTGGTGGCGATCGGGGCCGCGATGCCGACTGTGCGCGACGCGCAGGGCATGTTCGCGACGGTGATCCTGCTGCTGATCGTCCCCATCTACCTGATCATGTGGATGCTGACCAACCCTGGCAATGTGATCGTGCAGGTCTTCACCTTCTTCCCGTGGACCGCCCCGATCACGGCGATGGCGCGCAACGCCCTGGGCATGCTGCCCTGGTGGCAGGGCGCCATCGTGGTCGTCGTCCTGTTCGCGGCCGCGTACCTCGTCTTCCTCGTCGCCGCACGGTTGTTCCAGTACGGCTCCGTGGAGTACTCCAAGAAGATCGACGTACGCTCCGCCCTGCGCACTACCTCGAAGTGACGCCCGCCGCTGTCATCCTGGCGCGACGCTCGACCAGGTCGGCGTGGCTGGGAGGATCAGTGGGGACACCCGGCGCGCGCCGTGCGGCGAACTCCGTCCGCAGGGTGGGGACCACCTGCGATCCGAGGAGGTCCAGTTGCCCGAGGACGACGTCGAGCGACATCCCGCCGTGGTCGATCCAGAACATCTGCCGCTGGTAGTCGCCGTACAGATCGCGATTGGCCAGGATCTTCTCGGTCACCTCCTGGGGAGACCCGACGATCACATGGGCGTCGGCCTCGGCCTGCTCCAGGCTCATGTCCGGGTCGAAGACCGGGCTGGCGTGGAAGTAGGGACGGAACAGGCGACGAGCGTCCTGGGAGGTCTCGGCCACGAAGACCAACTGGCCCACTCCCACGATGGCCTGATCGGCTCGGCCGTGACCGTTCCTCTCATAGGCGCTCCGGTAGTGGTCGATGACCGTCGCCACCTCGTGGGGACGCCCGAGCATGGTGGCGGCGAACAGGCCGTCGGCGTACGACGCCGCGTGCTCGGCCGCGGCGATGGTGCGGGCCGCGCCGTGCCATACGAAGGGGGGCACATCATCGAGAGGCCGCGGGTTGGCGGTGAAGCTCATCAGGGGGGCGCGGAACTGCCCGTCCCAGTCGACCTCCTTCTCTCGCCAGAGGAGCTGGAGCAAATGATAGTTCTCGTACGTGAGGTTCTGGGCCGCACGCGTGTCGTTCGTCGACCGCCCATAGGGGGGTACGGTGCCGCAGCGCCCCAACACGATGTCGACCCGTCCGGCTGCGACGTGTTGGACCGTGGAATAGTCCTCAGCCAGGCGCACAGGGTCGCTGGTGGTGACCATGGTCACGGCGGTGGACAGTGCGATCGTCGAGGTCTGCGCCGCCACGGCGCCCAACAGGACTGGCGGAGACGACGAGAAGTACCCCGAGGTGTGATGCTCCCCGATGGCGAAAACGTCCAAGCCCGCCTCCTCGCAGGCCCGACCGATCCGCTGAGTCGCATCAATGCGCATCGCGTGACTCGGCATCACTCCACTGACCGGATCACGCGTGACATCAGCGACTGAAAAGACTCCAAACTGCATATCTCCCCATCCCGACTGCCAACATTTAGTTCAACCATTGGTCCGAGCCCCGTATTCCCGGAATTCAACACATGTGGGCAATCTGTGAATTAATTCATAGTGGTGGAAAAATGTGCAGTGGCGGAAGTGTTCTTCGTTAGGGCATGCGAAGCGTGGGGGCGTGCGAAGCGTGGGGGCGTGCGAATCGTGGGGCGTGCGAATCGTGGGGCGTGCGAACCGTGGGGATGCTTGTCGCGGTGGCACATGGGTCGCTCTCGCGGGGGCATGAACCGTGGGGATCCCCGGCCAGGGGGGCACGAACCGTGGGGATGCCAGCCACGGGGGCGCGAACCGTGCATTTCAGCCTCCACATGAACAGTTCGTGCCCCCACGAAAATCCGGGGGGCGCGAATAGTCCATTTCAGTCCGAAAAACCACGGTTCGCGCCCCCAACGCCATGAGCGGACCATAAGACACGCGGCACGTCGATGAGCATCACCTCACCAGGAGGGGGACGCGTCAGGGGACACGAACCGTGCAGATCCCGGCCGGGGGGCGCGAACCGTGCTTTTCAGCCCCCATACGAACAGTTCGTGCCCCCACGAAAATCCGGGGGGCGCGAATAGTGCATTTCAGTCCGAAAAACCACGGTTCGCGCCCCCAACGTCACGAGCGGACCATAAGACACCCGGCACGTCGATGAGCATCACCTCACCAGGAGAAGGACTCACCGTCGATCAGGGCCACCCACACAACGGATGACACACCACAGGCCAGGTCCACCCGCACAACGGAGCACCCGCCGCGACTCAGCGGCGGCCGATGAGGGGTTGGGGGCCGTACCGGACCCCAACAGAGGGGACCACCACGGGCTCGACATGGTGGTAATCGTCCATGTCGGCGAAGAATCGTTTCGCCGGGGGAAACCAGAGCAGGACAGCGGCGACGGCCAAGGGGCACATCGCGGCGGTGAACCACCAGGTGGCGAGATAGGAGGTCGCGGTGACGGCCAGGCAGACGAGGGCGCCGACGCGGATCCACCGGTGACCGGCCCAGGCGTTGTACGCGACCGCGCCGGCGGCGGCCACCATGAGCAGGGCGACCAGGCCCACGGCGATGACCAGGATGATGGCCGTGGCGGACACCGGATCGGGGTTGAACCAGGCCACGAGGCGCGCGCTCGTGGGGAAGGTAGTGATGTGCGCCGCGTTCCACCACCACCAAGCGAACGCGACGATGGTGACAGCGACGGAGGTCCAGGCCGCGACGATGGCGGCGATGAGGATCCCCGGCCGACGAGGTTCGCCGGTACGGTGGCTGAGTCGGCGCGGGGACGCCGCGTCAGGGGGTAGAGCTGGCAAGGTGGCGACCTCGACGTCATTCAGAACAGCAGGTACCGTACCGACCTCCGCATCCCCCGGAACACCCGACACCACACCGTCCACCGTACCGCCCCCCGCATCGCCCGAGGCCCCCTCCTCGGGGCCAACGGCATGTGGGACAGGAGGATCTCCCCCCTGTCCCACAGATGACCTCGTCATGGCGTTCGCCATCAGGCCTTCATCGTTCCCGTCTCAAGGAAGCGCACGTGCCAGCTCAGGGCCTCGCGCAGGTCGTGAGGCGTGTGCAGAGCCGAGGACTTCTCCGCGCGCTCGACGTAGTCCAGCAGCGCGTCGCGGTAGTCCGGGTGGGCGCAGTTGTTGATGATGGCCCGAGAGCGCTGACGCGGCGAGAGGTGACGCAGATCAGCCAGACCCTGCTCCGTGATGATGACCATCACGTCGTGCTCGGTGTGGTCGTGGTGGCTGACCATCGGCACGATGCAGGAGATGTCTCCGCCCTTGGCCACCGAGGGGGTGACGAAGCAGGAGATGAACGCGTTGCGGGTGAAGTCGCCCGATCCGCCGATGCCGTTCTGCATCTTCGTGCCCATCACGTGGGTGGAGTTGACGTTGCCGTAGATGTCGGCCTCGATCAGCCCGTTGCACGAGATGGCGCCGAGTCGACGGATGACCTCCGGGTTGTTGGAGACCTCCTGGGGACGCAGGACGATGTACTTACGGTAATGAGCGGCGTTGTCGTTCATCTTCACCGCGTACTCGGGCGACAGGGAGAACGCCGTCGCGGAAGCGACCTTGAGCTTGCCGGAGTCGATCAAGTCGACCATGCCGTCCTGGATGACCTCGGTCAGAGAGACGAGGTTCTCCAGATCGGACTCCAGCAGACCGGCCAGAACGGCGTTGGCGATGTTGCCGACACCGGACTGGAGCGGCATCAGGCTCTTGGGGATACGACCCTGCTTGACCTCGTTCTTCAGGAAGTCCAGGAAGTGGCCGGCGATGGCCTTCGAGTCCTCGTCCAGCGGCTTGAACGGGGTGTTGCGGTCGGCGTCGTCGGTCTCGACCACGGCGACCACCTTGTCCGGATCCACACGCAGGTTCATCCCGCCGATGCGGTCGCCGGGGGACATGATCGGGATCGGATGGTTGGGAGGGGTGGTCATGTCGTAGTAGATGTCGTGCATGCCCTCGAGGTCCTCGGACTGCCACGAGTTGACCTCGAGGATCACCTTGTCCGCGCACTCGAGGTACACATTGTTATTGCCGACCGACGACGAGGGCACGAGTTCCCCATCCTCGGTGATCGCGGTCACCTCGATGATGGCCACGTTGAGTTCGCCGAGGAAGCCGTGACGCACCTGAGGGCCGGAATGCGACAGGTGGATGTCGGAGTAGCCCGTGACGCCCGTGTTGATCGCCGACCGCATGGAGGGATCGGACTGATAGGGCATGCGGAACTTGATGGCCCCCGTCTCAGCCAGGACGCCGTCCAGTTCGGGCGCGGTCGAAGCCCCGGTGAACAAGCCGATCGAGAATTCTTCCCCCCTCGCGTGGGCTGCCTTGATACGGTCAGCCAGAGCCCCGGGCAGTACCTTGGGGTAGCCGGCCCCAGTGAAACCTGAGACGCCAACATTGTCGCCATTGTTGATGAAAGCGGCCGCGTCGGCGGCGCTCATGACCTTGGCCTGGAATTTGGGGGAGCGGATGCGTGACATTCTTTGTCCTTTCTCACAGAAATGCACCACAGATGCCAGTATGGTTTGATGATTTAGCCCTAAGGTTATCGGAGATTCTCGCCCGTGTTCCACTCTTTTTCCTCAGAATTTCCGCCCCGGCCGCTTGAGCACCAGCCGCCTGAGCCCCACCGACGCGCGCCCGCGTCCCAACTCCCCCCGGCCCCGCAAAGTTGAGCGTACCTCGCTCAACCCTGTTTGACTCACCACACTTGAGCGGAGTACACTCAACTTACGTGCACGCCACTGGGGTGTGTACGCAATCAGACTCATTGGAGGAATCATGGCTCGTGCAGTAGGCATCGACCTCGGCACCACGAATTCATGCGTCGCCGTTCTTGAGGGCGGCGAGCCCACCGTCATCCCGAACGCCGAGGGTGCCCGCACGACACCGTCGGTTGTCGCTTTCGCCAAGGGCGGAGAGGTGCTCGTCGGCGAGGTCGCCAAGAGGCAGGCCGTCACCAACGTCGAGCGGACCATCCGCTCCGTCAAGCGCCACATGGGCACGGATTGGTCCGTCGACATCGACGACAAGACGTACAAGCCCCAGCAGATCTCCGCCTTCGTGCTCCAGAAGCTGAAGCGGGACGCTGAGGCCTACCTCGGAGAGAAGGTCACCAACGCGGTGATCACCGTCCCGGCGTACTTCTCCGACGCCGAGCGGCAGGCGACCAAGGAAGCCGGCGAGATCGCCGGGCTGACGGTCGACCGCATCATCAACGAGCCCACCGCCGCCGCTTTGGCGTACGGCCTGGACAAGGGCGACACCGAGCACACCGTGCTGGTCTTCGACCTGGGCGGCGGCACCTTCGATGTGTCCCTGCTGGAGATCTCCGAGGGCGTCTTCGAGGTCAAGGCCACCAAGGGCGACAACCGCCTGGGCGGCGACGACTGGGATCAGAGGATCGTCGACTGGCTGGTCACCCAGTTCAAGAACGCCAACGGCATCGACTTGAGCAAGGACAAGATGGCCCGCCAGCGCCTCCAGGAGGCGGCTGAGCGCGCCAAGATCGAGCTCAGCGCGGCCCAGGAGACCCAGATCAACCTGCCGTACATCACGGCCGGCGCCGACGGCCCGCTCCACCTGGACGCCAAGCTGACGCGCGCGGAGTTCCAGCGCATGACCCAGGACCTCCTGGATCGTTGCCGGGCGCCCTTCAACGCGGTCATCGCCGACGCCAAGACCTCCATCGGCAAGATCGACGAGGTCATCCTGGTCGGCGGCTCCACCCGTATGCCCGCCGTGGTCGACCTGGTGCGCGAACTGGCCGGCAAGGAGCCCCACAAGGGCGTCAACCCGGACGAGGTCGTGGCTCTGGGCGCGGCCCTGCAGGCCGGCGTGCTCAAGGGCGAGGTCAAGGACGTTCTGCTCCTCGACGTCACCCCGCTCAGCCTCGGCATCGAGACCAAGGGCGGCGTGATGACCAAGATCATCGAGCGCAACACCACGATCCCGACCAAGCGCTCCGAGATCTTCACCACGGCTGACGACAACCAGCCCTCCGTGATGATCCAGGTCTACCAGGGCGAGCGCGACTTCGCACGCGACAACAAGTCCTTGGGCAACTTCGAGTTGACCGGGATCATGCCCGCCCCGCGTGGCGTGCCGCAGGTCGAGGTCGGCTTCGACATCGACGCCAACGGCATCGTCCACGTCTCGGCCAAGGACTTGGCCACCGGCAAGGAGCAGTCCATGACGGTGACCGGCGGTTCGGCCTTGGGCAAGGACGAGATCGACAAGATGGTGCGCGAGGCCGAGTCCCACGCGGCCGAGGACAAGAGGCGGCGCGAGTCCGTCGAGATGCGCAACACGGCCGACTCGCTGGCGTTCTCCACCGAGAAGCTGCTGGACGAGCACGACGCCATCCTGACCGACGACGTCAAGAACCCCGTCAAGGAGGCCGTCGCCACGTTGAAGGAAGCCCTCAAGGGGACGGACAACGACGAGGAGGTCAAGGCCGCCATGGAGGATCTCAACACCAAGGCCGCCGCGATGGGCCAGGCCGTGTACGCGGCCGCCCAGGCCCGTGACGAGCAGGCCACGACCGAGGAGGGGTCGGCGCAGTCCGCCGGCGCCGACGACGACGTGGTGGACGCCGAGATCATCGACGAAGACAAGTGACATGTGCGCGCCCGTGGTCCCCAGGGCCACGGGCGCGCCATCCACAGCACACGCAGGCCCGCCACGCCCACCGGGCGGATCTGCGTACACTGGTTGCCAGGTGGGGTGACGACGTGACGACGACAGGAGAGCAATGACCGAGAACAGCGACGCTGATCGCACATGGGATGAAGAACTGAACAAGCTTGTGGACGGCGTGTTGGACGACTCCGCGGGCGATGTCCCCGAGGATGTCGTGGACGCGGCCGACCTGGGCGCGACAGGCGAGGACGCCGATTCGGTGACCCCGTTCGAGAAGGACATGGCCGAACTCCTGGCTGAGCGAACCCTCGACCTCCAGCGGCTCCAGGCCGAGTACGTCAACTACAAGCGCCGCGTGGACCGCGACCGCGACGTGGCCCGCCAACGCGGGATCGAGGCCGTGCTGGCGGACCTCCTGCCCGTCCTCGACGGGATCGACGCGGCCCGCGCCCACGAGGAGATGACCCCCGGCGCGACCATGCTGGCCGACGAGGTGGCCAAGGTCGCCACGAAGTACGGTCTGACCAGCTTCGCCGAAGAGGGCGACCCCTTCGACCCGCACATCCACGAGGCCCTCATGCACGTCCAGAAGCCGGGGTACGCCGTGGAGTCGGTGGCCCAGGTCTTCCAGAAGGGGTACGCCATCAAGGACAGGATCGTCCGTCCGGCCCGCGTGGGCGTGGCCGATCCCGACGAGAGCCTGCTCGCCCAGCCCGGCGCCGCCGACCCGTCCCCCGCGTCGACGTCCCCCGTGTCCGCTGACGCGCCCGCCGACGCGCCCGAGACCCCCGAAGCCCCCAGCGGCGAGTGACCGCCGCCCCATCCGCACACTGTCTTTGGTGAGAAGGTGACCCGATGAGTCAGAAAGACTGGCTTGAGAAGGACTATTACACGGTCCTGGGACTGAAGAAAGACGCCACGCCCGACCAGATCAAGAAGTCCTTCCGTAAACTGGCGCGCCAGTACCACCCCGACCAGAACAAGGACCCCCAGGCGGAGAAGAAGTTCAAGGACATCACCGAGGCCCATGACGTGCTGTCGGATCCCGCGACGCGCAAGGAGTACGACGAGGCCCGCTCCCTGTTCGGCTCGGGCGGGTTCCGCTTCCCCGGCGGTGGCGGCCCGGGCGGCGCCCGGGGCGGCACGGTCAACTTCGACGACCTGTTCTCCTCCGGGATGGGCGGGGGCATCTCCGACCTCCTGGGCGGGCTGTTCAACCAGTCGGGCGGCCACGGCCAGCGAGGCCCGAAGCGCGGGAGCGACGTCGAGTCCGAGATCACTCTGAGCTTCCATGACGCGGCCAACGGGACCATGATCTCCGTACGCCTCAGCTCCGACACGGCGTGCGACGCCTGCCGGGGAACCGGCGCCAAAGCCGGAACCTCGCCGCGGGCCTGTCCGACCTGTCAGGGGTCGGGCATGACCGCCCGCGCGTCGGGCGGCTTCGCGGTCTCCGAGCCGTGCGCGACGTGCCACGGCCGCGGGCTGATCATCGACACCCCCTGCCCCGCCTGCTCCGGCACGGGACAGGGCCGCTCCAACCGGACGATCCAGGTGCGCATCCCCGCCGGAGTCCTCGACGGCCAGCGCATCCGTGTCGCGGGCAAGGGCACGGCCGGCAGTCACGGCGGCGCCCCCGGCGACCTGTTCGTGGTCGTCCACGTCACCCCCGACCCGCTGTTCTCCCGCCAGGGGGAGCACCTCGCCATCACCGTGCCGGTGACGTACGTCGAAGCGGCGCTGGGCGCCGAGATCGGGGTGCCCACCCTCGACGGCGGTCAGGTCCGACTCAAGATTCCCGCCGGGACACGGTCGGGACGCACCTTCCGCGCCAAGGGCAAGGGGATCGAGCGTAAGTCCGGGCGTACCGACCTGCTGGTGACCGTGCAGGTCCAGGTCCCCGAACACCTCTCCCAGGAAGCACAGGACGCGTTGCGCGCCTACGAGGCGCTCGCCGGCGAGGGCAACCCGCGGGCCGGTCTGAGAGCCGGGGTCTGATGATGGGCCAGCACGCCGACCCCGAGAAGGATCTCCCCACGCAGGACACGCCTGATCAGGGGAGCGCCCCCCACGCGCAGGGCTCCGCGTCGTCCCGCCTCCCCCAGCGCTTCGACCCGGACGTCCCCCTGTTCCTGATCTCGACGGCGGCCCGCCTGGCCGGCATGCACCCCCAGACGTTGAGGACCTACGACCGGCTGGGGCTGGTCGTGCCCAAGAGGGCGTCGGGTCGCGGACGCCGGTACACGATCAGGGACGTGGAGAAACTGCGGCTCGTGCAATACCTCTCCCAGGAGGAGGGCATCAACCTTGTCGGAGTGCGCCGCATCCTGGAACTGCGCGCCGAGGTGGAGCGGCTCCAGGCGCACGCGGCCCACCTGAGCGAGGAACTGCGCGAAGTGCGCGCCACGCACCCCGCTCCCCCTACCCCTGGGCGAGTCTTCACAGCGTCCAGTTCCGAAGGGGTCTGGCTGCGCACGACCCGTACCCTGGAGATCTTGGGCTGAGCCCGAGGCCCGTCAGGCGGACCAACTCGTCAGGCGGACCAATCCGTCAGTGCTTGGCGATCCAGTTCGCCACCAGGCCACACAGCCCGCTCGATGCCGGCCGCGGCGAGAGCCTTGCGGCATCCGGGGCACGGCGGGTCCGTGATGTACGCCGTGGCGCCCTTGGTGTCGCGGGTGGCGAAGAGCAAGGCGTTGACCTCGGCGTGGATGGCGATGCAGAAGCCGGGGGTGCCAGGACGGTCGTAGTCGCCCAGCCCCGGGACCTGCGTGTAGTCGAGCAACCCCCTCGGGCAGGCGCCCTCCAGACAGTCGGGCTCTCCCGGCGCGGCGCCGTTGTACCCGGTCGCGATGATGCGCCGTTCGACGGTCAAGACCGCGCCGACTGTGCGGCGTCGACACTTCGCCCTCGCAGAGACCGCCTGCGCGATCCCCAGGAAGTACTCGTCCCATCCCGGCACCACAAACTGCTCGGCCATGCCGCCTCCTCACCGCCGCGCTCTCCGCGTGGCATACCCAATCAGCATAGTGGGCGTCCCAAGGGGACGAGCGCACCTGCGGTCAGCCCGTTAGAACCATTTCTTGCGGATGAAGAAGAGCACCACGCCGATGGCGATGGCGAAACTGATCCCGACGACGATGGAGAAGCCCCAGGCCGACTGGGCCACGGGCATCCCCGTCAGGGCGGTGTTCATGCCGTACGCCGAGAAGATCATCGTGGGGATCGACAGGACGATGGTGACCAGGGCCAGGGTCTTCATGATGGCGTTCTGGTTGTTGGCGATGACCGAGGCGTAGGCGTCCATCGTGCCGGACAAGATGCCGGTGTAGATGTTCGCCATCTCCATCGCCTGCTCGTTCTCGATGATGGTGTCCTGGAGGAGGTCTTCGTCGTCGGCGTACTTCTTGATCACCGAGGTGCGGACCATCCGCTCCAGCACCCGCTGGTTGCTCACCAGGGAGGTGTTGAAGTAGACCAGGGATTTCTCCAGTTCCAGCATCCCGATGAGTTCTTCGTTCCGGGTGGATCCGCGAAGACCGGCTTCCTGCTGGTCGATCATCTTCTCCATCTGGCGAAGGGCGAGAAGGTAGGACCCCGCATTGCGCAGGAGCAACTGCAAGGTGAACCGTGTCTTGAGGAAGGTCCGCAGGTCCCGGACGTTGCCCGACTCGAAGGAGGCGATGACGGGGACCCGCTGCAAACACACCGTGATGATCGACGTGGAGGCGATCACGATGGCGAGAGGAATCGTGATGTACCACGATCGGCCGCCCCTCAGTTCTGTTGTGGGGACGTCGACGAGGACGAGGACGTAACCGTCCTCCGCCGTGACGCGGGAGCGTTCCTCCACGTCCAAGGCCGCTCGAAGGTCGTCGGGGTCGATTTTGCACTGAGTCGAGACGGCTTCGATCTCGGCTGGCGTCGGGTCGACGAGGCTGATCCATGATCCGTCGCAGAACTCGTCCACACGATTGAACGAACCCTCCGGCGTAGATTGAAAGATTGTTTGCATTGCTTCACCTCCGCAGTAACCCTACACCGTCCGGCCAATCCCGTCGCAACCAACGAGACCGCCGACCGGACACCGGCGAGGATCAGGCCGCGCCGCGGGAACGCGCGCGGCGCACCATGTCCCAGCTGAGAACGACCAGAGCCGCCCAGACCAGGCCGAAGCCGACCCAGCGGACCACGGGCATGTGCTCGTGGAAGACGAGGACGCCGATGAGGAACTGCATGATGGGCGTCACGTATTGGATGAACGCCAAGGTGACCAGATTGAGCCGCGCGGCGCCGACCGCGAAGAGGAGCAGGGGGATGGCCGTGACCACGCCGGTCGTCGCCAGGAGGAGGGAGTACGCCGGAGACACGGTCGTGAAGGTGCCGCGCCCGAGGAGTTCGATCACGACGATGTACCCGACAGACACCGGGGCGAGCGCCAGCGCCTCGACGCCGAGGCCGATGACCGGCGACGCGCGGTGGCCGACGCGGTTCTTCGCCAGGGAGTACGCGCCGAAGGACGCGGCCAGCCCCAGGGAGATCCACGGCACGCGGCCCAGCCCGATGACGATCACCAGGACGGCGGCGACCCCGATCAGGAGGGCGACCAGTTGGGCGGTGCGGACCTTCTCCCGTACGACGACGATCGCGAGCAACACGGTGACGAGGGGGTTGATGAAGTACCCGAGGGCGCCGTCGACCACCCGGTCGGTGGCGACGGCGTAGATGTAGATCAGCCAGTTGAGGCTCACCAGCACCCCGGCGCCCAGCAAGGTGGCGACGAGCCCCCGGTCCGCGACCACGGAGCGCACCTTCCCCCAGGCGCCGACCACGGTGACGCCGATGACGCAGAACACGAGAGTCCACGCGATGCGGTGGGCGACGATCTCCACGGCGCCGCTGCGGGAGAGCAGATGGAAGTACAGCGGGAAGACCCCCCACAGCCCGTGCGCGAGGAAGGCGCTGGCCAAGCCCTTCTCGTCCGTTCTCTGCTCCACGGGTCGAGTGTACGCGAGCGCGGGGCGCGCTCTCAGCCATCCCACACTAAACTTTCTGTTGATATTTTCAACAGGGCGTGTAAACTTATGCTCACGATCCTGGCCACGGGGGCCAGATCCCGTCACGACGAGTGCCAACCACCGCTGTCAGCACTCATGTTCATAGAGGAGCAACTGATGAAGTACATCGCCGAACCCTTCAAAATCAAAATGGTCGAGCCCCTGCGCATGACCACCCGCGAAGACCGCCAAGAAGCCATCAAGAAGGCCTTCTACAACGGTTTCGCCCTCAAAGCCGAGGACGTGTACATCGACCTGCAGACCGACTCCGGGACCGGAGCGATGAGCAATGCCCAGTGGGCCGGCATGATGATGGGCGACGAGTCGTACTCGGGCGCCCGCAGCTACTACCACCTCATGGAAGCGGCTGAGGACATCTTCGGGTACCGCTACAACCAGCCGGTCCACCAGGGCCGCGCCGCCGAGAAGGTCGTCTTCCCGGCGCTGACCAAGCCAGGCCAGTACTGGCTGTCCAACACCTTCTTCGACACCACGCGCGGCCACGTCGGCCTCGCCGGCGGGCGTCCGGTCGACATCGTCTGCCCGGAGGGCCTGGACACGACCACGTACGCCGACTTCAAGGGAGACGCGGACGTCGAGGGCATGCGCGCCTTCATCCAGGAGCACGGCGCGGAGAACGTGGCCGGCATCGTGATGACCATCACCAACAACTCGGTCGGCGGCCAGCCGGTGTCCGTGGCGAACATGAGGGCCGTGCGCGCGCTCGCCGACGAGTACGGGCTGCTGCTCATCATCGACGCCGCCCGCTTCGCCGAGAACGCCATGTTCATCAAGATGCGCGAGCCGGAGTTCGCCGACGCCTCCATCAAGGAGATCACCCGCGAGACCTTCTCCTACGGGGACATGTACACGATGAGCGCCAAGAAGGACGCCATCGTCAACATGGGCGGCATGCTCGGGGTGCGCGACAACGACGAGCTGGCCGAGAAGATCAAGTCCTTCGTCATCCCCTTCGAGGGCTACCTCACCTATGGCGGCTTGGCCGGGCGCGACCTCGAAGCCCTGGCCATCGGCCTCGAAGAGGGGCTGGACGAAGACTACCTGCGGTACCGCTTGGGCCAGTCCCAGTACCTCGCGGCCCGCTTCGAGAAGGCGGGGATCCCCTTCCAGAACCCCGTCGGCGGGCATGGCGTGTTCATCGACGCCGGCAAGCTGCTGCCCCACATCCCGTGGCACCAGTTCCCCGGCCACGCTCTGGCCGTCGAGCTCTACATCGAAGCCGGCATCCGCTGCTGCGACATCGGCTCCCTGCTCATGGACCGCGATCCGGTCACCGGCGACGCCCAGCAGGCGCCCGCCGAGTTCACACGGCTCGCCATCCCCCGCCGGGTCTACACTCAGGCCCACCTGGACGTCGTCGCCGACGCCCTCGAAGCCATCAAGGCACGCGCCGACCAGGTCCCCGGATACGAGATCACGTGGGAACCCAAGGTCTTGCGCCACTTCACCTCCCACCTTCGACCGGTCACCGCATGACAGGTCGGACGGGCGCCTCGGCTCAGGCGGGCCACCCCGCCTGAGCCGGGCCCCTCGTTCCCCTAGGAGCATCCATGTCTAGTGAACTCTCTTCAGCTGCCAACGACGCCGTCAACGAAGAACTCAAAGAAATCGCCGGCATGCAACGCCGCCTCAAGAACCGCCACATCCAGATGATCGCCCTCGGCGGCTGCATCGGGACGGGCCTGTTCTACGGTTCGGCGGAAGCCATCGGCATGGCGGGTCCCGCCATCATCCTCGCCTATCTCGTGGGAGGCGCAGCGATCTTCTTCGTCATGCGCGCCGTCGGCGAGATGAGCGTGCGCACCCCCGTGGCCGGCGCCTTCACCCACCACGCCTACGCCAACTGGGGCAACCGTGCCGGTTTCGTCTCCGGATGGAACTACTGGTTCAACTACATCCTGGTGTCGATGGTCGAACTGGCCGTCGTCGGCCTCTATCTGCACTATTGGCTGCCCGACTTCCCCGCGTGGGCGACGGCGGCCATCTGCCTGGTCCTGATCACGGCGGTCAACCTGATCGGCGTGAAGTCCTTCGGCGAGTTCGAGTTCTGGTTCGCCATGATCAAGGTCATCGCCGTCATCGCCATGATCGTCGTCGGCCTGATCATCGTCATCGCGGCCATCCACAACCCGGGCACCCCGGTCCCGACCTTCTCCCATCTGGTCGATCCCTCCACGGGCGGATTCCTGCCCTTCGGGCTCCTCAGCCAGGTGAACGGCGCCTGGGTGGGCCTGGTCATGGCCCTCGTGGTCGTGATGTTCTCCTTCGGCGGCGTCGAACTCGTGGCGATCACCGCTGGCGAGGCCGACAACCCCGGCAAGACCATCCCTCGGGCGATCAACCAGATCGCCTGGCGTATCCTGATCTTCTTCGTGGGCGCCTTGACCGTCATCATGGCCGTCGTGCCCTGGCAGTCGATCAACGGCCAGATGAGCCCGTTCGTCCAGATCTTCGACTACGTCGGGATCAAGGCGGCCGCGGCCCTGCTCAACTTCGTGTGTATCACGGCCGTGCTGTCCGTGTACAACTCGGCCGTGTACTCCAACGGGCGCATGCTCCACTCGCTCGCCCACCAGGGCAACGCGCCGAAGTTCCTGGGCAAGGTCGCCAAGAACGGCGTCCCCATGGCCGGGGTCCTGGCCTCGGCCGGCATCACCGTCATCGCGGTCGTCGTGGTCTTCCTGTGGCCCGAGTTCGCCTTCAACTACCTGATGTCCATCGCCCTGATCGCCGGCATCATCAACTGGATCATGGTGATGATCACCGAGATCAAGTTCCGTAAGCGGATCGGCCCCGAGGAGGTCTCGAAACTGACGTTCAAGCTGCCGTTCCAGCCGTACAGCAACTATCTCGTGATCGCCTTCCTCGCGTTTGTGGTGGTGATGATGTGCTTCTCCCCCGGGTACCGCATCGCCGTGATCGTCGGGCCGATCTGGCTCGCCGTCCTCCTCATCGCCTACCAAGTGAAGAAGACCGGCCAAAAGGTGGCCGACCGCACCTGACAACCAGACTCACGCTATCCTGAGAACCGGGCGAAGGGTCCCGGCCCCCGGCCAAGCCCTTCGCCAGGTTCCCGGGACGTGGGTCAGCACATACCTCGGCGCCTTCATCGCCGATGAGAAGAGCAATTCCAGAAAAGGAGAACTGATTCATGACATTGGTCAAGCAGACAGCCATTGCGACCGACCAGGCCCCAGCGGCGATCGGCCCCTACTCCCAGGCGGTACGGGCAGGCGACTTCATCTACATCTCAGGCCAACTGCCGATCAACCCCGCCGTGGGCGCCATCGAGGCCGAGGACGCCGCAGGGCAGGCCGCCCAGGCGATCGACAACCTCGAAGCGATCCTTCGCGAGGCCGGCCACAGCCTGGCGAACATCGTCAAAGCCACCGTCTTCCTGACTGACATCGCCGATTTCGCGGCCGTCAACCAGGTGTACGCCGCCCGGTTCACATCCGACCCCAAGCCGGCACGCGCCGCCTTCCAGGTCTCGGCCCTGCCGGCCGGGGCCGCCGTCGAGATCGAAGCCGTCGCGTACGTGGGCTGACACCCGACCCCCTCCGCCCCCAATCCGAGCAGGTGAACCATGACCGCCAAGGACCTCCCCCACATTCGGGCCGTCGAACTGAGCGCATCGCAAAGCGCTGAACGCGACGGCATCATGGCGACATTGGCCCAACTGGTCGAGCCGCTGGCACGGGTCCTGCCCGGATCGGCGGAGGTGGTCCTCCACGACTTGGCCCGGCTGCCCCATTCGATCATCGCCTTGGAGGGGACCCTGACGGGGCGGTGCGTGGGCGGTCCCGCCACGGACATGCTCCTGCAGTCGGCGGTCCGGGGCGACCTGACCACCCGCATCGGGTACACCGGGCACGGCATCGACGGCCAGGAACTGCGCTGCTCCACGCTCATCTTCCGGACCAGCCAGGGCACCCCGGTGGCGGCGTTGTGCATCAACTGCGACACGAGCGGATGGCGCATCGTCGCCTCCCTCGCCTCGGCCATGCTGCCCGACCACGCCCTGGGGGGCGATTCGCAGGGCTCGGCGGAGCAGACGCCCGCCGAACATTTCGTCGGGGACGTGGACGAGTTGGCCGACGACCTGATCGTACGGGCCATCGCCTCGCTGGACGTCCCCGTGCCCCTCATGCAGAAGCGCCACAAGATGGCGGTGGTCTCCGAACTGAAGTCGTCAGGGTTCTTCATCCTGAGGGAGTCCGTCGAGCGAGCCGCCTCCGCCCTCGGCGTGACCCGCTTCACCGTGTACAACTACCTCAAAGAACTCGACCGGGACCACGCGATCTCCCCCGACGCCGCCGATCACGGCGAACCGAACTGACGCGGGCGGGGACTGAGCCGGCGATCACCGCGCATCCGTGGGCATCGCCCCACGCCCTGCTCGCCGTACCCCCTGAGCCACCAACCACGCCACACACTCGTCCCGATTCTGCGGCGTCACCGTGAGCAGCGTCACCGACGGGTGGGCCCGGATCGCGTCGAGGAACGCCGTCCGCTTGGGCTGGACGACCCCGAGGACGGGCACGTCCCCCTCCAGGCGACGCAGCACCGCCTCCTGGAAGAGGACCGCCGAGGACTCCAAGGCCCCCACCTCGTCCATGATGATGACATCGCGACGCCCGCACGCGTCGAGGATCCGGACCCCGTCGATGTCGAAGACACCCGCGACACCATCCACCGCCACGGCACGGCCCTGGTCGCGGCACGCCACATCGACCCCCGCGCCGGGCGGGGAATCGTACGCGGACAGCGTCAGGCGGCGCCCGGCGTCCCCATCGACCCAGGTGGTCACGAACCCGTCAGCCCCCAGCCCGGACTGCGCCACGAACCGCTGGATGACCGTGGTCTTGCCGACCTGTTTCGCGCCTGTCAAGAAGACGTGCATGCAGCCCATCCTAGTCGGAGAACACCCGAAACCACCCTTGACTATTCCCCGCCAGCGGCTAGACTGGAAAAAACTGTTACCGTGCCTTTCGGTCTAAGGGCGATGCCTATGAGCGACTGGCCTGAACGTAGACGTTCACGGGGTCATGGTGGAAACGACATGGCCTTCCATGCTTGAGAAGGGAACAGGATGAAGAGGGCGCCTGGTCGGCGCGGGTGGGTCATGCCCGCGCTCGCGACGCTATTGGTCGCCGCGATCCTGGGGTCGTTCGCCATCGGCCGTTTTCCCATCGGGCCGTACGAGTTGCTCGGCGCGGTCGCCCCCCGCTCCTGGGGGATCGGTGAGGTCACCGACCAGATGAGGGCCATCGTGCTCAACGTCCGCGTCCCCCGCATCCTCCTGGCATGCCTGGTGGGGTGCTGTTTGTCGGGCGCGGGCGCCTCCTACCAAGGGGTCTTCCGCAACCCCATGGCCTCCCCCGACTTCCTGGGCGCGTCCTCGGGGGCGGCGACGGGCGCCGCCTTGGCGCTGCTCCTCCAGTTCCCCGCGCAAGTCGTCATGCTCGTGGCCTTCGCCTCCGGGCTGGCCACCATCGGCATCGTCATGGCCATCGGACAAGCCGCGCCCGGCCATCGCCTCCTGCGGATCATCCTGGCCGGGATCATGGTCTCGTCCTTGTTCAACGCCGCGACCTCGTTCATCAAACTGGTGGCCGACCCCACGGACATCCTGCCCGAGATCACCTACTGGCTGATGGGGTCCCTGGCGAAGACGAGACTCGACACCGTGGCGTTCGTCCTCGTTCCCATGGTGGTGGGCCTGGTCCCGCTGGTCCTCCTGCGGTGGCGCGTGAACCTGTTGACCCTGTCTGACGCGGAAGCCCGCACGATGGGCGTGGACGTGTCACGGGTACGGTGGGTGGTCATCGTGTGCGCCACCTTGGTGACGGCGGCGTGCGTGTCGGTCTCGGGTTTGATCGGCTGGGTGGGACTCGTCGTCCCCCACCTCGCGCGGCGACTCGTGGGCAACGATTACCGCCGCCTGCTTCCCGTGAGCATGGTCGGCGGCGCCGTGTTCCTCCTGCTGGTGGACGACGTGTCCCGCAACCTGTTGGCCACCGAGATCCCGTTGGGCATCCTGACCGCCGTGATCGGCGCGCCGTTCTTCCTCTGGATGATCACACGCAGGAACGAGGCGATATGAGCATCGAGGTGAGGAACCTGTCCTTCGCGTACGAGGACCACGGGGTTCTCCACGACGTCAGTTTCACCGTCTCGGACGGGGAACTCCTCGCGGTCCTCGGTCCCAACGGGGTGGGAAAGTCCACGTTGTTCTACTGTCTGTCCGGGCTTCATCGCCCCCGACAGGGGACGGTCACCCTCGACGGTCGCGTGATCTGGGACATCGCCCCGAAACGGCTGGCCCGCCAGATCGCGTACGTCCCCCAGTCCCACGACCCGACATTCAATTACTCGGTGGCCGACATGGTCCTCATGGGGACGACGGCACGCGTCGGTGGGTTCTCGACGCCCGGCCCCGAGGAGGTGGCCATCGCCCGTGACGCGCTGGACCGCGTGGGCATCTCCCACCTGGCGCGTCGAGGCTACCAACAGATCAGTGGAGGGGAACGCCAACTGACCCTCATCGCCCGCGCGCTCGCCCAGCAGGCGGGGGTCGTCGTCATGGACGAGCCGACCGCCAACCTCGATTTCGGCAACCAACTGCGCATCCTGTCGACGGCCAAGGAGTTGGCCGGCCGGGAGCACACCGTCATCCTCTCCACGCACAACCCCGACCACGTCTTCTGGTTCGCCGACCGCGTCCTGGCCCTGAGCGGCGGGCGGGTGGTGGCCGACGGCCCGCCACGATCCGTCCTGACGCCCGATCTGATCGAGACCCTCTACGGCGTGCGCGTGCGCCTGATCGAAACCGAGGAAGGACGCGTCAGTTGTCAACCAACATTGACTTAGCCTGGACCTGCGACCATCGGCGGATCCAGGCCGAGACGCGGGACGCGCACCGTGCCCGCGTGCGCGACTCTCACAGAAAGGACACCGCGCGCCATGACTAGATCACACACATCGAAGACAATCATCGCCCTCGTCCTGGGGCTCGGCCTGACGCTCCTGTCGTCGTGTACGACCAGCCCCACGGATCCCCCCTCGCCGACCGCCACAACGCCGGTGTCATTCACCGACGACGCGGGGCGCACCGTCGAGGTCCCCGCCCCCTCCACCCTCACCCGCGTCTCACCATCGGGGGCCCTGTCCCAGATGTTCCTGATGGCCATCGCCCCGGACCTGATGGTCAGTCTCGGGTCCGCGTACTCCGCGTCCGACGCCGCGTACATCCCGCCTGACGTGGCGGCCCTGCCAGCCGTCGGGGAACTCTACGGGTCGGCCACCTTGAACTACGAGACGGTCGCCGCCCTCCACCCCCAACTGGTCGTCGACGTGGGCGAGCCCAAGGGCACGATCGTCGAGGACATGGACACGATCACCGCGAACCTCGCCGTGCCCGCCGTCCACATCACCGCGACCCTGACGTCGACCCCCGACGCGTTCCGCGAGTTGGGACGCCTGCTGGGACGTGAGGACAGGGCGGAGCAGTTGGCCTCGTTCTGCGAGCAGATCCTCGCCCAGAGCGACGACGTCATGGCGAAGGTCGGCGACGCCAAGCTCTCTGCCGTGTACTTGCTGGGCAGCGACGGCCTCAACGTCATCCCGAAGGGCTCCTACCACGCCGAGGTGCTCGACGAGGTGACGACCAACATAGCAGTCGTCCCCAGCCCCTCCTCGTCCGGGATGGGCAACCAGACCGACCTGGAGCAGATCAACGTGTGGAACCCCGACGTCATCCTCTTCGCCCCCGCCAGCGCCTATCCCGCGGTGACGTCGGATCCGGCGTGGAGCAGCCTGTCGGCGATCAAGGACGGGCAGTACTACGAGACCCCCGAAGGCCCGTACAACTGGTTCGGCCAGCCCCCGTCCATCAACCGCTACCTGTCCTTGATGTGGCTGACCAAGCTCCTGTACCCCCAGTACGCCACCTTCGACCTGCGCGCCGAGGTCACCTCGTACTACTCGCTGTTCTACGGGCACACCCTGACGCCGGCCGAGTACGCGACGCTGACCGAAAGGTCCCTTCCGCAGTGACCCGTCCCGCGGCGACCCGTCCCGCCCATCAAGACTCGGGACGACAATGCAGTGAGCGGCTTGTACAGTAGGCGACAGCCGGTCATAGGTGACGCGCATCGACGATGATCGAGGGGGTCGCGCCAACCACAAGGGAGGAGACCGGCACGAACCGAAAGGAACGAGCGTGACAACACTCACCAGGAAGGCTTTCGCCTCACTGACCGCAGTGGCTCTCGGATTGACGGGGTTGACCCTGTCCGCGCCCACCGGCGTGGCGGCGCCCACCGAGCAGCCCGTGCACATCTTCACCTTCAACGACTTCCATGGCCGCATCAAGACCTCGGGCGTCGCATGGGCGTACACCCTCGAGCAAGCCGTGCTGGCTGACTCCGCCAACTCGATGGTGGTCAGCGCCGGCGACAACATCGGCGCGTCCGAGTTCGAGTCCGCCATCGCGAAGGACGACCCGACGATCCAGTTGCTCAACGACATCGCCACCACACCGGGCATCAACTTCAAGGCGTCGGCGGTGGGCAACCACGAGTTCGACCAGGGGCTCTCCGACTTGCAGAACCGCGTCATCGGTGGCGTGAACCCCGATGGCAGCGCCGCGCCGGTCAAGGCCGCGTGGACCTACCTGGGCGCGAACGTCGTCTCGAAGGCCACCGGCGACCCGGTGCTCGACCCGTACTACATCTACACCCTCGACAACGGGATCACCGTCGGCGTCATCGGTGCGGTCACCCGCGAAGCCGCGACCCTGGTCAGCCCCGTTGGGATCTCCACCATCGAGTTCACCGATCCGGTCGCCGCCGTCAACACGTACGCCGACCAGCTGAAGGCGTCCGGGGACGCCGACGTCGTCGTCGCCGTGTACCACGACGGCGCGTCGGTGGCGACCTCGCTGGACGACGCCACGGCAGCGTCCTCGACCTTCGCCGCCATCGTCAACGGCACCGACGCGAACGTCGACGCCATCGTCAACGGCCACACCCACCTGACGTACAGTTGGATCGACGCGAAGGGCCGCCCGATCGTCGAGGCGGGCTTCTACGGCTCGGCCGTGGGCCGCATCGACCTCACCGTCGACACCGACACGATGACGGTCACCTCGGCCACCGCGTCCACCATCCCCACCGTGAGCGCCGACCAGGTCGACCTCAGCCTCGGGTCGATGCAGACGATCTCGGACCACATCGCCCTCGCCCTGGCCGACGCGGACCATCTGTCCACCCAGATCGTGGGCCAGATCTCCATGGACGCGACCACCGCCCACACCCTGGGCGCCTGGCAGAACGGCACCTTCGCCTCCCAGCCCGCTCTGACCTATCAGAACACGGGCACGGCGGTGCGGGACGACCGGGCTGACGAGTCGAGCCTCGGCACCATGGTGGCCGACGCCTATCTGGACGCGGCCCAGTCCAACCCCCAGATCGGCGCCGACATCGGCATCGTGAACGCCGGCGGCGGACTGCGCGCCGAGTTGCTGTACGGCACCGACGGCTCGATCACCTACGCGGCGGCCAACTCCGTCCAGCCCTTCGCGAACAACTTGTGGACCATCGAACTGACCGGCGCCCAATTCAAGGAGTTCCTGGAGGAGCAGTGGCAGACCGACGCGACCGGCGCGAGGCCCTCGCGTCCCTTCCTGGCGACGGCGGTGTCCTCCAACGTCACCTACACCGTCGACACCGACCAGCCGCTGGCCGATCCGTGCACACTCGAGGACGGATGCTCCTGGAACGACCCCCGTAGCCACATCACCTCGGTGGCCATCAACGGGTTCCCCCTGGACCCCGATCAGATCTACAAGATCATGACCGTCTCCTTCCTCACCGCCGGCGGTGACAACTACCGCGTGATGACCCAGGGGACGAACGCGCAGGACACCGGCCTGCTCGACCGCGACGCCTGGATCGCGTACCTCCAGAAGCAGTCGGACGCGGGGCCCATCGCCCCGAGCTTCGCCCGCCCCTCGGTGGTCGTGAGCAACCTCACTCCGGCGACGGCGCCCATGGACATCATGACGGTGACCGCTGGCTCCCCGGTGACGGCGTCCCTGTCCCGCCTGGACCTGACGTCCTTGGGAAGCCCCGCGAACACGACGCTGGTCACCATGCTGGCGCCGGCCGACGCGACCGATCCGTCTCAGGTGACTGTGCTGGCGACGAGCCCCATCACGGCGCCCGGTGACGCGGCCGGTTGCGCGGCGGCAGGAGTCCCCACGGATCTGAATCCCGCGTCGGACGGGTGCGCCCGCGTGGATGTCACCATCCCCGCCGACACCCCGGCCGGTGACTACTTCCTGGTGAGCCAGGCGTTCCCGAGCGAGACCTGGGTCTGGACGGCCATGACGGTCGAGGCGGCCGCCACCACTGGTGACGACTCCGGAACGCCCGAGGGAACTGTGACCCCGCCGCAGACCGTCCCCTCCGGCGGTCAGGCCGCATCGGCCCCCTGGCTGCCGATCAGCGCCATGCTGGTGCTCATCGGCGTGGGAGTCGTCCTCGGTTCTCGTCGAGCGATCCTCACCCGGTGACGCTCATCTGATCATCAGGGCGAATGCCCTGGGCGCCTGGTGCGTCCAGGGCATTTCCTTGAGTCTTGAGTCTTGAGTCGTGGGGGCCCTCAGGCGTCCGGGGTCGGCGACGGTATGGCCGAATCCTCCGCCTCGTTGGTCAGGGCGGCAAGCTCGCGATGGGCGGCTTCGGCGGCCTCGGGGGTGACCCCGGGCTTCTGCACCTTGGCGGTCAGCTTGCGGATACGCTTGGCCCTGGCGAGCAGGTTGGACAACCGCATGGGGTCCTGGTCGGACGTGGTGGGATTGGACGCGATGAACGCGTTGAGCCAGCGCGCGTGGGGGTCGATGTCGATGAAGAGCGTCTTCATCAGCAAGGTCGCGGGGATGGCGAGGATGGCGCCGAGGGGACCGAGGATGTACGCCCAGATCAGCAGGGACAGCACCGCCATCGTCGGGGTGATGCCCACGGCGTCGCCAGCGACCTTGGGTTGGATGAACGTCTGGATCACCGTGTTGAACACGAAGTACCCGACCACGACCCACAGAGCGGTCAGGGGGTCGTTGGACAACAACGCCATGATCACCGGCGGGACCAGACCGATGATGAAGCCGATGTTCGGGATGTAATTCGTCACGAAGGAGAAGACCGCCCAGATGAGGGCCATGGGCACGTCGAGGGCCGCCAGGAGGATCCAGTTGCACACCGCCACGATCAGGCCGAAGACGGTGGTCACGACCCAGTACTTCCTCGTGCCGCGCGCGAACGAGGACAGTGCCCACGCTAAGGTCGGGTTGTGTCGCTCCCCCAGCCGTTGCATACGCTCGGAGAAGCCGACGGAGTCGATGACCATGAAGATCAGGATCATCAAGATCATGAAGATCAGCCCGATGATGCTCGTCAGCGAGGAGGTGATCCCGACCAGAGTCGACACGATGGTGGTGACGGAGATCCCGCGCAACTGGTCGAGCGCGCCCTGGACCACGGCGTTGGTGTCGATGTTGTTCCGGGTGGCGAAGTCGGTGATTCTGGAGACGAGGGAGTAGAACTGCGAGGAGTACTTCGGCAGTTCTTGGACGAGCCGTGCGATGGTCCAGCCCATCGACCAGATGAGCGCGCCGAGCAGGCCGATGGCGACGATGCCGGCGGCGATGGAGGCCAGGAAGCGGGGGATGATCTTCGCCAGGGCCCGTTGGATCGGCCACACGACGATGACGAGGTTGAGCGCCATGAACGCGGACGCCAGAGTCGAGCGGATCGGCTGGACTCCCTGCGCCGCGATGAAGACGGCCGCCAGCCCCAGCAAGAGCACCAACGCGCGCGGCATGAGCGCTTGAGGTGTGGCAGGGGTCGGCTCGTCTTGCGGGGTCTTGTCCGGTTCTACGATCGACATGGCTTCAGTTTGCCATACCCATACCGTCCCCTGAGGTCACACCACGAGCGATCCGGGGATAAACCAGGGTAGGAACACACAGGTCGTCTTTTGACAGACCCCGCCGTGAGATACCATGATGATGTTCCACCAGATCATCAGTGAATGTGGGAGAATTGGCGTAGTTACCGACGACCATGCGATATCCCATCCCCCCGAGGCGCCCGAAAGGAAGGCCATGCCCCAATTCTCGTACACCGATATGCTGCCGACTACCGCCGATATCACGGTCTACCGCAAGCTCACAGGCGAGGGCGTGCGCCTGATCCAAGAGGCCAACGGACGGAGCTTCCTCGAGGTGGATCCCGCCGCCCTGACCCTGCTGGCCGAGACCGCCTTCCACGACATCGCCTTCTATCTGCGCACCGCCCACCTGGCCCAGGTACGGGCCATCATCGAAGACCCTGAGGCGTCGAACAACGACAAGTTCGTCGCCTTGGATCTGCTCAAGAACGCGGCGATCTCAGCGGGCGGGGTGCTGCCGATGTGCCAGGACACCGGCACGGCCATCATCATGGGCAAGCGCGGGTCGCGCATCCTCACCACCGGCCCCGACCCCGATGAGCGCAGCCTGTCGATGGGCGTCTACAACGCGTACACCACCCTCAACCTGCGCTACTCCCAGAACGCTCCCCTGACGATGTTCGACGAAGTCAACACCGGGAACAACCTGCCGGCACAGATCGAGCTCTACGCCGACACCGAGCCCAGCCACGCCCTGTCGTACAAATTCCTGTTCATGGCCAAGGGCGGCGGCTCGGCCAACAAGAGCTACCTCTACCAGGAGACCAAGGCCATCCTGAACGAGGACGCGCTGCTGAGGTTCCTCCAGGAGAAGGTGGCCGCCCTCGGCACAGCCGCCTGCCCGCCGTACCACCTGGCCATCGTCATCGGCGGCACGTCGGCCGAGTTCGCGCTCAAGACGGCCAAGTACGCCTCCACGAAGTACCTGGACACCCTGCCCACCGCCGGTTCGGTGGCCGGGCACGGGTTCCGTGACCTGGACATGGAGCAGAAGGTGCTGGACATGACCCGCAGGCTCGGGATCGGCGCCCAGTTCGGTGGGAAGTACTTCTGCCATGACGTACGGGTGATCCGCCTGCCGCGCCACGGCGCCTCCCTGCCCGTGGCCATCGCCGTCTCCTGCTCGGCGGACCGCCAGTGCATGGGCAAGATCACGCCCGAGGGCGTCTTCATCGAGGAACTGGACACCGATCCGGGTCGGTTCCTGCCCGAGGTCACCGACGCGGACCTCGACGCCGACGTGGTGAAGATCGACTTGAACAAGCCGATGCCCGAGATCCTCGCGGAGTTGACCAAGTACCCTGTGCGCACCCGGCTGTCCTTGTCCGGACCCATGATCGTGGCCCGCGACATCGCCCATGCCAAGATCAAGGAGCGTCTGGATCTGGGCGAGTCGATGCCCGAGTACCTCCAGGACCACCCCGTGTACTACGCCGGTCCGGCGAAAACCCCTGAGGGGATGGCGTCGGGGTCCTTCGGGCCGACCACGGCCGGGCGCATGGACTCCTACGTCGACCAGTTCCAGGCCGCTGGCGGGTCGATGATCATGGTGGCCAAGGGCAACCGGTCCAAGGCCGTGACCGACGCGTGCAAGAAGCACGGCGGGTTCTACCTCGGCTCCATCGGCGGTCCCGCCGCCCGTCTGGCCCAGGACTGCATCAAGAAGGTCGAGGTCCTGGAGTACGCCGAACTGGGCATGGAGGCCATCTGGAAGATCGAGGTCGAAGACTTCCCCGCCTTCATCGTCGTGGACGACAAGGGCTCGGACTTCTTCGCCACGATCAAGCCCGTGACCTACACGATCGGCAAACGCCCCGGCGCGTGAGGCGGAGGGTCGCTGCTCTCCTGTCGCAGATATGTGTGGCGCAGGCCTGACTGTCAGGCGCCCAGCAAGGCGAGGGGGACGACGGCGACGCCGTCAGGGCGGCGATACGCCTGCGGACCTGTGTTCACAATCAGACGGTCGACGACTCTGCCAGGCAATTGATCCTGCAACCACGCGAGATGCTTGACGTCCGTGGGACGTACAGTGTTTGCCAACTTGACCTCGATGGCCAACACACGATGATCTGGTCGCTGGACGATGATGTCGATCTCGTGATCGCCTCCTCGCGTGCGCAGATGAGACGTCTGGGCGCCAGCCAAGTCGGCGAGCACCCGAATGGTCTGGACGGCCAGAGACTCGAACAGCGCGCCCAGGAACGTCCCGTCACGGGCGAAGAACGGATCGTCCCCCTGGATGAGCGACTCACGGGTGGCGCCGACCAGTCGGGCCGCGAGCGCCGGATCCACCAGGTGATGCTTCGGGGAGAGACCCAGTCTCTTCAGGTGGGCGAACCCCGGCTCCCACGCCGGGAGAGGATCGAGTACCCATATCCGTTGCAGCAGTTCACGGTAGGACGACGCCGTCGGCTGACTCAGGGGTGGGACGTCGCCAGGACTGGCCGCTTTGGCGATCACCGCGTGGGAGGCTGACGTGCCGGTGGCTGCGGCGTATGCGGCCAGCCAGGTACGCAAAGCAGCAGGTCGGCGCACAGAACCTCCAGCCTCGGGTATGTCATGGTCGACGATGCGGTCGAGATAGCTGTCCAGCAGGTAGTCCCGACCGGCTTGGCCACGGATGCCGGGGAATCCGGACTCGAGGATCTCATCGACATAGTCCGCCGTTGTGACCGATGTCATGCCCGCGACCTCCCCTGCGCCACCCGAGAGCAACTGGGCGAACGACACGGATGGCTCGGCCATGCCCCGCTCCGGGATCGTCATCGGCCGCAAGAGCGTCCGGACGATCCGACCAGCGCCCGAGTGAAGACGCACGCCCGGTGGAGTCGTCGCAGATCCAGCCAGAAGGAAGCTGCCAGGGGCCGCCCCGTCGTCCACCGCGCGGCGAACCACATCCCACACCGGAGGGACGAGTTGCCATTCGTCGATGAACGTGAGGGGAGCGCCCGCCAGAACAAGGTCAGGATTCAACGAGAGATTCTGGGCGGTGGCGATGTTGTCCAGGAGAAAGACAGTGGAAGCCCTGCGGCGGGCCAAAGCCGTCTTGCCCACTCCTTTCGCGCCTTCGACCGCGATGGCTGGCAAGACAGCTATCATGTCATCTAGCTTGTCGTCTAGGAGTCGGCGAGTGTATGCCATACTCCAATTTTAGCATATGCGGGACTTCTACTTGTGCATATGCGGATGTTCTACTTATGCAAATGCGGCACTTTTGCTTATGTAAATGCGGTTATTCTCCTGAGGCGTGGGAATCCTTGAGCAGCATGGACCTGGCTGACACGGTGAGGGACACGTGATCGCCCCCCAAGCGGATGGGCCCGATCAGAGGCGACCCCACACACCGGGGCCCACGCTCCCGTCAGGGGATGATGTGTCCTGCGACGCGGAACAACTCGTACCACTCGCTCCTGGTGAGCGGGATCTCGGATCCGGCGGCGGCTTCGGCCACCCGGGCGGGCTTGGTGGTCCCCATGACGACCTGGATGTTGGCGGGATGGCGGGTGATCCACGCGGTGGCGATGCCAGTGGCCGTGACGGCGTACTTCGCCGCGAGCCGATCGAGGACCCGGTTGAGGTCGCCGAACTGCGGGTCGCCCAGGAAGGCCCCAGTGAAGAACCCGCTCTGGAAGGGCGACCACGCCTGGCAGGTGATGCCGTTGAGGCGGCAGAAGTCCAGCAGGCCCATGTCCCGGCTGACCGACTGGTCTTGGTCGGCCATGTTCATGGCGATCCCCTGGGCGATCAGAGGAGCATGGGTGATCGACAACTGCACCTGGTTCACCACGATGGTCTGGGTGACGCAGGTGGACAGCAGCATGATCTGGCCAGGGGTGTGGTTGGAGACGCCGAAGTGGCGTACCTTCCCCGCCTGCTCCAGTTCGTCGAAGGCCTGGGCGACCTCCTCCGGCTCCACGAGGGCGTCCGGTCGATGAAGCAGGAGCACATCGATGTACTCGGTGCGCAGGGCCCGCAGAGACGCGTCCACCGAAGCGACGATGTGGTCGCGGCTGAAGTCGAAGTACGCGCCGGCCGCGTCACGGACGATCCCGCACTTGGTCTGGAGGCACACCTGCTCGCGTTGGCTGCTGCTCCAATCGCAGGCGGCCGCGAACCTCTCCTCGCAGCGGTGGTACGCGCCGCCATAGATGTCGGCGTGGTCGAAGACCGTGACGCCCTGCTCCAGGGCGCAGTCCACGAGGGCGCGGATCTCATGGTCGCCCATGTCGGCGATCCTCATCATTCCTGCGACAACGGCAGACACGGCCATGGACGTATGCGGCAAGGTGAAAGTCTTCATCGGTCCTCCTCCAGGATCTCAAACTGGTTATTCTGATAGTCAGTCTAGGCCAGGATGAGGACGTTTCCACTCGACCGCAACGGGCAGACAGAGGTGTGTCGAGCAATCCGGGTGGGGTCGCCATTCCATGCCCCGGCGAGAGCTGAGCGTGTGTCTTGATTGAAATACCATTCGAACTACAGTTCTATATCGTGGTCGAATATGTCTCTAGCATCACTTAGGATATGACCATGAAAACTTCGCCCTCGCCTCGGCGGTACAGAATCGGCATTGACGTCGGTCTGAACTCGGTTGGTTTGGCTGCCATCGAAATTGCTGATGATGACTCGCCAATATCGGTCCTCAACATGGAAACGATCATCCATGACGGTGGTGTTGATCCCACTGCCAATAAGACCGCGGGAACACGCAAGGCGGTCTCGGGTGTTGCGCGAAGGATGAGACGTCTCTACCGGCAGCGGCGTCACCGCCTCGCCAATCTGGACAATACCATTCGAGACCTCGGATGGCCGATCGTCGACCTGGAGACGATGGAAGACCCGTGGTACCCGTGGGTGGCGCGATCTCGGCTGTCGACCCAGAGAGTCGACAATCAAGAACACCTCCACGAATTGCTCTCTGTCGCGATCCGTCACATGGCGCGCCATCGCGGTTGGCGGAACCCCTATATGTCAGTCCACACCCTCATGGCGGCCACTGGGCCGAGCAAGCACTTCATGGAGCTGGTCGCGTCTATTGCGAAGACCCTCAACCTTGATGTCCACGATCTGGCCGAGAGGACCCTTGCCGAGATCGTCTGTATGGTGCGAGGCATGCCTGTGCGTGAACGCGTGAAAGAGAGTGTCAATAAGAAGACTGGCGAGATCAAACGGATGGTCTTCGTGGATGACCCACGAAAACTCCGGGGACCAGCCAGACTTGGGAAAAACGATGGACGCAGTCGCGTTGGCCTCCTCACGTCCAAGGTGCATCAGTCAGATCTTATCCGAGAGCTTCGAAGGATCTTCGAGATGCAAGGGTTGTCGAATGAACTCTTGCATATCATCATCACCAAGGTGTTCCAGGCGAAGTCCCCTAAGGGTTCAGCCAAGGAGCGTGTGGCCCGGGATGATCTGGATAAGACCCAGTATCGGGCAGAAAAGGCAAGCTTAGCCTTTCAGCGGTATCGGATTGTCACGATTCTTTGCAACCTGCGTGTTCAAGAGCAGTCGGGGCAGCGTGCGCTCACTTCGCATGAGCGCATGGCCTGCCTGGAGTTTCTCTGGAACCCAGTGGATGATCGTGGCCAGACGATGGTCGACGTGGGATGGGCGGATGTCGCTCAGCGCCTGGGTGTCACCCGGGCTTCCCTGAAGGGGACGGCTGGACAGACTGAGGATGGAGAGCGAGCCAGCGCACGCCCACCTGTGAATGTGACGGGAGCGTGTGTTCGCGCCTGTGGGGTCAAGGACCTGATCCTTGAGTGGGATTCGGCGGACGAGGCCTATCAGGAAGCTCTGGTTGAGATGCTGGGAAACGGCTCTGGGTCGGGTGCCAACCGTGACGAAGTGAGTCGCGCCGAGGAGTTCATCGCTGACCTCCCGGAAGACCAGCTCGCCAAACTCGATGCGATCAGTGTCCCGGAGGGTCGAGCCGCCTATTCAGTGAAGACGCTGAGGCGATTGACGCAACGCATGCTGACCACCGAGGATGATCTTCATGCCGCGCGGAAGGCCATCTTCGATGTGCCTGATGATTGGAAACCGACTCCGCCAGACATGGGCGAACCTGTCGGGAATCCTGCTGTGGACCGTGTGCTGAAGATCGTTCAACGATACCTTCTCGCATGTCAACGCGAGTGGGGTGTCCCGCTCAGTGTGAATGTCGAGCACACTCGCGATGGGCTGATGAGCGCGAAGCAAGCACGGGATGTCGATCGAGAGAACAATGCGAGATATGACCGAAATCGTGAGCTCGAGGCAGACATTGCCGCATACCTGAATCAGAACGGGGTGAGCGTCAGATCGGGGGATGATGATTCATTCGAGGAGAATCCCGACACGCCGTTGACTGGTCAGGCTATCGGGCGGAGAAAAGCGGACATTGATCGCATGAGGGCCCTGTCTCGACAAGAGGGCAGGTGTCTCTACTGCGGGTCGGTCTTGGATTTCCTGACGATGGAGATGGATCACATCCTTCCGCGGGCGGGAGCGGGGGCGACGAACACGCAAGTGAATCTGGCGGCAGTGTGTCGTCCGTGCAATCATTCCAAGGGAAAGCAGCCTTTCGCCGTCTGGGCGCTCAGTGGGATACGCCCCGAGGTCAGTCTTGAGGACGCATTGGACCGTGTGGATGGCTTCAGGTTCTTCGGGATTGATGGCGATGACCGGCGTTACCAAGCGCGGTTCAAGAAAGAAGTGAAGGATCGGCTCCGACGGTCCGACTGTGACGAGGCCATCGACAATCGCTCTATGGAGTCAGTGGGATGGATGGCCAATGAGCTGCACCATCGCATTGAGGCCTACTTCGCGAAGGAGAATGAGCGGACGGACCGAGTGACAACGGTGGCCGTGTTCCGGGGCTGGATCACGTCTGAAGCACGGCGTGCTGCTGGAATCGAGGACAAGATCATGCTCATTGGCGGCAAAGCTGGCAAGAATCGTCTCGATAGACGTCACCACGCCATCGATGCTGCGACTATCGCCATGCTGCGCCAAGGCGCGGCCCAGAGCCTCGTCACACAACAGAAAGCCCGAGAGGACGGGTTCGGGGATTTCGACATCGCACAGATCTTGACGGAACGTGACAGTATGCATCGCGCGTACGAGTTGACGACCAGCGACTACATGCTGGATAAGGATGACCGTCCACGGCCTGCCTGGACTCTGTACAAGGGCAGCAATCCTGAACTGTTTAATGCCTGGCAGTCGCAGATGCGGACAATGGCGGACTTGGTCCAGGAGCGTCTGACAGAGGATGGCGTCCCCGTCTTCGAATTCCTCAGGCTGAAAGTGGGAAGCTCGTCAGGGCATGAGGACACGATGAAGAGTACGATCCGTGCTCGCGTGGGTGACGAAATGTCGGTCGCTATGATCGACCGATCTGCCACTCCTCAACAGTGGGTCGCGTTGACGAGGAACCCCGACTTCGACCGTGTACAGGGTTTGCCAGCCGACCCAGCTCGGACCGTTCGTGTGGGTTCACAGTGGCTCAACGCAAACGATGATCTTGAGTTCTTCCCCACAGGCGCAGGTTGTGTCGCGGTTCGAGGTGGATACGCTGAGCTTGGCGCCAGTTTCCATCACGCTCGGATTTATCGGTGCGTGAAGACACTGTCCTCGGGGAAAGCAAAGCCCTTCTATGCCATGATGCGGGTGTACACGCTCGATCTCCTGCCATTCCGCGATAAGGGCGTCGACGTGTTCTCTGTTCCGCTGCCCCCACAGTGCATGAGCCATCGGACTGCGGAGCCCAAGCTTCGGGATGCGCTTGCAGATGGGTGTGCGGAGTATGTTGGGTGGATTGTCCCCGGGGACGAGTTATTACTGGACATGAGCACACAGACCACGGGCGCAGTGGGGACGTTCCTTCAGCAGTTCCCGGGAACATGTTCATGGGTGGTACAGGGCTTCTTTGCTCCTGGCAGACTTCATCTCCGGCCGCGGTACTTGGCGGGGGAGGGCGCCGTCTCGGAAGCGGAGAACAAGAAGGTAAGTGAGACGCGTGTGGTTGTTCCTCCCAGCACTGAAAAGATTGTCAGTGGACAAGGGTATCTGCCTGCCGTGAATGTGCTCTTCTCCGAATGCAATCCCCGGATCATCAGACGCGACATCTTGGGACGAGTCCGTGCGCGGTCTGCGGCGCACCTGCCCGCGTCATGGGGTGTTGGTGCTGTCTCTGCGGAGTCCAGCGTGTAAGTGCATGAAGGGTGGGACATGGATAACTGGCGAGTTCTGGATTTCACGTCGTTCGTCGGGCAACTCGGATACCAGAGGGGGCAACTGGTCGTTCGTCCGCAGGAAGGAGCGGAGACATCTCTGCCTTTGGCGGATGTCGGCACAGTTCTCATCGGGCTCCACACGGCCATGGCGCCTGCGGTGTTACACCAACTGGCAGCCTTCGATGTGATCACTCTCATCTGCGACTGGAACGGCGTGCCTTCTGCCGCTATGACAGCCTGGGCCGATCACGGACGAGTCGGCGCCCGGCACAGAGCTCAGTTCGAGATGAGCATCCCCCGGCGGAAGAGCGCGTGGGGGCAGGTCATCAAGGCGAAAATCCTCGGTCAGGCCGCGAACCTACGGGTGTTGGGTCATCCTGACTGGGATCACTTGGCACAGATGGCCAAACTCGTTCGTTCGGGCGATCCGCAGAACGTCGAAGGCACGGCCGCTGGTTACTACTGGCGCCGCCTCTTTGAGGGGAGGTTCTCACGGAAACCTCAGGAGGGGGACGCTCGTAACTCCATGCTCGACTACGGGTACGCAGTGCTGAGGGGGTATGGGATCCGGGCCGTGATGTCGGCTGGGCTAGCAGCCAGTATCGGGGTGTTTCATCGCGGTCGAGGGAACGCGTTCAATCTCGTCGACGATTTGATCGAACCATTCCGGCCAGCTATCGACTATGTCGTTGCCACGACTCCTCACGACATGACAATCGCCCATCCCAGCGTCAAGCATCGTTTGGTGGCAGCGTCCACTCAGGCGTTCGGCAGTGATGGATCAGCAGTCTCCTCCTGCTTGACTGATGTGGCTCAGCACTTCGGAATGTACGCGGAAGGAGGGCTGGAACGCTTCACTGTTCCAGCATGGAGGGGGCCGAGCGCAGATTCTCCCATGGAGGGATCAGCCCTGTGAGCAAAGGGGATGAAGCAGTGTGGTCGCTCGTCATGTTCGATCTGGTCAAGTCCCGTCATGTGGTGTAGTTTCAGGCGGCGATGGGGAGTGGTGTGGTGATCGGCTGGGCGGGCTGGGTGGTGTCGGTGGTGAGGGTGTGGATGAGTCGGCGCATGGAGATTTCT
>WQZD01000026.1 GCA_009780915.1 Propionibacteriaceae bacterium
AGAAATCTCCATGCGCCGACTCATCCACACCCTCACCACCGACACCACCCAGCCCGCCCAGCCGATCACCACACCACTCCCCATCGCCGCCTGAAACTACACCACATGACGGGACTTGACCGACAAGACGCCTGCCACCGGGAGGTCGCATGATGACGCCCTGTCCGCTGACGCGCATGGGATAATGAGTGAAGTGTTGACCAAAGTTCACGCCGGAAGACTTGGTCTAGTTTCGCGGTTGTGCGCCAAGGAGGTGGCATTTGATCCCAGAATTCTTCACTCACCAAGATGCCTGGTTCGATCAGGTGGGCCGCATCTATGCGCTCCTTCACGGTATCCAAACCGCCGGGAACGCGACCCCTCGCCTAGTGGAACTGCGACGCAAGAACCGGATCTCATCCATTCACTCGTCAACCGCGATCGAGGGCAACCGTCTGACGTTGGGTGAGGTGACGGCAGTCGTCGACGGTCATGCGGTCTACGGCCCAGCCAAGGACGTGCTCGAGGTGCAGAACGCCTGGGCAGCCTACGAAGCGCTGGACACCTTCGACCCGTCCTTGGTCGACGATTTCCTGCGAGCTCACGGCATGGTGACCCAAGGTTTGATTGCAGAGTCCGGCCAGTTCCGTACTATGGACGTTGAGATCGTCAACGCGGACGGAGAGGTGCTCCATACCGGCTCACAGGTGGCGAAAGTGCCCCGGCTGATCGGGGAATTGTTTGAGTGGGCGGCGTCGACCACGGTCCATCCGCTGATCGCGTCGTGCGCGACACACTTCATGATCGAGTACATTCACCCGTTCCAAGACGGCAACGGACGCCTCGGCAGGCTATGGCAAACACTGATGCTGAGCCGTTGGGAGCCACTGTTCGCATGGATGCCAACCGAGACGCTGATCGCTCGCAACCAGGTCGGCTACTACACCGCTCTGCGGGATTCGCAGGAGTCGGAGATCGATGGTGCGCCGTTCATCACGTTCATGCTGAGTGTCATCGAGCAGTCTCTGGCCGAGTACCAGACTGATGTCGGTGTAAATGTCGGCGCAAGTGTCGGAGTAAACGAGCGCGTGCTTAGCCTGATCCGCCACGAGCCACACATCAGCGCAGCAAGGTTGGCGGAGCGGCTTGGTATGTCGAGTCGCCAGGTCGAACGCATCGTCAAGGCGTGGAGAGACCAGGGCGTGCTGGCCCGCGAGGGCTCGGCCAAGACAGGACGTTGGATCGTTCGCGACAGTGCGATGTCGGCGGGGTAGAACTGTCACCGACGTCTCAGGTTGGCTGCGTAGGCGTCGAGGATGTCGATGATCGCGGGGTGCTGCCAGACTCGGTTGCGTCGTAGGCCGCTTCGTTCTTCGAGCACGCCAGCTCGTGTCAGTTGGGTCAGGGCGCGCCCAGCCGAGACGTCACTCAGCCCGAATCGATTCGTCAACAACGCCGCATTGACCACGGGGTGTGCGGCCAGCATGGGCAGTACGCGCCATGCTGTTGCTTCGGGGCGCAGTCCGGCGAGCTTGGCGCGGTCGAGTGCGAGTTGGTTGGTGAGCTCGTCGATCAGTTTCCGGCCTGAGAACGCGGCGAAACGGCATGCGTCAGCGAACCGGCGGACGATCGGTTCGGCGTCACCGGCGCGGTAGGCGGTCAGGGCGCTGAAGTAGCCGTCGGTGTCAGTGAGCAGCCCCGCAGAAATGGGTGCTGCGATGTGGGTGACGACACCGGCGCTGCGCAGAATGGTGTGCAGCAATGCCCGTCCCGTACGCCCGTTTCCGTCAGCGAACGGATGAATTGTTTCGAATTGTGCGTGGGCGACAGCTAACTGCAGCACAATCGGCAGGTCGAGGCGGGCCATAAAGACGATCAAGTCGGCCATCGCACCGCCGATGAGTTCCGGTTGTGGCGCGACGTGGACGGCGTCGCGGGGGCCTAGCCCGCTGTGCCCAACCCAGACGAGTTGGGTTCTGTACTGCCCGGCGTGTTGTTCCCAGCCGGTTTGGTGCAGCAGGAGGGCTTTGTGGATTGCTAACACGGCCTCTTGTGTCACCGGGCCATCCCAAGCCAAGGCGCGTTCCATGGCGCGCACGTTGCCGACGACGGTGTTGGCATTTTCGCTGGTGGTTTGGCCAATTTCCGCCAACGCCAACTGGCGCGCGTCAACAGTGAGTTGCTCGATTTGGGAGGACGACGCTGACTCCGTTCGCAGAAGAATCGCGGACATGGGTGTGATGTACGCATCACTACCGGGCCAGGCCGTGGCGGCGCCGGCGTCCAGCGCAGACAGCGCCGACGATGCCTCGTCCAGGTCTGCCGCGAGTTCAGCGGGCAGCATGGGGGCATAGGACGCGATGAGCGCGGGCACCGCAGACTCATATGGCCCAGACGCCGCCGCCACCCTCGCGCGTCCAGCCATGCCGTTAGGTTCGGCCAGCCATGTGTGCGTTGCGTGGCCGATCGGAGGCACGCTTAACTGAGTGGTCACCATGCTCCTTACTTACAGATAGGACGTATCTGTAAGTATAGACCGGTGACGCTCCTACTCGTTCGTACCCCGGTGCAGTGCTGGCGGGCGTCGAACCTCAAGATGCAGGGCCGCGTTTCGACTGCGTCTCACGACCGTCAAGAGCAGTACAATTGCTGCCATGGATAAGCAGTGGGGACGAACGACGACGGCGTCGCAGATCGCCCAATGGGTGGCGAAGAACGCGCCAGATCGATTGACGGGGCGGACGGCCGTGGTGACGGGCGGGTATTCTGGCATCGGGTTGAGGTGCGTTCGAGCCCTGGCCGAGGCGGGCGTCAGCGTCATCGCCCCAGCCCGCGACGTGGCCCGGGCGACGTCGGCCCTCGCCGGGATGCCTGGGGTCGTCATACGGCCGATGGACTTGATGGATGCCGCAAGTGTCGGCGACTTCGTCGAGTGGTTCACCAGCACACATGACCGGTTGGACTATCTCATCGGCAGTGCCGGAATCATGGCGCCGCCGCTGCGGCGCGATTCGCGCGGCCACGAGTCCCAGTGGTCGACGAACCACCTGGGCCATTTCCAGTTGGCATGCGGGCTTGTCGGACCGCTGACGGCCAGCGACGGCCACCCCCGGCTGGTGTTGGTGTCGTCGCGAGCCCAGCGGTTGGGCGGTGTTCACTTTGACGACCCGGATTGGCTGACGACGCCCTATGTGCCGATGCTGGCCTATGCGCAGTCGAAGACGGCCAACGCGTTGACGGCGGTCGAGTTCGACCGTCGTCACCAGGGCGACGGAGTGAGGGCTTTCGCTGTGCATCCCGGCCTCATTCCCGGGACGAACCTGGGCCTGAGCAAGGCGCCGGTGCTGGCGCGCCGTGTCCTGAGCACGGTTGGCGGCATCGGCGTGGCCGATCTGGCACGGCGTGCGGTGCGGCAGGTCCACGGGCCGGGCGATCTGCTGAAAACTCCCGCGCAAGGCGCCGGGTCGGTGCTATGGGCGGCACTCATGCCCGACCTTGACGGCCAAGGCGGCGCCTATTGCGAGGACTGCCATGTGGCGCCAGTCATTGATGATCCGGCTTCGGGCAGCGGCGTGATGCCCTGGGCAGTCGACCCCGACAAGGCTGGGCGCCTATGGGCGCTCAGCGAGAAAGCCGTCTGACTGGACTCCTGCCAACCCATCAGCGTTTGCCACAGTGATAGCATGTCCACCATGCCAGAGGATCACACGGGGTTCAGCAAAGCGTGGGAGGAACTGAAGGCCGGTGGCGAAGGACTGTTGGGCAAGGTGCCTGCACCGTTCACTCCCGTCGGGGTGCGGTACGACGTCCAGGACGAAGGGCCGCTGTACCACGGGACGAAAGCGACGCTCGATGTCGGCGACTTGATCGAGCCCGGGTTCTCGTCCAATTACGGGCAGGGCGTCGTGGCCAACTTCGTCTACCTGACGGCGTTCCAGGACGCGGCGGTGCTGGCGGCCGAGATGGCCGTCGGAGAGGGGGCGCCGCACGTCTATATCGTCGAGCCCACCGGCCCGATGGACGACGACCCAAACCTGACGGATCAGAAGTTCCCGGGCAACCCCACGCGGTCGTATCGCACGCGGGCGCCGTTGCGCGTCACGGGCGAGGTGACGGACTGGCAACCCCACTCGCCAGAGATGCTGAAGAAGAGGCGTGAGAGCATGGCGAAGGCCAAGGAAGCCGGCATCGAGGCGATCAATTAGCCCGGTTCCCGGACGCCCCGATGGCTGGATCCCCGCTGGTCGCCTGGTGTTCCAGAGTGGTTGACACCCATCCATCACGATGCTACGTTTGGCTACATGACTGCTACATCATCTGAGCCTGTTGTTATCGCACAGCGTGATTTGCGAAATGATAGCGGCGCCATTTTACGGCGAGCCCAACTCGGTGAAACATTTCTCGTGACAATAAGGGGTGAAAAGGTCGCGATGCTGTCCTCGATAGCGACGCCTGCCATGCCGCGCACTCATCGCGTACCTGCCCGCCCGGCACGTCGCCATGGTGGATGGGACTCATTGCCACTTGCTGTTCGCGACATGTCGGTACAAGAAAACCTTGACTATCAGCGAGGCGACAGGTGAGGGCATTTCTCGACACATCCGCGGCCGGGAAACTGGTTCAGGCCGAGGCAGAGACTGAGGCGATGCGAACCTTTGCGAATCGGTCCGACGTGGAACTTGTCGGCTCCATGCTGCTAGAGACTGAATTGCGCCGAATGGCGGTGAGAGCCGATATTCCGCAAACCACCGTGAGTGCCGCGCTGGACAGAATCACGCTGTACCCATTCGAGGACACCGACTACACATTGGCCGGCATCCTTCCAGGAAAAATGCTACGGAGCCTCGACGCATTGCACATCCAATGTGCGCTCAGCGTCGGCGTCGACTGCGTGGTCACCTACGACTCGAGAATGATTGACGCTTGCAACCAGGTCGGTCTGCTCGTGGTCCAGCCGGGCGTGGCCGACGGCGGTGCAGCAGTCGACGGGTCAGCCTAATCGTCGAGCCCAGCGGCCCGATCGAGGACGACCCAAACCTGACGGACCAGAAGTTCCCGGGCAACCCCACGCGGTGGTATCGCACGTGGGCGCCATTGCACGTCACGGGCGAGGTGATCAATTAACCCGGCTCCCGGACGCCCCCAGTGACGAGCTTTGCCCACTCCGGGCCATCTGTCGAAAGCCTGCCTGGACTTGGTGAAGATCGCATCCGACGCAGGATCACCGCCATGGACTCGGCTTGAGCGTCATGACGCCCGATGAGTTGCTGCTGATGCTGCTTGCCGATGATCTTGGCTCGACCTTCTGATTTTCTCGCGTCCACTTCGCCGACTATGCTGCGTGGACCTCCTATCACTATCGCCTCACTACAATCTCATCTCGCCCGCATGTCGCAGGTCTATCGTTCTTCGCCTCCGTGAGTTACACATCCATCAATACGCGTTTCTTGAAACTGATTTCGTTCCTTGTTTTCAATTCTTGCACCATCTAGAATCATCAGATGCACAGAATTCCCCGCATCCTCGCTGCCTCCTTGCTTGTCCTCATGCTCACCGCGTGTTCATCGACTGAACCCATGCCTTCAAGGACATTCATCCCTGCGCCAACTTGGGCAGCACCCTCAGCAACCATGCCGACACCAACGCCTACTCCTACACCCACGCCAGTGGCTGTGTCGGTGGTGGTTCCCAACGTGGTGGGTGTTAGTGCAGCCAATGCCAGAGCCATGCTTTCGACAGCCGGAGCCACCATTGTCACACCAGTAGACGCTATTGGCGACAGGGCGATTATGATCGAGAGCAACTGGTATGTCTGCGGCCAAGACCCAGCCGCCGGCAGTACCATCAGTTCGGCTAACCCGATTAACCTTGCAGTGGTTAAGACAATGGAGACTTGTCCGGGAGGTGCCATTGAGGGCGTCTCGTTTGTGGTTCCCAGCGTGGTAGGTGTTGGTGTAGCTAAGGCCAGATCATTGCTCGAGACCGCAGGAGCCATCATCGTCACACCAGAAGACGCTATTGGCGACAGGGCGATTATGATCGAGAGCAACTGGTTGGTCTGTTCTCAAGACCCCATCGCCGGTAACACCACCAGTTCGACCAAGCCGATTACCCTTACCGTGGTCAAAACAACCGAGACCTGCCCAGGAAGGTGACGCTTGAAGTAACCGACACCCACCACACCAGGCGGGTTCACAGTGAATTCCCCCAGAGCGTCCGGGCACTCGCATGTTAGTGGAATGAGAGGATCACTCCATTAACATGCCCCATTGTTCGCACCGACCTCAAGCGCAATTCGGCGACGGACATGTGACATCCCTAGCCGCTGTCGCCGATGGCTTACCGCCGGAAGACCAGGATCCGTGGGCGCATCCAAGAGTGGACTTCACGTATACGACTCGTATACTTATCATATGCCAGTTCTTATACCTGAAGCATCCACCAGTATCAAGGTGTCGCAATCCACACACCGTAAGCTGAAAGCTGGCGCCAAGGACTATCGATCGATCAACGACTACCTCGATTACCTGCTGCGCTTGGAGGAACGCCAACGCAGAGTCGAATCGATGCGCCAGGCTATCGCCGCCACCCCACCAGAACACCGGGCATCATGGCTGGCTGAGTCGGCCGCGTGGGAGTCCACGTCCCTGGCGGACGCCCGATGAACACCGTGCCACGACTCGCCCAGGGGATGGTGGCCTGGGCCACGCTCGATCCCGTCCTCGGCAAGGAGTACGCCGGACATCGACCAGTCCTCGTGATCGCCACCGACGACTACTTGTCCCTGGTGACAGACCTGGTGATCGTCCTGCCGATCACCACCGTGGATCGTGGCTGGCCCAATCATGTCCCCGTGCCACCCACTGCAGCGCTACCGGAGCCCTCATGGATCGTCACGGAACAGCCGCGGACGATTCCTCGTGGGCGCATCACACGGTCGGGCGCGCGCGTCGATGCCGACACCTTCGCCGAGGTGCAGCAATGGTTGGACATCTTCCTGCGACCGGCAGCGTGACGAGGCCCCACCCATCTACGAATGTGAATTGCCCGATCGCGCCGCCGTACCGCCTGTAGACTGCCCCCATGACACTGACCCACCTCGGCACGCAGGTGCTGACCACCCCTCGCCTACGCCTCCGCAGATTCAGCGTGGACGACGTCGACGCCATGTACGCCAACTGGGCATCCGACCCCGAGGTGACCGCATTCCTCACCTGGCCGGCGTACACGGACAAGGAACCGCTCCGTGAGTACGTGGCCCAGGTCGTGGCCTCCTATGACAGCCCTGCCTCGTACCACTGGATCATCGAACTGGCCGCCGATGCCACACCCATCGGCTCCCTCGGCGTGGTCGACACTGACGAGGCCATAGACATGGTGGAAGTCGGCTATTGCATCGGGCGTCCATGGTGGAACCTCGGGTACACCAGCGAAGCGCTCGGCGCCGTGATCGCCTTCCTCGTCGACCAGGTGGGCGCCAACCGCGTCGAAGCCATCCACGACCCCGAGAACGTCGCCTCGGGGCGGGTGATGGCCAAGTGCGGCATGCGGCACGAGGGTGTTCTACGCTCCAGGCAGCGCTCCTACCGTGGCATCAAGGACGCCTCGATGTGGGCCATCCTGGCGGACGACCGCACGTAGCCTGTCCACGGTGCCGCGGACACGCCACCATCATCGCTGCGCCACGGTGAACTCCATGGTCGCTGTCGCCTGGGCGTCTTGGCATGCGCTCGGGACGACCGCTCCGGCGGCCGCCGTATAGTCTCCCCGCAGATCGATGACCTCGCCCAGGCGGTACGCCTTGCCGAACACAGTGACCACATCCGGCGCCGTGACGACCAGACTGGTGGACGGCCAGTACACGACGGCGAAACCATCCGCCGGTTCCACCACCAAGCAGTGGTCCACGACCCCGAGAAGACCTTGAAGCATCGCCGTTCCTCCCCCGGCCCCCTGTGACTGGTAGGTGATGGCCGAGATGGCGCCGAGTTCGTCCGAGCCAGGCGTTGCGCACGCCCCCAGTCCCGCCGTGCCGAGGGCAAGCACCACGCTCGCCAGGACTCTCGTACGGCGTCGGGACGCCCCCGACCCCCCACCATGGCCAGCGATCATAGGTTCCTCCATCTCCCCCACCATGCTAGCCGTCGCCCCCCTGCGACTGATACCACCGTCCACTCAGACGAGCATCAACCCGCCGATGATCAGGCCCTGGGCCAGGCAATACGTCAGCATCACGACAAACCCGTCATGCGACAGCCTGTGATGGAACTCGTCAACCATGAGCAGCGCGTCGGAGAGGATGAAGACCAGGCTGCCGATGAGGACCAGCAGGGCGGACGGCGACCCCAGGGTGGCATATCTCAGCGCAGCGGTGAGGCTCATGGCCGACAACCCGATGAGGTACCCGATGGCGAGCCCCTTCAGCGACCCGAGGCCGGGACGCATGGCTCGATAGAACACCACCCCGGCTGCGAGGTACGCCACGGCTGCGAGCAGCGTCCACGCGGTGGCCCCGACCAGTCGGATGTCACCAGCGAAGGCGACGATGTACGCCACATGTCCCAGGAAGAAGCAGACCCCGCCGACCACGAATCGTCGGCCCGTCGAGGTTCCCATCAACAGCACGTCCCCCAGGGTCCCGAACACCAAGGCGGCCACCACGGCGATGGAGACCGTCCCCGTCCCCGACCACAGATAAGCGACGAGCAGCACAGGCAGAAGCAGGGGTTTCGTGAGCATGCGCACCCTCGCCGCGCCGCTGAACCGGGCGTACACGTGCGCCGCCGAGAGGAGGACATAGGCCACGAGAAATCCAATGGCCATGACACGTCCACCTTCCATACCCGACTGCTAGACCCACTCTAGCTTCCCGACACACCGCCTGATCATGTGAAGTACCTCGTCGCCAGCCAATGCTTGAACACGGGGTCGAGGAACTCGACACCGCCGTGGGCGATATCACAGTCGAAAAATGATCATGCTCTGCGACACGTCCGAAGACGAAAGGTACGCCTCGCTCCACATACAAATGTGTAACTAACTAATCACTAAGTCACAATCTAGTATGAGAGTACGCGGGAGGGCTTTCCTCATTGGGCATGTGACGTATCACCCTGTCAGAATTGGGGCATGACACTGAGCCAATCTGAAGCCCAGAACCGGATGCGCGACTTGCGTGCCGCCCGGCCGTTGAGCACGCAGCCCTTGCCCGACTCGGATCTAGTCCAGCTCCTGGAGCAGATCGCGGAGATCCTGGAGCCCTTCGACTTCGAGCAGGCGCTCAGCTCTGTGCGCCGGGCCGGTACGGACACCACTGACGCGGACGCCCTGTACCGGGCTGGGTACGAACTGGTGGACATCGGCTTGAACGAGGTGGCGGTGCCGATCCTGGCCAGCGCCCTGCACATCAATCCCATGAATGGTCGGCTCCTCACCGAGCTCGCGGCGGCATTGAACGCCTGCTGGGCGTACGGCCTGGCCGCCGACCTGCTGCGGGACAACCAGTGGGCCTTGGAGCAGATCGGGCCGGGCCGATACCTCCTCGCGCATGACGCCGCCATGTGCGGCGATCTTGAGACGACTCGCGATCTCCTGCCGACGTTGTCGCGCACGCACGGAGAGCCGGAGTTGATGGCCCGTACGGCCCGTGCCCGGGTGGCCCGGTACGACGCCATCACACCGTCTATCGCTGACCCGCAGCTCCCGGACTGGGAACTGGTGTTGAACGGCATCGTGCTGTTGACGTGCGGCGACGTGGGCGAGGATGCCATGCACGGTCGCTGGGCTTTCGCGCAGGAGACTCCCGACCAGATCGCCCACAGGCTGAGCGTCCTCCAAGGGGTGCTGACGGCGCTGAAGCGCCAGCCCACGAGGGTGGCCTTCGCCCCCGACCGCGATTCGGAGATCCTCGCCCATGCCGTCGCGAGCACGCTCGGCATCGACACAGTGGTGGACGGATCGGCCAGTCGTGCTGACGACGACCTGATCGTCGCCTACATGTGGCCGGGCGGCGACCCGGCATTCATGGGCGCCGTGGCCGACGACCACCGTGCCATCCTGTACGCCCACCACCTGAACTGGACCCAGGGCGCCTCGTCCGCCCCCGACATCGCGGCCGCGGAGACGCAATTCGTGATCCCCCCGTGGGGCGAGCAGATCGTCATACCCAACGCCTCCGACCCCACAGCCAAGCGCGAGGCCACCCGGACCCCCGCCGACACCCGCGATCCCGCGGTCATCGCCCAGGAACTGATGGCCGTCCCGGTGGACGTGGACGCCGTGGACGTCGAGGTGGATCGATGCTCTCGCCTCGTGACCGCCTTGCGTGACGCCGGGGCGACCTGCGGTGCGCTGCCAGGCCCGAGGGGCCGGTTCTATCCCGGCGGGCCGGTCGTGTCAAACCGATTCCAGTGAGGACATCCTTTGCCGGTTCCCTCTAGACTCGTGGCCTAGACACGGCGGCCACAGGAGCGGGGCTCCTCCCCGTCAGAGGCGAGCCAGAGGACAGAGATCAGACCAACCCGCGACGGCGGAAGAGGTGGATGGGATCGGGATCGGCGCCGCGGAAGCGTCGGTACGCCTCCATGACGTCCTCACTGCCGCCGCGCGACAGCACCTCCCGGGCGAACCAGTCACCATTCTCCCTGGTCAAGCCGCCATTCTCACCGAACCATGCCACCGTGTCGGCGTCCATCACTTCGGCCCACAGATATCCGTAGTAGCCAGCCGCGTACCCCGGGCCCCAGATATGGGAGAAGTAGCAGCTGCGGTAGCGCGGCGGGATCAGCGGGACGTCCATGCCGAAGCGGGCCAGCGCCTCGCGCTCGAAGGCGTCGATCCCGTCGACGCTGGTCGGCAGGTCGGCCGCGCCCGTCTGATGCCAGACCTGGTCGAGGAGCATGGCGGCGAAGGTCTCGACCGCGTCGTACCCCTGCCCGAAGCTGCGTGCCGCGAGCAGCGTGTCCAGCACCTGCGGCGGCATCGGCTCGTCGGTGTCGACGTGACGGGCGAAACCGGCGATGACGGACGGGCCCCAGGCCCACATCTCGTTGACCTGGCTGGGGAACTCGACGAAGTCCTGTGGCGTGTTCGTCCCGGACATGCTGGGATAGCGGGTGTGCGCCAGGAGGGCGTGCAGGGCGTGGCCGAACTCATGGAAGACGGTGGTCACCTGATCCCAGGTGATGAGGGACGGCTGTCCGGGCGCGGGGCGGGAGTGATTGAGGTTGTTGGTGACGACCGGACGATCACCGGTCAGCAGCCCTTGCTCGGTCAGGGAGGTCATCCAGGCGCCGCCCTGCTTGGAGGGACGGGCGTACGCATCGATCTGGATCATGCCCATCGGCGCCACGCTCGTGCTGGCGTCTCGCACCTCGTAGGTGACGCACTCGGGCGTGTACCCTGCGATGTCGTCACGGCGGTGGAAGGTCAGGCCGTACAGCCTGTGGGCGGCTGCGAAGACCCCCTTCTCCAGCACTGTCTCGAAGCGTAGGTACGGCGCCAGCGCCGCATCGTCGAGGTCGAACTGCGCCTTGCGCGTCTTCTCGGCCAGCCACTGCCAGTCCCAGGGCTGGAGGGTCGCCCCCGGAACCCACTCGTCCAACTGCTCCTGGAGCTGGGCCGCTTCACGCTGGGCGTTGGCCGTTGCGGCCGCCGCCGCCTTCGTCAACAGGGCCATGACGTTGCTCGTCGTCTTGGCGCAGCCGTCGTCGGCCACATAAGCGGCGTAATGGTCGAAGCCGAGCAACCGGGCCTTCTCGTCCCGGAGCCTGGCCAGCGAGAGGATCGTGTCGCGCACATCCCCCTCACCGGACCGCCCGCGCCCGATCGACGCCTCGAAGACCTCCCGGCGCGTGTCCCGGTCGTCCAGGCTGGCCAGGATGGGTTGGCGGGTGGTGTTCACCAGTTCGATGACCCATCCGTCGAGACCACGCGTGTCGGCGGCGCTCTTGGCGGCGGTCAGTTGGTCGGCGTTCAGGCCGGCCAGACGAGCCAGGTCGGTGATGTGGACGGCCGCGCGGGCACGTCCCTTCACCACCAGGGAGGAGTACGCGGCCTCGAGCGTCGCGATCTGCTCGTTGATCGCCCGCAGACGCTCCTGGTCGGTCGCGGACAGGGCGACTCCCGCCCGTCGGAAACCCCGTAGTTCCTCGCTGAGCCACCAGGCGTCTTGTGCGTCGGCGGTGACCTCGCCGTCGTCGATGCGCCTCTGCAGTTCCACCAGCCGGTCGTAGAGACGCCTGTCCAACTGGATGGAGTCGGCGTGACGAGTCAGTTGCGGGGACACGACGGCTTCGATCTCGTCCCGCTGCTCGCTGGTGTCCGCGTCTTTGGCCGTCCAGAAGGCGTTGGAGACGGTGGTGAGGTCGACGCCCGACAATTCCCATCGCCGGATCAGGTCGACGGTCGCCGGGGACTCGTCGGTGGCGATCTGTTCGAGCGCCTCCTTCTGCGCCGCCATGGCACGGTCGAAGGCGGGCTGCCAGTCGTCATCCGTGATGCGCGGAAAATCGGGCAGGCGGCACCCGTCCACCTGCAAGGAGAAGAGATTCGTCATCATGGGGCCACCTCTCGTGGGCTGTTCGTGCCCGTCCATCCTTCCACCTCGATTGATCTCCCGACAAGCCGTGCACGTCCGGACAACCAGTCAGGGGTGGCAGGCATCGGTGGCCGATCTAGCCCAGACTCGCAATCTGACCGGCAGCGTAGAGCGGAAGGTCGATCAGCCCCGGATGGCTCGCGAACGGAGCCAGAGACATCCGCACGGCCGTCGCCACACAAAGATGGCGGCATCTTTAACCACTTCATGCCAGTAAATGCCCCGATCTTTGTGCTCCCTCGGCCATGACATGGGCCGGTCCCGATTCCCACTACAGTGAGAGTGTGAGAGCAGAACTAGTGGCTCAGGCCCAGTCCGAACCGCAAGCATGCGACACGTCCACGCCCACCGAGGACGCGGAGGTATGGGATGTCCTCGACGTGGACGGCAGCCCGACGGGACGGGTGGTCGCCCGCAACGCGGACGGCGGCGACCCCGAGGCGTACCTGCGGGCAGGCGAGTTCCATCGCATCGTGATGGTGGTCGTGTTCGACCCGGTGGGCGACGATCCGGCCGTGCTGATCCAGCAACGTTCCGCCGCGAAGGCCATCTGTCCCGGACTGTGGGATCTGACAGCCGGCGGATCCGCGCTGGCGGGCGAGACCTCCCAGCAAGCCGCGTCGCGAGAACTGGCCGAGGAGGTCGGACTGCTCGTGGACTTCTCCCGCCAGAGCCCACACATCAGCCTCACCCGACCGACCGCGTTCCTCGACATCTACCTCGTCGACCTCCCCGGCATCGATCCCGCCCGCCTGGTGTTGCAGACCGAGGAGGTCCAAGCCGTCCGCTGGTCGACCCGCCAGGAGATCCTCACCCTCATGGATCAGGGACAGTTCTGTCCTTTCCACCCCAGCCTCGTCGACCTGATCTTCGACGTCAGACGATGCCCGGGTGAGTTGTCACGGTGACGCCCTTCCACCCTCACCCGACGGAAGGCTCTGTACAGGGTGCTCGGTCAAGGCGGTGAGAGGACACATAACGCGACCGGGGTCGGCTTATGAAGCCAACCGACTCATCTCCCGTTTCAGATCATCCACATAGTGATCGTAACCCTGGATGGAAGGGGGATTTCCCAAGACCCTCTCTTCATTGAGAAGGGTCGCGAGACAATCTCGCGCTTCATCATGCCGCACCTTATTGGCCACCTCGGCAAGAGCGAGCACTTTCGTGGTACTGGCGACATCAATGTGAGACTCGGAGGCGGCACGGCGAGCGGCGGCATGATCATCAGTCAAGAAGACTGCCTGAATCCGACGTCGAAGAATAATAGCGATTGTCTCAGCCTCGCCCATATGAGCAGTTGGAGCATACTCACCGGGGGACTGCATCTGTGCGGCAATCGTTCGGGCATCAACCATCTCAGCCGGGGTCGGTGCGAGGGGATCACCGAAAAGACCGTTCCACCACCGCATCTTCTCCAGCCCCGGCTGCTGGGCACTGTTCTCACACTCGCGTGCAATGCTAAGCGTCCACATGCCTGAATTACGCGTGAACCACGTCAGTATGTCCCGACGATCGAGAATGGTGAAATTAATCAGGACTGTGTTATCGGGAAAGAAGTAGGTGGCCATGCCTTAGACAAGCCCATCCAGGAAGGAGATATCTCTGGCGGGATCGGCCAGAGAGGATGGTTCGATCTCTAGTTGGTTTTCGTCCACACCCAGCGTAAAAGCCAGAGACGCGAGGGGCGCCCGGCCAGCAACCACGGCTGCCTCGAGATCACTCATCAACGAAGTTGGGAACCGTCGTTGCGCAGATCTCTCCATCCGTCGCGTGATGAGGTCTGGCCCAGGGGGCATGGCCCAGTACGCACGCAAGAAGGCCTGGGTGGTGGCCTGTAGCGCCGCCATCACCCCACTGGCAGGAGTCATGTGAAGACTCTGGAGCCTTACCGCCAGAGACTTCGTCGACACCCCCCACTGCCACACGTGCTGCGCCAGAACAGGCAGCTCGATATCCACCCAATTCAATGATCGGATCTGCGACTCAGGCATCAGCAGTTCTGCCGCGAAAGCATTGGCGGCGGTTTCAGAAGGATCCTCCGCATTGACTATCTGGTCGCTCATCGTCCCTTGCGCCACATGAGCCAACTCGTGGGCGATCGAGAAGTTTTGACGAAACCAGCTCCCCGTCTTACTGACCACAATGACAAAGTGCCCCCCCACCTGCAGCGTGTAGCCGTCACCCGCAAGATCAACCACGACAACGTCTACATTCAGCCGCTCATTGCAGCGATCGGCCAGGTCACCAGACAGATCATTGCCCAGATATGACCGCATATCTCTTGCGGAAAGGCCTAGTACGGGTTGGCGACTCATGAACCGTATGCCTGTCGATACAGCAACGAGATATCGTTAAGCAGCTGAGAATCATCTTTCGCGCTCACCGCACGATACCCTTCCGTGAAACCTTCGAACACATGTCGAGCCGCAATCTGAATGAGCATGGGATCCTCGTCGCCTGTGACAAGCCAATGCATAGACACACCCAGTTCCGCAGCCAAGCCGGCAACCTCGGCCGCCGAAAACTGGCGAGACCCGCGAAGCGACTTGGACAACTGGACCTCAGTCAAGCCAACCGCCCTGGCAACCTTCGCCTGAGTCATACCCGACTTATCAATCCTGTCGCGGACGCGACTCTCAATTGTCGTCATGACAGCGATTATACATCGAGATTTCCAATGTCGAAATGTTTGAGGCCTAAACTTTCCCATTCAGCAAGAATGGATAGCCGCATCACCACAGAGACATCGTGCTCGAAAGCGAAGAGGCGAAGGTCATCTACCTTGTCGACCTCCCCGACATCGGGATGCTGCTATTAGCCAAATCACGATTTTGAAGACATTTCAATCACGATTTTGAAGGATGTTCAGTCACGATTTTGAAGATCGACTGGCCATACGATGATGCGTGATGTTTGATGCGTGATATCCTTAAGACATGAGGACCACGTTAGAGATCCACCCCCGAGTCCTGGCCGTCGCACGAGCGCGCGTCCACGAAGGCCGCTCCCGTAGCCTCGGCGAGGCGGTCTCCGAATTGGCTCTCCTCGGATTGCAGGCGGACACGCCACCCCCGCCAGCCGATGGCCTCGTACTACTCCCATGCGCACCCGGCCACATCGTGACCAACGAGATGGTCGCTGAGGCGCTCCTCGATGAGTGACCTCGACCTGCCCGATGTCAATGTGCTGGTGGCGCTACTCCACCCCGGTCACATGTACCACGAGATCGCGCATCAGTGGTTCACAGACACACGTCGATACGCGACCACACCCATCACCGAGTCCGGGCTCCTGCGCATAGCGCTCAACCCGACCGTCATGGCAACCGAGATCCACACCAAGGATGCCCTGGCCTCCCTACGCTCGCTGAAAGCCGATCCACGTGCGGAATTCCTCCCAGACGACTCATCACTCGCCGACGCGTCGATCGATCTCGTCGGTCTCGTGGGCCACCGCCAGGTCACCGACATGCATCTGGTCAACCTCGCAGCCGCCCACAAAGCCCGACTCGTCACCCTCGACACGACAATTCGCCTCACCCTGACACCCGACGATCAACACTGGGTCGTACCCCTGATCTGACAGGCAGTGCCCACGCCACCGCACAAGGGACGCCCCACGCGACAGTGTTTACTCGCTGTCCCCCGGCTGGTGGCTTGTTCGCGTGCGTCGACGGATGACGATCCGGTACAGCACGTACACCACGATGATCCAGATCGGCTCGATCCAGAGGGCGCTGCGCATGTCGGGGATGAACCCGATCATCACGACGACCAGCGCCAGGAAAGCCAAGGAGATGTAGCTCGACCAGGGCCACCAGGGGGTCTTGTACAGGATCTGGTCGGCGGTGCCCTCGCGCATCCGCTTCCTGCGGAATCGCAGTTGCGACAGCAGGATCGTGGCCCAGATCGACACGAGGCCCAGGGTGGTGACCGAGGAGAAGAGATTGAACGCCTGCTCGGGGACCACCGCGTTCACCACAGCGACGGCCACGTTGGCGACGAGGATGGCGACGGTCGCCCGTACGGGCACGGCCCGCTTGTTGACCTTCTTGAAGTACGACGGCGCGTTGCCCTTGACCGCCTGGTTGTACAACATGCGGCTGGTGACGTAGATCCCGGAGTTGATCGCGGACAGGGCCGCCGTGATGACGACGAAGTTGATGACCGAGCCCGCCGCGGGGATGCCAACGCGCGAGAAGACTTCCACGAAGGGGCTGTTGTCCGTGCCGATCTCGTCCCAGGGGAACAAGGTGACCATCACGAGCATGGCGCCGACGTAGAAGATCAGGATGCGGATGAACAACGAGTTGGTGGCGCGTGGGATGGTCCTCTTCACGTCCACGGTCTCGGCGGCGGTGTTGCTCAGGGACTCGATGCCGCCGAAGGAGAACGCGGCCAGCACGAAGGACATGAGCAGGCCCATCACGCCCTGCGCGAAGAAGCCGCCGTGCCCAGTGAGGTTGGCCATGCCGACCAGGTGTCCGGCGGCCCCGAGCCCTGTGAACATGATGATCACGCCGAGCACGATCATGGCGATGATGGCCGTGACCTTGACGATGGCCAGCCAGAACTCCACCTCGCCGTACAGGGCCACGGCGACGATGTTCGACACCGAGACCACGGCCACGGCCAGCACGGCCGACACCCAGATCGGCACGCCGCCGAACCAGTACTGGACGTAGTGCCCGAAGGCGGCGAACTCCGCGCCCTGGCCCACGGTGAAGATGAACACCACGTTCCATCCCATGAAGAAGCCCCAGTACCGGCTGATGTACCGTCCGGCGAAGGACGCGTACGCCCCGGACACCGGCTCCTCGACGGCCAGTTCGCTATTCGCGCGCATCACGAAGTAGATGAACGCCCCCACGATCAGGTACGACAGGACGACGGCGGGGCCAGCCAATTGGATGGCGTACGACGACCCGTAGAACAAACCCACGCCGATCGCCCCTCCGATGGCGATCATCTGGATGTGCCTGTTCTTCAGACCAGGCTTCAACTCCTCTTTTTCGATCCCGTCGGCGGTCGGTCGAATCACCCGCCCGGCGTCGGACGTGTCGTCGTGTTCAGCACCCATGGCGAGGCCTCCTTCGCTCCAATTGACCGAAACATTACTACGTGGGATCACTCCTTCGTGATATGCCACATCTCAAGACGTGCCGGGTCGTGGAGCAGGGGGGACGTGGCCCGGGCCCCGCCCAGGCTGAGAAGCGGCGGGGCCCACAGGATATTCTCAACCGCGAGCCCCACCGACTTCGGCTGCGGACTCCCCGTTGTCCCGGATTAGGACGGGATGGCAGAGTCTGCCGGTGGTGGAGGTGGAACGCTGGGCGACTCGGCTAGGGAGGTACGAGGGGGCCCGACACGTTCCAGTCACCTACGATGTTTGTGCCACCTGTCCCAGGGGGACTCCCCGAGACGGGAAGGGACCCCTGCGACTGTGGGGTGGCGCCGAGACTCGGGACCCTCGCGACGCGACACCAGTCTCGTCGACGTTGCCATACGACAATCGACAACCGTGCAGCATTGACGTTTCATTCCACACCTGTTCCCCAGAGAGGTTGATGGCCCCGTACGCCCATCTCTTAAAATATATCACTTATTCAGAATTTCGTAAAGCCCCTGAACATACTCACCGACGACGCCCGAACGGCCCTCGCGTCGCGGGGCGGCCCTCGCCGTACATCCCCATACACGGAGCAGGATCACAACCCGGCAGGAGGGCTCGTCCCCGCAGCGTGTCACGCTCCACCCGCTCCGACGAGCAGGATTCTTGGCCCACGGCTACACTAGTGGACGTGGCTCACCCCACGACACAAACAACGAAAGCATAGGCATGACCGTCACCATTCACTTACCAGGCGAGACCATCGACGTCACCGAGGAACTCCTCGAACGCTATAACGTCAACGCTCCGCGTTACACGAGCTACCCGACCTCGCCGTGGTGGAACGACTCCTTCGGCGAAGCCGACTACCGCCGAGTCATCGCCGAATCCAACCAGTCCGACCGCCCCGTGTCGCTGTACATGCACCTCCCCTTCTGCGAGTCCATGTGCCTGTTCTGCGGCTGCAATGTGATCGTGCGGTCCAATCACGACGGCGCCGCGTCGTACCTGCCCATGCTGAAGGCCGAGATCGACAAGATCACGGGCATGCTCGACCCGTCGCGCCCCACCGTGCAGTTCCACTGGGGCGGCGGCACGCCGACGTACTTCTCCCCCGCCCAGCTCACGGACTTGTTCACCTACACCCGGGAGCGCGTGACCTTCGCCGAGGACGCGGAGATCGGCGTGGAGCTCGATCCGCGCGTGACCACCCTCGAGCACCTCGACGCGCTCAAGGCGCTCGGATTCAACCGCCTGTCGTTGGGGGTGCAGGACTTCGACCCGGACGTCCAGAAAGCCATCCACCGCATCCAGCCGGTCGAGATGGTCACCGACCTGGTGAACGCCTGCCGCGAACGGGGCTTCAACTCGTTGAACTTCGACCTCATCTACGGCCTGCCCGGCCAGACCCCGGCGACCTTCACCCACACGCTCGACCAAGTGATCACGCTGCGCCCCGAACGCATCGCCCTGTTCAGCTACGGGCATGTCCCGTGGGTCAAGAAGCAGCAGCAGGTCCTGGAGGGCACGATCCCGCTGGGGACCGACAAGTTCCAGTTGTTCTGCATCGGCTTGGAGCGCCTGACCCAGGCCGGGTACGTCTACGTCGGCATGGACCACTTCGCCCTGCCGGAGGACGAGTTGTGCGTGGCCCAGCGCGACGGCAGCCTGCACCGCAACTTCCAGGGGTACACGACCAAGAGCGGCGCCGACCTGTTCGCCATGGGCATCACCGGCATCTCCGAGTTGAACCGGTCGTACGCCCAGAACGTGCGCGGTCTGCATGAGTACGAGGCCGCCATGGGCGAGGACCGCCTGCCCATCCTGCGCGGAGTCGAGCTGACCGACGAGGACATCGTCCGTCGCGCCGCGATCTCCGACCTGCTGTGCAACGGCTTCCTCGACAAAGCGACGTTCTCCCAGACCTGGGGCATCGATGTCGACCAGCATTTCGCCGCCGAACTGGCCCAGCTCGAGCCGCTGCGCCGGGACGGCCTGCTCGAACCACGCGAGGACGCCATCGCGTCGACCACCTTGGGCCGGATCTTCATCCGCGTCATCGCCATGGTCTTCGACCAGTACGTCCAGCAGCCCGGCGAAGGGCCGCGCCACTCCCGTACTGTGTGAGGTCCGGTGGGGGTGCGGAGTCGCCCGGTGCGACGTGCTGGTGCGACGTGCCGGGTGGGGTCCGGTGTGGCGTGCGGTGCGATGTGCCGGACGACGTGCCGGACGTACCCCTGTGTGACGTGCCGAGGGACCCCCCTGGAGTCGCTCCCATATCATCTGACGGTTCGTGCCCCCGCCACTGAGCGCCACGGGGGCGCGAACCGTTCCTTTCCACCCGAAAAAGCACGGTTCGCGCCCCCACGCCCACCCCATCCAACAGTTCACGCCCCCGTACCCGCGCACCCTGGTGTGAGGTACCGCGTGATGCGCCTAGTGACCCTATCGACCCGCCCCCACATCGTCTGACGGTTCGCGCCCCCGCCACTGAGCGCCACGGGGGCGCGAACCGTTCCTTCTTCCCCGAAAAACCACGGTTCGTGCCCCCACGAAATCCAGGGGGGCGCGAACCGTTCCTTCTTCCCCGAAAAAGCACGGTTCGCGCCCCCACGCCCACCCCATCCAACAGTTCACGCCCCCGTACCCCACGCACCCCACGCACCCCACGCACCCGTACCCCACGTACCCACGCGCCACCCCTGCACCCCACGCTCACCCCGGTCCACAGACGACACATGTCCGCCCTACTCGCCAATGAGGGCTAAAGTTGGAATGGTCGAGGTGCCAGGCACAGCACCGGAGACACACATGAAGAGGGGCGGGCGATGTCGCCGCGAAAGCGTCCGCACCGATCGAGGGAACCCACAAGGAGGACCATCGTGTGGAATGACTTGAATACTGACGCCTACGAAGGCATGCTGGCCGAGACCGTGACCATGCACGGGCACGACGACGACCGAATCCACGCATACTTTTCCCGACCGCTGGGCGAGGGGCCCTACCCCGGGATCGTCCTCATCCCCCACATGCCGGGGTGGGACGAACTGAACCGGGAGGTCGCCCGCCGATTCACCCAGCATGGCTTCCTCGTCGTCTGTCCGGACATCTATGAACGCTTCGGACATGGTCGCCCCGATCAGGTCGCCCTGCGGGCGCGTGAGGCCGGCGGAGTCCCGGACGCGTCGGTGATGGGCGACTGCGAAGGCGCCGTGGACTATCTGGCCGGCTTGCCGTACTCCAACGGCCATGTCGGCGTGATCGGCATGTGCTCGGGCGGGCGCCACGCCTTCCTCGCCGCATGCCAGGTCGAGGGCCTCGATGCCGCTGTGGAGTGCTGGGGAGGACGGGTGGTGATGGCCGAGGAGGACCTCAGCGAGGCCCAGCCGGTCGCCCCGATCGACCTGACCAGCCAGTTGTCCTGCCCCTTGATGGGCATCTTCGGCAACGACGACAAATTCCCCACGCCGGAGCAGGTCGACCTTCACGAAGCGGAGTTGGTCAAGCACGGCAAGGAGTACGTCTTCCATCGGTACGACGGGGCCGGGCACGCCATCTGGAACCACGCCGGAGAGTCGTACCGTCCCACCCAAGCCATGGACTCCTGGAACAAAGCCCTGCAGTTCTTCGACCAGCACCTGCGAGACCAATCCTGATGGCAACGCCCTCGGCACGTGCGGCGCGGCCCTTCTCCGTCATGGCCAAGCCCGTCGGCTCCCACTGCAATCTGCGATGCGGATACTGCTACTACCTATCGACCCATGGGTCGAGCCGGGCGCGTATGTCGGACGAGATGCTCGAACGCTTCATCTCCTCCTATATCGCCGCCAGTCCGGGACCCGTGGTGAGCTTCGTGTGGCACGGCGGCGAGCCGACCCTGGCGGGCGTGGATTTCTATCGTCGCGCCGTCGAGATGCAGAAGAAGCACCTCCCAGCCGGATGGCAGTGTTGGAACAACCTCCAGACCAACGGCGTGCTCCTGGACGACCAGTGGTGCTCCTTCCTGGCGGCGAATCAGTTCGACGTCGGCCTGAGCATCGACGGCACCCCCGCCATCCACGACCAGTACCGCCCGGACCCCCATAACCATGGGAGCTACCAGAGCGTGGCCGAGTCCATCACGCGCCTGCAGTCCCATGGGATCCAACCGGACCTGCTCTGCACGGTGACCTCCACGACGACGGAAGATCCCCTGGCCGCCTACCGCCACCTGCGCGACTTCAACACCGGCTGGATCCAGTTCATCCCGATCGTGCGTCGCGACTCGACGGGGGCGCTGACCCCGGACAGCGTACGCGGCGACGCGTACGGAAGGTTCTTGTGCGCCATCTTCGACGAATGGGCGACCCATGACCTGGGTCGTATGGACGTGCAACTCTTCGCCGAACTGACCCGCGTCCTGGCGGGTGGCGGGGCCGGCGTGTGCTGGATGGCCCCGACGTGCGGCCAGGTGCTGATCGTGGAGGCCGACGGCTCGGTGTACTCCTGCGACCATTACGTGAACCCCGACCACCGACTGGGCAGCCTCACCTGCGACCACCTGACGGACATGGTGGAGTCGGCGACCCAACGTCGCTTCGGCCAGAACAAACGAGACTGCCTCGGCGAGCGCTGCCGCCAATGCCACTGGCTCGCGTTGTGCAACGGCGGGTGCCCCAAGGACCGCACGCGCGAAGGGGACAACGATTTATGCGACGGCCTGGCGCTGTTCTTCGCCCATGCCGTCCCACGGCTCACACAGATCATCCAGATGACCAGGCAAGGACGCACGCCGACCCAGATCATGGCCCGGATGTGATCGCCGCCCCACGCCGACGCGCGCACGACACGACACGGCACGACACGACACAGCACGGCACCAGGGCGCGCGCACCACGCCCCTCATCTCCCCGCGTCCAGGACCGGGGACCGAGGACCGACTACACCGGCTCGTACACGCTGACCACGCCCGGCTTGGCGGGATCGGCCGTCGCGCCGAAGACGGGGAAGAGCCGCTGGAAATGCTCGCTGGCGAGGTGAGCGTCCAGGGCCTCCTGGTTCTCCCACTCCTCGAGGACGGTCAGGTGCAGGGGGTCGGCCGTGTCACGGAAGAGGCCGTACGCGAAACAGCCCCAGTCTTTCGCGTGGGTCTCGGCGACGAGCTCACGGGCCGCGACGATGAACTCGTCGACGGAATCGGCACGAAGATAATTGTCAGCTACAACTTTGACACTCATTCCAGGATCCTTAGAACTAGATTACATAGGCCAGCGGCACCATCCCTAGCGAGCACCATGATGACTCATTCATCGTAACACGCCGCCACGACACCCTCAGGAACTCGTCCCACTACCGCCCGAGACATCGATCGAGGTTCCCGTGATGTACGACGCCAGGGGCGACAGCAGCAACGCGACCACGGGGGCCACTTCCCCGCATCAGATCCATCTCGATCCTCTCTCGCACGTCGCTCGTGGCCTGCTCCGCAGTCTAACCGCCCCCGCCCTGAGGGCGTTGCGTGATCACATCTGGTGGACTATACTCAGATGACGCTCGAACATTTGTTCGATTGGAGTGAGATGACTGACCTAGGAGAGCTCGTGCCCGTGTGGGTGTCCACCGCTGGCGAACCCACGCGGTTCGAATGGCGCGACCGCCGGTACGCCGTGTCCGGGCGTCCCGTCCCCTGGATCAATCGCGAGCCGTGGTGGACGTCCGCGTCCCTGGTCGGCTCGGTCCAGGCGCTCACTCAGCACATGTGGCGCGTCACAGGGGTCGATCCCGCCACCGGGGAATCCATCCACGCCGACCTCGCCGTCGAGGACGGCTCGTGGTGGCGCCTGACTCACATCGACGACTGACACGATATGGAACCCTTCACCCACCTCCATGTCGCCAGTTGCTTCTCGGCCCACCACGGCACGGCCTGGCCCGAGGCCCTCGTGGACGCCAGCCGCGACGCCCCCGCAGCGGCCCTGACCGACAAAGACGGGCTCTACGGGGCCGTACGCCACATCCGCGCCTGCCTCGCCGCCGGGATCCAGCCCATCGTGGGCGCCGACCTGCTGACCAACGGCGGCGCCGAGATCACCGTCCTCGCCCACGGGCGCAACCAGGGGCAGGGCTGGGCGTGCCTGTGCCGTCTCATCTCTGCCGCCCACGCCGGGACCTCCGCCACCGGGACCTCCGCCACCACATCCTCCGCCCTGCCCCGCGACACGTCCACGAACCGCGCCGCGATGATCACCGCCGACCGGATCCAGGGCATCCTCACAGGCGGCGGCGATATCCCCGTCACCGTCCTCCTCGGCCCCGGCTCCTCCGTCGGGCGGGCCGTCCTCGCGGGGGACGCCAGCCGAGCCCGCGCCCTCCTGGCCTCCTGGGCCGGGCTGCTCCCCGGCGCCGTCGCGGTGGAGATCGTGTGCCACTACGCCAAACCGGGGGAACCCGCGAGCGTCCCCCACGCCGCGGCCATGCTCGCCCTCGCCCGCGAAGCAGGGGTCCCTGCCGTCCTCACCAACGCCGTGCGCTATCTCGACCCCGCCGACGCGGTCACCGCCGACGTGCTCGACGCGGCGGGCCTCCTCCTCCCCCTGGGCGCCTTCCAACCCCAGCCCAACGCCGAGGCCTGGCTCAAGCCCGCTCGCCTGATGCGCCAGGTCGGCGCCGACGTGTGCGCCCACGCCGACCAGGGGGACGACGCGCTGTCCCGCCTCCTCGACGACACGGAAGCCCTCGCCCAGCGGTGCGGTCTCGACGCGGACGCCGACCTGCGGTGGAGGGTGGCGAAGACCCCCGAATTGGACGTGATCGGCATCAACGACGACCCCCTCGACGTCCTGACCCACCGGTGCCGCTCGGCCCTGCCCGACCGCTATCCCAGCCCGTCCGCCCACATGAAACACCTCCTGATGAGCCGTCTCGACGACGAACTCCACGTCATCGCCGGCTTCGGATTCTCCTCCTATTTCCTGGTCGTGGCCGACATCGCGGACATGATCCGTCAGATGGGGGTACGCGTGCAGGCCCGTGGATCCGGAGCGGGCAGCCTCGTCAACTACCTCCTAGGCGTCTCCCAGGCCGACCCCATCGAGCACAATCTGCTCTTCGAGAGGTTCCTCGGCTCGGCCCGGTCCACCCTGCCCGACATCGACCTGGACGTGGAGTCCGCCCGCCGTCACGACATCGACCGCGCGGTGGCCAAGCGTTACGGCCCCCACCGTACCGTCCTGCTGTCGATGCGCAACCAGTACCGCGCCCGCTCGGCAGTACGCGACGCGGGGCTCGCCCTCGGCCTGCCCGACGAGGACGTGGACCGCTTCGCCAAGTCCTTGTGGAGGTTGAACGCCCACGACATCTCCCGCGCGCTGACCGAGCGGCCCGAACTGGACGCCGTGGCCCGCGAAGCCAGCGTGGATCCTCGCCTGCGCGTCCTGGTCGACCTCGCCGAACGCCTCGACCGCCTCCCGCGCCACGTCTCCATGCACCCGTGCGGGGTCATCGTCTCCGACGAGAACCTGCTCAGCACCACCCCCACCCAGCCGTCGGGGCTCGGGTTGGCGATGAGCCAGTACGACAAGGACGACGTGGACGACATGGGGTTGCTGAAACTCGACATCCTGGGCGTGCGCATGCAGTCCGCGATGGCGTACGCCCTGGAACAGATCCAGGCGGCCACCGGGGAACGGATCGACCTCGACGCGATCCCCCACGACGACCCGGCCACCTTCGAGGCCATCCGCTCCACCCACACCCTGGGCATGTTCCAGATCGAATCCCCCGGCCAACGCGAGTTGATCGGCAAACTCCAGCCGGAGACGATGACCGACCTGGTCGCCGACATCAGCCTGTTCCGGCCCGGCCCCATGAAGGGGAACATGATCACCCCCTTCCTCGACTCCCGGCTGGGGTTCCGGTCCCAAGCCGCCCTGCACCCGCGGTTCCGCGAGTTCCTGGCCGACGCCCATCAGGTGGTGATCTTCCACGAGCACGTCCTGAGGATCCTGTCCGATTGCATGGGGGTCACCCTGGCGGAAGCCGACGAGATCCGCCGCCACCTCGGCGAGGACGCCGAGGCCATCGAAGCCGCTTTCCGCTCTCGCGCCGCCCAGCGGATGGACCAGGGACGCCGCCTGTTCAGCGACGTCCAGATCGAGAAGATCTGGACCGTGTTGCGCGAGTTCGGCAGCTTCGGCTTCTGCAAGGCCCACGCGGTCGCGTTCGCCCTCACCACCTACCAGTCCGCCTGGCTGAAGACCCACCACACGGCGGGGTTCATGTGTGGACTGCTGGAGCACGACCCTGGGATGTACCCCCAACGCCTTCTGGCCGCCGAGGCCAAGCGGCTGGGGATTCCGCTCCTCGGGGTGGACGCGAACGCCTCCTCCGCCTCGTTCCGGCTCGAACCCACCCCGAACGGGCTGGGCATCCGCATCCCCTTCACCCAACTCAGCGGGATCAGCGGGGCCGAGGCCCGTCGACTGGCCACCCATCAACCCTATTCCTCCTTGTCAGACCTCCTCGAACGGGCGCGCCCCCACCGCCCCACCGCGCTCAAACTCGCCGCCGTGGGCGCCTTCGACCAGTTGTGCCCACGCCACGAGCGCGGCGCCGTCATCGCCCTCACCCGCCGGATGACCGCCGCCCGCGTCGCCGTGCCCGAGGACCAGGACCCCTTGCCACAGTGGGACGAGGGGGACGAAACGAGCGACGTTCCCGGGCCGGGGCGGGGGTACGAGCCGAACGCGTGGGACGAAGCGAGGACCGACCCCACCTCGCTGGCGACGGAGACCTCCCTTCTGGGACTGGAAGTCAGCGGGCACCTCCTCGATCCATGGAAGGAGGGCCTCGACGAGATGGGCGTCACCCGCGCCGACCAACTGCTCGCCGTGCGCAACCACAGCCGCGTCCTGGTCGCCGGGGTCAGAGTCGCCACCCAGACCCCGCCCATGCGCTCGGGCAGGCGGGTCGTCTTCCTCAGCCTGGACGACGGCACGGGCGTGGTGGACTGCGCCTTCTTCCCCGACTCCCAGCACGAGGTCGGGCTCGACCTGTTCCACGCGCGCGTCCTCGCCGTGCGCGGGTACACCCGTCGTACCGGCGCGAGAGGGGTGAGCATCACCGCCGACGAGGCCTGGGCCCTGCCCGCTGCCGCCTGATCCGGGTGGCGTACGATCACGCCCGTCCGCATCCATCACACCAGGCGCTCCGCGGCGTGCTTTCCCATCGCCCTGACGGCACGTCACGCCAGAGGAACACGAGCTGGACGACGCGCGACATGCCCAGCGCCGACTCGACGCAGGCGACAGTCCGGCATCGTGTCGACACGCCCCCTGGTAGGACATTCAGATACCCCGTCGCCCGCGGAAACCTGTAGACTCGATTATCGTCACCGCGTCATCACAAGGAGAGACACCGTGGTCAATTTCCAGCACCCGCACATGGAACCAGCCCTATGCTTCGACGTGACCATCGAGATCCCGAAGGGGACGAAGAACAAGTACGAGATGGACCACCACACCGGCCGCATCCGCCTGGACCGCACACTGTTCACGTCCACCCAGTACCCCAACGACTACGGCTTCATCGAAGGAACCCTCGGCCAAGACGGCGACCCGCTGGACGCCATGGTGATCCTCCAAGAACCCACCTTCCCCGGCGCCCTGATCCAGTGCCGCGCCATCGGCATGTTCCGGATGACCGACGAGAAGGGCGGAGACGACAAAGTGCTGTGCATCGCCACCGCCGACCAGCGCCAAGCGACCATCCGCGAACTGACCGACCTGCCCGACCTGACCCTGCTGGAGATCGAGCACTTCTTCTCCGTCTACAAGGACCTGGAACCCGGGAAGTCCGTCGAAGGCGCCATCTGGGTGGGGCGTGCTCACGCCGAGCGTGAGATCCATGAGTCCTGGGAGCGAGCGCGGGGGACGGAGCACGAGAACTCGTTCACACCCCCGAAAGGGTGAGGGCGCTGCTCGCCCTCACGTTGAGCGCCAACCATCCGCACGGCGAGAGAACCTCGACCCCGTATCGACGTTGTCGCGATTGTGCCTTCGCACTCCCCTTCTGATATTTTGATTCCTTTTGGTGCGAAAGTTTCCGCCCACTTTTCGCCGTGAAACCGTCATCCTTGATTTCCATTTCCTTGCGTCAATAGACTAACGGACAACGGTAGTTCGAGATTGGCGTCCTTGCCGCGATGTCGCATTCGACACCTCACCCGCCATGTCGAAGGAGACAGAATGAAACGAAGGTTAGCCATCTCAACGGCAGTTCCTGCCATCATGTCAGCCTTCTCGGTGATTATGCTCGCATGCCTCCTCACAGGGTGTACGAGCAGCACCACACCCCCTACCACCAGCATCGCCCCTTTCTGGGAGGACCGTATCGACGAAGCGCTCGCCGATCCCACCTTGACGGACTATGAGCGTGACGTTCTCTCCGACCGTGTCATTACCGACGCAGAGTACCGGGAGACCCAGGATCTCTACGTCCAATGCATGGCCGACAAGGGATGGGATGTCACCATCGAGGCCACCCAGTACATCATCTCCGCATCGCCGGGGAGCGTCAACGAGAATCCCTCCGCAGATCCCCAGGACACCGGGAATCGGTGCATGCTCGGGACTCTGAACTGGATCGAGCCCATCTACCTCGGCATACGTGACAACCCACAGGCGATCACGCCACCCCAGCGGATCAGGGCTTGCTTCGCTCAACACGATGTCCCCGACGGTGCGGGGATGTCCGACGAGGAGTTCTCCCGCATGATGGACGATCCGTCGTACCATCCCAGTACCCCCGAGGGGAAAGTCTGCTTCTACGACCCGACTGGCGCCTTGGGCGTCACCATCGCCCAGGCCGAGCAGGCGGACGCCGCCAAGCATCCCTGAGTCGTCCTGTTTGTCTGGGCCTATGTGGGTTCGACATTCGTGGTCAGTCCGGGCGGACGGCCCAGTACCACTCGCATACTCGTGGTCGGTCCGGGCGGACGGCGATACTGCCCCCTGGGGCCGTTCGCTGAGGTGGTCCCGGAGGGTACCACCTCGCTCACTGTGGGATCGACAAAATCGCATTCGCGATTTGGTCGACCAACCCCCAGGGAACAGTATCGTCGTCCGCCCTTGGGCGTCTGCTCCAGGGCCGTGGGGGCGCGAATCGTTGGTTTTCAGGGTCAGATTGCACGGTTCGTGCCCCCGTGATTTTCGTGGGGGCACGAACTGTCTGTTTTCGGTCAGAAAAGCACGGTTCGCGCCCCCCGGACCCAGGCACCACGGATCCCCTGACATCCACCCCGGCATCGGCCACATGCCCGATTTGGCCCTTATCCACCGATCAGCCGATGTCAGCCGCTTGCGCCTTCGGACATACTGGCATCAGGAACCGCCCCCTGCGCCCTGACACGAAAGCGACACCTATGACACCCATCATCGACGTGACCGACCTGACTCGGACGTACGGGTCCTTCACCGCCGTGGACTCGATCTCCTTCCGTGTGGAGCGTGGGTCGCTCTTCGCATTCCTGGGACCCAACGGGGCCGGGAAGTCCACGACCATCTCCGTGCTGACCACCCTCGCCCCGGCTCAATCAGGATCAGTCACGTACTCGATCATCGACGAGGACCCCCGCCTGCTCGGACGCGACGACGCGGCGATCCGATCCCGCATCGGGGTGGTCTTCCAGGACTCCCTCCTGGACCGGCCCCTGAGCGTACGGGCGAACCTCGCCACGCGGGCCCGATGGTACGGCGTGGACTCCATCGACGATGTCTGCCACGTGCTGCGCCTCGACGACCTGCTGCCCCGGACCTATGGCGCCTTGTCGGGAGGACAGCGCCGCCGCGTCGACATCGCCCGAGCACTCCTGGCCTCGCCGGAGATCCTGTTCCTCGACGAGCCGACGACCGGGCTCGACCCGCAGTCCCGCCGCCTGGTGTGGGACGCCATCACCAGCCTGCGCGAGGACCTGGGGGTCACCGTCTTCCTGAGCACCCACGACATGGACGAGGCCGAGCGCGCCGACCATGTCGAGATCATCGACCATGGGAGGATCATCGCGTCCGGCACGCCTGCCCAACTGCGGGCGGCGTACTCCCGGGATCGCGTCTTGCTGCGAGGACCGACCAGCTTGGAGGTGGCCCTGGAGGACGCCGGGATCACCTGGACCCGGGTACGCGACGTCATCGAGGTCACCGTGGCCGACTCCGCTGAAGCCTGGTCCATCATCAACGACCACCAGGGCCTGATCTGGGACTTCGAGGTCTCGCACGGCACGATGGACGACGTCTTCCTCAATCTGACCGGCACGAACCTGAGGGAGGACTGACATGTTGTCCCTCGTCACACGCATCATCCGGCTCTACTTCTGCGACAAGGTGGCCGTCTTCCTCTCCCTGTTGGGGGCCATGATCGCGATCTTCCTCGTCCTGCTCTTCCTCAAGCCCACCATCGTGGACTCGATGACCGCCAACTTCTCCGGCCTGGTCAGCAGCGAACAGGCCGGACACGTGCTCGACGCCTGGCTGATCGCCTCGGCGTGCGTGATCGCCTCCTGCACCTCTGGGCTGGGCGCCCTGCGTCAGTTCATCGACGACAAGGAGACCAACCGGTGGCGCGATGTCCTCGTCACCCCTCTGCCGCGCTGGGCGATCACCGGGGGCTACTTGGTCGCCGCCACTGCGGTCTCCATGCTCATGACCACGACGGTGTTGGTCCTCGGCACGGCTTACTGCCTGGCCAGCGCCGTACCCCTGTCCTGGTCTGGGGTACTGGCGGGCTGGGGGTGGCTGATGCTGTGTTGCGCGGCCTTCACCGCCGTGATGGGCCTCGCCGTCTCCGGCCTGCGCACCCTGGGCGCCTTCACGGGACTCTCCGTGGTGATCGGCGTCATGTTCGGATTCCTGTCCGAGACTTATGTCACGCGCTCAGCGCTGTCCGATCCGGTCGGCCATATCCTGGCCTGGCTCCCCTTCGCGCAGGCCAGTTCGCTGGTACGGGCGCCGTACACGGCCGAGGTCGTCGCGACCCTCCCCGACTCGGTCAGAGCCGCGACTATCGACGCGATGACCCTCACCCCCGACTCCCTGGGGTGGAGCTGGGGCGTAATCGTCCTCGTCCTGGTCGCCATGACCCTCGTGTGTTCCCTCGTCGCCTGGCAGGTGATGTCCCGAACAGTCCGGCGGTGACACACCTTCCGATCTGCGCCCCCGTGAGGAATCTCGCAGGAGATCTGCTCACCACACGGGTCCGAAGACCGAGGACCCTGACGTCCTGACGTGAACTGAGCCCATCCGCCAGCGATCACCACCGGCGGTTCGCAGAGTGACCTCCTCGCGCCATCCACGTCCGACGCAGCAGAAGCCCCAGCCCACCGACGAGGAAGAAGAGGATCGCCAGGGACACTGGGACCCAATCTGGCGACGCGGCGCCCCCACTGAGAACTGTCACCTGGCCTGGACCGGCTGCGTTGGAGACGTTGTCGACGAATGTCAGCTCCGAGATCGTGAAGGTCTGGGACACGGTCGTCGCGCCCGAACTCATCTGGATGACGTAGTCACCCACGGCGAACCCATCCGGGACCGTCCACTGGAACGTCACCGTCCCGAGGAGAGTGGCGACGGCAGGTGGGAGGTCCACCGAGGCGCCCACAATGCGAGCAGTCACTGACTGTCCGGGGACGAACCCGGACCCCGTGAAGGAGAGGATGCGCGTGGATGCCTGGGTCGCAATGGCAACCCCCGACGTGGGGACGTCGATGATGGGCTCAGGCGTGGGGGTCTCCGTCGGCGTGCCACTGGGACTTTGCGAGGGTGAGACCGTCGGCTTCCCAGACGCGGACTGCGTGGGACCACCCGTCGACACCGATGGGCTCGGACCACCTGTGGCAGAGCCCGTGGACGTCGAACTCGCGCCTGAGGACGACTGGCCCGGCGATGCGCCACCAGACGGTGTCGTTGTGCCCGAGGGGGTCGGCGTCGGGTGCGTGGGACCCGAGGTCGGACTCACACTCGTGGAACCGGTCGGAGTCACCGTCGGGCTTCCCGTGGGAGAACCACTCGGAGGCACGGACGAACCAGACGTCGAACTCGACGGCGTGGATGTCCCCGTCGGGGACTGGCTCGACCCCGGACTCGTCGATCCTGATGCCGTCGGCGAGCCCGTGGGCGTCATCGACGGACTCCCCGAACTCTCCCCTGCTGACGCGGACTGAGTTGGCGATGCTGATGTGCCGCCCGACGTCGATGTGGGCCCACCGGGAGACGAGGTGCCAGACGAGGGTGTGGACGTTCCTGTGGCAGACGACGTCGGACTCACCGGGCTCGTCGGTGCAGTCATCGTCGGCCCAGGGGTCGTCGGAGCAGGCGTCGTCGACCCAGGCGCAGTCGGCGTGCCCGTCGGCGTCTGCGATTGCGTCGGCGTGGGCGTACCCGTCGGCGTAACCGTCGGCGTCGGCGTCGGTTGGACGTCAGCCTGAGTGACTGTGATCGTCACGGTGGCCGGAAGGGAGTCGACCGTTCCGTCGTTGGCGACGTACGTGAACTGATCCGTACCCACGAAACCGGCGACCGGCGTGTAGACATAACTCCCGTCGGCGTCCAGGGTCACCGTGCCATGGGACGGCGGCTGGCCGAGGACTGCCGTCAGGGCATTACCGTCGACGTCTGTGTCGTTGGCGAGGACGCCAGGGGCATCGACCGTCAGCGCCTCCCCACTCACCACAGTCGCGACATCATCCATCGCGACCGGCACCGAGTTGGCCACTCCCGGCAGCCAGGTGGGGATGGACACGCCATCGTCCAGCCTCAACGTCGCCCACATGGGCACATCCGCAGGGAAGGTGTGAGTCACCACCGCTCCCGTGTCGAAGCTCCCGTCGGAGAACACCCAGGAGTACGAGAGCGTCCCCTGCGCGCTGGTGGAACCCGACGCGTCGAAGGTGACGGTACGGGGGTCCGTCGGCGAGACGGTTTGAAGCACTGACGCCTCTGGCGAGGGAATGACCAGATCGATGGATGTTGTCACCTGAACGTCCTCGCCGTTCTCCGCCACGTCCTCGCCGTACACCTGCGGAGTCCACGTCCCCGCCATGGGATTCGAGATGGCCAGCCACGCACTGGTCGCATCACCACCACTGCTCACACCAGGCGTGTGGGCGTCGTACACGGTCCCGTCCGGAGCGATGACACTGAGGAGGACCGTACTACCCGGCCATGCCGCATCGACATGGAGTTGTCGGGCGCCGTACGGAACAAAGGTGCTGGCGAGAGTCGAGGTCTGCTTCGGCGTCACCGCCGTGATGGCCGAGTTGATGTACGGCGCGAGCGCCCGTTCGTACGCCTGCTGTCCGAGTGCGTTCGGATGGAAGGAGTACGACACCGGCCCCTTGTTTCCCGGCAATGGAACCCACGGATTCACGAGCCCATTGAAGTAACTGTCCCCATTGAGAGACCCATCCTTACACAGCGTCTTACCTAAGAACTGTGCACCGACATCGTACGGTGAGACCATCTGGACAGGAGCGCCGACAAGCCCGCTATTCGCGGCACTGACGGCCTGCCTGATGTCATCGTTGAGTTGGTCGATGAGTTCAGAAATCACAGTGCGCTCGTTACCGCTGAATCCCAGGTTACCCAATCCCAGGAGGCAATCCTGTGTCGGATTCGACTCGTCGAACAACTGAGGATAGGGCATCACAAGAATCTTGGCATTTGGCGCCAAGGCCGCCAAGGAACGGAACACCGAGTCCAGGCGATGAACCAGCGTCCCGTCAACAAGATACCTCAGCGAGGACATGCGATCAGCGTTGAAGCTCACTGCTGAATCGATGAGGTCGATCACACCCTGAGGACCGAAATTGAGCGCCGTGGCGCCATAGTCCGCCAACACGCCGACAATGCTGTCCAGTGAGCCCGAATCGAGGCTGCTGAGAGAGCTATTGAGGCTGACCAAGGTGTCGACGTTGAGATTGGTGAGTTGATCTTGGACCATTCCACCCACCGTGTCTTTGAGGGTGGAAATGGCATCCGGGTCAAGATGACCGAGCGCCTTCACAAAGTTCGTAAACTCCACTGGATTGAAGTCCGCGAGCGCTTGTACCGCATCCGCAACCCCGCTGTAGAACTTGTCCGCCGTCCACGCATCATACGCGCAAAGAATCGCATGAGCCGGATCAGTGAACGCCTGGAGACAATCGACGATCGTGTCAGTGTTCACCCCACCACCCAGGGCATCATGAGCCTGGTCCACGAACTGCATGAGGCCATCCAAGAACCCCGTGGAGCCGATCGCCTCCTTCCAAGAAATTTCCTGGTAGCAATCCAGGAGCACGCATTTCACGGCAAGATCCGCGAATCCGATGTCGTTCCCACCCATGGTCAGCGTGATCACGTCGGTGAACTGGTCCACATGCGATCGTTGATCTGGTTCGCCAGCGTTCACCGGGTTCGGTGATGTGACGTCGGCGGTGACGGCTCCCGAGCAGGCGGCGAAGGTCGCTGGTTCGAGATTGGCCGTCACAGACGGGTCATCGAGGAGGAGACGGCCGTACGACCCCATGGCCGAGCGGTGGCAGGTGTTGCCGCCGTACTCGTCCACGTCGGAGGCCGTACCAGGCTCGAACTCCGGGACACCCTCGCCAGAGGAGTAGGAATCGCCGAGAGAGACGTAGCGGGAGGGCCCGACGCCGATGCTGTAGCTGGAGGCCCGCGATCCATCCGAATAATCCACCATGACCCCGTAATAGCGTCCCAAGACTCGTTGAGTCGAGGGGATGTCGAGCCACTGGAGACCACCGTCCTGGGGAGACAGGGTGTCGTACTGCGTCCACGGCCCATTGCTCAGCGTCTGCCGGGTCCACATCTCATACCCGGTGATCGTGACACCCTCGGGCGGGACAACCACCGAATAGGCGTACATGACGGTGCTGTCGGCATCCATGTGCCCCGAAGAACAGGCCGCTTGAGTGTGATCATCATTGAGCGTGCAACGGGAGTCGAGATCAGCCAAGGTCGTCCCTGGCGGAGCGGTGATGACAGTGGTGGCGTCGTCGACCGCCGTCGGCCCCGAGAACACCAGAATATAGGTGGGCGTGGTCGTCCTGGGGGAACCCCACACCGAGGCTGAATCCCATGTGATGTGGGCGTTGTCGATGCCACCAACACGCTGAACCACGGAATTGACGGCACCGGCTGTCTGACCACTCGTCTGCCCGTTCGCGCATTGCAGAACCGGATGCAGATCCACATCACCTCCCGTTTGCGCCACGAACGACTCCAGCAGATCGGTCTGCATCTGCGGAATCTGGTCACTGCCGATACCGGGGAAGATCGTGAACTGGGCGGCGAAGGTTTGACCAGGATCGATCGCGGCAGTGCCCTGAGCCTGCTGCGTTCCGGGCGCGAAGAAGTACTCCGCGTCGTTTGCGGTTTGCGAGTCCGGACGATCGAAGAGTTCGACCTGTGCGTTGTACACGGGGGCGGCGTTCGCCGGATCAGAGCCCGAGACGTTCTTCAGGGCGATGGTGATGTCGTACGGCGCCCATCGTTGAGCGTTGCAATCGACAGTGATCGTCGTCTGGAGCGCGGAGGCGCCCCAGACCTTGAGGCTGCTCTGCGTGGTCGCCGTCAACGTGATGCCTTCTCCGATAGGTTCGACGGAGCCATTGTAGACAGCTGACAGGTCGTACTCCCCCTCCGTGTCGCCTCGTAGGAGCCATGTCACCGTCTGACTCTGACCGCCAGGAATGGAGGCCACCTCCTGGGTCAAGGCCTGCCCCACGGATGTCGGCGCCAAGGAGAGCCCAGATGGAAGCGAGAGTTCCGCGCTGCCATTTTCAAAGTCAAATCCGGTGGTGAGGTTTTGAACGACCATCTGAACCTGGAAGAACTCCTTCAAGAACGACGCGCGCATGGGAACGACCAGCCACTGGATGACCGGTTCCCCTTGCACGAAGATGACGGTCGGAATGGCTTTCTGCTCGCCGAGGGTCCACACAGGTCCACTCGCGCCACCGCCGCCACCGCCGCCACCGTCACCACCACCGGTGACGCCGCCGCAGTTGCCGATGCATCCCACGGAGCCGGTGTCTGACACCCACACCGTGACGTCCTCGGCGGGCTGGTCGGCGACGAAGTGCAGATTGATGGTCGCCTCGTAGATGTGGTAGTTCTCCGGATCTGCGAGGTCGATCCCGGCTTCCTGGATCTCATCCACGGTCATGCGATGAGACTCTAGGGTCGTCGCCCCCGCGGCGCCGGACACGAGGTCCACCGTGGCATCGCCGTGTCCATCAGTGACGGTCATCGTCACAGTCGTCGGCTGAAAACCACCGGCCCACACATACGCGGTGTACGACCCGTCAGTCAAGCCCGCGAGGACTGCTTGGCCGGTGGTGTCCGTGATGCCGCTGACACGACTGCCGTCGGCCTGGATGACCATCACATCGGCACCAGCGAGCAGAGCCGCGCCACTGGTGACGGTGACGAAAAGCCCCTGTGCGGGAGGCGGGCTCACCACAGTGATCATGGCGGTGTCCACGGCTGTCACCGTGCCACTGGCGACCGTCAGCTTCGCCGTGTAGGTTCCCGCTTGGGCGTAGCTATGGGATGAGCGCGCTCCGTCAGCGCTGGCGCCGTCACCGAAGTCCCAGCGGTACGACGTGATCGCCGCCGCTGGAACCGACGCCGACCCATCGAAGGCCACCGGAGAATTCACTGCGACGGTCTGATCGTCGCCCGCTGACGCCGCGAGCGGTTGACTCAGACCCACGGAGACTTTCGCGTATCGAACGACGCTGACCTTGCCATCCGAGACTTCGAGCCGGACGCTGAACGTGCCTGCGGCGGTGTAGGTGTGCCCGAGGTCAGCTACCGGCAGTGACCCCTGCTGGACTGCGCTGCCGTCGCCGAAGTCGATGGAGTAGGTCAACTGGTCGCCATCAGGATCAGTCGCGTCCACACTCGCCGCGACATCCACAGGCGCCACACCCTGTGTCGGAGTGACCGCTAGCATCGCTGTGGGAGGGTTGTTCGGCACAGACAGCGCCGTGATGGCGACTTGTTGAACAGCGGAAGCACCCTGCCCATTGGTCGCCATGATGATGGCCTGGTACGCGCCTGGCGTCTGATAGGTGTGTGCCACCTGGATGGTGGGGTACGGATTCTGCGCCGTGCCACGCTCCAGGGCACTGCCGTCACCATAGTTGATCGTGTAGTCCACCGGCAGCCCTTGAGGATCTGATGTGTCGATGGCGAACATGGACGTCAGCGGCGCCAGGCCCGACGTGGAACTCGCTGCCACATCCAAGGGAAGAGAGGTATTGTCAATGACAACCGCTGTCGCCGGAGTCGCACAGGTGTGTTGCGCACCGAAGGCATCGACCCAGGTCACATAGGCCACGACCGTGGCGGGACCCCCTTGCAGGGAACCCGTCAGGACGGAGGTGCGCCATGTGCCATCCGGCAAGGAATTATAGCTCGTGGCCCCTCCTCCCGTGGAGACCTCGAACCGCACAGAGGTGATGGCCCCCAGATCATTGGTGGGCGTGTAGACGAACCGTGCCAGCCCCGCCAGAGTGTCTCCTGGCGCGGGGACGGTCAGGGCGCCCGGCACACGAGTGTCCACCCCCACACGCACACTGATCTCGTCGGCGTCACCACCCGCATTGCTCGCCGTGAGATGCGCCACATACACGCCATCCGGGACCACCGCACCCGCATCATTCAACCCATCCCACACCACACTCAGGGCATACCACGACCAACTGGCAGGATGCGACACCCCCGACTCCAACACCCGCACAGTCGCACCCGCGTCATCCGTCACCCACGCGTCCACGTCCGCCGGTTGCGACAACCAATACGACCACGAGACCGTGTCATCCTGACCATCACCATTCGGAGAGAAATACACCTCCTGCGCAGACGACCACGACACCACCGGTGGATTCACCACCATCACAGGAACAACCGGGAACGACCACGAATGAGTCCCACCGAACCCATCCGTCCACGACACCCACCCCGACACCTGGTTATCACCGTTCCGGCACGACGACGCGTCCAACATCCCACTGACCGGTCCACCCAGCACAGGAGCCTGCGCCGTCGACGACGACCCGCCGTCACACATCACCTGCACCATGTCCACACCAAACCCCGCCGTCGGAGTGAACACCCACCCCACCGACGAGCCGCTGACCACATCCCCTGGCGCGGGGACAGTCACCACACCCGGCACACGAGTGTCCACCCCCACACGCACACTGATCTCATCGGCGTCACCACCCGCATTGCTCGCTGTCACATGCGCCACATACACCCCATCCGGGACCACCACACCCGCGTCATCCAACCCATCCCACACCGCATTCAGGGGATACCCATACCCAGTGGAAGGAGACGCAGACCCCGACTCCAACACCCGCACAGTCGCACCCGCGTCATCCGTGACCCACACATCCACATCCGCCGGTTGCGACAACCAATACGACCACGAGACCGAGTCATTCTGACCATCACCATTCGGAGAGAAATACACCTCCTGCGCAGACGACCACGACACCGCCGGCGGA
>WQZD01000027.1 GCA_009780915.1 Propionibacteriaceae bacterium
CTCACTCCGCGCCAGATACCTGATCTGCGCCCAATCATCCACTGTGATCACCTATCCAATCATGGTCAGGTGGCTCACTTTTCGACCGTCGCCACTGGCTCACTATTCGACCGTCGTCGACAGCCTCGGCTACATCGCCGGGGTTACGTCTTGTCCGGAATCCATTCGGCGTAGCCCTCGTGTCATAGTCCCCAACCAGACAATCTCCACTTGCACTACGGCGCACATGGCTGCCATGTGTCGCGGCACCTCACATTTGTGGTCTCTTTGGGTGAGAACTATAGAGAATCTCCCTATGACAAGCACTTAAATAAATCGCCCTCCCCTCTCGAATCTATTGACTAGTAGGAACTGAATCGATAACTTGGAGCCAGGGTCAAGCGATTGACGCACCTGGATGCGAGGCGACACCACGACTGTCAGTCTCCGGCCTTCACCTACTGACCGCCCACTATCCAAAGAATTCCACGACTGGAAAGCGACAAATGATGTACACACAGTATTTGCCAACTCTCCATGGGGGTCTGGAGAGCAAGAAGACAACAAGGCAACCTAAGGTGGTCGTCCTCGCCATCGGGTCAGCTGCCCTACTGAGCAGTGTGGGCCTGTCCACGCCAAGCACAGCCCAAGCCGAGTCGGCGTGTTCCATACCAAACACGATCCGTCTCAGTGATCTGAGCACCATTTCCACCAGCTGTTCCTACAAGGTCTCGGCAATCGAGCTTCCCGATGGTCGACAGTTCCCGATTCCTGATCCCGGGTATTCAGTAACACTCCACACATTGGTTGTCGAAGGGGAAGACTCGGCTAATGACGTAAGTATCGATCGCTCCAGAAGTGGAGAGGTGACCGTCCTCTTGGGTGACGCCATTGCCCAGGCGGAAATCGAAAGCAGAATGAATTCTAGCTCCACCCGCGCATCCTGTACCGACTCATATAACCTGCTTGGTTTCAGTTGGGCCGGCTCTTACGGATGGAAGTACAACTCGGAGAATCAACCCAGTAGTTCTGCATTGGATCAACTCCAAGCGGGTGGCTCTCGGTGGGGTGGCTTCATGTCGGTCTGTAACACAACACTGCGAAGCAATGCCACCAGCAAGTATCAGGGCACAACATCAGACACTCCCCTCGTGAACGCCGACCTGACGTGCGGTTTTTCAATCGGTGGTCAGAGTATCGTTGGCTTTGGCCCTCTCCCTACCGGGACCCTCGCAGCCACTTGCACTTGGCGGCTTCTTTCACTCCCAGTTAAGTCAGACCAGAAATACAACTCGAATTACTCATGGAATGTTTCACTAGGTTGCTCCGGGAACGTGTATGACCTTCGAGGGGTTGCCACCCATGAAATGGGGCATTCGTTCGGCCTAGGCCACGTCGATCAATCCAGCGGGCTCGTCATGAAACCGGCTTCGGGCCCCTGTGAGACGGGTCAACGTGACCTCGGGTATGGCGATGCCCTCGGTATCGCGGCTCTATATCCGTAGGATGCTCCGCGCGAACAAAGGAGTCACCACCCATGCGACACAGGTATCAGCAACTTTCCTCACGCGCAAGACGTGTGGTCTGGGTTGTCACTGCTGTGGTCATCCTCGTGGTTCCATTCGTCCCCATCACATCGACCATGTCTCCACTGTGCACTCCCGACATGCCCCCTCAGGGGTGCGATACGCGTGTCAGCGTCCATGTCACCAGCCTCGCTGGTCTGATCGTCATCGTGGTACGCGGTCTCCTCCATATCTAGATAGTGGACGCCGCCAGCGTACCCACGGTGGGAATTTCCGTTAGGATGATGAGAGCTGGCCACAGTGTGCCAGCATCTCGATGAAAGAGGTTTCCATGGGTCACAAAGTTGCCATTCTGACTGCTGGAGGTTTCGCGCCCTGTCTGTCGTCTGCCGTGGGCGGGTTGATCCAGAAGTACACGCAGGTGTCTCCCGAGACGGAGATCATCGCCTATCGCCACGGATATCAAGGGCTGCTGAGCGGCGACTTCATCCATGTGACGGACACTGTACGGGCGAACGCGCACCTCTTGCACAGGTACGGCGGCTCCCCCATCGGCAATTCCCGTGTGAAATTGACGAACGTGGCCGACCTGGTGAAGCGAGGCCTGTGCCTCGAAGGGGAGAATCCGCTTCAGAAAGCCGCTGAACGCCTCGTGGCGGATGGCGTGGACGTCCTCCACACGATCGGAGGCGACGACACCAACACCACGGCGGCCGACCTGGCCGCCTACCTGGCCGAGAACGGCTACGGCCTGACGGTCGTCGGACTGCCCAAGACCATTGACAACGACATCATTCCCATCCGCCAGTCCCTGGGGGCGGACACCGCGGCGGAGATGGCCGCCGGTTTCGCCCGCAACGTCTTGGCCGAGCACAACTCGGCCTCGCGCCAGTTGATCATCCACGAGGTCATGGGACGCCACTGCGGGTGGCTCACGGCCGCCGCCGCTCGCAAGTACCGCGACTGGGTCACCCAGGCGCAGTGGCTGCCCGAGATCGGCCTGTCGCAGGCCGCATGGGACATCCACGCCGTCTTCGTCCCCGAGGCCGAGATCGACATCGAGGCCGAGGCTCTGCGGCTCAAGGCTGTCATGAACTCAGTGGGCAACGTCAACATCTTCCTGTCCGAAGGCGCAGGCGTGGAGACCATCGTGCACGAGCTCGAAGAGAGGGGCGAGACGGTCCCCCGCGACGCGTTCGGCCACGTCCAGTTGGACAAGATCAACCCCGGCGAATGGTTCGCCCGTCAGTTCGCGTCGATGATCGGCGCGGAGAAGGTCATGGTGCAGAAGTCCGGGTACTATTCCCGCTCCGCCGCCGCCAACGAGTACGACCTGGTGCTGATCGCGTCGATGACGGACATGGCCGTGGACTGCGCTTTGGCGGGCGTGTCCGGCGTCATCGGACACGACGAGCAGGACGATGACACGCTCAAGGCCATCGCGTTCTCACGTATCGCCGGCGCCAAGCCCTTCGACGTCACCCAGCCCTGGTTCCGTCAGCTCCTGGAGGACATCGGCCAGCCGCTTCCTCTCACCGACAACTAAGGCCCCACTCCCCCACGTTCTCCCGCCTCCACACGGATCCCCTCACTCCCCCGCCATCGCGGCGCCGCCTCCACCCGGATCCCACACCGGACCTGAGCATCGTACCCCCATGCCCTGTGATCCCCCTCACCACAAGCACAAAGACATGGTCCCCGCCGAATCAGTGACTCGACGAGGACCATGTCATGGGGTGCTACCCCTGTATGTCTGTGTCCTACACGCTCGCGTGGGACGGATCATGGCTCTCCGCGGCTTTGACCTGCGCCTGCGCGCGGTGGTACGCCTGCTTGGTGGCCATCGTGTTGTCTCCGGCCTCCCGCTGGGCTGCCAGATCGATCAGGGCGCGCCGCGCTTCCGCGACGTTGATGTCGCCGGCCATCTGGGCGTACGGGGAGATGATCGCCGTGCGGGTCAACGTGACGGAGACGAACCCCCCTTCCACGGCGACGATGTGACGGGTGCCATCGGCCGCCGTCACCTCAGCCCGACCGGGCGCCAGGGTGGCGATCAGTGGGATATGACGAGCCAAAATCCCGATCTCGCCCTCCGTGGTCGTCGCCACGAGCTGGCTCGCCTCGCCTTCCCAGACGAGCCGGTCAGCGGAGACGATCTCAACCCAGAAGGTCTCAGCCATTATCTGCTCTCCTGCTTCAGTTCGGCCGCCTTCTTCATCACGTCGTCCATGCCGCCGACGTTGAAGAACGCCTGCTCAGGGATGTTGTCCACATCGCCGCGGCAGATCATGTTGAAGCCCTCGATGGTGTCTTCCAACGGCACGGTGGAGCCGGGCACGTTGGTGAACTTCTCCGCCATGTACGTGTTCTGCGACAGGAACTGCTGCAGACGACGGGCACGGGCCACGACAATCTTGTCCTCTTCGGACAGCTCGTCGACACCGAGGATGGCGATGATGTCCTGCAACTCCTTGTTGCGCTGCAGGATCCTCTTGACCTCCACGGCCGTGTCGTAATGCTCCTGTGAGATGTACTGCGGGTCGAGGATACGGCTGGACGAGGTCAGCGGGTCCACGGCGGGGTACAGACCACGCGACGCGATGTCGCGGCTGAGCTCCGTGGTCGCGTCCAGGTGGGCGAACGTCGTCGCCGGCGCCGGGTCGGTGTAGTCGTCCGCGGGGACGTAGATGGCCTGCATCGAGGTGATGGAGTGGCCTCGCGTGGAGGTGATCCTCTCCTGCAGCTGGCCCATCTCGTCGGCCAGGTTCGGCTGGTAGCCCACGGCGGAGGGCATGCGGCCCAACAGGGTGGACACCTCAGAACCGGCCTGGGTGAAGCGGAAGATGTTGTCGATGAACAGGAGCACGTCCTGGTTCTGCACATCACGGAAGTACTCGGCCATCGTCAGAGCAGACAGGGCGACGCGCAGACGCGTTCCCGGCGGCTCGTCCATCTGGCCGAACACAAGCGCGGTGTCCTTCATGACCCCGGCCTCGATCATCTCGTGGATGAGGTCGTTGCCCTCACGGGTGCGCTCCCCCACACCAGCGAACACCGAGGTGCCGCCGAAGTTGTGGGCGATGCGGTAGATCATTTCCTGGATCAGAACGGTCTTGCCCACGCCAGCGCCGCCGAACAGGCCGATCTTGCCGCCCTGGACGTACGGGGTGAGCAGGTCGAGGACCTTGATGCCCGTGTGCAGCATCTGCGTCTTGGGCTCGAGAGCGTCGAACGGGGGCGGGTCGCGGTGGATCGGCCAGCGTTCCTTGATCTCGATCCCGGAGATGTCCTCGCTGAGGCACTCGCCGGTCACGTTCCAGACCTTGCCCTTGGCCACGTCGCCGACGGGCACCGAGATCGGCGCTCCCGTGTCGCGGACCTGGGCGCCACGCACCATGCCGTCGGTCGGCTTGAGCGAGATGGCGCGGACGATGTTGTCGCCCACGTGCAACTCGACCTCCAAGGTGATCTCCCGTGCGGAGTCCTTGGCGCCGACCGTGACCTTCAGCGCGTTCATGATGTCCGGCATCTGATCAGGGGGAAACTCAACATCCACCACAGGTCCGATCACACGGACCACGCGACCCAGACCGGGTGCTGTGCTTTGTGCGTCTGTCATCTTTCGCTCCTCATTCTTCGGCGAGCGCTGACGCGCCGCCCACAATCTCGGTGATCTCTTGGGTGATCTTGGCCTGGCGTGCCTGGTTGGTCTGCCGGGTCAAGGTTTCAATCAAATCTTGGGCATTGTCGGTGGCGGCTTTCATGGCCTTCTGCTTGCTCGCGAGCTCGCTGGCGGCCGCCTGCATGATATAGAAATGGATCCTGTTGCGCACATAGAGCGGCAGCAGGGCGTCGAGCACGGTTTCGGCGTTGGGCTCGAAAACGTACAGCGGCATCAGCTCGCGAGGGGCGTCGTCGCGAACCACGTGCAAGGGGAGGATCCGACGGACGCGGGGGGTCTGCACGAGCATCGACTCGAAGCGCGTGTACACCACCTGGATCTCGTCCACTCCCCCGTCCTCGGGATCCATCAGGAACCGCGAGATCAACTCGTCCGCGATGGCGTCGGAGTCCGCGTAGGTCGGCTTGTCGGAGAATCCGGCCCAGGTCTTCTCCAGCGGGCGTCGACGGAAATCGTAGTACGCGATCCCCTTGCGACCCGTCATATAGGTGACGACCTCGCGTCCCTCGTCGAGCAGCGTCTGCGTCAGCCTCTCCGCCATCTTGATCACGTTCGACGTGTAGGGGCCGGCGAGGCCTCTGTCCGACGTGATGACCAGGATGGCGGAGCGCTTGAACGTCTCACGCTCAGTGGTCAGAGGATGGGCGACCCGAGAATAGGAGGCCACCGCAGCCACGGCGCGGTTGAGTTCCCGTGTGTACGGCAACGTCGCACGCGCTGCGGCCTGGGCCTTCGTGATCCGGGACGCGGCGATCAGCTCCATGGCACGGGTGATCTTTTGGGTCGCTCGTACTGACCTGTTCCGTTCCCGAAGCTCTCTCAGACTGGCAGCCATGTTATCTCTGGCCCCCGGTCACGATCTTCTCCTGGTCGATGTCATCTTCACGCGAGATCGGATCAGCGGAGAAATCGTCGCTGATGAGCAGGTTGCCGTCCGACGTGCGGAAGATATGGCCGAACTTGTCGATCGCCGAACGCGCCTCGTCCTGGGTCTCGGGCGTGAACAGCAAGGTGGAGGCGATGGTGGACAGCACCGAGGTCTCCCGACGCATGTAGTCCAACAACTCGCGCTCGAACCGCAGGATATCGTCCACGGGGACGATGTCCAGCAAGCCGTTCAACCCTGCCCACACGGACACGATCTGCTCTTCGACCGGGTACGGGGAGTACTGCGGCTGACGCAGAAGCTCCATCAGACGCGACCCGCGCTCCAACTGGCGACGAGAGGTGTCGTCCAGATCGGAGGCGAACATGGCGAACGCCTGCATGTCGCGGTACTGGGCCAACGAGATCTTCAGCGTGCCGGCGACCTGCTTCATGGCCTTCACCTGGGCGTCGCCACCCACACGGGACACGGAGATGCCCACGTCGATGGCCGGGCGCTGGTTCGCGTTGAACAGGTCGGACTGCAAGAAGATCTGGCCGTCGGTGATCGAGATCACGTTGGTCGGGATGTACGCCGACACGTCGTTGGCCTTCGTCTCGATGATCGGCAGACCCGTCATCGAGCCGCCGCCCAACGCGTCGGAGAGCTTCGCGCAGCGTTCCAGGAGACGCGAGTGGAGGTAGAACACGTCGCCGGGGTACGCTTCACGACCCGGGGGACGACGCAGCAGGAGGGACATGGCTCGATAGGCCTCGGCCTGCTTGGTGAGGTCGTCGAAGACGATCAGCACGTGCTTGCCCTCGTACATCCAGTGCTGGCCGATGGCCGAGCCGGCGTAGGGGGCGATGTACTTGAAGCCAGCGGGCGCGGACGCGGGAGCGTGCACGATCGTGGTGTACTCCAACGCGCCGGCCTTCTCCAGGGAGGCGCGCACCTCGGCGACCGTGGACCCCTTCTGGCCGATGGCGACGTAGATGCAGCGGACCTGCTTCTTGGGGTCCCCGGACTCCCAGTTGGCGCGCTGGTTGATGATGGTGTCCACGACGATGGCGGTCTTGCCCGTCTTGCGGTCGCCGATGATCAGCTGGCGCTGACCACGACCGATCGGGATCATCGCGTCGATGGCCTTGATGCCGGTCTGGAGGGGCTCCTTCACAGACTGGCGGTCCATGACGCCGGCCGCCTGCAACTCGAGGTCGCGTCGGCCGGCGATGTCCTGGATGGGACCGAGGCCGTCGATGGGGTTGCCCATCGCGTCCACGACGCGACCGAGGTAACCGTCGCCCACGGCCACCGACAGGATCTCACCCGTGCGACGCACTTCGGAGCCCTCTTCGATGCCTTCGGACGAGCCGAGCACCACGACGCCGATTTCGCGTTCGTCGAGGTTGATGGCGATCCCGCGTACCCCGTTGGAAAACTCCAGCAGCTCGTTGGCCATCGCGGAGGGCAGACCCTCCACACGCGCGATCCCGTCGCCAGAGCTGGTCACATAGCCAACCTCGGTGCCTGTGGCTGCCGCCACGGCGAAGTCTTGGATGTACATGTCAAGGGCACGACGAATCTCATCTGCCTTGATGGTTGGTTCAGCCATTGATTCTCCTCTTAGTCCTGTCCTCACGCGAAGTCTCGGCGTGCGGCCTCGAGACGTGCGGTCATCGTCGAGTCGATGACCTCCGCCCCACATTCGACGCGGACCCCACCCAGTACGTCAGGGTCCACAATTTCTTCCACGATGATTCGTCGACCCAGGCGCGCCTGCAGGGCGGCACCCAGGTCTGCCTTCTGCTGGGAAGGCAATGGTCTGGCCACGGTCACCACGGCCAGGAGCGCGTCAGCCAGATCGGCTCCGATCTGGAGGAACGACTGCACCGCGTCGTCGATGGTGCCTTGGCGGGACGACACCGCGGCCAAGGCGACGTCGATGGCCGGCTCGGACATGGTGGAGGACAACAAGGTCCGCACCAAGGCCTGCCGCTGCTCGACGTCCACGCGACGGTCGGTGACCGCTGCGCGCACCTCATGGTTGGTGACCATCAGCTGTCCGAAGGAGAACACCTCGTCCAAACAGGCGTCCAGAGCACCCTCATTCTTGGCCCACGTCCATGCCGCCTCGACTTCGGTGGCTTCCACCCATGCCATGAAGGCTTTGGTGGAGTCCCACGAGGTCGTCAGGGCCTTGGCGAGGATCGTCTTGGTCTCGTCGGAGATACCGGCGAACACCGAGGCGATCAACGTGGACTTGCTCTCCGCCTGGGCGGACGGATCGATCAGCGCACGTGCCAGAGCGGGGTACGCTTGCAGCGCGCGCAACACCTGATTCAGGTCACGTGTGACCTGGTCTGGCGTCGATCCGGGCGTGACTTTCTGGTCGGTCATTTCTGTGGGGAATCCTCACTCAGCGAGCTGATAAACGAGTCGACAGTCCTCGAGACCCTCGCGTCGTCGTCCAAGGACTCGCCCAGGATCTTTCCGGCCAAGGTCGTCGCCATGGTGCCGACATCCTTGCGGAGGGTTTCGATGGCTGCGGTCTTCTCAGCCTCGACCTGGACTCGCGCCGACGAGACGATGCGTGCGGCGTCCTGTTCAGCCTGTGTGCGCATGTCGGCCTGGATCTGCGCGCCCGCCTGCTTGGCGGCCTCACGGATCTTGGCGGCTTCGTCGTCTGCCGTGGCGAGACGCTGGCGGTATTGCGCCAACGCGGCCTCGGCTTCGGCTTGGGCTTGTTCCGCCCTGTCGATCCCGCCTCGGATGGACTCCGTACGCTCGGCGTACATGGTCTCGAATCGAGGCACGATCACCTTCCACACAATGAGGCAGATGATGATGAACAGGACGATCCCGACCACGAACTCGGAGATATGCTCCGGGAGCAGGGGACCCAAGGGCCCCGTTCCTTCCAGCGGATTCATGATCACCTGGCGAATGCGAGGGCGACGCCGATCAGAGCCAAGGCTTCAACCACGGCGAAACCGATCCACGCGGTGCTCAGCATGGCGCTACGAGCCTCAGGCTGACGAGCCGTGCCTTGAATGACGGATGCGAAGATCCAGCCCACACCGATGCCAGGGCCAATGGCGCCCAGCCCGTATCCGATGACATTGAGCGATCCTGTGATCTCAAGCAGTGTCATTTCTTTCCTTTCAACTAATGAGACTCTGCTTCTGCAGAGGCCACATATTGGGCAGTGAGAACAGTGAAGATGTACGCCTGAAGATAGGCGACCAGCAGCTCGAGCGCGAAGAGGCCGAAGCTGATGAGCAGGGAGAGCGCGCCGGCGACGTTGTACACGAGGTTGTGCTCGGTGTACGTCAGCAGCCACGAGCCGCCGACCACGAAGATCATGATGAGCAGGTGCCCGGCGAACAAGTTGGCGAAGAGTCGCAAGCCCAGAGTGATGGGCCGGATGATGAAGTTGGAGAGGAACTCCAACGGCACGATGAGGATCAGCAGCGGTCCGGGGACGTCATTGGGGACGATCATGTTCTTCACGTACCGGAAGAAGCCGTGCTTGCGGATGCCCACGTAGTTGTACAGCAGGTACGACAGCAAGGCCAGGCCCCATGCGAAGCCGATCACAGAGAATGTGGGGAACATGACCAGGAAGAACGACCCGAAGAGGTTGTTGATCATGATGAACGAGAACAACGCCACGAGCCACGGGACGTACTTGTGGTAGTTCTCCCCGATGATCTCCCGGCCCACGCCGTTGCGCAGCAGGTTGTAGACGTACTCCCCCGCCCATTGCCTCTTCGACGGCACGACCTGTGGCTTGTGGGACACGATCAGCCAGAACGCGATCACCAGGATGGCGCCGATGACGGCCATGAGGATGTGGTTGGTGATCCAGATGTCGGTCCATGCCAGGGGGTGCGTGGTGGCGCAGTCGGCCGGGGCCTCACCGGAGGCCGGGTTGCACAGGCGCCAGTTCTCAGAGGGGAAGAGCGGTTGGGAGTCGAAAGCGCTCACACCGAACGTTGGGGCAGCGCCCTCCAAGAGGCTGAACCCCATAGGTCCGTACGCCATCGACCCTCCTTTCATCGGATTCATCACTGAAATGTGTGGATTCTCGGGACGCGGTTGTCCGCGTCGAGAAACGAGCTTAGGCCTATCCTAGCTGGAAGGGGAACCCCTCGTGCAAGTCGGGAACGGGCGGGTTGGGTGATTTCACGCGCACGGGAGATATCTAGTACAAAACAAGATGTGAGAAAGCTCACGAATTCTCGTCTTTTGGGGCCTCCGACTCGGCGGCGTCGGCGGGCGAGAAGTACAGGATCCGCAAGCGGGGGTACGTGATCGCGATGGCGAGGATGTAGGAGAAGACCGCCAGCATCAAGCCGATGGCCACCCAGAGCATGGTCAGGGTGGTGTGTTTGCTCAACTGCGACATCACGACGACGACGAGGATGAAAGCGGCGGCGTACGCCCCCATACCGATGCCGAAGGTGGCCATGGGCGAGGCGTGCGACGCCAGTGTGAGGATGGTCTGGCCGAGGGCTAGGGCCACGATCCCCAGTCCGGCGCCGAGGCCCAAGGTGAGAGCCGACGTCTGCGACGACGCCAGCCAGAGGACGCCCATCCCGATCACGGCGGCCACGAGGGACACCAGGACGCCGGCGATCAGGAGTTTGACCCCCACCCGGGCTAGGGAGTCGTTCAGGTCTGTTCGCATGGTGAGTCCTCTCGGGTGTGGGACACCGACGTCTTGCGGCCGGTGACGATGACGAAGATGAGGGTGGACGCCACCACGACGGCGACGATGGCGATGGTGACCGGGGACGGGAAGATCCCCAGGAACAGGGCCGAGTACGCCAGCAGGGCCGTCCAGCCGTACATCATGAGGACCGCCCCCAGGTGGGTGTGGCCACGTTGGAGCAGACGGTGGTGGAGGTGCTGCTTGTCGGCGACGAACCACCACACGCCCTGCCATGTTCGGCGCGTGTAGGCGACGAACATGTCGAGGAAGGGAAGCCCCAGGGCGACGATGGGCATCAGGAGTGGGATGTACGTGGCCAGCAAGCCGGAGCGGTCGTCCAGGACGGTCGGATCGATCTGGCCCGTCAACGAGATCGTGGACGCGGCGAAGAGCAGTCCGAGGAGCATGGCGCCGGAGTCGCCCATGAAGATCTTGGCAGGGTGGAAGTTGTGCGGCAGATAGCCCACGCAGATCCCCGACATGACGACGGTGACGAGGGCGGCCGTGGTGGCCCTGGCGAGGTCCTCCTCCACCGTCAACCAGTAGGCGTACACGAAGAAGGCGGAGGCGGAGATCGCCACGATCCCCGCGGCGAGGCCGTCCAGCCCATCGATGATGTTGATCGCGTTGGCGCAGACGAAGACGACGAAGACGGTGATGAGGATGCCGGCGGCCGGGTCGAGGGTGATGATGCCCCCACGCCACGGGATCCACTGCATGCGCACTCCGCCCAGCACCAGGATTCCGGCCGCCAGAATCTGTCCGGCCACCTTCATCAGGGCGTTGAGCTCGAACAGGTCGTCCACGACGCCGACGGCGCAGATGACGGCTGCGCCCGCGAGGATGACGAGGGAGTCGGACGACACGATGGCGTAGCGGCTGAGGAAGGGCATCTTGGACGCCATGAGGTACGCGGCGCCGAGGCCGCCGAGCATGGCCAGCCCCCCGAAATAGGGGGTGGCGTGGTCGTGGACGTCACGCCCGCGCACCCGTGCGACCGCGCCCATGCGCAGGGCGAGGGAACGACACGCGGGAGTCAGCCAGAAGCAGACGGCGACCCCGACGAGGAAGACGAGGAGGTATTCACGCATCGACCGCTCCGGCGATGGACATGATCAGCTCGGTCGGGAGCAATCCTTCGCGCAGGACGCGCACCGGTTCGCTCGCGCAGTCGACCACGGTGGAGGGGGCCGGTCCGGGGGTCGCTCCCCCGTCGATGTACAGTTCCACCAGGTCCCCGAGTTGCTCGACGGCTTCCTGCGCCGTCGTCGCCGGCGGACAGTCATGTTTGTTGGCGCTGGAGACGGCCAAGGGTCCGGTGGTCCTCAGGAGGTCGCGCAACCCGTCCTGGTCAGGGACGCGCACACCGATGGTGCCCGTGGCGCCGGCCAACGCAAGGTCGGCCCGGTCGGTGGGCAGGACCAAGGTCAGGGGTCCGGGCCAGAAAGCGTCGGCGAGTCTGCGGGCTTCCACAGGGACGCGGCTCACCAGAGCCCACGCCTCCTCGGGATCGGCCACGAGCACGGGAGGCGGGAAGTGGTCCGAGCGTCCCTTGGCCTGTTGGAGCCGGGCCACCGCGTCCGCGTTGGTGGCATGGACGCCGATGCCGTACACCGTGTCGGTCGGCATCACGACGCACCCGCCACTGTCGAGGATATGACCGGCCATCTCCCATAATCCGGGGTGGTCGATGGGGACAGCGCTCGCGAGGTCGTCGATCATGGGTCCATCATTTCACGTCTGGCTTCTTCGCCGTGACAAAGCGGGGCCGTGACGCGAGGTCGGCGTGGGCGGTGATGTCGGTGAACCCTGCCAGGGCGAAGACGCGGCACACGTCGTCGGCTTGGTCGTCGCCGTGCTCGGATCCCACGACCCCACCGGGTCGCAAGAGTCGCGAGGCCACGTCAGCCACGACCCGCGTGTGGATCAAGCCGTCGTCACCGGAGTACAGGGCCAGGTCGGGGTCCTGGTGGACGTCGCGGGGTAAGGAGTCGCGGTCGCTCAGGGGGATGTACGGCGGGTTGGCGACGACCACGTCGATAGTGGAGTCCAGGTCGCCCAGGGCGTGGGCCATGTCCGCATGAACGGTGTGGACGCCCGTCCCGGCCAGGTTGGAGACCAAGTACGCGTAGGCGACGTCGCTCACCTCGACGGCCCAGTGCTCCTCGGGCGCCGACTCGGTGGCCACAGCCAGGGAGATGGCGCCGGAGCCGGCGCACAGTTCCACGACCCTGCGCGCGCCCGCCGCCACCTGTGCGACAGCCCACCCGGCGAGCAGTTCCGTCTCGGGGCGAGGGATGAACACCCCTGGTCCCACACGGACGCTCACGGTGCGGAAGTGGGCTTGGCCGGTCACGTGCTGCAGGGGGGATCCGCCCAGCCGTTCGGCCACGAGCCGGTCGATGTGGGCCTGCTGGTCCGCTGTCAGGACCGGGGCGAGGATCAAGCGAGACGGGTCGACGCCGAGGGCGAACCCGACAAGGATGCGAGCTTCGGCTGGGGCGCTGGCCACGCCGGCTCGCGTCAGCGCCGTCGCGACGGCGGTGACGGCCTGGGCGGGCGTCGTCATGGAGTGCCTTGGGTGGCCTGGGCCAGTCTTTCCGCCAGATCGGCCTCTTGGAGGGCGGTGATCAGGGGCTGGAGGTCACCCGCCAGGACCTGATCGAGGTTGTGCGCCTTGTACCCGATGCGGTGGTCCGCGATCCGGTTCTCCGGGAAGTTGTACGTGCGGATCCTCTCGGAACGGTCCACGGTGCGTACCTGGGACTTCCGTGCGGCCGACGCGGACTGCGCCGCCTCCTCCTCGGCCAGGGAGGTCAGACGTGCCCTCAGCATCCTCATGGCCGACTCCTTGTTCTGCAACTGGGAGCGCTCGTTCTGGCACGAGACGACGATGCCGGACGGAAGGTGGGTGATCCGCACGGCGGAGTCGGTGGTGTTGACGCCCTGGCCTCCCGGCCCCGAGGAACGGAAGACGTCGATCCGCAGGTCGGACTCGTCGATCTGGATCTCGGCGTCGTCCACATCCGGCATGACCAGCACACCGGCCGCGGAGGTATGGATCCTCCCCTGCGACTCGGTGACGGGAACGCGCTGCACGCGGTGCACGCCGCCCTCGAACTTCAAGGCCCCGTAGGGCGCTTCGTCCCCCTGGGGGCCCTTGACGGCGAAGGCGATGGTCTTGTACCCGCCGAGGTCGGTCTCCTGGGAGTCCAGCACGTCGACGGACCACTTGCGCGACTCGATGTACTTCACGTACATACCGAACAGGTCCTTGGCGAACAGGGCGGACTCCTCCCCGCCCTCTCCAGACTTGATCTCCATGATGGCGTCGCGGGAATCGTTGGGGTCTCGCGGCGCGAGCAGACGGGCGAGACGGTCGTCCACGTCCGACAACTCGGCGAGGAGCCGGTCCGCCTCCTCGGCGAAGCTCGGGTCCTCGGCCGCGAGCTCACGGGCGGCGTCGATGTCGGCGAGCAGTTGGTCTTTGAGGGTGAGCGTGGAGACGATGGGGGTCAACTCGGCGTAACGACGACCGACGCGCCGCGATGCGGCCATGTCGGTGTGAAGAGCGGGATCCGCGAGTCGGGCTTCCAACTCGCGGAATTCGTCGACGAGGTCTTGGGTTCCAGCCATAGTTCCTTCTCGAACGCACGACGGCACCGGGCATGGAGCCCGGTGCCGTCCTGGTCGTCAGTCCTTCTTGGCCTGGTTGCCGTATCGACGCTCGAAACGGGCCACGCGGCCTCCGGTGTCGAGGATCTTCTGCTTGCCCGTGTAGAAGGGGTGGCACTGGGAGCAGACTTCCGCATGGATCGAACCGGTCGTCTTGGTGGTGTGGGTGGTGAAGTGGTTCCCACAGGTGCAGGTCACCTCGGTGACCACGTAGTCAGGATGAATGCCTGATTTCATTTTCTTCTCCTTGGATAAGGTGCCGGGTCGGGAGGACGTGAACCGGCATCGGCTGACAATTATGCCAGGCGGACGCGCAGATTGCCATCTGTTCGACCATGTCGGTCCGCGCCGCCTGACTGATGGGTGGATCAGTTGGGGGTGGTGCGCGAGATCTGCAGCAGGAACTCGTGGTTGGACTGCGTCTTGCGCATCTGCTTCAAGAGCATCTCGAGCGCCGCTTGGTCCTCCATGCCGGACAGGACCCTACGCAGCTTCCAGATGATCGCCAGTTCTTCGCGGCTCATGAGCAACTCCTCGCGGCGGGTGCCGGAGGCGTCGATGTCGATGGCCGGGAAAATCCGCTTGTCGGCGAGGTCGCGACGCAAGCGAAGCTCCATGTTGCCGGTTCCCTTGAACTCTTCGAAGATGACCTCGTCCATCTTGGAGCCCGTCTCGATCAGGGCTGTCGCGAGGATCGTCAAGGATCCGCCGTCCTCGATGTTACGGGCGGCGCCGAAGAACTTCTTGGGCGGGTACAGGGCGGCGGAGTCCACACCGCCGGACAGGATACGTCCGGACGCGGGCGCCGCCAGGTTGTACGCCCTGCCCAGACGGGTGATGCCGTCGAGCAGGATGACCACGTCCTTGCCCATCTCGACGAGGCGCTTGGCCCTCTCGATGGCGAGTTCCGAGATGGTGGTGTGGTCTTCGGCCGGGCGGTCGAACGTCGAGGCAATCACCTCGCCGGAGACCGTGCGCTGGAAGTCGGTGACCTCCTCAGGACGCTCGTCCACGAGGACGACCATCAGGTGCACTTCCGGGTTGTTGTCGGTGATCGCGTTGGCGATGGTCTGCATGATCATGGTCTTGCCGGCCTTCGGCGGCGAGACGATCAACCCACGCTGCCCCTTGCCGATGGGGGCGATCATGTCGATGATGCGTCCGGTCATCTTGGTGGGGTCGGTCTCCAGGCGCAAACGCTCCTGGGGGTACAGCGGGGTGAGCTTGGCGAAGTCGGGGCGGTCCTTGGCCGTCTCGGGGTCTTGGCCGTTGACGGTCTCCAACGCGACGAACGGGCTGAACTTCTCACGACGCTCCCCTTCGCGAGGGACCTTCACCGACCCTGTGACCACGTCGCCCTTGCGCAATCCGAATTTACGGACCATGCCCAGGGGCATGTACGCGTCGTCGGGGCTGGGCAGGTACCCGGTGGTGCGCACGAAGGCGTACCCCTCCATGACGTCGACGATGCCGCGCACGGTGGCCAGCACATCGTCGGCCATGACCTGAGGCTCGGTGTCGATGCGGTCGATGCCGCGACGACGGTTCTGGCGATCACGGTTGCGGCGACGCCGGTTGCGACGGGAGTTGGACAGGTCGTCGTCGTCCTTGGAGGACTCGGACAGGTGCTCATCGTTCTTGGAGGGTTCGACCACGTCCATGCCCAGGGCCGCCAGACGCGCGCCGACCTCGTCAGAGACGCTCGAGTCGGCTTCGGAGCCCGTCCTGCGGGTGCGTCGGCGAAGGTTGCGGGGCGCTTCCATGGACGAGCCCTCGTGGGCGTGCGACTCACGGACGGGTTCTGCGGTCCGGGCGGCGGCGGGCTCAGGCGCGGGCGGCGTGTTGACCGGCAAAGGGGCCTGGCCGCCGTGGGCGTTGGCGATCTTGTCGATCAATTCCGATTTGCGCATGCCTGTGACTCGGGTGATGCCTAGTCCGGAAGCCATCTTCCGCAATTCGGGCAGAAGCATGGACTCTAAGTTTGCAGTCACGGATGTCCTCTCCGTAGATGATGATCGTGGCACGATACCCGCAGGACCACGACGTGAAATTAGGATTTGGTTTCCTGGTTTCGTGCTTGAACAAGCCGACCAAGGGGGGAATGTCGTCCCAAACCGAGGTTAGCTTACCACATGTGCGACCCGGTTGTCAGTGGATGTCTCGCGACGAAGCGGCAATCAATGAGGATCGCAGGTCGTCGTACGTCGAGGTGACGGGAAGCTGGGGGAACTCCTCGATCACGGTGGCCGGAGGGCGGAAGAGGAATCCTCGATCAGCGGCCAGGAGCATAGCGGTGTCGTTGTAGGAGTCCCCGCAGGCGAAGACCGAGAAATTGAGGCTGCGGAAGGCCTCGACGGCCGCCCTCTTCTGGTCAGGCATGCGCAGGGCGTACCCGACGATCCGCCTGTTCTCGTCGATGGTCAGGTTGTGCGCGAAGAGGGCCGGGTGGCCGAGATGGTCCATGAGCGGCGCCGCGAACTCGTAGAAGGTGTCGGACAGGATGACGACCTGGAACTGCGAACGCGCCCAGTCGAGGAAGTCCCGCGCGCCCGGCATGGGGCTCAGGGTGGCGATGACGGACTGGATGTCGTCGATGGTCAGGCCCTCGCGGTCCAGGATGGACAGCCGGTGTCTCATCAACTGGTCGTAGTCGGGGACGTCGCGTGTCGTCAACCGGAGGTCGTCGATGCCCGTGTGGTCGGCGACGTTGATCCAGATCTCGGGCACGAAGACCCCCTCCAGATCGAAGCACATCACTTCCATGCCCACAGCCGGGCTCCTTTCTTCCCTGGCGCCCGTGTCATCGGGGGCGTCCACCGTGTCGGCGCCATGGCCGACTGTATCATCTGTCCGACTGCCCGGTTCGTGGGCCCGTCGGTCCCATGTCGAGGGCCAGCAGGTCGTCGAGGGTCTCGCGGCGCAGGATCGGGCGCACGCCGGCGGACCCGACGGCGATCACAGCCGGGCGGGCGGCGTGGTTGTAGTTGGACGACAAGGCCCTGGCGTACGCGCCCACCCCGGGGACGGCCAGGATGTCGCCCGGGCGCAGGTCGGCGGGCAGGTACACGTCCCGTACGAGGATGTCGCCCGACTCGCAGTGCTTGCCGACCACGCGGGCCAACTTGGGCTCGGCGTGCGAGGGACGCCCGGCGAGGATCGCAGTGTAATCAGCATGGTAGAGGGCTGTGCGCACGTTGTCGCTCATGCCGCCGTCCACCGCGACATAGGTGCGAACGCTCCCCCGGTCCACGATCACGGGCTTGACCACGCCCACGGTGTACAGCGCCACGCCCGCGGGTCCGACGATGGCACGGCCGGGCTCGATGGCGTACCGCAGGGGCCCCAGATCCAGATCGGTCCGGACCTGCTCGACGATCTGCGACAAGCCACGATGGAGGTCGGACGGGGACAAGGGGGCGTCCTGGGCGGTGTACGCGATGCCGAACCCCCCGCCGAGGTTCACCTCCTCCAGCTGGGTCCCCGTACGGGCGCGGAACTCGTGGATCAGCCCCAAGGCGCGTCGAGCCGCGACGGCGAAGCCCTCGGTGTCGAAGATCTGAGAACCGATGTGGGAGTGGACGCCGAGCAGGCGGATGTGCGGCGCGGCATGACAGGCGAGCAGCGCGTCCAGCGCCTGGCCGGACTGGAGGGAGAAACCGAACTTCTGGTCCTCGTGGGCCGTGGCGATGTAGTCGTGGGTGTGTGCCTCGACCCCGGTGGTCACCCGTACGAGGACCGCTGCTTCGCGACCGTACCGGCCTGCGAGGTCGTCGACGCGGTCGATCTCCTCGACGCAGTCCACCACGATGCGGCCCACACCGGCCTCGATGGCGGCGGAGAGCTCGGCGATGGACTTGTTGTTCCCATGCATGGCGATCCGCTCAGGAGGGAACCCCGTGGACAGGGCGACCGCCAGTTCGTTGCCGGAGCACACATCGAGGCTCAGCCCCTCCTCGTCGACCCAGCGTGCGATGGTGCGGTTCACGAAGGCCTTGCCCGCGTAATACACAGTCCATCCGGCGAAGGATGTCGCGAACGCCCGGGCGCGAGAACGGAACTCGTCCTCGTCGATGATGTGCACCGGGCTGCCGAACCGCTCGATGAGGGACTGAACCCTTGACCCGCCGATGAGCATCTGCCCATCCGCGTCTCGTCGTGCGCTCGTCGGCCACAGGACTGGATCGAGGGCGTTCGCATCATCAGGCACTGTCAACCAGGCTGGCGCACCCGTCTCGACCGCGTTCTCATCCACTGCTGTCATGGCGTCAACTGTACAGGTTCGTGCCAGTTGGCCGTCGCCGGGCCTTGACCTCTGCTAAGATGATGGGTCGCTGGCCCCCATAGCTCAGGGGATAGAGCACCGCCCTCCGGAGGCGGGTGCGGGCGTTCGAATCGCCCTGGGGGCGCCAGTCGATCCTCATCGCTGAGAGTTTGCATGACTACGATGTCAATCAGCCGATAGGCTCGACGTTGGGTGCAGGACCGTCCTGCCCAACTACCGGGAGAACGAGAGTATTCGACCATGAACGATGCCGGCGCCAATGAATGGTTCATAGACACCATGCGTGAAGCCTGGGAAAAAGATCCGAAATCCGTGCCAGAAGAGTGGGTGGCGTACTTCGAGAATCTGAAGGCGTCGCCGACGGATCAGCAGATCACCGATCAGGTCGACCAGGTCGAGGCGACGGTTGCCGAAGAGGTCCCCACAGTCGAGGCCACCTCCCCCGCGCCCAGCCCGCAGATCGTCGCGGAGCAGGCCGAGCCCGCGCCGGCGCAACCTGCCACCCCGCCGACGACGGCGCCCGCCGCGCCCGTGGAGGAGTCCGCGCCGCCTCGTCGTAGCATGCCTGACGTGGGGCCGGCTCTGGTCGAACCCCAACGCCGACGCACGGCCGAGACCCCTCAGACTCCGGAGGCGGGTTTGTCTGCCAACCGTGACGACCCCACGATCCGCCCGGACCGGTCAGTGCCGGATGTGGGCATGGTGCCCCTGAAGGGCGCGAGCCTGCGCACCTCCAAGAACATGAACGAGTCCTTGGAGATGCCGGTGGCGACCTCGGTGCGCACCGTGCCGATGAAACTCGTCTCCGATCTGCGCGAGCAGATGAACAACCACCTCCTCCACACTCGTGGCGGCAAGATCTCCTTCACGCACATCATCGCCTACGCCATGGTCGAGGCTCTCAAGGCGATCCCGTCGATGAACGTCTACTACGACGACGCCAACGGCCCGACGGCGATCTCCCCCAACACCGTCAACCTCGGGCTGGCCATCGACTCGTCCAAGCCCGACGGGACACGCCAGTTGATGGTGCCGGTGATCCACCAGGCCGACACCTTGGACTTCGCCCAGTTCGTCGCCGCGTATGACGACATCGTGCGCCGTACCCATTCCAGGACCCTCACCATCGGCGACATGACCGGCGCCACGGTGTCCCTGACCAACCCGGGCATCGTGGGGACGAGCCACTCGGTTCCCCGATTGATGAAGGGACAGGGCCTCATCCTGGGCGTGGGCGCGATCGACTTCGCCCCCGGCTTCAAGGGGGCCAGCCCGGTCCGCTTGTCCGAGTTGGGCATCTCACGAGTCATGACGATCACCTCGACCTACGATCACCGTGTGATCCAGGGCGCCGGGTCGGGCGAGTTCCTCCAGTACATCGAGCAACTGCTCACCGGGCAGCACCACTTCTTCCAGAGGATCTTCGAGTCGCTGCGTATCCCGTACGCCCCCCTGACCTGGGACACGGACATCTTCACCAACAGGCAGGACCAGGTCTCCAAGACGGCTCGCGTGGTGGAGTTGATCAACTCCTATCGCTCCTTGGGCCACCTGATGGCCGACATCGACCCCCTGATGTACCGCCTGCGCTCCCACCCCGACCTCGAACTGGCCACCCACGGACTGACCCTGTGGGATTTGGACCGGGAGTTCGCCGTCGGCACTCTGGCCGGCCAGAACCGGCAGTACCTCTCACTGCGCCACATTCTGGCCACCCTCCAGGACGCGTACTGCCGCACCACGGGCGTGGAGTACATGCACATCGTCGACCATGAGCAGCGCACCTGGCTGCAGGAGCGACTGGAGAGCCCGCGCCAGCCCATCCAGCACACCGAGCACATGCGCATCCTGGACCGTCTCAACGAGGCGGAGATCTTCGAGACCTTCCTGCAGAAGAAGTTCGTCGGGCAGAAGCGCTTCTCCTTGGAGGGCGGGGAGTCCACGATCGTCATCCTGGACCAGATCTGCACCCTGGCCGCCAACAACAGGCTGGAAGAGGTGTGCATCGGCATGCCTCACCGCGGGCGGCTCAACGTGCTCGCCAACATCGCGGGCAAGTCCTACGGACAGATCTTCCAGGAGTTCGAGGAAGGCATCGAGCCGGCATCCGGCACCGGCGCCGGCGACGTGAAGTATCACCTCGGCGCCCAGGGCAAGTTCACAGCCGCCTCCGGATTCTCCGTCGACGTGTCCGTGGCCGCCAACCCGTCCCACTTGGAGACGGTGGACCCGGTCCTCGAAGGAATCGCCCGCGCCAAGCAGGACAATGCCCGGCCAGGACGCGCGTTCCCGGTCGTCCCGGTCCTCATCCACGGCGACGCCGCGTTCTCCGGGCAAGGAGTCGCGTACGAGGTGCTCCAGATGTCGCAGCTTCGCGCCTACACCACCGGCGGCACGATCCACGTGGTCATCAACAACCAGGTCGGCTTCACGACCGCTCCCGTCGAGTCGCGCTCGTCGACCTACTGCACGGACGTGGCCAAGGTCATCCAAGCCCCGGTCTTCCATGTCAACGGTGATGACGCCGACGCGTGCGTGCGGGTGGCCAACATGGCGTTCGCCTATCGTGAGGCCTTCCACAAGGACGTCGTCATCGACCTCGTGTGCTACCGCAAGCGCGGCCACAACGAGGGCGACGACCCGAGCTTCACCCAGCCGCTGATGTACGACCTGATCGAGCAGAAGCGGACGGTGCGCGCGCTGTACACCGAGGCGCTCATCGGTCGTGGCGACATCTCCGTCTCCGACGCCGATCTGGTGGAGGAGAAGTTCCGTGGCCGTCTGGAGGCCGTCTTCGACGAGGTCCGCCAGAGCCAAGGCCACAGCGCCCCCATCCGCGACAGCGACTATCTTCGTCGGCCGAGCTATCCGCCCAAGCTGCCCACCACCAACGAGACGGCGGTCACCGAAGAGGTCATGGACGCCATCGCCGACGCGCATGTGCGCTTCCCTGACGGCTTCACCGTCCATCCCCGCGTGCTGACCCAGCTCAACCGTCGCGCCGACAACATCCGCAACGGACCCATCGACTGGGCGACCGCGGAGATGCTCGCCTTGGGCTCCTTGCTCATGGAGGGCCGCCGGGTTCGCATCGTGGGCCAGGACACGAGGAGAGGGACCTTCTCTCAGAGGTTCGGCGCGGTCGTCGACCGTGTCACGAACGAGGCCTACGTCCCTCTGAAGCACATCACGTCCTCCCAGGGCCCCTTCGACATCTTCGACTCCCTGTTGAGCGAGTACGCCGCCCTCGGCTTCGAGTACGGTTACTCCCTGGCCGCCCCCGACGCCTTCGTGGCGTGGGAGGCGCAGTTCGGCGACTTCACGAACACCGCTCAGGCGATGGTCGACGAGTTCATCTCCTCCGGCGAGACCAAGTGGCAGCAGAAGTCCGGCGTGGTGCTCCTCCTCCCCCACGGCTATGACGGCCAGGGGCCGGACCACACCTCCGCTCGCCTGGAGAGGTGGCTGCAGCTGTGCTCGCAGAACGCCATGACCGTGTGCCAGCCGTCCGAACCGGCCAACCACTTCCACATGCTGCGTGCCCATGCGTACGCCCCGTGGCACCGTCCCTTGATCGTGGCCACGCCCAAGTCCATGCTGAGGAACAAGCTCGCGGTCTCGCAGCCCGAAGACTTCACCCATGGCTCGTGGAGGCCTGTGATCTCCGATCCGACCATCACCGACACGTCCCAGGTGCGCACGATCCTGCTGTGCTCGGGCAAGCTGCGGTGGGAACTGATCGAGGAGAGGTCACGCTTGGGCCTGGACGGCCAGGTGGCCATCGTGGCGATCGAGCGGCTCTACCCCATCCCCGGGGAAGAGTTGGCCGAGGAGTTCGCGAAGTTCCCCCACGTCTCCGACATCCGGTACGTCCAGGACGAGCCGGAGAACCAGGGCGCGTGGCTGCTCTTCGAAAAGTACATCCCCATCGAGGTCGCCAAGTACCCGCTGGACCGTTCGATCACGCTGACCGGCGTGTATCGCCCCAGCTCGTGCGTGCCGGACGTGGGATCCCACCAGTTGCATGATGTGGAGCAGAAGAACCTGGTTTCCGCCGCGTTCCAGTGACACGGCGTCGGCGGGACCAGATTCCGTCGCGGAAATACAGACTTTTTGACCCAAACCCTTGTATATTCGTCTCCTGCATGTCATCCTTGTACGGTTGCGACGAATCGGGGGACTCAAGCAACCCGGCAGCAACCCCTTGAAGGAGAACAATGGACTGGCGACATCAAGCCGCTTGCCTGACAGAAGACCCAGAGCTGTTTTTCCCGGTGGGAAACACCGGACCGGCTCTGCTTCAGATCGAAGAGGCAAAGAAGGTTTGTGCACGCTGCACCGTGCGTGAGAAGTGTCTGCATTGGGCGCTCGAAGCCGGCCAGGACCATGGTGTGTGGGGCGGTATGAGCGAGGACGAACGGCGGTCGATGAAGAGACGCGCCGCCCGTTCTCGTCTACGGATGGGCTGACCCTCACAAAGGGATGCGCACGACGGCGCGAGCCCCGACCCCGGTGGGGTTCGGGACGAGCGAGAAGTCCCCATGGAGGTCCTGCAAGAGGGTCGTCACGATGGACAGCCCCAGGCTCGTGCGCGTCGTGTCGTTGACCTGGAACCCGTCGGGAAGCCCATGGCCGTCGTCGATCACCGCAACCTCGATGCTTCCGTCGTCATGCCGGGAAGGCGTGACGGTGACCGTGCCACCACCCTCGGACAGCCCGTGCTCGATGGCGTTCTGGCAGAGTTCCGTGATGACCAAGGCCAACGACGTCGCCACCTCGGCGGGGATCTCCCCGAAGGTGCCCAACCTCCGAGCGTTCACATGGCCACGCTCGGAGGCCAGGTCGGCCGTCAGTTTCAGAAGGCGGTCGGCGACATCGTCGAAATCCACGCTGCCCGACATGGAGTAGGACAAGATCTCGTGGACGACGGCGATGGCTTGCACCCTGGCCATGGCCTCCTCCAAAGCCCCCTGCGCCTCCGTGGACTTCATACGCCTGGCTTGCAGGCGCAACAGGGCGCTGACCGTCTGGAGGTTGTTCTTCACCCGGTGATGGATCTCGCGGATCGTCGCGTCCTTGGTCACCAGCTGGCGCTCCTTGCGCCTGATCTCCGTGGTGTCGCGGCACACGACCAGTGTCCCGACGCGTCCCTTGCGGTTGGTCAGGGGAAGGATGCGCATGAACGCGGAGGCGCTGTCGGTCTCGATGTCAGCCTCTTCGGACAACCGTGACTTGAAATGGGCGGCCAGGGAGGTGTCGACCGGGCCTCCGGTGCGGTTCATCAACGCCGAGGTCAGCGGGACGATCTTCTCACCGATCAGATCCGACATCAGTCCCATCTTGCGATAGACGCTCACAGCGTTCGGGCTGGCGTACTCGACGACTCCGGCGGTGTCGATGAGGATGAGCCCCTCCCCCACGCGGGGGCTGATCCCCGTCAGACGGGTGTGCCCCTGGTCGGGGAAGGCGCCGCGCCAGGCCATGTCCGCCAGGATGGCGGCGGTCTCCAAGTAGTGGTCCTCTAACTCGCCTGGGGCGCGCACCCCCATCTGGTTGGTGTGGCGCTCCACGATCCCCCAGCATGTGTTGTCGATCATCAGGGGGATGGCCCACACGTCGACGGGGATGCCAGCCTGGAGCTTGTTGTCGGAGGTCTCGCAGATCCTCTTCGAGAGGTACGCCTGCGTCACCAGATGCTCCGTCTCGTAGGAGATGACCTCGCCGACCACGTCGTCCTCCAAGGCTGTGGGGCCTGTGGCGGGACGGATCTGCGCGATGGCGTAAAACTCATTGTCGTCTGTGCCCGGGACCCAGAGGATCAGGTCTGAGAAGGCCAGATCCGCCAAGATATGCCAGTCGTCGATGAGGGCCTCCAAGAAGGCAGCCTGGCTATCGCCGATCGTGACGTACGGCTTGACTGACGCGGGTATTCTAAGCACAGGACAAGCCTACCGGCGAAGGCCACCCATTGTGGCATCTTCTTCGGTCACGTCATCGAGCCTCGTAGCGGTTCGAGGACGAATATGGCAGAATTGTCCTCCGGTTCGAGTTGATGACTAAGGAGACAACCATGGGCAAAGCTGGTCGCAAGCGCAGGGCACGTAAAGGCAGCAAGGCCAACCACGGCAAGCGCCCCACCGCCTGATCACTTGGGATCGGCGAGCCGACGGATCCTGTCGGACACCTTGTCCACGAGGGACTCAGGTGCGAGCGTCGACTCATACGCATGCTTGACCGCGGAGCGGATCTGCTCCCAGGTCTCGATCTCGTTGAGGCATTCCTCACAGTCCGATAGATGGATACGGATCGCGTCGGCGGTCGCCTCGTCCACTTCATGGTCCAGGAATGCGTTGATGCGCATCATGACGAAACTACACATTGTCGTTAGATCAGGCATCGGCGTTCTCTCCTATCCCACAAATATCCTGAAGCACGGTGCGTAACTGGGAGCGTCCACGGCTCAAGCGAGACATGACGGTGCCGATGGGCACCCCCATGATCTCGGAGATCTCTTTGTAGGAGAACCCCTCCACGTCCGCCAGGTACACAGCATACCGGTACTCCTCTTTCAGCGACTTCATCGCGCACACGATCCTGGAGTCGCTGAGCCTGCTCAAGGCTTCCATCTCTGTGGACGGGATCGGCGTGCCCGAATGCGAGTCGGCTCGGGCGAGCTGCCAGTCCTCGATCGTCGCCGCGTCCGAGATCTTGGGCGACCTCTGCGCCTTCCGGTACGTGTTGATATAGGTGTTCGTCAGGATTCGGTAGAGCCAGGCCTTGAGGTTCGTCCCCTCCTGGAATTGGCTGAAGGATGTGAACGCTTTCCCGTACGTCTCCTGGACCAAGTCCTCGGCGTCGGACGCGTGGCGGGTGAGTTTCAGGGCGGCGGCGTACAGTTGGTCGATGTACGGCAAGGCGTCACGTTCGAAGCGAGCCACATGCTGTTCGCGTGACTCCACCTGCTGCTCGCGCGACTCCACGTCCCCTAAATTGGCATCCATTATGGAAGAGACTACTCCCCCCGCGCCGGGCGGAACAATGGAAGATGGGAACACGCTCGGAGAACTCACGTGGATATCAACGCGATACCCGGCGAGATTATTCCCGGATTTCCCAGATTTTTTGTGGAGGTGTCGTCTTCCACCACCTTCCACGTCCAAACGGTGTCGCGAAGGTGAAGAAGATGGTAGAAAAGATGCCATGAGTTTATTGCGTTTCGCTTCCCGGTCCCTTCTCGCGGGTTTCTTCGTCGCCGACGGTTTGAAGCCGGCCATCAATCCCGACCCGTACGTGGAGGAAGCGGAACCGGTGGCACGACAAGTGCTGGATGCCGCCGAACGCTATCTCCCGGCGAGTCTCGCCCGGTGCGTGCCGACCAAGACGGCCACGTTGGTCCGCATCCACGGGATTGTCGAGGTGACGGGTGCGCTCATGATGGCCACGGGCATCTTCCGCCGCGCGGGGGCGGCCATGGTGGTTCTCGCGTACGGTGAGAAGGTCGTGCGGACGCGTCACCAGGTGCTCGCTCGCGACACCACGTCGTTCATCCAAGAGCTCTCCTTGCTGGGGGGCGTCATGCTGGAGGCGGGACGTGGACGCCGACCGGCGCGTGCCAGGTGCCGGTCGAAGCGATCCACGACGTCGGCCACGAAAGCTGGGGCGTCGAAAGCTCAGGCGCCGGCCCAGCGCGTGTCGGCGTCGCGGACGGCCGAGAAACCCTCCCCCACGACCGTCGGTCGCCAGGCGCAGACGCTGCGCACCGCCCTCGCCACGACGCGGGCCGCATGACGTCCTGGCAGGCGCCGCTGGCCACAGGGCCCGTCGACGTTTCCGTGCCCGTCCCCGGGTCGAAATCCGCGACCGCGCGGGCGCTCGTGTTGTCCGCCCTCGCCCAGGGGCCCGGATCGGTCGCTGGCGGGCTGAGAGCCCGGGACACCTCCTTGATGATCGCCGGGCTGCGGGCCTTGGGCGCACACATCGACGACTCCGACGCGACCCGGTGGTCGATCCACCCGATGGGGACCCCCGACACACCTGTCCAGATCGATGCCGGCTTGGCGGGCACGGTCATGAGGTTCCTTCCCCCGGTGGCGGCCCTGGGAGACCGACCGGTACGGTTCCACGGCGATCCCGCCGCGTCCGCCCGGCCTATGGCCCCTCTCGTCCAGGCTCTCGTCCACCTCGGCGCCACGGTGGACGCGGCCAGTCTTCCCTTCGCTGTGACGGGACCGATCACCGGATCCGAGGCACAGATCGACTCCAGCGGGTCGAGCCAGTTCGTCTCGGGCCTGCTCCTGGCGGCCGCACGGTTCCCGTCGGGGTTGCGCCTGACCCATCGTGGCGGTCCGATCCCGTCCCTGCCCCACATCGACATGACATGTGCGGCCCTGGCGGCGCGAGGGGTGGACGTGGAGCGCGACGTCGACGTCTGGTGCGTGGCGCCCGGTCCCATCGACGCGCTCGACGAGGTGATCGAGCCAGACCTGACCACAGCCGCGGTCTTCCTGGCGATCGCCCTCGTCGCAGGGGGGTCGGTGACCGTGCCGGGATGGCCGACGAGCACGACGCAACCCGGGGCCCGGATCACGCAGATCCTGGAACAGATGGGCGCCGTCGTTGTGCGCCACGGGGACCAGATGACGGTGTCGGGAACGGGAACATGGGACGGAGTGGACATCGACCTGCATGACACGAGCGAGCTGACCCCTGTCGTCGCGGCGTTGGCCGCCTTGGCCGGCTCCCCCACCACCATCCGCGGGGTGGCTCACATACGAGGGCACGAGACCGACCGGCTCGCCGCGCTGAGCAGCCAGATCACCGCGCTGGGCGGAGACTGTCGTGAGACACCCGACGGCCTGGTCATACGGCCTCGCCCCCTGCGGGGCGGGGTCTTCCACACCTTCGCCGACCATCGGATGGCCCACGCTGGTGCCCTGATCGGGGCACGGGTGCCGGGCGTCATCCTCGACGACGTGGACTGCACGTCGAAGACCATGCCCGGTTTCGCCAGCGTGTGGGAACGGATCGTGAGATGAGCCGCTCGTCCGCCGGCATCTTCGCCGATGACCATGACGGGTTCGGGCGCCCGCCGAAGCGCACACGCCCACGTACCAAGGACCGTCCCGACTACAGCGCCCTGCCCGAGGGACGGGTCCTCACGATCGACCGGGGGCGGTACCGCTGCCTGGTGGGCGACATCGATGTGACGGCGGCCAAGGCCAGGGCCTTGGGACGCAAGTCCGTGATCGTGGGCGATGTCGTCCGACTCGACGGGGACGTGTCCGGGGCGAGCGGCACCTTGGCGCGCATCGCCGAGGTGGAGCCCCGCAGCACGGTCCTGCGTCGCACCGCGGACGACGACGACCCCTTCGAGCGCCCCATCGTCGCCAATGCCGACCAGCTCGTGATCGTCACCGCCCTCGCCGATCCGGAGCCGAGGATGGGGATGATCGACCGCATCCTCGTGGCCGGGTACGACGCGGGGTTGGAGCCGATCCTCTGCCTGACGAAAGCCGACTTGGCGTCGCCGACGGACCTCATCGAGGCCTATGAACCGCTCGGCGTGCCATGCTTCATCCTCCAACCCACGGCGTCCGTCGCCCCCTTGCTCGAGTGCCTGACCGGACACGTGTCGGTGTTCATCGGCCATTCGGGGGTGGGCAAGTCCACCCTGGTCAATGCCCTGATCCCGTCGGCGGACAGGCGTATCGGCAAGGTCAACGACGTCACCGGCAAGGGACGGCACACCTCCACGTCCGCCGTTGCCCTGCCCCTGCCTGGACGGGTCGGGTGGGTCATCGACACCCCTGGCGTCCGGTCCTTCGGGCTGAAGCATGTCGACCCCGACCACGTGATCGCCGCGTTCACGGACCTGGAGGATATCGCCCAGGACTGCCCCCGAGGGTGCACCCATCTGGCGCGGGAGTCCGAGTGCGCCTTGGACGAGGCGGTCGCGGACGGCCGGTTGTCGCCTGCGCGACTGGCCTCGTTCCGCAGGATGGATGTCAGCCGGACCGACTGGTGATCCACGCATCACACCCATGGATGGGCGACGTGCCGCGATTCCAGCGTGGCGTGAGCGCGCTCACCAGTTAACCTGGTGGCATGGCTGACAATCTGACTGACGATCTTCGACTCGCACACATGCTCGCCGACGCCGCGGACTCCATCACCATGGATCGATTCCGCGCTCGCGACTTGGACGTGTCGCTCAAGGCTGACCACACTGTCGTGTCCGACGCCGACAAGGCGGTCGAGGAAGCGGTACGGCGGATCCTGAGCACGGCGCGTCCGCGCGACGCCTTCCATGGCGAGGAGATGGGCGACTCCGGATGGGGCCCTCGGCGCTGGGTGGTCGACCCGATCGACGGCACGGCCAACTATGTGCGTGGGGTGCCGGTGTGGGCGACTCTGATCGCCTTGATGGTCGACAACGTCCCTGTGGTGTCCGTGGTGAGCGCTCCCGCCCTGACTCGGCGGTGGTGGGCGCACGTCGGAGGCGGGGCTTTCACCGGCAAGAGCCTGTTGAACGGCAAGCCGATCACGGTCTCGTCCGTGCAGTGGATCTCGGACGCCTTCCTGTCGTACTCCTCCTTGGACGGGTGGGTCCAATCGGGCCGGGGCCGACAGTTCGGCGACCTGCTGCGCTCCGCCAAGCGCACCCGGGCCTTCGGCGACTTCTGGTCGTACATGATGGTCGCCGAGGGCGCCGTGGACATCGCGTGCGAACCCGACCTGGCGTTGCACGACATGGCCGCGCTGGTGCCCATCGTGACAGAGGCCGGCGGCAAGTTCACCTCCATCGACGGGGATCAGACCCTCGACGGACCCGGCGCCCTCGTCACCAACTCGCTGCTGCACGGCGAAGTGCTCGACATGCTGTGCGTCGACGATGACACGGAGGACTCGCTCGTCATTCCGCGACGGGCCATCTGAGCGACCTGGTCCTCATCCGTTCACTTCGACCACGCGGCCACCTCATCCGCGCCCACTCCGACGACGCGGCCACCCCAGGCCATTCGGGCCTGGTCAGGCCGTGGGCCACGCGACGGCGGACACCCGGATGGTCTCCGGCAGGGCCTGCAGTTCCTCGAGGAGTTCCGGCTGGACGACCGACCCCAGGTCGGTGACCACGTACCCCACGGACCCGCGGGTGGACAGTTGCTGGGCCTCGACGTTCACATTGTGCGTGCCGAAGATGGTGTTGACCTTCGCCAGCACGCCGGGCACGTTCGCGTGGAGGTGGACGATGCGCCCCGCCCCCGAGGGCGCCATCTGCACCTGGGGCAGGTTCACCGACATGGTCGTCGTCCCGTACCCGACATAGTCGGCGAGCTTCCCGGCCACGAAATGCCCGATGTCCTTCTGAGCCTCTTGGGTCGATCCGCCCACATGCGGCGTGAGGATGACGTTGTCGATTCCCTGGAGCTGCGAGGTGAACGGGTCTCCTGAGTTCGCCGGCTCGCTCGGGAAGACGTCGATGGCGGCCCCGGAGACGTGACCCGACAGCAAGGCTTCGCGCAGCGCGTCGTGGTCCACCACGAACCCTCGGCACAGGTTGAGGAGGAAAGCCCGTGGCTTCATGGCGGCGATCTGGTCGCGGCCGAAGAAGCCCTTGTTCTGCGCGCGACCGTCCACGTGCAACGTGACGACGTCAGAGATGGCCAGCAAGTCCTCCAAGGTGTTGCACCGATGGGCGTTGCCCAGGGCGAGTTTGTCCGCGATGTCGTAGAAGACGACCCTCATCCCCAGCGACTCCGCCAACACCGACAATTGGGCGCCGATGTTGCCGTAGCCCACGATGCCCAACGTCCGTCCGCGTACCTCGTGAGACCCGGCGGCCGTCTTCACCCACACGCCGTTCTGCATGTTGCGGTTGTGATCCGTCATGTGACGGGCGAGGGAGATGATCTCGGCGATGACGAGTTCCACCACGGACCGGGTGTTGGAGTACGGGGCGTTGAAGACGGCCAGTCCCGCTTCCGCGGCCGCGGACAGGTCGATCTGGTTCGTGCCGATGCAGAAGGCGCCCACGCCCTTCAGCCACGGACAGGCCTGGACGACGGCGGAGGTGACGTAAGTCGCCGATCTGATCCCCAACAGATCGACTCCTTGGAGCGCGTCGATCAGCTCCGATTCACTCAGAGCGCCCGATCGGGTCTCGACGTCGATGCCGCGATCCTTCATGACCGTGACGGCGGATTCGTGGATGTTCTCAAGTAGGAGGGCTTTCATCCCACCATTCTGCCACGGGGTCTTGGCCGATCCTGACCATGGTCCGTCATACGGTCCGTCGACGGATGGTCGACGCGAGCAACTGGCGGGTGTACTCCTCACGCGGATCCCCCATGACCGTCGAGGTGGGTCCCCACTCGACCACCCGGCCCTGGTTCAGCACGAGCACGTGGTCGCACGTGTGCCGTACGACGGACAAGTCGTGGGTCACCATGATCAGGGTCAGACCCATGGAGTCCACCAGTGAGTTGAGCAGGTTCAGCACCTGGGCGCGCACGTCGACGTCCATCGCGGACACGGGCTCGTCGGCGAGGAGGATCCGCGGATGGGGGGCCAAGGCACGGGCGAGGGCGATACGTTGGCGCTGGCCACCGGACAATTCATGGGGGTACAGGTCGCCGCAGTCCGGGGGCAGCCCCACCGCCCGCAGGACCTCGGCGACGCGAGCCGCATGGTCCGTGGGCATGTCGGGCCGGTTCCGCACGAGCGGGGACCGCAGGGGCTCGGACACGATGGACGAGATCTTCATCCGGGGGTTCAACGACGAGCGTGGGTCCTGGAAGACCATCTGGACGGAGCTTCTCAGCTCGGCCATGACGTCGGCGCTCTTCAGGTCCAGATCCCGTCCGAACAAACGGACCTGCCCCGAGGTCGGGGACGCGAGCCCCGCGAGGATCTTCAGCAGGGTCGTCTTCCCCGATCCGGATTGGCCGACGATCCCCCATTTCTGGTGCTCCTCGACGCTCAAGGACACGTCGTCGAGGGCGCGGACTCTACGACGGCGGCCGCCGTAGGTCATGGACACGTGGGTCATCTCGAAAGCCGTCATCGTCACCGGTCCTGGCGGGTCGGGGCGGGGGTGTCGCACTGCTCGGAGGCGGCCTGGACCAGATCGGAGGTCGAGGAGAAGTCGTCGATGACCGGCAGGCGCTGACCGGGTCCAACCGCGTCGATACGGGCTGTGGCCACCAGCCCCTGGGTGTACGGGTGGCGCGGTCGGTCCAGGACCTCGTCGACGCCGCCCGTCTCCACGATCCGGCCTCCATGGATCACGGCGACGTCGTCGCACATCGACGACACCACGTCGAGATCGTGGGAGATGAACAGACACGCCGCGTCGACACGGTCGAGTTCCTCGACGAGCAGGGCCAGCACGGTGGCTTGGACCATCGCGTCGAGGGCGGTCGTCGGTTCGTCGCAGATCACCAGGGAGGGGTTGTTCATCACGGCCATGGCGATGACCACGCGTTGGCGTTGGCCTCCCGACAGTTCATGGGGGTACGCGTCCGCGATCTGCGAGACCGGATCGAGACCCACGCGGGTGAAGATCTCGTCCACTTTGGCTCTCGCCTGGGCGGCGGAGCATCGGGTGTGCAGACGCCGGACCTCGCTGGCCTGGCGCCCCACTTTCATCGTCGGGTCCAAGGCGGTCATGGGTTCCTGGAAGACCATGGTGAGGTCCTGCCCACGCAAGCGTGAGAACGCCGCGTCGGGCAATCGGGTCAGGTCCCGGCCCTGGAAGCGGACCGTCCCCGTCAGGTGGGCGTTGTCAGGAAGCAGACCCATGACGGCGGATGCGAGGACGGTCTTGCCCGACCCCGATGCGCCGACCAGTCCGAGACGCTGTCCGGCGTCCACCAGGAGGCTCACATGGTCGAGAGCGGGTCGGTGGTGGCGTCCGAAGTCGACGCTGAGGTCGTCGATGGCGAGCAGAGTCATCGCACCTCCTTCAGGCGTGGGTCGAGGTAGTCCCGCAACCCGTCGCCGAGCATGTTGAATCCCAGGACGGCGACGGCGATGGCTATCCCAGGGATGACAGCCTGTGTCGGGGCGATGAAGATGTTGGCGTCTTTGAGCATCCTGCCCCAGGTCGGCGTCGTCGGCGGGGCGGACAGGCCCAGATAGGACAGGCCGGCCTCGGCGAGGATGGCCATGGAGAAGGACGCCGCGGCTTGGACGCCCAGCAAGGGGGCGATGTTGGGCAGGACATGGCGGACGGCGATCACCGGCGTCGGGGTTCCGCTGACCTGGGCGGCGAGGATGTAGTCCTGGTTCATGATCGTCAAGGTGGCGGCTCGTGTCATACGGACGAAGATGGGGATGGTGGACACGCCGATCGCGATGGTCGCCGTGCCGACGGAGGCGCCGGTGGCGGCCGCCAGCAGGATGGCCAGGAGCAGGGCCGGCAGGGCGAAGAGGATGTCCATCCCCCGTGCCACGACCTCCCCGACGAAGCGGTGGCCCATGCCCACGAAGATGCCGAGGGGAACACCGACGATCGCCGCGATGGCGACGGCGAGGACGCCGACCACCAGGGTGGTCTGGGCGCCGACCAGCAGACGGGACAAGGTGTCCATACCCTGCATGTCGGTGCCCAGGAGGTGGGTCCAGGACAAGGGCGCGTACTTGTGACCGGGATCGACTCGACGAGGGTTGTAGGGGGTCCACACCAGGGAGACGAGGGCGGCGAGGACGACCAGCCCTGAGCACACCAGGCCGACGATCACAGTGAGTCTCTTCATCCACGTCCCCCTCTCGCCAGGCGGGGGTCGATGGCCATGTACACCATGTCGATGACGAAATTCAGCAGAAGGACGGCGAACACCAGAAGCATGACGACGTCCTGGACGACCACCAGATCACGGGCCTGGACTGCTTGGATGAGCATGGTCCCCAGTCCCGGCAGGACGAAGACCTGTTCGACGAGGATCGCGCCCACCAGCAGGGAGGCGATCTGGACTCCGACGACTGTCACCAGAGAGGTGGCCATGTTACGCGTCCCATGGCGCACCAACCCTCGCCAGCGCGTCCATCCCACGGCTCGGGCCGTTCGGTAATAGTCCTCCGTCAGGACGTCGATGAACCCCGCGCGCACGTAGCGAGCCAGGAAACACGCCTGGACCACCACGATGGAGGCGACGGGCAGCACGAGGTGCGACGCCCATCGGGACACGGAGGTCCCCAGCGTGACGTACCCGTTGGCGGGGAACCAGCCGAGGTTCACGGCGAAGATGATCGTCGCCACCGTGCCGACGAAGAACACGGGAATGGCCAGACCGATGTGGCTGAGCGCGTTCACCACCGCACCGGGCCACCGGCGTCGAAACATGGCCGCGACCAGGCCCAGGGGCCACGCGACCAGGAGGGACAGCGGGACGGAGAACCCCACCAGCCAGCCCGTGACGGCCAGTCGTGGCGCCATCTGGGAGACCACCGAGGCCCCGGTGATGTAGGAGGACCCGAAGTCGCCGTGCAGCATGCCGACGAGCCACTGCCCGTACCGGACCGCCAGGGGCTGGTCCAGCCCCCACCGTTCACGCAGCGCCGCGACGGCGTCCGCGGTGGCGCCCATGCCCAACGTGGTCTGAGCCACGTCCCCAGGAAGTGCCTGCACAATGAGAAAGATCACTATTGATGCCACGACGACTGTGCCGATGAAGATGGCCAGACGCCGTGCGGCAGCCCTGAGGAGGGGCATCGGCTAGTCCCTCGCTGCGATGGTCGTCACATCGAAGCTCAGGGAGGTGGCGTTGGCGCCGATTCCAGAGATCCCGGCGCGGGCCACGACCAGGTTGGGGAAGACGAACAGCCAGTCGGCCGCCGCGTCCTGGGAGAGCATCTGGGCCGCCTTCTCCATGTCCGTGATGAAATCTGCGGCCGACGCCTCGTCGGCCTGAGTGATCAGGGCCTGGAACTGCGGGTTGTCGTAGTGCCAGTAGTAATCCGGGTTGGCGAAGTTCACGATGTCACGGGCTTCGACGTGGTCCACGATGGTCATGTCGTAGTCGCCGCCCAGGAAGACTTCCGGCAGCCAGCGAGAGGAGAAGTCCAACTCCTCGACGGTGACGGTGATCCCCACATCGGCGAGTTGGCTCGCGATGAAGGTCGCCGCCGGCGGGGCGTACGGTGTGATCGGCACCCTCAGCGACAACGTCAGGTTCGACACGCCAGCCTCGGCCAGCAATTGCTTGGCCTTCTGAGGGTCGTATGGGTAATTGCCGGACAAGTCCTGGTAATAGGGGTCCGTGGGCACCACCATGGACCCGATCACCTGTCCCTGGCCGGCCCAGACGGTGTCCAGGAGGGCCTGGCGGTCGATGGCGTAGTTGATGGCCTGGCGGACCAGGAGGTTCTGCATGACTGGCCGGGCATGGTTGAAACCGAGGACGACTTCGCCGTTGGTCGTGCCCTTGATGACGGTGTACTTCGAGGTGTCGGCGAACCGGGGCAGCGAGTCCGGGGAGATCATCTCGCCCATGATGTCCAGGTCGCCGGACAGCATGGCGGACACCATGGAGTTGGGGTCGGGGATATATCGGAAGACCACCTGGTCGAATCGGCCGGGCGTCCCCCAGTAAGCGGGATTCTTCTTCAGGGTGATACGGTCGCCCTTCACCCAGGAGTCGTACATGTACGGACCCGAGCCCATCGGCGCGGTGGCCATGTCGGTCTCGGCCGGGTCGACGATGATCCCGGGGGTCGAGGTCATGGAGTAGAGCCAGAAATTGCTGGGCCGGCTCAGGAGGACCTGCACCGTATGGTCTGACTGGGCCTGGACATCCTGGACGACGGACATCTGCGACTGGAGTGTCGCACTGGCGGCGTCACGCATACGGTTGATGCTCGACACGACCGCGGCGGCGTCCACCGGGGCGCCGGAGGCGAACTTGGCCCGGGGGTCGAGATGGAAAGTGTAGGTCAAGCCGTCCGACGACACGTCGTAGCTCGTCGCCAAGAGGGGCCTGATCGCCCCTGTGGAGTCCATCTTGAGGAGGGTCTCGTACACGTTGTAGAGCAGGAGTTGGGGTATGGACGCCGCGTCCGACGTGGTCAGATCCAACGTCGCGGGTTCCAGGGTGAGCCCAACCGTCAGCGTCTTGGCCGAGGCGGGTGAAGGAGATTGGGCAGCGCATCCCGTGAGAAGGGCCACAACCGCGACTGCGGCGACGATGCCCTTCAGATGAGGAACTCTCATGACTGATACCTTTCGATGTCCAGACGAAATATTCTACAGCCAAAGCTTTCATGCCCCCCTGGTTCGACTCGTGAAGCGGCGATTTGGGGAATGGGGGCTCTATCCCGTAGAATTATCAGGCCGACGCGGGGTGGAGCAGCTCGGTAGCTCGCTGGGCTCATAACCCAGAGGTCATAGGTTCAAATCCTATCCCCGCTACGAGAGAAGGGCTTCTGACAAGCAGATATGCTAGTCAGAAGCCCTTTGTCATTTCTATGCGACTTCCGTGTCGTCCGCCCAGTGTGCCCACATTCTAGGTGGGCGGAAGTCACCGAGGACGTCGGCAGGGGTGGAGGGGGCGGGGCGGCCAAGGCCTCTGCTAGGAGGTGGCGAGGGACGCACGGGCATGTCCCGACTGGATTGTGAAGGAAGGTCTGCGGCGGTCAGACCCGCGCCCACTGTGTAGTCGCCCGGCTTGGTCACCGTGGTCGTGACCGTCGTCACCGTCGGCAACCCCGCCATAGCGGCGTTCACGGCAGCCATCTTCGACGACCCCGCGCCAGCGGTCACCGTCGCGGGCCAATCCACCAACGGTCCATACAACGTCGAGGCGACCTTCACACTCGCGTTCGCAGGCCAACTCCC
>WQZD01000028.1 GCA_009780915.1 Propionibacteriaceae bacterium
AGAAATCTCCATGCGCCGACTCATCCACACCCTCACCACCGACACCACCCAGCCCGCCCAGCCGATCACCACACCACTCCCCATCGCCGCCTGAAACTACACCACATGACGGGACTTGACCAGGAGATTCTGGAGTTGGTCATGAAGTCACGGCCGCTACCACCAGACATCCTGAAGAATGATCACTTGGACGCCCGTAAGGTGAGCCAAGGGCATTGGGGTGATTGTGCATTTGTTGTGACGATCAAGGCGGCTATGGGGACCGATACGGGTCGCGAATTCCTGCTCCAGGGTGTACGAGAGGACCCTAATGGGGGATACCAAGTTCGACTGTGGGATAAAGGCAAACCGGAGTGGGTGGCGGTCAAAGCAGCATTGGGTGAGGGGGTGACGACAGATGGTGTACCTGGTGGAGTGGGGATTCCAGCGCTATATGAGGCTGCGCTCTTGCAGAGGTTCGGCGCGGTTCCAGTCAACGGCACTAGTATACAAGATATTGCAGAGAAGATCCTGGACCGGTCGACCACTGGATCGTCTGCTGTAAATATCGACACAGCAGTCAAGGGCGGCAACCCCGTCATTGCACTGAGTATCAATCCCCCAGGAAACACATCTCGAGTCATGCCGGTGGTGATCAGATCTGGTCCGGGGCCCGATGCACTTGCTTGGAGTGCACAAATTCCATGCGGTCACGGTTATGAGGTACTCGAGGTGACGCCCACTCAGGTTGTTCTAAGAAATCCTGCCGGAAAGGACAATAGGTTTGATGGGGCTGCGACCAACTCGAGCGGTGGTTTTTATATCGACCGTTCGGACTACTATGGCCTGTTCTGGGGCCAAGTGGAGATTCACTGACGGTTCCCAGGGAGAGCTCAGGGCGCTTGAATGTCTTTCATTAGACTGTGCGCCGACATTGTGATCATTGGATCAACTCCGTGAGAGACCTCTGGTACCTGTGTTGACAGTGGTATGGACTATAGAAGGGCATGGGATTCTAGTCCCATGGCGTTAGGCAACGAAGCTCGGTACGGTGGAATCACCGATCATTAGAGATGGCTACACAGTCAGGTAATGAGGTGACCATGGATCGGTAAGTCATTTTCATCGACGTGCACGATGGAAGTCTCATACTATTGAGAGGTGTGTTATGGATACAGTAAATGTCTCATTCGCCCAGGCGGGTGAATTTGCCACAGGATCGTCAGGTTTCAAAGGGGCTGACGTCCAAGCGCTCAAGTCACTTGCGGATTATCTCACCAAGACTCTGACTCCGGCGGTTGAGGGAGCCTTCAATGGTGCTTGTAATCTAATTGCGAACACCTCCTGGTCGGGCGCCGATACGAAAGCCTGGGAGCAGCAGTGGTCGACAATGACGAGTGAGATCGCGAAACTTGTTGGGAACGTCCTGGATGACATGAAGAAGAAGCTGACCGATGAGGCAACAAGCCAAGAGCAGGCATCCAGTGTTGCAGGGTCTAAGGGTACGACATCGGCTAAGCCCGCCGCGGCTGCGACTCAGGCGAAACCGAGTGGTGGTGGCAATGGTGGTGGCAATAGCGGTGGCACTGGTGGTGGCAAGTCCTCTGACGCCAAGCCGGCTGATGCGAAAACCGATTCGAAGTCCAATCCACTCCAGTCCATCGCGGACCTGCTGAAGGCTGCTGCGCCTCTGGCTAATCCACAGGCGACGAACCCTGCCACAACCACGCCGGCTGCGACAACACCGACAGCGACCACTCCGACGACGACCCCGACCACCACGCCGACGACCCCGCCCCCCGGGCACCATCATCACCACTGGACTCCTACGACGGACTCGACTGCAACCACGGATTCGACCGCGACGACGAACACGTCCACGACCACAGATTCGTCCACACCGGTGCCTCCACCGCATCCTCCCCACCACTATCACGACCACCATCATGACCATACGTCAGCGAATCCGACACCACTGACGGGTCCACTGTTATAAAGGTGCGGGCTGTGATGACTCACACCGTATCCCGAATTAAGAACACAGAAACACCATTTTGCGAGAAAACTCGCCCTTTCACGGAGAAATGACATGACGCTCAGCTTCAAACCAAGCAATCCCACTTTTGCCCCTGGTATATCAGGATTTAACGGTATGAATGTTCCCAGGGGACAAGACTTGTCTAAGTACATCAAGCAAACTCTGGCCACTCAAGTGACAGAGGCATTCAATGCCGCTTCAAAGAAGATTCCCGAGACTCACTGGGTTGGTACTGATGCCACCCAGACTGCGGCAGCGTGGCGGGACATGCTCAACAAGGTCGCGGCTACAATGAACAATAATTTGGGGTCTTTGGCTCAAGTGCTCGACAAGAACATTCAGGACCAGATAACTGCTTCTTCCAAGGCAGGCTGATGCATGCGGCGGTGCTATCGGCCCGGCGTCTTACAAGGCACAGGTGTCGAACGGAACGGGGAATGTCACGACCCCATCACGCCTCCAGCTTGTCGAATGGTACGACTACGACGCCGTCATCACGTCGATGGGCGAAACTGCCCGTGCCTGTCAGTACCACCAAAGCCGCGGGTGCTTGTTCGCCGGCGGCTTGCATTTTGGCCGACAAAGCCAGCAATGACCGCGCTGCCACGTCTTCCTGTGCGGCACCGAATTTGATCTCAATGGCCATCCAACGGCGGTCAGGCGTTTGGATAATGGCGTCGGCCTCCAGTTCTGACTCGTCATGGTAATGGAAGACATCGGCACCCGAGACGGCCGCATAAACAGACAGGTCACGCAAACACAGATTCTCAAACAATAACCCGGTCGTCTTGAGATCTGCCAAGAGGCCGTCGACGCTGGCGCCGATGGCGGCTGCCGCCAGCGATGGGTCGCACAGAATGCGTTTCGGACGTTGCCGCAGTCTCACAGGCGAACGTAACGCTGGCGACCAGGCTGGGATCTCTTTCAGGACATGTAGCCGTCGCAGCACATCCACATAATCGGCGACCGTTCGTGTCGAGGCCATCCCGCCATCGCTTGCCGCCATATCGCGGGTGAGAGTGGTGTTGGCTACGACCGTTGCGGTGGATCGGGCCAAAGCGGCCAGTAAAGCGGTCACCCGGACGGGGTCTCGTCGCACGGCGTCGATGACCGTGACATCAGTGAAGGCGATGGATCGCACATAGTCCGCAGCTACTCTGGCCGCGTCTGTCAGCGGCAGATCAATGGTGGCCGGCCAGCCGCCACGTACGATCATCTGGGTGACGTCCTTCGGTGTCCAAGCGCCCGGTAATGCCATCGGAGTATCACCCCGCAACAAGCCGGCAAGCGATACGCCGCCGCCAGCCAACCCGGCCTCGCTCGCCGTCATAGGCCACATGCTGACGCGCGCCACACGGCCAGTGCCCGAATGCGAGACAACGCCGTCGCGCGGCGTGGCTGAACCAGTCAGTAGATACTGCCCAGGTCCCGGCCTACGATCAACCGCCATACGGACAGCGTCCCAGAGCCCGGGCGCATCCTGCCATTCATCGATCAGCACCGGTGGTGGCCCGTCGAGCAACGACAACGGATCGGACGCGGCCAAACGGCGGGTCAGATAGCCACCAGTCGGGTCGGACACCCAAATGGCCGATTGGGCATGGGTCATGCCCGTCCAGGTTTTACCACACCACTTCGGCCCCTCGATCAGCACAGCGCCGGAGGCTGACAGCGCAGCCGAAACAGCCGCGTCAATCAACCGGGGCTTGTATGAACCAGGCGTCTGCACGTCACACCTCCGATCTCAAGCCCATCGTAGTTCACGTTAGCCACGATGTCTAATTCCTGTTTCCACTGATGCTAACTTCACGTTTTACGTGAATTTCCGGTCATGCCGTTGGGCGCGCGGCATCGGATCATAGCCATTCAGGACGGGCGTCTCCGACTCCGACGCCTCGACTACAAACGGCAACCGGCCATGCGCCAGCACAGCCCGAACCGCCCGACGTAGCAACATCCTGTGGTACCTTGAGGCACATCGCAGACAGATAGAAACAACAAACTCCTTGTCAAATCATGTCTGACAAGGAGTTTTAGTGTGTCCGAGAGAGGACTTGAACCTCCACAGCCTATAACGGCCACTAGCACCTCAAGCTAGCGCGTCTACCTATTCCGCCACCCGGACAAGGTGTTGAATACCAGAGGGAAACTATACCAAGTCTTGCCCGTCATGGCGATTCAGGGCTGTGGAGTCGGTGTGATGGGGCTGTGGAGGGGTCTGCCGACGGGCCTGTGACACGGGTAGGATGCCAATCATGAACCCCGACGCGCGTGCTGAAGCTGTGAGTTTCACGTCTGACCTGATCAGGTTCGACACCTCGAATTATGGTCCGGGCCACGACGGTCCGGGTGAGCGGGACGCGGCCGAGTACATCGCCGAGAAGCTCGCCGATGTGGGGATCGAGGCACAGATCCTGGAGTCCCAGCCTCGGCGCACCACGGTCGTGGCCGCGTGGGAGCCTGAGGGCTGTGACACCAGCCTGCCACCGCTGCTCATCCACGGCCACACCGATGTCGTGCCGGCCATGGCGGACGAGTGGTCCGTCCATCCTTTCTCGGGAGAGGTCGCGGACGGGTACGTGTGGGGGCGCGGGGCCATCGACATGAAAGACTTCGACGCTGTCGCCTTGGCCGTGGTGCGGGACAGGGTACGCACGGCGCGAGCGCCCCGGCGTCCCGTACGCCTGGTCTTCACCGCCGACGAAGAGGCCGGTGGCCCCCTGGGCGCGGTGTGGCTGGTGCGCAACCACCCCGAACTGGTCGCGGACTGCACGCAGGCCATCGGGGAGGTGGGCGGGTTCTCGCTCACGGTCAACGATCGGCGCCTGTACTTGATCCAGACCGCGGAGAAGGGCCTGGCCTGGATGAGGTTGATCGCCGAGGGCACGGCTGGACATGGGTCGATGCGCAATGCGGACAACGCCGTGACCGAACTCGCACGCGCCGTCACGCGCTTGGGCGAGGTGGAATGGCCGACACGCCTCCACCCGGCGCAACAGGGATTCCTGGACGCCGTGGGAGAGGCGCTCGGGGCACCCATCGCGACAGACTCGGTGGAGGAGACGCTGACCCGGCTGGGCTCGATCTCGCGCATGGTGGGGGCGACGATGAGCCACACGATCAATCCGACGATGTTGGACGCGGGGTACAAGGCCAATGTCATCCCACGCCTCGCGACGGCCACGGCCGATGGCCGCTACCTTCCCGGGCGTCGGGACGAGTTCCTCGACACGGTGCGCGAGGTGATCGGGGCCAAGGTGCGCATGGAGATCCTGCACGAGCAGACCAGCGTGGAAGCCGAGTGGGGGACGGCGCTGACCGAGGCGATGGCCACGGCCATCCGCGAGTTCGACCCCGGTGCCGAGGTGACGCCGTACATCCTGTCGGCTGGGACGGACGCCAAGGCCTGGTGCGAGCTCGGCATCCAGTGCTATGGGTTCGTGCCCTTGAGGCTGCCCGCCCAGTTCGACTTCGTGGGCATGTTCCACGGGGTCGACGAGCGGGTCCCGGTGGAGTCCCTGGAGTTCGCGGTGGACGTCTTCGACCGTTTCCTCGACCTGGCCTAGCCGTCCGCGGGGAGCCGGTCGCTAGATGAGGTAGCGGAGCAATAGTTCCAAATCATTGGCCGTGGCGGCACGCGGATTGTCGGTCGTGCAGGTGTCCGCCAGCGCTGTGGCGGCGAGGGATGGGATGGCGGCCACGAACTCGTAGGGGGCCACCCCTAGATCGGTGATCCTCTCGGGGATGTCCAGGTCCCGGCGCAGGTGCTTGATGAGGCCGACCAGTCCGAGGACCTGGTTACGGGTGGTGGCGGAGGTGGCGCCCAGGGTACGGCCCAACTGGGCGTACCGGGACGCCGTCGGGGTGGGTGGAAGCTTTGACACGCGCAGGTCCTCGGCGTTGAACTCGATCACCCACGGCAGGATGAGGGCGTTGAGTCGGCCGTGCGGCACATGGAAGACACCTCCGATGGCGTGGGACAGCGAGTGGACGATGCCGAGGCCGGCGTTCTCGAAAGCCATTCCGGCAAGGGACGACGCATTGTGGACGCGCTCGCGGGCCTCCAGGTCGTCGCCGTCGACGTACGTGATCGGCAGGTACTCGAAGAGCAGTTGCAGCGCCTTCTCGGCCATGGCGTCGGAGAAGTCCGTGTGCCGACGCGAGACGTACGCTTCGACGGCGTGGGTCAGCGCGTCCATCCCCGTGTCGGCGGTCAGTTTCGCGGGAGTGGTCCGTACGGCCTCGGGGTCGAGGATCGCCACGTCGGGGTACATGTCGTCCGAGGCCAATGCGATCTTGGTCTGGGTCTCCTCGTTGGTGATCACGGCGTACGAGGTCATCTCGGACCCGGATCCGCTGGTCGTGGGGATGGCGATGAACTCGACGCGGTCCAGGTGTTGTTCCACGGCAATCTTGTTGATGGCCTTCGCCGCGTCGATGGACGAGCCCCCTCCCAGGGCGATCAGGACCTGTGGCCGGGCGTCGAGGAAGCTGGTGAACCCGTCGGCGACGACCTCGATCGTGGGATTCGGCCGCACCCGGTCGAACACCGTCACCCTCGCGCCCCGCAGGGCGTCGACCACGTGTCGCATCACGTCCGTGGTGGCCATGAAGGCGTCGGTGACGATCAGCACGGACGCGTGCGCGTGGCGATTGAGGTACGCCAGCGAAGCCGTCCCGTAATAAATCTCAGTTTTGATGTGGAATCTAGTCATTGATCCTGGACCCTCCTGCGTCGTCAGCGCCATGCTGGCGACGTACGCGGTGAACGAGTCATCTTGGCACCAGCATAGGGCGACATTTGTTCTATAGCAAGTGCTAACACAATACATTCCTGAACTAATTAGCCATCGGGCGTCAGGACGTGGGTCCTGCAGTTCGAGCCCGAGATCCACGAGTCCTCGGTGAGTCCGTGAGCGACTCGAATATCGAGTCAATAGGAGACAATCAGACTCTAAGATGTCGGAGTTTGCGTGAAGAAATAGGTTGTGAGACGTTTCTTGACTCCGCGTGGTCGGAGTGCTAGCGTGAGTCTCGCGAGGGTGACACTGCACAGGTGCAGTTGCATTCGAGCATCATGAGGACAAGGGTCAACGAGGGGGTTGCGTTCTCATGGTTGTCGATTCACTGGGGTGAGTCGAAAAGGGTAGTGACACAAATCGAGGGTGGATAAATCATTAGCAATTGTCGACGGTAGGCCGTCGGCCATTCTTATGACCCTTCTATACGGATATTAGTTTAATCAATCAGCGTAATGTCGACGACAAAAGGGAGTGATTCTTTGTGAAACTCAAAACAACGCTATTGGGCAATAGTTATAACTTCCGGGATGTGAAAGACGTCCTGGCCAAGGCCAACGAGCTGAAGTCTGGCGACCAGTTGGCGGGCATCGCCGCAGAGACCGCACAGGAGCGCGTCGCTGCCAAAGTCGTGCTGGCCAATCTCTTGGTCTCCGACGTGCGCAATTCGCCCGTGGTCCCGTACGAACAAGACGAGGTCACTCGCATCATCCAAGACGATGTGAACGAGCGGGTCTACGAGTCGATCCAGAACTGGACGATGGCGGAACTGCGCGAGTACATCCTGGACGACGCGACCAGCACATCCGACATGCGGCGGCTGTCACGCGGCCTGACCAGCGAGGTCGTCGCCGGCGTCGCCAAACTGATGAGCAACCTCGACCTGATGATCGGCGCCAAGAAGTGCGTGGTCACCGCGCACTGCAACACCACCATCGGAGGTGACGGAGTCTTCGCCACACGGTTGCAGCCCAACCACGCCACGGATGATCCTGACGGCGTCCTGGCCTCGTTGATGGAGGGACTCGCCTACGGCGTCGGAGACGCGGTGATCGGCTTGAACCCGGTGGAGGACTCTGTGGCCAACACCACGCGCATCCTCAACCTTTTCGAGGATTTCAAGCAGAAATGGAAGGTCCCCACGCAGGTGTGCGTGCTCGCCCACGTCACCACGCAGATGGAGGCCATCCAGGCCGGAGCGCCCTCGGACTTGATCTTCCAGTCCATCGCCGGCTCCCAGCTGGGCAACGAGGCGTTCGGCGTCACCACGCAGATGCTCCAAGACGCCAAGGACCTGATGTTCTCTCGTGGCACATGCACCGGGCCGAACGTCATGTACTTCGAGACCGGGCAGGGCTCCGAGCTCAGCTCCGACGCCCACCACGGCGCCGACCAGGTCACGATGGAGGCCCGCTGCTACGGGCTGGCGAAGAGGTACGATCCGTTCCTCGTGAACACCGTGGTCGGTTTCATCGGCCCGGAGTATCTGTACGACTCCAAGCAGGTCACCCGCGCCGGGCTCGAGGACCATTTCATGGGCAAGCTGACCGGCATCCCCATGGGCTGCGACGCCTGCTACACGAACCACATCAAGGCCGATCAGAACGACATCGAGAACTTGTCGGTCCTCCTGGTCGCGGCCGGATGCAACTACGTCATGGGCGTGCCCCACGGCGACGACATCATGCTCATGTACCAGTGCACGGGCTACCACGAAGCCGAGAGCATCCGTCAGCTCTTCGGCAAGTCCGCCATCCCGGAATTCAACCAATGGATGATCGACCTGGGTCTGATCACCCCCGACCGCAAGTTGACGTCTCGCTTCGGCGACGCGTCGATCTTCCTTCAGTGAGGGCAAGGAGTGAGAAATGAACGAAGCAGAAGTCAAGCGTCTCGTACGCGACGTGCTCGCCGGCCTGATGTCCAGTGACGCCACGACGGCCACGCCAACCACGTCAACCACGGGCCCCATGGTCGATCCCGGCGAGGCGCCGGACGTCACCGCGGTGTCCACGAAAGAGGAGTTCTTCGTGCCCCATCCTCACGATCGTGAGGGGTACATGGCCATGAAGCAGTCGACCGTCGCCCGCCTGGGCGTGTGGCGGGCCGGAGCACGGTACAACACCTGGTCGATGCTGCATTTCCGTGCCGATCACGCGACCGCGCAAGACGCCGTCTTCATGGACGTCGACCCCGAGTGGGCGCCGTCCCAGGGGTTCGTCTGCGGCCAGACCGTGTGCCAGAGCAAGGACGAGTTCTTGACCCGTCCCGACTTGGGCCGCAAGCTCGACGACGAGACGAAGGCCCTGTTCGCCAAGCAACTGACGAGAGGCGCCAAGGTCACCATCATGGTGGGCGACGGCCTGTCCAGTTCGGCGATGGTGAACATCCCCGAGGTCCTGCCGGCCATCAAGCAGGGTTTGAAAGGTTTCGGCATCGACGTCGGACCGGTCCCGTACATCAAGTACGCCCGTGTGGGCGCGATGGACGACCTCGGCCCGCTGATCGACTCCGAGGTGGTCGTCCTCTTGATCGGTGAACGGCCCGGGCTGGCCACCGGCGAGTCGATGAGCGCGTACATGGCGTACAAGCCCAATCCCGACCGTCCCGAGAGTTGGCGCACCGTGGTGTCCAACATCTATCGCGGGGGCACACCCCCTGCCGAGGCGGGCGCGCATATCGCCACCATCGTCAAGCGCATGCTGGACGAGAAGGTGTCCGGTGTCGATCTTCGGATGTGACATCGCAGGCATATCGGACTCATGGAGGTGAACATGGACAATCTCGACAAAGATCTCGCGAGCATCCAGCAGGCTCGGACATTGATCCGCGCCGCGAAGGTGGCCCAAGAGCGACTGGCGACCTACACGCAAGACCAGGTCGATCGGATCTGCCTGGCCATGGCCCAGGCCGGTTTCGCCCACGCGGGCGACCTCGCCCGTGCCGCGGTCGAGGAGACGGGCATGGGGCGGGTCGAGGACAAGACCTTGAAGAACCAGTTCGCCACCGACGCCGTCTGGCAGGCCATCAAGGACATGCGCACAGTCGGTATCATCGCCGAGCATCCCGAGCGCGGGGTCACCGAAGTCGGTGTTCCCCTGGGCGTGATCTCGGCGTTGATCCCGACGACGAATCCCACGTCGACGGCGATGTTCAAGTCGATCATCGCGGTCAAGGCGGGCAATGCCCTCGTCGTCTCCCCCCATCCGTCGGCCAAAGCGTGCACGAAAGCGGCGGTCGATCTGATGGCGCAGGCCGGACGGGACGCGGGACTGCCGGAAGGCGCCCTCGGGTGTATGGCTGAGCCCACCGTGGACGCCACGAACACGCTGATGACCCATCCGGACGTCGCTCTGATCCTGGCCACCGGAGGCGGCGCCATGGTGAAGGCGGCGTACTCCTCGGGCAAGCCCGCGATCGGGGTGGGCCCCGGCAACGGCCCGGCGTACATCGAACGCACGGCCGACATCCCGACGGCTGTGCGCCGGATCCTCGACTCGAAGACCTTCGACAACGGAACCATCTGCGCCTCGGAGCAATCGGTCGTCACGGAGGACGTCATCGCCGACCAGGTGATCGCCGAGTTCACCAAGCAGGGCGGGTACTTCATGGCGCCTGCGGAGAAGGCGGCCGTGGGGGCGATCCTCATGCGGGCGTCGGGCACCATGAATCCGGCGATCGTCGGCCAGACCGCTGTGTGGATCGCCGAGATGGCAGGAGTCAGCGTGCCGCCCACGACGCGGGTCCTGATCGGGGTCGAGACCGAGGTGGGGGACAAGTACCCCTACTCGCGGGAGAAGCTCTGCCCTGTGCTCGGCTTCTACACGACTCCCGATTGGCACAGCGCCTGTGAGCTGTCGATCCGGATCCTCAAGCACGAGGGCGCCGGACACACGATGACCATCCACTCCCGAGACGAGTCGGTCATCAAAGAGTTCGCTCTGAAGAAACCGGTGTCACGTCTGCTGGTCAACACCGCCGCCTCCCTGGGGGGAGTCGGCGCGACCACCGGACTGTTGCCGTCGCTCACCTTGGGGTGCGGGGCTGAAGGCGGCAACGCGTCGTCGGACAACATCAGCCCCCTCAACCTGATGAACATACGCCGGGTGGCCCGAGGACAGGTCGAACTGAGCGACCTGCGTGTCGAGCCCGAACCCGACCCTCGCTCTTCCTCAATCGACACCGAACGGCTCGTTCGGATGGTCATCGAACGATTGATGGGAGATGGACGTATGACATGACGGGCAGGGAAAACACGAATCACCACACCACACATTCATCATCAACAACACACAACCACGTAAGGAGTACACAAAATGGCCGAAAATAACAGTTTCAGCATCGCGCTGGGGATGGTCGAGACCAAAGGATTGGTCGCATCGATCGAGGCAGCCGACGCCATGGTCAAGGCAGCTAACGTCACATTGATCGGGAAGGTCCATGTGGGCGGCGGCCTGGTCACCGTCATGATCAGGGGCGATGTGGGCGCCGTGAAGGCCGCCACGGATGCCGGCGCGGCGGCCGCCGATCGCATCGGCGACCTGGTCAGCGTCCATGTCATCCCGCGTCCCCACAGCGAAGTGGAATTCATTCTGCCGACCTTGAAGACGACCGACTGATCGGAACGTCCACGTGGGTCTGGCCTGACCAGCGCCTCGCGCCCGGTCAGGCCAGGCTCACCACACCCAACTTTCGACATCCACGAGGAGGTGGACGGGCATGGCACTGGTGACTGAATCGACACTGCGCGAGCAGTTCTGTAATCCCGCCGCGCTGGCCGGCACACGATACGAGGCGCCGGCGGGCACGGTGGTGTCCCCGGCGGCCCGGGCGTGGCTGATCGACCAGAGAATGGACCTGGTGATCGGCGGCAAGGTGATCTTCGCGGCCCCCCGCTGCGATCGGGTGGTGGTCGACCAGGTCAAGCCTGAGCCGGTCGCCGGAGCGCCCTCGCTCCCCGATGACCCGGGAGCGACGCAGGTCCCCGCGTCGGCGCTGCCGGCGTTCACCCGTCCCGAGCTCTTCGACGTCGTCGACGGCAGCCAGCTCGCGGACAAGCCCGAGCATCTCACAGCCCTGCGCGGCAACCTCCTCGTGCCGAAGGGCCATCCCCAGATCCGATTCAGGGGATTGCTCGACTCCTTGGAGGCGGAGATCCTGGTCGCCCAAGTGGAGTTCCTCCGTGAGGGGTCCACCGCCGGTGTGGCCGATCTGGGCGAGGTCTTGCGCTATGTCAAGAACATCCTGCGCAGCGAGGTCCTCGACCAGCCCTTCGGCCACGTGGCCCTCTTCGGCTTCGACGACGAGGAACTGCGGCGCCGCTCGCACCACCCCAAGGATTATTACGGCATCCCGCACTTCGCCACATCGGCGGAAGACGGCCTAGGGGTCGTCCTCCTGAACCGGTTGCGGACGAAGGTCCGCGAAGTGGAACTGGCGGCCTACGACGCGTTCGCCGTCGGCGGCACCCAACCCCCCACGCGGATCGACCTGATCCGAGCCCTGAACCGGCTGTCCTCAGCCGTGTACATCATGATGTTCAAAGCAAAGATTAAGGAGTACTGATGATTGACGAGCTGATCGATCGGGTCTACGCCGACGTGGCCTTCCGCCTCAGTCGCCCAGTTGTCGAACTGGAAGCCTCGGGGCGCCATCTCCATCTGTCCCGGGCCGACGCCGACCAGCTGCTCGGCCCCGGCGTCCCCCTGACTCCCGTCCACGACCTGAGCCAGCCCGGCCAGTACACCTGCGCCGAGCGCATCCGCGTCATCGGCCCCAAGGGGGAGTTCCCCTCCCTGGTCGTCGTCGGGCCTGAGCGGGCCCAGAGCCAGATCGAACTGTCCCTGACCGACGCCAAGGTCCTCGGAGTCACCGCGCCGGTACGCCTGTCGGGCGACCTGGCGAAGACTCCCGGGGTGACGCTGGTCGGCCCGGCCGGGCGCGTCGACCTCACATCGGGGGTCATGATCGCGCAACGCCACATCCATATGGACCCCGCGTACGCCTCCCTCCACGGCATCCGGGACCGACAGGTCGTGTCGGTACGGGTCTGGGGCGACCGGGGCATGACCTTCCACAACGTCATCGTGCGACTGTCTCCCGACTTCGCCACCTATATGCACATCGACTACGACGAGGCCAACGCCTGCGGATTCCGCGCAGGGATGCTCGGCACCGTCATCATCTGACAGGCACGCGGGGTCGGCCCCCGCACACAGAGAGGAAAGACCATGGACAACGAAAAACTCATAGACGCTGTCACGAGAATCATCATGGAGCGTCTCGCCGAATCCGGTTCCTGCCACGACTCGGCGGCCACGTCGGTCGTCACCTTTGGCGACGTGCCCGAATGCCTGGTGAGTGAAGGCTTCACGTCACGCCAGGGGTCGAGCGCATCGGACACCGACGGCGCAGACTTCATCGTGCTCACGCAAGCGGCGTTCCGCGCCTTCCATGGGGGAGCCATCCCCGCAGGATTGGCGGGTGTGGCGGCGACGCCGTCCGAGGTCGGCGCCAAGTCGTGCTGCGCGGGCGCCGTCGTCGACCTGACGGGAAAGAAAGTCATCTCCGAGAACCAGGTCCGTGGACTGAACATGCCCACCGGCTGGGTCGTCAAGGTCGACGGCAACGCCATCGTGACCGCCCTGGCGCGTGACTATGTCATCAGCCATGGCGGAAAGATCGTCAGCTGACGAGAGGGATAGCACGCACATGAGTCTCGAGCAGCAAGTCTTCACCGCCGGGGTCGTCGGAGCCGGGGGCGCCGGCTTCCCGACGTACAAGAAACTGACCCCGGGCGCCGACATGCTCATCGTCAACGCGGCCGAATGCGAGCCCCTGTTGGCGTCGGACCGCTACCTCATGCGTCATCGCGCCGCCGAGGTCGTCGCGGGGGCGCGAGCCGTGGCCGACGCCTGCCAGATCCCGCAGATCGTCATCGGGACCAAGTCGCACTACACCCGGGAGATCGCCGCGTTGCAGGCGGCCATCGCCGACCAGGGGAGCGCGATCCGCATCCATGGCGTCGACTCCTTCTATCCCGCCGGCGACGAACAAGTACTGATCTTCGAGGTCACGGGCCGCAGCGTCCCTCCCGGAGGGCTGCCGGGGGACGTGGGCGCGATGACCATCAACGTCACGACCGCTGCGAACATCGCCGCGGCCATGGCGGGCACCCCCGTCGTGCGGCGCCTGGTGACGGTGACCGGCGAGGTGTCCCGGCCTGTGGTGGTCGACGCTCCCGTGGGCGCCACGGCGGCCGACCTGATCGGCGCCGCAGGGGGTGCCACGGTCGATCCGTACGTGATCGTCCGCGGCGGGCCGATGATGGGCAAGCTGGTCGACGGCTCACACGCGGCCACAGTGGGGTACGGCAAGGCCGACGGGGGGCTGATCGTGCTGAGCGCCGACCATCCCTTGGTGCGGTTCGTCGCCAAGCCTGTGGACCGGGCCCTCAACGAGACCAAGTCGATGTGCATCCAGTGCCAGATGTGCACGCAGTTGTGCCCGCGCTACCTGATCGGCCACCAGATACGCCCGCACCGGGTGATGCGGGCCCTCCAGAACGGGATCGACGACGCGTTGACCGACGCCTTGCTCTGTTGCGAATGCGGGATCTGCGAGCTGTACTCATGCCCCATGGGCCTCAGCCCGCGCAAGATGAACGTCTACGTCAAGGGGATGTTGAGGGCGCAGGGCGTGACCGTCGACGACCACAGCGTCCATCCCGCCCAGACCGACGAGCGGGCGTATCGCAGGATCGCCCAGTCCCGGTTCATCGACCGCTGGAAGCTGGGGGCGTACCCCACGTCCATCGAGGACTGTGTACGGCTCGACCCCGACGAAGTGCGGTTGCCCACCCGTCATGGCGTGGGCATGGCGGCCCGTCCATGCGTCGCCGTGGGGGACCGCGTCGCTGTGGGCGACACCGTCGCACAAGTGGACTTCGGGCAGGTCGGAGCGCCGGTCCACGCGTCCATCGACGGGCGTGTCAGCGAGGTCGACGACGCCCACATCACGATCCTGCGGGAAGAGAGGCCATCATGATCACCAGTATCGGGCTCGTGGAGCTGACGTCCATCGCCAGAGGGGTCGAGACCGCCGACGCCATGCTGAAGGCCAGCGACGCCGCCTTGGCTTTCGCCAAACCGGTCTGTCCGGGCAAGTTCATCATCTTGATCCACGGTGACGTCGGCTCGGTGAACGAGTCGATGACGGCGGGTCTGGGGGTCGGCGCCGACAAGGTGGTCAATCACCTGGTGATTCCCCGCGTCCACCCCGACCTTCTCGCGGCCATGAACGGCGTGTCGGCGGTCGGGCCCGTCGAGGCGCTGGGCGTCGTGGAGTTCTTCGACATCGCGTCGGCGATCATCGCCGCCGACGCGGCCGCCAAGGCTGGACGGGTGACCTTGATCGAGGTGCGTCTCGGCTTGGGGATCGGGGGGAAGAGCTTCTTCAAGCTGTGCGGTGAAGTGGCCGATGTGAAGGCCTCCGTGGGGGCGGCGATGTCCGCCCTGGGTTCGCGCGGACAGGTGGTGTCCAGTTGTGTCATCCCCGCCCCGGACCCCGTGTTGTTCACAGAGATGATGTGAGGGGGTGTCCGCGAGCCATGGGTAGTCTGATTCTCGCACTGGTGTTCTTCGCCAGCGGCGCCACCTTCCTCAAGAACTCACGCCCTTCTCAATCGGGCGGCTCGACGCCGTCCCGAGGCCTGGCAGCGATGCCGGCGAAGAGGAAATCAATCCTGGGAGGGTTCCTGCTGGTGGTTGGCGTGCTAGTGCTCGGGTACTGGCTCGTGAGCATCGTGAGCGGGGGGTAGTGGTCGAGATGACAAGCGAACATAGTCGAACTTCAACCGTCGACCGGCAACGACGCCGACGACGAGACAAAGCATAACTGGCAAAAAGGAGAAGTGATAAACATGGGAAATGTTAGTCAAATAATCATCTACATCATGTTGCTGTTCATGGTGATCGGCGTCATTGACAAGGTGTTTTTCAGTAATAAGTGGGGGTACGGGGCCAAATTCGAAGAAGGCATGGAAGCCATGGGCGTGCTCGCGCTCGCCATGGTCGGCATCATGTGCTTCGCCCCCGTGCTCGGTGACTGGCTCAAGGGCCCCGTGGGCGCCGTGTTCGGGGTGATCGGGGCGGACCCAGCCATGTTCGCCGGCTCTCTGCTGGCCAATGACATGGGAGGCTTCCCCCTCGCGGGGGCTATGACGAGCGACCAGGGGATCCACATCCTGTCCGGTCTGTTCATGGGCTGCATGATGGGCGCGACCATCGTCTTCTCGATCCCCGTCTCGCTGGGGATCATCGACAAAGAGGACCGCCCCTTCCTGGCCCGTGGCATGCTGGCCGGTTTCATCTCCATCCCCTTCGGCGTCTTCATCGCTGGCGTGATGTACATGATCAGCTTCAACAGCACTGCTGTGGGCATGGCAGACCCCCTCACCGTGGGCAAGATCCTCATCAACCTCGTCCCCTCGGCCGTGTTGGCCATCCTGATGGCCGTGGGCCTCGCGCTCATCCCCAATGGCATGATGAAGGGGTTCAACGTCTTCGCGATCTTCATCTCGGGCGCCATCACCCTGATGCTGTGCCTGGCCATCCTCAACAAGTTGGGCCTGCTGCTCGGCTCGGCCGGCGAGAACGGCTCCTCGCTCGTGAGTTGGATCCCCTTCGTGGGCGCCGAGGGGTCGCAGACGGACATCCAGATGGCCCCCATCGGGCCTCAGCTGGAGACGGCTGGCATCATCGCCATCACGTTGGCGGGCGCCTTCCCCTTCGTCCACTTCATCACCACGGTGCTGAACAAGCCCGTCGCGGCCCTGGGCCGTCTCATGGGCGTCAACGAGAACTCGGCCGCCGGCATGATCGCCGCCCTGGCCAACAACATCCCCATGTTCGGGACGATGAAAGACATGGACAAGCGGGGCAAGGTCGTCGCGGTGGCCTTCTCCGTGTGCGCGTCCTTCGCCTTGGGCGACCACCTCGGCTACGCCGCTGGTGTGGCGCCTGACGCGATCTTCGCCATGGTCGTCGGCAAGTTGTGCGGTGGCGTCATCGGCATCTTCGTCGCGATCCTGTTGGCCGTGCGCGGCCTAGAAGTGATCAAGGGGCATCGCCACGGACTGCCCGACGACGGTTCGGCTGGCGCCGACCTGTCGATCGGCGCCGATGCGGCCTCCGAGGGACAGGCGAGCGTCTGATCCGGGCATGGCGGCGCCGATCCGCGCCGCCGCTCGGAGACGCTGGAGGACTCACGAAGGAGAAGACATGTCACCGACGTTGACGACGACGTTGCACGGCAACGTCTACACGTTCGCGGATCTCAAGGAACTCTTCGGCAAGGCCAATGAGGAGAAGTCTGGTGATCACCTGATCGGCATCGGCGCGACGACCGTGACCGAGAGGATCGCCGCCAAGATCGTGCTGAGCAATCTGAGGTTGTCAGACATCCGCGAGAACCCGCTCATCCCGCCCGACGAGGACGAGGTGTCCCGGGTGATCGAGGAGAACACCAATGAGACGGTGTATCAGAGCATCCGGTCCTGGACGGTGGGCGAGTTGAGGGACTGGCTGCTGAGCCACCAGACCACGACGAGCGACATCGAGACGGCACGGCGCGGGCTGACAGCGGAGATGGTCGCCGCCGTGGCGAAACTGATGAGCAGCGCGGACCTGGTCTACGGCGCGTCGAAGATGCGCGTGACCGGCAAGTGCCGGTACGAGATCGGCAAGCCGGGCACCCTGTCGTACCGCGTCCAGCCCAACCACCCCAAGGACGATCCAGCCGGGATCCGGGCGAGCCTCTTCGAGGGATTGTCGTACGCCTCCGGCGACTGCGTCCTCGGGGTCAACCCGGTCGAGGACACGGTGGCCAACACCACCAGGATCCTCGACACGTTGTACGAGGTGATGGAGGATCTGAGGGTCCCCACGCACATCTGCTGCTTGTCCCATGTGTCCACGCAGATGGAAGCGGTCGAGAAGGGCGCCCCTTCGTCGATGTTCTTCCAATCGGTGGCCGGAACCCAGGACGCGAACACCGACTTCGGCGTCACTGTCGACCTCCTGGATGAGGCGTTCGCCCTGATCAGGAAGAAGGGCCTGTGCGCGGGGCCGAATCTGATGTACTTCGAGACCGGCCAAGGCTCCGAGGTGTCCATCGGAGCGGACCACGGCGTGGACGAGATGACCCTGGAGGCGCGTACCTATGGCTTCGCCAAGCGGTACTCGCCGTTCATGGTGAACAACGTCTCCGGGTTCATCGGGCCCGAGACGATCTATGACGGCAAGCAGATGATCCGGGCCAACCTGGAGGACCATTTCATGGGCAAGCTGACCGGCCTGCCGATGGGCATGGCGCCCTGCTACACCAATCACACGGGCATCGACCAGAACGATCAGGAGATCGCGACGATGCTGCTCGCCATGGCAGGGGCCAACTATTACATGGGAGTCCCCGGTGGCGACGACATCATGTTGAGCTACCAGGACACCAGTTATCACGACGATGCGACGTTGAGGGAGTTGTTGGGGCTGACCCCGGCCCCTGAGTTCTTCGTCTGGGCCCAGGAATGGGGCATCCTGGACGACCGCGGCCGGTTGACCGCCCGCGCTGGCGACGCTTCCATGTTCACGAGATGAAGGAGGGTGGACGATGAACCAGACGTATGACGAATCCGACATCAAGGCGATGGTGAGCCAGATCCTGGCCACCATGGTCGGGACTGATCCGACATCCCCGTCGTCGGCGCCTGTGGCGTCGCCGGGGGTCCCGGCGACCACCTGGATGTGCGACGACCAGACGACCGCCGAGCAGATGCTCGCCGTGCCCGACCCCGTCGACCGCCAGGCTCTGGTGGAGATGATGCGGGCCACCTCGGCTCGTATCGGGCGATGGCGGGCCGGGCCTCGGCCCACCTGCGCCTCCCTGTTGCGCTTCCGGGCGGACCACGCCGCCGCCATGGACGCCGTCTTCAACGACGTGTCGACCTCGTTGATGGAGTCCCTGGGCCTGTGCTGCGTGCAGAGCGAGGCGGGGGACAAGGCCGCGTACCTGATGGATCCCGCCATCGGAGCGCGTTTCTCGTCCCAGACGGCGAAAGAGATCTCGGACCGCTGCGCCCATGGGGCGCAGGTCCAGATACTGGTGTCCGACGGACTGTCCTCCACAGCGGTGGAGGCCAATCTGGCGGATCTGCTTCCAGCGTTGCTCCAGGGCCTGAAGCGCCATGGGTTGACGGTGGGGACGACCATGTTCGTCCGATACGGGCGAGTGCGCGTCATGGACGAGGTCAGCGCCCTGCTGACCCCCGAGGTGACGCTCATCCTGCTCGGTGAACGCCCTGGGTTGGTGACCAACGAGTCCTTGAGTTGTTATATGACGTACAAGGGCTATCCAGGGGCGCCAGAGAATATTCGTACGGTGGTGTCGAATATTTATCGCATGGGAACACCACCAACCGAAGCGGGAGCCTATATCGCCGACATCGCCAAGAAGATGATCGAGGCCAAAGTCAGCGGTATGGATCTCAAACTATGACAGGTCAAGTCGTGTCCCGACCGTCCCTGCCGGTGGCGATCCTCACCGATCGTCCCCGCCAGGGGCTGTGGGGGCAGGTCCCCAGGAGTCCATCCGACCGAGACGATGGGCTTCGCAAGTATATGAGAACAGATGTCAACGAGGAGGTTGTCAGCTCATGATTAATGATCCATTGAAAGCCACGATACTGAGCACGAAGATCATTCCCAGGGTGAACGAGGAACTGAAAGCGTCACTCGAACTGCCCGCCGACCATCACGCCATCGGGTTGTTCACGGCGGACATCGACGATGTCGCGTACACCGCGTTGGACGAGGCGACGAAGAAAGCCGACGTCAAGGTCGCGTACGCCAAGTCCTTCTATGGCGGCGCCGCCAACGCCAACACCAAGTTGGCCGGTGAGATCATCGGGATCATCTCGGGACCCAATCCCGCGGAGATCCGGGCGGGGCTCGACGCGATCTATGCCATGGTGGAAAACGAGGCATGGTTCTATAGCGCCAACGAGGATGACAGCGTGTGTTACTACGCCTACTGCATCTCGCGCAGCGGTTCCTACCTCTCCGAGGTGGCGGGAGTCCCCGAAGGGACGGCCATCGCCTATCTCATCGCGCCGCCTGAGGAGTCCATTTACGGGCTCGACGCAGCCCTGAAGGCCGCCGACGTCACTCTGAGCGCCTTCTACGGGCCTCCGAGCGAGACGAACTTCGGCGGCGGGCTCTTGACCGGCGAGCAGAGCGCCTGCAAGGCGGCCTGCTTGGCGTTCGCCGAGGCCGTCAAGTCGGTCGCCGCGAACCCCACCGAGTACTGAGTCGCATCCGGTCATGGACGCAATCGGAATGGTGGAGACCAGGGGGCTGGTCGCGTCGGTCGAGGCTGCCGATTCCATGGTCAAAGCGGCCCAGGTGAGCCTGGTCCGCAAAGACCATGTCGGCGGTGGCCTCGTGACCATCGTCGTGACGGGCGATGTGGGGGCGGTGAAGGCATCGGTGGACGCCGGGGCGGCCGCCGCGTCACGAGTCGGTCGCCTCGTCAGCACCCACGTGATCCCTCGCCCGGATGGGGCGGTGCAGGAGATGCTGACGCGCTCCGGTGCGGTGCTCGGAGGCCTCCAGCCGCCGAGCGGGGACGCGCCGGCCGAGGCGGCCGTGGAGACCAGCCACGTCATGGAGCACCCAGACGTCGAGTCGGACGACTTCGACGACGGGGATGACGAAGTGGGGGACCAGGACGCCGTGGATGTGCCTGCGGTTCTGAGCGAAGAGGCGTTGGAAGCCATGTCGGTGGTCCACTTGAGGACCCTCGCCAGGGCGGAGTCCGCCTTCCCGATGGCCAAGGCCCAGGTGCGATCAGCTCGCAAGGAAGAGCTGATCGAGGAACTGGTCCGTATCTATCGGACTCGCTGAGCGAGCGGGGCGAGTGATGCTGTCGGATTCCACGATCCTCACGTTGAACGGTTCCGTGGCGGCCTTGCGCCACACGGGACAGGTGGACGCGGGCGCGTCGCTGAAGTGCGGAGTCGATCTGGGGACGGCCTCGATCGTCGAGGTCGTTCTCACGGGTGACGGCAGGCCGGTGGCCTGCGAGATCCAGCCGTGCCAGATAGCCCGGGACGGACTCGTCGTGGACTATTTCGGGGCCATCCAGATCGTCAAGAGGCTCACCGACTCGTTGAGGCGGCGTCTGGACCGGCCCATCGAGCAGGCGGCCATCGCCGTGCCTCCCGGCACGTCGGCACGCGACTGTGGCACGCATCGGCATGTCGTGGAAGCGGCTGGCCTGGAGGTGGCCGCCATCGTGGATGAGCCCACGGCGGCCAACTCGGTCCTCGGAGTGGTCAACGGGGTCGTGGTCGACATCGGAGGTGGAACCACCGGGTTATCGGTCTTCGAAGATTCCAAGGTGGTCTACGTCGCCGACGAGGCCACCGGCGGAACCCATATGAGCCTGGTCCTGATGGGGCGTTTCGGCCTCACCTTCGACGAGGCTGAGAAGTTCAAAGCGGACCCGGACAGGGTCGCGGAAGTGAAGGAAGCGGTACGACCGGTGGCCGAGAAGATGGCCACCATCGTGGGCCGACACCTCGCGGGAGGCCACGTCGAGAACGTGTGGCTCGTCGGGGGTTCGGCTGGACTGGACGGCATGGAGGAGATCTTCGCCGATCACCTAGGCGTCCCGGTCCACAAGCCGCCGCATCCGATGATGGTGACTCCCGTGGGGATCGCCATGAACCAACCTAGTTGAGGAGGTAGCCATGCTCGTGGGCACGGTGATAGGAAATGTGTGGGCGACAAGGAAGAACGAGGAGCTCAGCGGATGCAAATTGATGATCGTCGATCCGCTGCGGTTCCCCGGCCGTGCGCGGGCGTACCCCATCGTCGCCGTCGACCAGATCGGCGCCGGCGTGGGTGAGACGGTCTTGGTCGTGTCGGGCAGCTCTGCCCGGATCAGCGTCGGGTCGGGGGATCTCCCCATCGACCATGTCATCGTCGGCGTCGTGGACGAGGTCGATCTGGCTGACGAGAGCCAATGGGCCGACGACGGCCCCCAGTAGTGATGAAGGACAACCAGTGAAGAAGGATGGAACCCCCTATGGTCATCAATGAAGATATCTTAGTGCGCATCATTCGCGATGTGATCGAAGAGCAGGCGGGCGCCCTTCCGCGGGACGCGGGCGCCCCACGATGGAAGGACGCCTCGGGCGTGATCGGCATCGATCCCACGAGGATCCCCACCGAGGATTTCCCCTTTCCCATCGAGTCCCCGCCGTCGAGCGTACGCCTGGTCGACGTGGTGAGCCTGGAGGAGAGCCCCCGGCTCGGCTGCGGGATCATGGAGATGGACCACACCAGTTTCGAGTGGACCCTGAAGTACGACGAGATCGACTACGTCATCGAGGGCACTCTGGAACTGATCATGGATGGTCGTCCCGTGAGGGCTGAGAAGGGGCAGATCCTGTTCATCCCGAAGAACACGACCCTGCGCTTCTCCACGCCTGACACGGCGCGTTTCCTGTACGTCTGTTACCCGGCGAACTGGGCCGACCAGTGAGGGGCCTGTCATGGTGAGCGCCATGGATCAGGACAAACAACGCATCATCCAGGAGTTCGTTCCTGGCAAACAGGTGACGCTGGCTCATCTGATCGCCAACCCCGTGGACAACCTCACGACCAAGTTGGGGCTGGTCAAGGGTGAGCGCGAGGGCGCCAACGCCATCGGCATCTTGACGATCACCCCGTCGGAGGCGTCCATCATCGCCGCCGACGTGGCCACGAAAGCGGCCATGGTCGAGATCGGTTTCGTGGACCGGTTCTCAGGGGCGGTGCTGATCACCGGGGACGTGCAGGCGGTCGAGTCGGCCCTCAAGGCGGTCCTCGACCTCCTGGGCGCCCGCATGGGGTTCGCGCCCACGGCGATCACCCGGTCCTAGGCGAGGCGGTGATCGTAGGTGAAGGAGACGATATTGATGGGGATGAGCGGATGCGGCAAGACCACCTTGATCCAGGCGCTCATGGGCGAGGCGTTGCGCTACGCCAAGACCCAGACGATTCAGCGTCATCTGACGTTCATCGACACCCCGGGGGAGTACATCGAGAGGCGGTACTTGTACCGTGCCCTGATCGTGACGGCGGCTGACGCGCAGATGATCGGGCTCGTGCAAGAGGTGGGACGGGAATCCAGCTGGATCCCGCCGGCCTTCGCGACCACCTTCGCCAAGCCGGTCTTCGGGGTGGTCTCCAAGATCGACATGGCCGGCGACCGGTGGGACATCGCGCATGCGCGTGAGGCGTTGGAACGGGCGGGGGCCGACCCGGTGTTCGAGGTCTCCGCGACCGAGGGGGTCGGCCTGGACGCGTTGTGGGCCTTCCTCGACGACGGTTCACCTGACGTAGGGGTGTCGCCATGAAGGACCAGCTCCTGTCCGTCGGGATCGACGTGGGCACGACCACGTCGCAAGTCGTGTTCTCTGTGATCACGATCGAAGACCTGTCCTCCGGATTCACCGTGCCACGTGTGGAGATCGTCGGCAAGGAGATCGTCTATCGCTCGGACATCCACTTCACGCCCCTGCTCTCGCCGACGAGGATCGACTCGGCGGCGTTGCGCGAGGTGGTCGAGTTGGAGTATCGCATGGCGGGGGTGAACCCTCACGAGGTCAAGACCGGCGCTGTGGTCATCACCGGGGAGACGGCCCGCAAAGACAACGCCGACGAGGTGGCCCGGTACCTCTCCGACTTGGCTGGAGACTTCGTGGTGGCCACGGCCGGACCGACTCTGGAGAGCGTGCTCGCCGGTCGCGGCGCCGGGGCCGACGTGTACTCGCGCCAGCACTCGACGGCCGTCGCCAACTACGACATCGGCGGGGGGACCAGCAACTTCGTCCTCTTCGACCACGGGGAACCTGTCAGCGCCAGTTGCCTGGACATCGGCGGTCGGCTGATCCGGGTGGATCGTACCCAATCCCGCGTGACCTACATCGCGGAGAAGATCGCCGAGTTGTGCGCCGATCGGGGCATCCGGATCGCGGTGGGCGACCGTGCCGACCCGGACACCCTGGCCCAGGTCGCCCAAGCCATGTGCGAACTCCTGGAGATGAGCCTGGGCCTGCGTCCGAAATCGGCGTTCTATCCCAGGATCCTGACCGAACCGGGCCGCGACGTCGTCATTCCGAAGCCCCTGAGCCACCTGATGTTCTCCGGCGGGGTGGCCGACTGCGTCCTGCAGTCCCCGGAGGATCCCTTCGCGTATGGCGACCTGGGCGTGTTCTTGGGGCAGGCCATCCGCGAGTCCGTCCTCCTGCGGGCGGTGCCCCGGGTGTCGGCGGTCGAGACCATCCGTGCCACCGTGGTGGGGGCTGGCACCCACATCACCAAGCTGTCGGGGTCCACCATCGAGTACGACCCCTCTCTGTTGCCGATCAAGAACCTCCCGGCGTTGAAGCTGACCGCCGACGAGGAGGCGGACCCCCTCGCGATGGCACGGGCCATCTCCGAGCGGCTGGACTGGTTCTCCCTCGACGGGCGACCTCATCCGGTGGCGATCTCGTTCGTCGGTCCGGTGAGTCCCACGTTCGCGCGTGTCCAGCAGATGGCCGACGCTATCGTCACCGCCGTCGCCCCCGTCACGGCCCAGGGCGTCCCTCTGATCGTGGTCACGGAGTCCGATCTGGCCAAGGTCCTCGGCCAATCGATCCGCGCCCGACTGGGGGGAGCGGGGCGGTTCATCTGCATCGACTCCGTCGCCGTCCATTCCGGAGACTATGTGGACATCGGCGCCCCGGCGGCCGGCGGTGCCGTCCTCCCCGTCGTGGTCAAGACCCTGGTCTTTCGGTGACCGGGTGGGGAATATGAGGTGGGGTACGGGCTGATGGCGGCACTACTCATGATTGCTGAAGTGGGATGATTGTGCACGCGGTTGCTTCAGGGTCACTGAGGCTGACGCCACCTGGCAACACAATCTGAGTCGCATCCGATGATGAGTATGAATATGTGCCGGTGTTATCAGGGGCCATGGTGGATGAGTTGAAAGACATCCCTTCCGTTGACATAAGGTTTGAATAGTCCTGCCCGGTGAAGCCGCTTGGCACGAGTCCTTTACGAACGAGACACGCGGCTACCAAGGTGTTCCAGTCTTGGTTGTTTGGATTGGTGAATTGGTCAACGTATAGCTGCATGATGGGACCCATCCACGCATCGAGACACTGTTGCTGCGCTCCGCTCTGTGTTCGGGTCAGCACGCCCATAATGGTTAACTCATCCAATCCCCACTCGTTTGTTCCGTATGAAGCATTAATGCCAGCACTCAACAGACAACCGATTGTGTGTTGCTCGGCATCTTTTAGGTCAGCTGAAGTAATCTGGCCCGATTGAAGAATGGACCGAACATAGTCTGACTGAGCATCATGAATGGCGACCGCGTACTGGGACGCATACGGTCCGGGTTGTTGTGCGGCTTGTGAGCAGCCGCACAACAACGCTATCGAAAGCAGAATGACGCACAAAGATCTCAAGGTGCGAGATGCTGGCATCAGTTGGGTAATAACCATGTTGTCACAATACAACGGTGAAACCGGCCTGATAAGCGAATGATGTTGAAGGGCGGCTTGCCGTCGACGAGCCGCTGGTAATCGACGCTCCATTAGCGGTTGTTATCTGCGTGGTGTTGTCGGACGCATAGTACTTAATCCATGGGTACGCATGAGCTCCTCCATAGCAGGAAACGCCCGAAATTGTTGAAGTGGTTGTTCCGGTAGTCCAGGTTCCTGAGCAGCCCGATGAACTCCCAGTCTTATCGATGGGGTCCGCTAAGGCGGTGGGCATCCCGGCCAGCCCAAGCCCAACTGACATACTTAGCGCCAAGAATGTGGCGCTTATTGCTGTTTTGATCTTCATGTTGTCTCCTCATTGAGTGTTGATCCATGATACTGGCCTCCAGTGAAGGCACATTGCATGGCTAGTGATAAGCAATGCTAGCGGTGCGATACCCTTAGTCAAGGCGGCAATGTGCGTCTCCAGGAATCTCAAAAAATTGGTGCTTGTTGACACATAATGACAGCAAGATAAGGACCTACGAAGTTTCACTGACACATGTCGATAATGAGTCCTGAACACGGATCAAGTCGCATAGGCAGTGTATCCTAGTGGAGCAGATGAGAAGGTAGCAGAGTTGCTGGGCTGTGAGTGCTCAACTTCTGGATGTGAAAGACTCGTTGCGGTTGTCATTCATTCGACTGGTAGTTGGAGCAGGCATGGGAGGCAGGGGATGGACGAGGTGATTAATGTGGGTCGTACGCTCATGGCTGTTGACATGAATGGGGGTGTTCGATGTCTGAAGCACTAGAGAGAGGGGCATCTGATGCGCCGATGGTCGGGCATGGTCGCGTGAATCGGCGGGTATTGGCATCAATGCTGACCGTTGGTGTGGTGGTATGCCTGGCCGTCGGGTTGAGCGCAGGGTTGTTCATTGCCCGGTCGCCAGCTCCGAATGCGGTGGCTGTACCAACTGGATCGGCGATTGTTGGGCTGGTGCCACAGCCATTTTCTGATCAGATCAGTGTGCAAGTTGATGCCATATTGACCCAGGCGCGTTCATTGGCTTCGGCGGCGTCGGGCATGGTGCGGGCCTCCTCTTGCACGCCTGGTAAGGCAATCAACTCTGGCGATGCGGTTTTTGTTGTTGATGATCGGGTTGTGGTGGGGTTGCATCTCGATGCGCCGTTGTGGCGAGACCTGGCTATTGGGGCTCGGGGTGGCGATGTGACGGATGTCCAAAACGAGTTGGTACGGATGGGTTACCACACCCCAGTCGATGGGGTGTATTCCCAATCGACTGCGGCTGCGATGGCCAGAATGTGGGTGGCGGCGGGCGCGTCAAGCCAAGGCACGCTTCCACTGGCCCAGATCATGTGGATGCCTGAAGTTTCGGAGACGCCGAGTGTGTGTGCTCAACAGGTCGGTGACGTTCGGGGCAGTGGTGACGTGGTGTTCACCGCCGGTGGGCAGCTTGAAGAGCTCATAGTCCACTGGCCAGACGGCGTGTGGCCCGGTGAGCGGGTGGTTAGCTTAGGGGCTGGGGTGACTGCTCCAGTTGGTGGCGATGGAATGATATCTGATTCGACCTTTCTGGCTGCATACACGAGAACTCGTGGTTATGTTCAGTGGCTGAGCGATGGTGCTAACGCGTTAGCAGTGCAAGCACAGCTGGCATCTCCGATTCAGGTGGTGGCTGTTCCACCGGCTGGGCTGTATGACGTGCAGGGCGAGGACGCCTGTCTGGTTGACGGGATGAACACTTCTCTGGCGGTGCGGATCGTCGCGTCCCAGCTGGGCGAAACATTTGTGACGGGGCAGATCTTGCCCACTCAGGTCATCTCACCAGCGCCAAGGGATGCGCCGTCATGCAGGTGAAGCTGACTGGTATTTCGCACGTGTTTCCTGGCACCAGTGATTTGTTTCACGGGTTATCACTGACGCTGACAGGTGGCGAGTTGGTCGCGTTGACGGGCCCCTCTGGATCTGGAAAATCCACACTGTTGTCGTTGTTGGCTGGTTGGGAAGCCCCCACGAAAGGTGTGATCGCCTGGGATGGTGTCAGGACGGTTGGCTGGGTGTTTCAAAACCCGTTCGGGGTGCCCGGACGCAGTGCGGTTGATCACGTGGCCCTGCCGCTGCTGGCTCACGGCGTCAACCGCAAGGATGCCACATGCCAGGCGATGGAGCTGCTGGAGCGTTTCGGGTTGGTTGCGCTGGCCAGGCGTGATTATGCGATGTTGTCTGGTGGTGAGGCGCAGCGTCTGATGCTCGCGCGCGCAGTTGCCAAGCATGCGGATTTATTGTTGGTGGATGAACCGACGGCTCAGCTCGATCCGACCGCTTCAGACACGGTCAACCGTGTGTTGGCGCAGGTGACGGATGGGACGATGATCACCGTGGTCGCCACACATAATCCTGAAACGGCGGCCGCTTGCGGCAAAATCATTGATCTGATTCACCAGCCAGGCGTGTTGCCATGAGTAAGAATGCCCGTACTGTGTTTGCCCCATCGCAAGGAGATTCGCCAGCATTGTGGATTATCCTTGACGAGGCGTGGCGGAACCTGACCAGTGGTGTGACACGCGGGTTTGTTTTCGCATTGGTGTTTTGGTTGTTTTGCGGTGGTTCGGCTGTGGCGCAGGCGCGTATTGTCGTTGGCCTGATTCAGGAAGCCACCATGTTTCGGCAGTCGGGGGCTGCTGTATGGATCATGTCACAACCCTACGGTGTCAACGGTGCTCAATGCGACAGGTTGGCTAGTCTGCCCGGTGTTGTCGCTGCTGGTGCGATACGTGGCGGGCCCACGGTGACATTGGCTGTATTGCCATCAACTCCTATCGCCACCTGGGAAATCACTCCCGGTTTCCCGAGTTTGTTCAATATGGCCGACAGCGACAGTGACGGAGTGTGGTTGTCTGATGATCTTGCTGGCCGTGCGGGTGTCGCCACCATCGCTGACATGGTCCCGCTAGCGGATGGCACGAATGTGCATGTGGCTGGGGTATACGCATATCCACCAGATGGGCGGTTGCCCATATTGAGTTACACGATCGCCGCCCCCGTGATGTCGGACCAGCCGTTCGACCAATGCTGGGTGGAGGCATGGCCCCAGCCCGACAAGGCTGCAACAGTCCTGCCACTTGCCCTACTGCCAACCGTCACTGGCGTGAACGTGCAATCACCGGCTCCCACAACCACTCAATTGAACAGCACTCACGGTACTAGTTTTGATGCGCCCACCAAGTTTGCGAATCTGCCGCTGCTGCCAATTAACCTTGCGTCCATACTGATCGGTGCGACTCTCGGATTTACGGCCATCCGATCCCGACGCCTCGAACTGGCCTGCGACTTACACATGGGCCTGGCGAGAAGCGCGGTTAGCCTGCAAATTCTTATTGAAACCCTCATGTGGACAGCCATTGCCGTCATTGCGGCACTACCCGCCTGTGTCGTTGCAGCGATCATTCACGGCCCCCCCGATTATTGGTCAGCCCTGTACCCGGGGCTGCGAAGCTTAGTCGCAGCCGGCGTGGCCGCCCTTATCGGCGCCTTGGTGGCCATGACACTCATCCGCGAAAACCACCTGTTCCGCTACTTCAAACATCGCTGACCACTATTGATTCACATCCCGGATCGAAAGGCACCGACCACCCCCTCAGTTTCTTCAAGGCAGCCCTCGAAGCGGAGAATATGAGAGAATAGCCCCATTCACCTCTTGACTCCAAGGACGTCCGTGACCTACTCGCCTGGCTCCACTGATCCTTCTGCCATCCGCAATTTCTCGATCATCGCGCACATCGACCATGGGAAGTCCACCCTGGCCGACCGGATGTTGCAATTGACGGGGGTGGTGGATGAGCGCACCATGCGCGCCCAGTACCTCGACCGGATGGACATCGAGCGTGAGCGGGGGATCACGATCAAGTCCCAGGCGGTGCGCCTGCCCTGGGAGGTCGAGGGGACCCCGTACGTCCTGAACATGATCGACACCCCTGGCCACGTGGACTTCACGTATGAGGTGTCCCGATCCATGGCGGCCTGCGAGGGCGCGGTGCTCCTGGTGGACGCCGCGCAGGGGATCGAGGCGCAGACCCTGGCGAACCTGTACTTGGCCCTGGAAGCGGACCTGACCATCATCCCCGTGCTCAACAAGATCGACCTGCCGGGCGCCTACCCGGACAAGTACGCTGCGGAGTTGGCCCATGTCATCGGGTGCGACCCTTCCGACGTGCTGCGCGTCTCGGCCAAGACCGGCGGCGGGGTTCCTGAGCTGTTGAACGAGATCGTGCGCCAGGTGCCCCCGCCCGTGGGCGACGCGGACAGCCAGGCGCGGGCGCTGATCTTCGACTCGGTGTACGACTCGTACCGGGGTGTCGTGACGTACGTGCGCGTGGTCGACGGCCAGTTGCGCCACCGCGACCGCATCTTGATGATGAGCACCAAGGCGACCCACGAGATCCTCGAAGTCGGGGTGATCTCCCCCGAGCCGGTGAAGTCCGCCGCCCTGGGCGTGGGGGAGGTGGGCTACCTCATCACAGGCGTGAAGGACGTGCGTCAGTCGCGGGTCGGCGACACCGTGACGCTGGCTGGCAAACCCGCCCACCACGCCCTGGCCGGATACCGCCACCCCAAGCCCATGGTGTACGCCGGGATCTACCCCATCGAGGGCAACGACTTCCCCGAACTGCGCGAAGCCTTGGAGAAGCTGCAGCTCAATGACGCCGCGCTGGTCTTCGAGCCGGAGACTTCGGCGGCGCTGGGGTTCGGGTTCCGTATCGGCTTCCTCGGCCTGCTGCACATGGAGATCGTGCGTGAGCGGCTGGAGCGCGAGTTCGGGCTCGACATCATCTCCACAGCCCCCAACGTGGTCTACCGCGTGTTGACCGAGGACGGGGTGGAGCACATCGTCACCAACCCGTCCGAGTTCCCCACGGGCAAGATCGCCGAGGTCTACGAGCCCGTCGTGAAGGCGTCCATCCTGGCGCCGACGGACTTCATCGGCGCCTTGATGGAGCTGTGCCAACAGCGGCGCGGAGTGCAGACGGGCATGGAGTACCTCTCCGAGGACCGTGTGGAGTTGCACTACATGCTGCCCCTCGCCGAGATCGTCTTCGACTTCTTCGACGCGCTGAAGTCGAAGACGAAAGGGTACGCCTCCCTCGACTACGAGGACGCCGGCGAGCAGGCGTCCGACCTGGTTAAGGTGGACATCCTGCTCAATCAGGAGACGGTGGACGCCTTCTCGGCCATCGTCCACAAGGACAAGGCGTACGCCTACGGGGTCGAGATGGCGGGTCGGTTGCGCAAACTCATCCCGCGCCAACAGTTCGAGGTGCCGATCCAGGCGGCCATCGGTTCGCGCGTCATCGCGCGTGAGACCATCCGCGCCATGCGTAAAGACGTCCTCGCCAAGTGCTACGGCGGTGACATCTCTCGTAAGCGCAAGCTGCTGGAGAAGCAGAAAGAGGGCAAGAAGCGCATGAAGATGGTGGGCCGCGTCGAGGTCCCCCAAGAAGCCTTCGTCGCCGCCTTGTCCACGTCGGAGTCCACAGGGAAATGACCTGGACCGACGTGGGGCTGTACATCCACATCCCCTGGTGTCGAGCCCGATGCGGGTATTGCGACTTCAACACGTACGTGTTGCCCGAGGACGGCCGCTCCGACGTGGTCGACCCGTACCTGCGGGCCGTGTGCGAGGAACTGGAGATGGCCTCACGCCGTCTGGGTGAGTCCCGCGTCGCGACTGTGTACGTGGGTGGGGGCACGCCGACCATGATGTCGGGCGAGGAGTACGCGGTGATCATGGACGCCGTGACGAGGAACTTCCAGGTCGTGACAGACGCCGAGATCACCACCGAGGCCAACCCCGAGACGCTGACCCCGCGGCTCCTGGAGCAGATCCGCGGCATCGGGGTGAACCGGCTCTCCCTCGGCATGCAGTCGGCGGTGGGACACGTCCTGGCCAGCCTGGATCGCGCGCACACTCCCGGGCGGGTGGCGCAGGCCGTGGCATGGGCGAGGTCCGCCGGGTTCGACAACCTGTCGCTGGACCTCATCTACGGCACGCCGGGGGAGTCGCTCGCCGAGTGGGAGACCACCCTGGACGCCGCCCTGGCTCTCGCCCCCGAGCACGTCTCCGCGTATTCCTTGATCGTCGAGGACGGCACTCCCCTGTCCAGGCGCATGGCGGCGGGCGAGCTCCCGTGCCCCGACGACGACGACCTGGCCGACAAATACCTCATGGCCGACGCCACGCTGGCAGCCGCCGGGCTGGGATGGTACGAGGTCAGCAACTGGGCGCTGCCCGGACGTGAGTGCCGCCACAACATGGCGTACTGGCGCTCGACTCCCTGGTGGGGGATCGGCGCCGGCGCCCACTCCTTCCACGACGGGGTGCGGTGGTGGAACCACCGGCGCCCCGCCACGTACATCGCCCATGTCGCGCAAGGGTCGCCCGTGGAAGGCTCGGAGCGTCTGTCCGCGGATCAGGCCCGCGTCGAGGCCGTCATGCTGGGGCTGCGCCTGGCCGAGGGCATGGACGAGTCCCTGCTCACCGACACGGAACGGGCTCGCGCCCAGGCGTACGTCGACTCCGGGCGTCTCGTCCGTCACGACGGCCGGCTGATGTGCTCTCTGGAGGGTCGGCTGATCGCGGACGGCATCGTGCGCGAGATCCTCGACTAAAGCAAAGATGTGTTGGCTATGCTAGGGTGATGTGGTGGCTGGCAAGAAAGAGACCTTCGACGCGCAGGCGGGTGGTGCGCCCACACGACGCCGACGGGGGCGTCGTGTGGTCATGACCATCCTGGCGCTCATCGTCCTCGTGGCAGCCTCCCCGTTCATCGTGGTCGGGGCGGTCAGTTCCAACCGCATCTTGTCTGTCGCCGATGTCGCCCCGCACGACGTGGCGATCGTGTACGGCGCAGGCCTGGCCATGGGCAACAAGCCCAGCCCTTATCTGGCGGCCCGCCTGGCCGTCGCCCGGGATCTGTACCTGGCGGGCAAGGCGAAGGTCATCCTCGTCTCGGGGGACAACCTCACCCCGTATCACAACGAGCCGGCCGCCATGGCGGAATGGCTGGTCGAGCAGGGGATCCCGGAGTCCAAGATCGTGCAGGACTTCGCGGGCGAGGACACGTACACGACCTGCGTGCGGGCGCGGGTGATCTTCGGGGTGTCCTCGGCGATCCTCGTGTCACAGACGTACCACCTTCCCCGTGCGGTGACCACGTGTCGCCTGGTCGGGCTGGACGCCGTGGGCGTGGGGGACGACACCGTCAAGGCGAACGACCCGGGCAAGTGGGCGTCGTACCAGGTGCGCGAGGCCTTCGCCGACGTGAACATGCTCTGGCAGGTGATCACCCGCCGCACGCCGATCCTGGGCGCCTACGAGCCCGGCGTCGATCACGCCCTGGGGCGGTAGACGTTTTCAAATCAACACTGGTTTAGCGGGTTGGATTCGTGTTAGGGACTTTCTGGCTAGGGCTCTACCCATCCGTGAAATAGGTGATTGCCACCATGATTAACGAGAATATCTTGTCTCTTTAGAGGTGGGTGCGTACATGGATGTAGGGTATGGGAATTCATCGTTTGCAACAAGACCGCCGAGTGGATAGCATAGTGACTGCAAGATACTAGCATGGATGCATATTATCCAGTGCAGGTATAGGCCATCGTTGAAATAATGCTAGTTTCCCCCGACATGGCTGCCGGGGGTTGGAAAGAATATGTCTATATTGCGTGAATCTACCGTTCTGAGGCGCTTCACCCTTACGGTCGTGTCCGGTTTTGTGGCGGCGTCTTTATGCCTCTCGGTAGCGGCTACTGCTGAAGCCAAAACTTGCAACAGAGGAATTGCTAGCAATACATCATGTACCATATCGGCTATTGGTACTGTGGCATACACGCCTCCAGGCGGGACAAAGGCGAATCTAACAGATCAATTCAGTTCACATGTCTGGTGGACGACGACGTTCTGGTCGGTTTCGGTATCTGCCACAGGTAGTGCGAAATCGGCATGGCTGGGCTCCAAGCCGTATAATGCAACGAAGATGAGTTTAACGAATCAGGTGTCCACTTCAGGCATCGCCATTTCTGCGTCCGTGGGGTCGGGGGGTGCTGGGATTTCACTGAGTTCGTCAGGGAACACAGTGAAAATGACATCTTCTGCATCAAATACGTGGCAACTTAACCAGACTTATTCCGGTGTCAAGTTTACGACCGTCTTCGGGATAACAAGCGCAAGTGAGCAGGCTACCGGGACATATACCTTTGGTTCGTCGTCGTATTTTCACACCGTGAGTTAGTGGTGGTAACGGAAAGAAATGACACTACTTCGCCTTCGGCACTCAGGCCCATCTGTGCTTCTCGCCATAGTTGTCGTACTGTCGTTGGCAGGATGCGTGTCACCACATCCGCAAGCTATGGCTCCTGGTCATGTGGGTGATCCCGATAGCGTCATGCCATCAGTGGCTGGCACATGTGGAATGGTGAAGGAAGCTCTGACCGCTCTGTGGGCCCCGGATGTCGGGCTCCCTGCTGGGTATACTGACGTCAGTGACTTCACAAATTGGTCTCTCTATGACACGGCTTGGTCATTGAGGCTGGCGCAGGAACTGAAACTCAACGACGACTGGTTGGATGTGGGGGCTCTCATTGCTCGGTTGACGCCAATCTTGACGACTAAGCCGTCGGATTTCATCGTCCTGGGTCTTTCGGAACTGCAGGCCACTATCCTCGCTGCTGATGCCCTGTATGTGATTGATCCAGGTTTTCGTGTCGACGACAACCTCTTTGATAGGTTCGCGATAGGCGGAGTCTATGCAGATAGCCCGGGTGGGGGGGAGGATTGGGACGCAACGGCTCTGATTGTTGCGTTTCAGATGCGGCATGCGTTGCCCATTGACGCTCGTCTCGTACCGATGGTGCGAGAGAGGCTGGAATTTGTGGACTGGTTGCGAGACTTCTCAATGGAGGATCTCGCAGTGTTGCAAGTGGCGGCAGGTGTGCTCACTCCAGTGGAGCGACTCAGGCTGGCGGATCGTATGAGCGCCCTATTGACTAGGTGGGTTATCGAACTCAATGATTGGCCATTGTCTGGGGTGACGCCAGGGGTTTTTGTCGAGATCGACAGCATCTTCGAAGCATTTGGTGGCCAGTCTCGAAAGTTGCCTTTCAGGGGCTTCGAGTCTCTGCGAACTTCCACTGGTTACTATGGCCTGGTAGAAGGTGATCAATTTGGTGATCCACAGGTAACATACAATGTAGGATATTTGTTGGATTTGAATTCCGAAGATGTTGCTGATCGGTTTCGATTTGGTGGCCTTCCATGGGGGTGGATGTTTAATCAAAGTCCAGTTGCGCCAACCATTGAATCTGACTATTATGCCGCCGTGCTGGGTCTGGCGTGTGGGGTTGTAGTGCGCCTGTTTGACGAAGGGGGTCATACATTGCAGGGCCTTGCGCCCTCTATGTCAGGGGATGTGGTGACGGCTGGATCGATGAGTAGATATTGTTGGCTTATGCGGATTGGCGGAGTTGCTGTCGATCAGGCAACGGCTTCAGTAATTCGGATGACAGGCCCAGCCCAAGTTGACAAGGAGATATCGCGAAGTGAGATTCTTGCCCGTGCTGATGTGGCTGCCATTTTGGATGGGTGCGGAGTCGATCTGTCGTCGAGTCTGCCAAATCTTAGTCATGATGCTCCGGTCAAGTCCCCTCTGGTGGTGGACTTTCGTGTTTGGTCAACATGGCGGTTCGTCGAGGTTGGGCGGGGGCGGTGTCGGTGAGGCGTCTGGTGTGAGGAGTCCGTTGCGTTCGGCTGCGGCA
>WQZD01000029.1 GCA_009780915.1 Propionibacteriaceae bacterium
ACAGCCCTTCCAAGGGCTTCTCGGGCACTGACACGTGCGCCTATACGGCGGGGGACGCCTCCGGGCAGACCACGACCTCCACCATCACTGTCACTGTGACCCCGGTGGCCACACCAGACACAGCCACCACCACGGCGGGGACACCTGTCACAGTGCTCGTCCTCGACAACGACCTGGGGTCGGGCCTGACCCTGACCAGTGTCACCGGGTGCTCCCACGGGACAGCCACGATCGCCGCCCAGGGCACCTCCGTGGTGTACGCACCAGCTGCGGGGTACTCTGGCACGGACTCCTGCGCCTACGCGGTGGAGGACACCTCCGGGCAGACCACGGCCTCGACGATCACCGTCACTGTGACACCGGTGGCCGTGGACGACACAGCGACCATCCCCGCAGGCGACCAGGTCACCATCCCCGTCCTCGACAACGATCAGGGTGCCGATCTGATGGTCACCAAAGTGGCTGGATGCGCCCATGGCGACGCCATCGTCAGGGACAACCAAGTGGTGTATCGCCCCGGCGACATGTTCTCCGGGACGGACACCTGCTCCTACGACGTCAGGGACGGCACCGGGCAGACCACGACAGCCGTCATCACCGTCACGGTCACGCCAGTCGCCATGGATGACGACGCCACCACCCATGCGGACACCCCCGTCACCGTCCCTGTCCTCGACAACGACCGTGGAACAGACCTGGTGGTCGCCGACTCGGTCGCCTGTGACTACGGGCAGGCCGACATCGGTGATGGCGGCATCCTCACCTACACGCCCGAAACCGGGCGCTCCGGCATCGCCACCTGCCAGTACGAGGCGACCGACGACTCCGGGCAGGCCGACACGGCCACCGTCACCATCACCGTGATGCCCGTGGCCGTGGACGACACCGCCTCCACCACCGCCGGGGACCCGATCGCCATCCCCGTCGTCGACAATGACACCGGCACACACCTGGTGGTCACCGGGACGACCTGTGACCACGGAACCGCCGCCATCGACGACAACACGGTTGTGTACCAGTCCACAAACGAGTTCTCCGGAACCGGCATGTGCGCCTACACGATCACCGACGGCGACGGACTGACCGACACGGCTAGAATCACCGTCACCGTCACAGCTCTCCATGCCGACACAGGCGGCGCCATCGAGGCACGGGGGCGTTTCCCCCTCGCGCTCGGGATCGCGCTGATCCTCGCCGGTGCCGCAGGCCTCACGCGACGCCAAGCCGCCTCCATGTAGGAGGCAACACGCAAAGAAACGACCGGCGCCGCATGCTACCAAACAGCATGCGGCGCCGGTCGTTTTTCACGTTCTTTCCGCGCCACCACGGCTAGATGGGCTGCCGGTCGTGTCCTCTCCGCCGTGGGCGCAGGCGCATAATCTCGCTGATGCAGCTTTGGGTCGCCAACGTGGTCCCCTTGACGCTGGGGCACAGGCTTCTGAAGATTCGCATTCGACGAATTGGTCGCCAACGTGGTCCCCTTGACGCTGGGGCACAGGAGAGGTTCCTGCTCTGCTGGTCTGGCAAGGCGATTCGCGTCTGCGGGCACGGTGGAAACCGTGTGAGAGCGCTGTACTGGGCCAGTGTCGGCTCCTGTTTTCCGCTATGCATTTGGGGTGACCGCCCGTGGACCTCTCTGGGGCCCTGACGCGGTCGCGTCGTCATAGTCTAGCGCAACTGAGGAAGAGGTTCCGTAGGGCATGGAACGGTGGTGGGGTGTCGATGTTCGCCTGCGCACAGGCGTCTGCGAACGCCTTGGACAGGGTCCTCGATGTCACGGGTCGACCGTCCGCATGGCTGAGGATGAGACTGTCCGGGCCGAGGCGGACGTGGGCTCCCAGATGGGCGCTCAGGGGAGCCAGGGTTGTGGCGGGGATGGTGACGTCGCGTCTGTCGGCGTCCGACTTGGTGGGGCCTGCTTGTGTCCGCACGGCATCGTCGGGGGCCGCACTGCGGGTGACGTGGATGACCCCCGCCTGCATGTCGATGTCGCCGAGCCGGAGTTCTCGGACCTCGCCGGATCGCAAACCACACTCGGACGCCAGGAGGACGGCGATCGCCCAGGGGGCGGGCATGGTGTGGGCGATGGAAGGGATTGTGTCAGGCGTGAGAGTCGTCCTCGTGGGGCTTGTCATTGTCGTTCTCCTAGGTGATGGGTGGTGGTATGTGTCATGGTGTCGACATCTCGATTGGTTCTCGCCGTAGGGCTAGGGATGGCAGGCTGTTGATGATTTCGTGGTTCCGTCCGGAGATTTCGTCCAGGTATTTACGTAGGACGCGGGAGTCGTTTTGCCCCAAGAGGCGGATCGCCTCGTACTCGCTGGCTCCGCCTTTCACGACGAACATGGTCGCGGCGTAGTGGCGAAGGTCGTGAAATCTCAAGTCGGGGCATCCGGCTTGTGTGCGGGCTTTGTCCCAGTAGTTCCACAGTGAACCGACGGGGAGTAGCTCTCCTCGAACGCTGGGGAAGAGCAAGGCGTCGTCCCGTGGACCGACGTGCTCGCTGAGGTGCTCTTCCACGTCGGTGATCATATCTCGACTGATCGGGACCCGTCGTGAGCTGTAGGTGGATTTCGTCGATCCCTCGTGTTCGCCGCCGTCGTAGCGTGCTATGTTGCGCCGTACGGTGATGAGTCCGTGAGCGAGGTCGATGTCCGCGCGTTTGAGTCCGCGAATCTCCCCGTTGCGCAGACCAGATGCAGCAGCGAGTTGGACTGCGAGGCGGTATCTGTCTGGCATGAAGGACACGGCGAGGAGGATTTCGACGTCGGTGGGGAGGACGGTCACGCTGGCCCGTTTGTGGACTCCGGCGCCGGGGATGTTGCAGGGGCTCTCCGTGATGAGCTGCTCACGCTTAGCATTCAAGAGGAGCGTGCGCAAGAAGGCATAGGTGTGGGCGCGCTCCGTGGGGGCCGTCGGGCAGAGCCGGGCGTACCAGTTGCCGACCTTCAGCGCAGTGATCTTCCCGAGGGGGACATCGCCGAAAGTGGGGCGAATGTGCCTGTCGAAGTATCGCCTGTACTCCTCGTCCGTGCGAGGCTTGCGGCCTCCTCGCGCGAAGAACAGATCCGCGTACTCTTCTAGGGTGTACTCGACCTCTTCTTGGCGGCGCCGACGCTCCTCTTCTTCCTCCTTGACTTGAGTCGGCGACTTCCAGGTCCCCAGCGAGATGGACCTCTCCACCTCACCCAGCCAACCCCAGGCGTCCTGTTTGGACACGAAGGTCCGGTCGGCACTGTAGTAAATCCCATCGGGGCCATAGTAGCGTGCCCTCCATCGCCCGGACGGCAGTTGGCTCGACGCCCCGAATGTGCGTCTTCCCGCCTTGTTCGCCATGTCTATCAGCCTTTCGTGAGGGGCCTCGTTGGCCTTCCTTGTTCGCTCCTGACACTTGACTATCATAGTAGTCGGCGTGTCATTAGCGTGTCATTAGCGTGTGAATTTTTGTAAATTCCAGTCAAGTGTAGCGTCGCCATCAAAATCACATATTGCCTTGTCGGCACACACAAAACACCAAGTGGCCCGGCATATCATAAACCGTTTGGCTAACTGGTTCGAATCCCGTTAGCTCCACTTGGGGATTCTCCGAATCCCTCCACGTGTCAACTGGCTGCAATCGCCTCAGAAGTGTAATCGAGCTTGCACTTTGTTTGTATTGTCTCGGAATCTTGTCGACAGATGTGTCTCGTTCGGCTCAATTGCCTGTGCTCCACCAGGGTTCTCATATTCGAAACCCTGGCCTGTTCGGTGGTTGGGAGGCCCGTCTCTGATCAGTGGTTTCGTATTCTGGCGGCGAATTTGGGAGCGCCAGCGTTGTTCAATTTTTCAATCATGTCGGCAGCTGTGACCGCCGGATTGGTCTTAGCTTCGGCGGCTCGGTGGATCGACTCCGCAACCTGTTCGGGGTGACGTTCGTACAGGAGGCAAAGGTAGTCGTCTGCGCTCGTGACTTGCACGCCTGCCTCGGAAAGACGCTGGGACTGAAAGTGTTTGGTGTTCTTGGTTAGCAGCACGTGCACGTTGCCGAAGACGCAAGCGGCGGCATGAACACGGTCGGTCGGGTCAGGCGACAAATCGTCCGTGACCTGAGTGCGATACAGGTCAGGGGCGATCCGGTATGGCGTGAAGAACCCACGAACAGCAGCAGACACCGACCGGGCGGATTCTGGGGTGCGTTGCCCATGTTCAACGATGACGCGTTCCCACTCATCGAGCAGTTCGTCCGTCCAAACCCAGGTGAACAGAAGATCTTCCGACAGAGTCAACAGCAGATCCATGATCGTGAATGGGAAAAGCTCGCTGGTGTCGATGAAGACACGCTCCAGTCCGGCTGCCCTAGCCACCTGCGCCGCCCATTGCGGTGCGTAGAGCGTCACCACCCCTGCGGCGCGACTCGCGTTCGCTGGCCAGATCCACTACGTCCTGGACTCGGATTCGGCGGTGCTTGCTGCCGGGAAGGTGGCGGTATGGTAGGACGCCGTCGGCGCAGAGCCGGTCGACGAATTGCCGTGTGACACCGATCATGTCAGCGGCCTGTGTCGGTGTCACTTCGTCCTCAGTGCGCATGACGACCACACGGGATCCTTCTGCGATGTCGACCAGCATCGACCTGACCACTCGTTCGACCTCAGAGTCGTCGGCGAGCCGATCGGCGAGATCGTGGGCGGCCGCACGAACCGCCGGGTCTACGGGATCCAATGTGATGGCGCTCATGGATGACATGGACACCAGCCTACCAGTAACTGCAATATCAGCAACTAACGGCTCGCGCAAACGCCGTCACAGTCCCATCCAAACGGCGCCTCTCTCAGACTGATGGACATTTCACCCGCAAGGTGATGAATGGCCGTTTGAGTCAACCCAACGAGAAGCCGCTGTCGCTAGGTAGTACCTGTCCCATCACCCAGCGGCCCTCAGTAGACATGGCGACCGGGAAAAGAGATATATTGACGGGTGGCGGTTGGCCTGGCGAGGATGGACGAGAGGAAGGAACACCCTCGTTTGGTGGGCTGCGATGAAGTCGACTGGGATGTTCGCATGGAATGCCTGTGCCAAGTGGGTGGAGCTGGTGCTGAGAGTGACGTGCTCCTGAATTCGCAGGAGAAATTGAAATGGGTGCATGGTTATCTCGCAGAGGAGAGGGATGATCGGAATAGTGGAATGCTACTCACCCATGCAGGACTGCCGTGCTTCAGCCCCCCACCATCACCAACTAATGTCTGTGTTATGACGGAGACAGATCCCGTCGGCTCGCGCGGCGAAGGTGAAGAAGTGGGTCGCGTCGTGTCCGTACACCTCGCGCAGCATCCCGGCTTGGCCGTGGTTGTCGACGGTGTGGGTCTCCAGGATGAGGTACGCCGTCCCGGGGGCCGGAGTCCACGAGGAGGGGAGCGTGCCTGGCTCGTACTCGTGCCGGGCCAGGGGGCTGTTGTCGTCACTCATGTCCACGACCACGATGGATGTCGGCATGGGCTCCACGTGGACGAAGAAAGTCACGTCCATGATGCTGGTCGATGACACGATTCCGTGTTGGACGATCGTGGACTGTGACATCGATTGCGACGCCGTCATGCCCACGTTGTGCCCGTCGACGACGAAGTCCTCCTCGTGGGAGTCGATGTAGACCGACAGGTCCCGTGCCTGGTAGACGGAGTAGAAGGAGAAGAAGTAGAGGCCCGCGGTCACGTGTAGTGTCCCTGAGAGGGTACGGGTCACATCGTCGTCGAGCGTGGACGGCACACCGCCCCTAAGGTGAGTTCACGCTTCATTGTCGTCTTTTCTGTATGGTGAATGGAATCTATCCACCTGTTGTCAGTGTGTCAAGCATCCAGGTGGATATATACTAGATCAAGGAGACGTATATATGGAAGGTGTCATCATGAAGACGTTGATCGACCTCGACGAGACACTCCTGGCGGACGCCATGTCAGCCACGGGACAGACCACGAAGCGGGCGACGGTGGTGGAGGCGCTGGAGCATGTCGTTCGACGCGCGCGAGCCTTGGACTACCTTGAACGGCTCAAGGAGGGTATGGCTAGCGACCTCGACGACGTGGACGTCATCCGCCAGGCACAGCGATGAGACAATTGTATCTTTTGGACAACTCTGTCACGCAGCGCATCCATCGATCCGAGGCGGTTGCTCAGGCGGTCGCCGCGCTGCTGATGACTGGCGACCTTGCCAGTTGCCTTCCGCAGGTGTTGGAAGAAGGGTTCTCGGCTCGCGGGGCGACAGAGCATCAGGCCATCCTTCGCGCGAACCACGAAGGCAAAGTCTTCCTCCCACCCGACTCCCAGGTGGCTGATATCGCGTGTGAGCTCCAAGCTTCGCTCTTCGAGCAGGGGCACGGCAGGGCGGTCGGGGTCAGCGACCTCCAGATCGCGGCGACGGCGATCCGCTACTCACATGACCATCAGTGGGTCACCGTGGTCCATTACGACCACGATTTTGACCACCTCGGCCATGTCGCGCCGGAACTTCGGACGCAATGGATCGTCCCCGCTGGTTCGGTCGACTGACCGTCACGGATCGTTCTCCCGCGGATCAGTCGCCATACCCCCAAGCCGAGCCCTGGCTGAGGGTGACGAGCGAATGGGCGATCCACATGCCTCATTACTCGCTTTAGGCGATTGAAGGGCGAAGAACACGGCTAGACTGGAATCTGAATCCACTGGAGGAGGAGGATTAATGCCCATTGACACAACGAAGAGTCAGGACGTTTCAAAAGACATCGGGATGAGCGTCATTTTCGCGACGCTGAGGTTCCACCGCACGGACAGGGACGCCGAACTGGAGGCGCTGCGCCAGATGGCGACGCGGTTGCCCGCCATCGCGCACAGTCTCAGCATCCGCGACGGCGGGTTCGGGGTACGGGTGTCGCTCGGGTTGAGCGCCCGCGCATGGGAGTATTTCTTCCCCGGCGCGCCCACGCCCGCAGAGCTCGAGGACTTCGCCGGATTGAGCTCCGACCGGGTCGTGATGCCGGCGGACGGCTCGGACCTGTTCCTTCACGTGCGCGCCCAGACGGACGCCATCGTGTACGAGTTCATGGCGCTGATCATGGAGTACGTGCGCGACCACGTGACGGTCGTGGACGAGACCCACGGGTTCGCGTACTTCGAGGGAAGGGCCATCATCGGCTTCATCGACGGGACCGAGGCGCCGCTGCCCGAGGAGAGCGCCGACTACGCCGTCATCGGCGACGAGGACCCGGGCTTCATCAACGGGTCCTATGCCTTCGCCCAGAAGTGGACCCACGACATGACCGCATGGAACGCGCTCAGCACCGAGGCCCAGGAGAAGGCCGTCGGACGCACGAAGTTCACCGACCTGGAGCTGGAGGACGACGACAAGGACCCCGGCGCCCACAACATCGCCTCCAAGGTGTCCATCGACGGCGAGGAGCAGAAGATCGTGCGCATGAACGTCGCATGGTCCAACCCCGTGTCGGGCCAGACCGGCACCTATTTCATCGGGTACTCCCGCCGGTGGTCCGTGACGAAGGCCATGCTGACGCAGATGCTGGACATCCACGACCGTCTCTTCGACTACAGCCAGATCACGACAGGTCAGGTGTTCTTCATCCCGTCGAAGGTGATCCTGGCGCAGATCGCCGAGGGGACCCTGTAGCCGCCCCGAGGCGCATCGCCTCTTCCGAGGACCCGCTGGGTCGGTACGTCCTAGGCGCAGCCGAGCCCGTCGACCGTCCCGTAACTGCCGTCGACGCGCTGGCATTTGTCTGCCGTGGTGATCGAGGTGGGCACGGCGTCAGGCTGGTCGGAGGAGAACGTGATGACGGCCCAGACGAAGGGCGACGGGTTCTCCAGAGGGGTCACCGTGGCGGTGGCCCCGGTCCGGGTGCCCTTCCACATCCACCAATGGGTCTGCCCGCTCATGCCCGTGCACGTGAGCACATCCTGCTGATTGGAGACGTCGATCTCCTGGGACAGGCAGAGGTTGGCGATCACGGTGGAGTGGTCGACGATCACGTTGACGATCGGCAGGCTTCCGTCCGAGCACAGGTTGAAACCACAGGAGACCTGCCCCTGATCCGAGCGCAACACGAAGGTGGTCGTCGAGTTTGGGGCGGAGGTCGTCGGGACTTTGTCGCTGGACGTCGGGGAGGAGCCGGGAGCGCTGCTCCAGGGTACGGGGGTGGTCACGTCGGCCGTGGCGTCGTCCGATGGTGTGACCCCGCCCGACGACGACCCCTCGCCCGATGACGTCCCGACGCCCGAGGACACGGCGTCCCCCGGCGCTCCCGTGGCGCATCCGGCGAGGGCGAGGCCCACCGCGCAGACGACGCACATCGATCTGAGAAGACGGGCTATGGGCGCAAGAGACGCTAGAGACATAGCACGATCCTATCGAGTGTCGCGCCGACTCTGAGCCCACCACGCCCAGTGCGTATGTGCCCCTCGGGCATCTTCGCGAGATCGGCCGACGAATATGGGAATGTGGGGACTTCCCGCCTTCCTTGCGGGATTCTTGGCGATTGCCCGGTAAAATTCCGTCCCGTGGCTAGTGTGGACGATCTCCGTAATCTTTGGTCCGACCTCGAACAGACGATGGTCTCGATTGAGGCGGTCGTTGACGTGCCCTCGAAACGTGTGGCTATCGCCGCGCTCGAGAAGGACGCCGCGGCGCCTGATCTGTGGAACGACCAGGAGCGTGCCCAGCAGGTCACCTCTCAGCTGTCCCGGCTCCAGGCCGACGTGGAGCGGCTGGAGGCCTTGCGCGAGCGGCTGGACGACGCCCAGGTGCTGATCGACCTCGGGGTGGAAGAGGACGACGCCGAGACCCTGGCCGAGGCCGGGACCGCCCTGTCCTCCCTCGCCGCCGACATCCAAGCCCTCGAAGTGCGCACCCTCCTCAATGGGGAGTACGACGACCGCGACGCGCTGATCACCATTCGTTCCGAGGCCGGGGGAGTGGACGCCGCCGACTTCGCGGAGATGCTCCTGCGCATGTACCTGCGCTGGGCCGACCGCCATGGGTACCCCGCGGAGGTGTACGACACCTCCTACGCCGAGGAGGCGGGCATCAAATCCGCCACCTTCGCCGTCAAAGCGCCCTTCGCGTACGGCACGCTGTCCGTCGAGCAGGGCACGCACCGGCTCGTGCGTATCTCCCCCTTCGACAATCAAGGTCGCCGCCAGACCTCCTTCGCCGGGGTCGAGGTCCTGCCTGTGACTCAGGAAGCCGACCACATCGACATCCCCGAGGCGGACATCCGGGTGGACGTCTTCCGCTCGTCCGGGCCCGGCGGCCAGTCGGTGAACACCACCGACTCGGCGGTGCGCATCACCCACCTCCCGACCGGCCTGGTGGTGAGCTGCCAGAACGAGAAGTCGCAGCTCCAGAACAAGGCGGCGGCGTTGCGAGTCTTGCAGTCGCGCTTGTTGGAGCGCGCGCGAGAGGAGCGCGAGGCCGAGATGCGCCAGCTCAAGGGCGACGGGGGCAATTCCTGGGGCTCCCAGATGAGGAGCTACGTCCTCCACCCGTACCAGATGGTCAAAGACCTCCGCACGGATTTCGAGGTCGGCAACCCCTCGGCGGTCTTCGATGGAGACCTGGACGGGTTCATCGACGCCGGCATCCGGTGGCGGCGCCAACAGGCGGACCGGTCGGAAAACTAGAATTTATTCTGAGTGTTTGATAAGATTTTCTCAGGTTTAAGAGAGGTATGGAGTGATCAAGTTTGAGGAAGTCTCTCGTATTTACGATGGACAAACCAGGGCTGCCCTGGCCAACGTGAATATCGAGATTGACAAGGGGGAATTCGTTTTCCTCGTGGGCGGGTCTGGATCGGGGAAGTCCACCCTGCTGAAACTCGTCTTGCGCGAGTTCCGCCCCACGACGGGACGCATCTACGTGGCTGGCAAGGATGTCGCCACCCTTCCTGAGCGCAAGATCCCTGCGCTGCGACGTGAGATCGGCATGGTCAGCCAAGATTTCCGCCTCCTGCCCGGCAAGACGGTGTTCGAGAACGTGGCCTTCGCGCTGCAGGTGATCGGCAAGCCGAGGTCCCTGATCCGCAAGGTCGTCCCCGACACCTTGGAACTGGTCGGCCTGGGCGACAAGGCGGACCGTAGGCCCGACGAACTGTCCGGCGGCGAGCAACAGCGCGTCGCCATCGCTCGCGCCTTCGTCAACCATCCGAAGATCCTCCTCGCCGACGAGCCCACGGGCAACCTCGACCCGGACACCTCGGTGGGCATCATGCGTCTGCTCGACCGGATCAACAGGTCGGAGACGACCGTCGTCATGGCCACCCACGACTGGGCGATGGTCGATCAGATGCGCAAGCGCGTCGTCGAACTCGACACCGGTCACGTCGTCCGCGACCAAGCGCGCGGCATCTACGGCGCGAGAGCCTGAAAGGAGTCCCATGCGTCACGCACTTTCCGAGACCTGGTCCGGCCTGAGGAGGAACGCCGGCATCACCCTCGCGGTCATCATGACCATGTGGGTGTCCCTGTCCTTGTTCGGGGCCGGCATCATCGCCGCCCAGCAAGTGAACCTGCTGAAAGACGAGTGGTACGACAAGATCGAGGTCACCGTCTACCTGTGCACGGCCAAACTCCAGACCGGCGGCAACTGCGACCCCGGCCAGGACGCCACCCAGGAGCAGAAGGACCGTCTCCAGGCCGCCATCACGAAGAACCCCGAGGTCGAGGCCGTCTACTACGAGACCAAGGCTGAGGCGTACGCCCAGTTCCAGGACCTGTTCAAAGACTCGCCCATCAAGGACTCCTTGACCCTGGACGAGATGCAGGACTCCTTCCGGGTCAAGCTCGTCGACCCCCAGCAGTACGCGGGCCTGGCCTCACAGGTCTCGCTGATGCCCGGGGTCCAGAAGATCCAGGACCTCCATCAGATCCTCGACCCCGTCTTCAAGTGGTTGGGGGCGTTGCAGTGGGGGACGATCGCCTTGAGCGTGCTGCTGTTGTTGGCGGCGGCTCTCCAGATCGGCACCACCATCCGAATGGCCACCTTCACTCGAGGTCGAGAGATCGGCATCATGCGCCTGGTGGGGGCGTCCAACTTCTACATCATGGGGCCATTCCTCCTGGAATCGCTGATCGCCGCCCTGATCGGGGCCGTGTGCGCGGCGGGAACGTTGGTCTTCGGTGTCTGGTTCATCATCATGCGCAATGCTCAACATACCCTTGAGGCTTTCCGCTGGGTCGGCTGGCCCGAAACCCTGATTTCTGTCGCTTCGGTGTTTGTTGTGGCTATTGTTTTGTCCATCATCCCGACCATCATCTCAGCGCGCAGATACCTGCGAGTCTGAGCCGAGGTCGGACTGGACTGAGGAGCATGATGAGGAAGTTGGCACCCTGGCGCCGTCTGGTGGCGGTGAGCTGCGCCGTGGCCATCGCATTCGGCGGCTCGGTCGTCTCCGCGCAAGCGGACGACCTGAAGGCGGAGAAGGCGAAGGCCGACGCGGCCGTGTCCCAGGCCCAAGCCAATGTGGACCTGTCCTCGTACAACCTGAAGGTCGCCAACGACCGTGTCGCCGCCGCCCAGACCAAGGTGGCCGACGCCCAGGCCGAGCTCACGTCCGCTCAGGACGCCGTGGCCGCCGCGCAGGCCGTCCAGGCGCAGAAGGCCCAGGAGCTCGACCAGGCTGACAAGGACCTCGCTCAGGCGCAAGCCGACGAGGCGGCCGGACAGGCCCAGGTGGACGCCCAGCATGACGCCATCGGGAACTACGCCCGCTCCCTGGTCCAGGACAGCTTCCCCCTCATCTCGGTGGCCGCGCTGATCAACAGCTCGTCGACCGCCAGCCTGTCCAACCGCATCCAGTGGACCGACACCGTTCTGACCACCAACCAGGTCGACCTGGACAACCTGCGCGTCCTGCAGGCCCAGTTGGCCGCCGCCCGCCAGGCGAGCCAGCAGGCTCAAGAGAAAGCTGACGCGGCACGTCAGGCTGCTGAGGAGCAGGTTGCTGCGACCCAGTCCGCCCAGGACGCGGCGGCACGGGCGCGCGACGACGTGCAGGCCGCCTTGGACGAGGAGAACGCGGCCCAGGGCGCCGCGGCCCAGGCACTGGCCGCAGACCAGCAGATGCTGGCGGAGACCCAGGCCGAGGCGGCGGACGTGAACGCCCGCATCGCCGAGGCCGCCCGCGTCGCGGAAGAGCAGCGCAAGGCCGAGGAGGCCCGCAAGGCGGCCGAGGCGGCGGCCAATCAGGGCAACGGCGGCGGAAGCCAGGGGAGCCAGACCTCGTCGTCCGGCCTGATCTGGACGGTCAAGGGACCCATCACCGACTACTACGGCTACCGCATCCACCCCATCTTCGGCGACTGGCGCTTCCATGACGGACTGGACATCGGCGTCGGCTGCGGCACACCGGTACGGGCGGCCGCCTCCGGGCGGGTCACCGACGAATACTACGGTGGCGGATACGGGTACAGGCTCTTCATCGACCATGGGTACGTGAACGGCCACTACATGGTCACCTCGTACAACCACCTGTCGGGGTACGCCGTGCCGGCCGGGACCTGGGTGACCCAGGGGCAGACCGTCGCGTACATCGGCTCGACAGGGAACTCGACCGGCTGCCACATGCACTTCATGCTCTGGGTCGACGGGACGGCGGTCAACCCCCTCCCGTACCTGCCCTGACACCGGGCTCTAGTATGATATTCCTTCGGTTGTCCAGAAAGGAATGTCATGGTCAAGGAGACCGGGCGCAAGCTCATCGCCCAGAACAAGAAAGCCCGGCACGACTACCATCTTCATGACACGTTCGAGGCTGGATTGGTGCTGACCGGCACGGAGGTCAAGTCGTTGCGCGCGGGGCGGGCCTCGCTGGCCGAGGCGTACGTGACCGTCGACGACGGCGAGGTGTGGCTGCGCAATGCGAACATCACCGAGTACACGTACGGCACCTGGACGAACCACGCCCCCCGGCGCACGCGCAAACTGCTGCTGCACCGTAAGGAGATCGCCAAGCTCGACCGCGAGTCCAGCTCCCCGGGGCGCACCATCGTCCCCCTGCAGATCTATTTCCAAGATGGGTACGCCAAAGTGCTCATCGCGGTGGCGACGGGCAAGAGGGAGTGGGACAAGCGTGCCACCATCGCCGAGCGCGACGCCAAGAGGGAAGCCGAACGTGCTCTTCGGACGAGGAACAAGCGCGTCTGAACCCCGAGGTCGCCCCGCCTGGTCGGGTTGTGCCGACACGATAAGCTGATGCGGTGAGCGACGACACCCCCACTGTGGAAATCCCGCATGTCTCCATGCACGAATTGAGACAGCGCGGGGAGCTTCCGGCCACACGGGAAGGACTGGCCATCGAATTGGCCATGCGCGTGGGGGACATGCTGGCCTCGTCGGGCGCGAGCGCCAACGACACCGTCGTGATGATGCGACGGATCTGCCAGGCGTACGGCCTGTCCCGCGCCCAGCTCGACGTCACGTACACCGTGATCATGGCGTCCTACTACCCGGGCGAGGGGATGCCGCCCTTCACCGCCATCCGCAGCGTGTCTCCCGTCCTGCCGAACCTGTCCAAGGTGTACGCGGTGAACGACCTGGTCAACCAGATCTTCAACGGGCTGTCCATCGGCCGGGCCATGAAGAGGTTCGACAAGATCAGGAAGAGCGCCCCTCCGTACCCCGCATGGCTGGCCGCCCTGGCCGTCGGGGGCATCTCGATGAGCGTCCAGCTGTTCTACACCACCTCCCCGAAGATCCTGATCCTGGCGTTGCTGACCGGCATCCTGGTCAACAGGTTCGTGTACCTGCTCGCCAAGCTGCGCATGCCCACCCTGTTCCAACAGCTCTTCGGCGGGTGGCTGATCGTGGCCATCGCCGCCGGGTTCACCTGGCTCAACGCCCACCCCAAGTTCGAGTTCTTCGGGTACGTCAGCCCGACGACCATCGCCGTGGGGTGCATCTTCCAGCTGGTCGTCGGGGCACGGTTCGTCGCTGGGATCCAGGACGCCATCGACGGGTTCTACGTCACCGCCTCGGCACGCGTCTTCGAAGTCGTCGTCATGACGGCCGGTCTGGTCGTGGGCCTGGTGACCGGGCTCGACCTCGTCCGTTCCCTGGGCGTCAGCGTGTACATCAGTTCCGAAGCCCCCATGGTGGGCAGCGTGCCCGCACAGTTGGCCGGCGCCACGCTCACCGCCGCGTTGTGGGCCGTGAGCTACTTCGCCAACCGTCGTACGATCCTCCTCACGGCGTTCGTCACCGCGCTCGGCTTCGGGGCGTACTGGCTCGTCCTCCAGGTCGACGTGAGCCGCGTGGTGGCCAACTTCGCCGGTCCCATGCTCGCGGCGCTGGTCGCGACGATCATGATCCGCCGGTTCTGGCAGATCCCCGCCTTCGGGGTCATCAACGCCATGGGCATCCCGTTCGTCCCGGGGCTGACGCTGTACTTGGGGCTGATCCAGTTGGTGGGCTCCACGATCGACGCGCCCGATCCCGCCAAGGGCGCGGCGACCCTGGGGATGGCCGCGTCCATCGCCTTGGCCATCGCCGCAGGCGCCAGCTTGGGCGTGTTCTTCGGACGGCCCGTCAGCGACAAGCTGATACTGATCCCCGCTCCGTGGCAGCAGAAACGGTGGAAGACCCCCGTCCAGACACCGGCCCGGGGGAAGCTCGCGCACCTCGTCGAGCCTGTCGGGCCGACGAATGATGGGGTGACAGGGTCAGTGGGGTCATCAGAGTCGCCGCACGTCCCCTGATTCGGTGTTGCCCTGATTCCGCACTGCCCTGATTCCGCGCTGCCCTGGGGGGGCCGTGGTCAGGTGTGGGACACGCGGCGCCGGTAGGCGCGCATGGCGAACACGTACGCGATCACCGTGATGCCGACGCACCAAGCCAGGGCGACGAGGCTGTCGGACGTGACCGGCTGCCCGGCGAGCAGGGCACGGATGGCATCCACGAGGGGGGTGACGGGTTGGTACTGGGCGAAGACCCGTACGACTGTGGGCATCGTGGACGTGGGGACGAACGCGGAGCTGACGAAGGGGAGGAAGATCAAGGGGTACGAGAAGGCCGACGCGCCGTCGATCGTCTTCGCCGACAACCCGGCGATGGCGGCGATCCACGTGAGGGTGACCGTGAACAACAGGAGCAGCCCGACCACGGCGAGCCAGGCGAGGATGCCGGCCCCGGAGCGGAAACCCATGATGAGGGCGACGACGATGATGACCGCCACTGAGATCATGTTGGCGACCACCGAGGTCACCACGTGGGCCCACAGCACAGCCGAGTGGGCGATGGGCATGGAGTGGAACCGCTCGAAGATGCCCGTGCTCACGTCGATGAAGAGCCGATAGGCGGTGTACGAGATGCCCGACGCGATGGCGATCAGGAGGATGCCGGGCAGGAGGTAGTCGACGTAGTTGTCCGTGCCCGTACGTATGGCGCCGCCGAAGACGTACACGAACAGCAGCATGAAGGCGATGGGCATGAGGGTGACGGTGATGATGGTGTCCAGGCTGCGGAAGACGTGGCGCAGGGAGCGTCCCGTGAGCACGAGGGTGTCTGTCAGGGCGTGTGTCATGGTCGTTCCTCCTCGTGGGTTGAGAGGATGTGCAGGTAGACCTCTTCCAAGCTCGGTTGCTTCTCGACGAGTTCGACCTGGGCGGGCGGCAGGCGGGTCTTCAACTGCTCGAAGGTGTCGTCGGCGATGATGCGCGTGTGGTGGAGGATGGCGATACGGTCGGCGAGATGTTCGGCTTCGTCGAGGTACTGGGTGGTCAAGAAGACGGTGACCCCGCTCGTCGCGAGATCTGTGATGGTCGTCCACATGTCGAGGCGGCCTTGCGGGTCCAAGCCGGTGGTCGGCTCGTCGAGGAAGACCACCTGGGGGTCGCCCACCAGGCTCATCGCCAGGTCGAGGCGGCGCTTCATCCCGCCGGAGTAGGACCCGGCGCGGCGATCGGCGGCCTCATGCAGCCCGAATCGAGTCAACGCCTGGTCGGCGACGGTTGTGGGGTCGTCCAGGTGGCGCAGCTTGGCCATCATGACCAGATTCTCTCGTCCGGTGAGGATATCGTCCACGGCCGTGAACTGCCCGGTCAGGCTGATCGATTGACGGACCTGCGGGGCCTGGGCCACGGTGTCGAAGCCGTTGACGCTGGCATGTCCGGAGTCAGGTCTCAGCAGGGTGGACAAGATCTTGATGGTCGTCGTCTTGCCGGCGCCGTTCTCGCCCAACAGGGCGAAGACGCTGCCGCGTGCGACGTCGAAGCTCACCTGGGAGAGGACGCACACGTTTTTGTACGACTTCGTGAGGTCGCGTGCCGAGATGGCGATGGGCGCCGGTGTCATCCAGCCACCGCCGAGTCGAGCCGGGGCAGGGCATCGTCATGAGGTCTCGTCTCCGGTGGTCTCATCTCCGGTGGTCTCGCGATCGACCCCTGGTGGATTATGTGAGAGAACATAGTACTCAACATAGCACAGTACTGGATTGAAAGGTGAGATGTCCCGGCATGCGGGGTGCTCAGGACCTCGTGTCCGCCGGGGTCTCGTCGAGTCCCAGCCCCACCAGGACCGGCTCGGGTTCGAGCTGGATCCCGTAGGTCGCGAGGACTCCGTCGCGGACCCGTCTGGCGAGGGTGATGACGTCCCGGGCGGTGGCCCCACCCCGATTGGTCAGGGCGAGGACGTGTTTCGTGGACAGGGATGCGACATGGTCGCCGTACCCCTTGTGGAATCCGGCGTGCTCGATGAGCCACGCCGCCGAGGTCTTCACCCGATCGTCCGAGGTGGGGAAGCGGGGCGCGTCCTCGGGAAGGGCGGCCGCCACAGCGGGGTTGACAAGGGGATTCGTGAAGAAACTCCCAGCGCTCCACGTGTCGTGGTCGCTGTCGTCGAGCACCATGCCCTTTCCGCGACGCAGGTCGAGGACCGTCTCGCGCACCACCTCGACCGGCAGACGGGTCCCTGCGTCCACGCCCAGTCGTCGGGCCAACTCCGCGTACGCGATCGGTGCGGACGAGCCGCTGGGGTCGAGACGCAGGTCCACACTCAGGACGACATGGCGACCGGGCTCTCGCTTGAAGACGCTGGTCCTGTACCCGAAGCGACATTCCTCAGCGGACCATGTGGTGACACAGGCGTCTCGCCGGTCCCATGTTCGTACCCGCTCGATGACCGAGGCGATCTCCGCGCCGTACGCTCCGATGTTCTGGATGGGCGCGGCGCCGGCCAGTCCCGGGATCCCGGAGAGCATCTCCAGTCCGCCGAGGCGGCGGGACACGGTGGTCGCGACCAGTGCGTCCCACGGTTCACCCGCCGCGACGCGGATGACATGGCGTGGCGCAAGGTCGGGTCCGCAGTCCGTCTGGGGGGCCGTCGCGTGATCGGTCACGTCGTCCACGCCCTGGGTGCCCACGATCACGACTGTGCCTCGGAACCCCTCGTCCGCGATCAGGACATTGGACCCCCCGGACAGGATCAGCACGGGAATGGACTGCGCGTCCGCGGCCCGGACGGCGTCGATCAGGTCGGCTTCGGTACGGGCGACGACCAGTCGATCAGCGGGGCCGCCGATACGAAACGTGGTGTGATCGGCCAAGCGTGTCGACCCGGTCACGGTTCGTCTCTCGCGTGCGGTCGACGTCCCGACCTCGGTGTCCTCGCTGTGGATCATGCCGTCATTCATGCACGTTAGCTTAGCCATATCCCACATCGGGGGGTGTGACATCTGGCCGCTCATCCTCAACATCCGATTCCGGGGTCGGACGGTGTCGGACGTGGTGGGGTGTGGGAGACGAGCCGGCGGTGGTGGCACATGACGTCTATCGCGCCACCCGTACTGGGAGGAGTGGCCCGGGGGGCGGTATGTTTGTGCGGGTGAGCAGTGACGAGTCAGGAATCGGCAACACGGGTCCCGATCGCCACACCATCGATGAAGTATTGCCAATTGCTGCCCACGCCCAGGAGATCGAGGACCTCGTCAGAGCCCACCAAGTCGTGGTCGTGGCGGGGGAGACCGGGTCGGGGAAGACCACGCAGCTGCCCAAGATCTGTTTTAATGCGGGGCGACAGCGCATCGGCCACACGCAGCCGCGCCGGGTCGCCGCCCGCAGCGTGGCCACCCGGATCGCGGAGGAGATCGGCAGTCCGCTGGGCGAGATCGTCGGCTACCAGGTACGGTTCACCGCCGCGACCTCGCAGGCCACCCGGCTGAAAGTCATGACAGACGGCATCCTGTTGGCGGAGATCGCCCATGACCGGATGCTGCGCGCGTACGACACCATCATCATCGACGAGGCGCACGAGCGCAGCCTCAACATCGACTTCCTCCTCGGCTACCTCAAACAACTCCTTCCCAAACGCCCCGACCTGAAAGTCGTCATCACCTCGGCGACCATCGACACGGCGCGGTTCTCGTCGCACTTCGACGACGCGCCCATCGTGGAGGTGAGTGGTCGTACCTACCCGGTCGAGGTGAGGTACGCCCCCCTCGACGAGGATGACGACCCCATCCAGGCCATCGTGGAGGCCGTCTCTTCCCTGCCGACCACCGGGGACATCCTCGTCTTCTGCTCGGGGGAGCGCGAGATCCGGGACGCCGCCCAGGCGATCACCGCCGCCCATCCCCGCATGGACGTCCTTCCCCTGTACGCCCGTCTCACCTTGGAGGAGCAGTCGCGGGTCTTCGCCTCGCACCCCGGCCAGCGGGTCGTCCTGGCGACCAATGTCGCCGAGACGTCGTTGACGGTGCCGGGGATCCGCTACGTGGTCGATCCCGGTTTCGCGAGGATCTCGCGCTACTCGGCCCGTACCAAGGTCCAGCGACTGCCGATCGAGCCCGTGTCCCAAGCCTCCGCCAATCAGCGGGCGGGACGGTGCGGGCGCGTCGCTCCGGGGGTGTGTGTGCGCCTGTACTCCGAGGAGGACTACCTCTCGCGGCCCCTGTACACCGAACCCGAGATCCTGCGCACCAACCTGGCGTCGGTCATCCTGGCGATGGCTCACGCGCGGCTGGGCGACATAGAAGAGTTCCCCTTCGTCGAGGCGCCCGACCGCACCCACATCACCGACGGCCTGCGCCTGCTCACCGAACTGGGCGCCATCACGGGGGAGGGGCCCCGCCCCCATCTGACGCAGACGGGTCGGCGCCTGGCCGGAGTGCCCGTCGACCCCCGTCTGGGGAGGATGCTCCTGGAGGGGTCCCGCCTCGGCTGTCTGCGCGAGACCCTGGTCATCGTGGCCGGGCTGAGCGTCCAGGACGTACGGGAGCGTCCCCAAGACCATCGTCCGCAGGCCGACGCGTCGCATGCCCGGTTCGCATCCGACGCCGTCCTCGACTTCCTGCGACCTTCGTCGTCGGACCCCGCGTCGGGAGACCCAGCGCAGACGAGGTACGACGGCACGGGCACGGGTACGGGTACGCATGTCGACGCCGCGCGGTCGTCCACGTCGGGCTCGCGCATCAGCGCCGCGCAGTCGTCCACCTCCGGCACACGCATCGGCTTCGCCGACATGCCGACGCCGACCAAGGGCAAGAAGCGCGCCCAGGGGGCCGGCGCCCGTGGCCAGGACCGGGGACATGACAGTGGCCGGGACAAGGGCCGGGACAGGAGTCATGACAGGGGCCGTGTCGTCGGTGGGCCATCCAACCGGGAGCCGGGCCCGGACCACGGCGCGTCCGCCGGAGGGGACTTCGCCGCGATGCTGCGCCTGTGGGCGTACCTCCAAGCGAAGCAGAAGGCGCTGTCCTCCTCGCAGTTCCGCAAGCTGTGCCACGCCGAGTACTTCAACTACATGCGTGTGCGCGAATGGCAGGATCTGGTCGGCCAACTGCGTCAGGTGTCCAAGCAGATGGGACTGTCGACGAACTCCTCGACCGCCGACATGGAGTCCGTGGTCACCGCGTGCCTGTCGGGACTGTTGTCGAACGTCGGCGCCTTGATCCTGCAGCCGAAGTCGCCCGAGTCGCCCCGACAACGACGCGGGCCCCGAGAGTATCAAGGGACGCGAGGGGCGAGGTTCGCCATCTCGCCGGGGTCGGTCATGGCCAAGCAGACGCCCGCCTTCGTGATGGCGGTCGAGCTGGTCGAGACCACCCGATTGTGGGCCAGCACCGTGGCCCCCGTCACACCCGCCCAGGTCGAGCAGGCGGGCGCCCACATGCTCACACGCACGTACGCCGAACCGTACTTCTCAGCGTCCACCGGCACGGTGATGGTCGTCGAGAAGACGAGCCTGCTCGGCGTCCCTCTCGTCGCCGACAGGCGGGTGGGGTACGCCTCCATCGACCCCGATGAGACGCGCAGGATTTTCATCCAATCGGGTCTGGTCGAGCGACAGTGCGTCCCACGTCCCGGGACTCCGTACGCGACAGTGCTGGCGCACAACCTGGCCACCGCCGAGCAGATCGAAGAGTTGGAGGACAAGGCGCGCCGCCGGGACCTGTTCGTGGACGACGAGACCGTGTACGACTTCTTCGACTTGAGGATCCCCGCCGGTGTGGTCTCGCTGGCGGGCCTCGACGCGTGGCTGCGGGCCGACCGGGCTCACGTGGACAGCCTCATGATGACGATGGACGACCTCGTCGGCCGTGAGACGGACGTGACCCTGCAGGACTTCCCTGATCACTGGTCTTTCGGCCCGGTCAGCCTCGGGCTGGACTATCGCTTCACCCCCGGACACGACCTGGACGGGGTCACGGTCGACGTGCCCCTGGCGTCCTTGGCGTCCCTCGATCCGGCGCCGTTCACGTGGGGGGTCCCGGGCACGCGCCACACGCTGGCCACGGCGTGGATCCGTACCCTCCCCAAAGCCGTGCGTACCCGCTTCGTCCCTGCCCCCGACTGGGCCACGCGCGCGCTCGACTGGCTGGAGCAGCACGACGGGGACCACTCCACGCCGTTCGTGGACGAACTGTCCCGCGCCCTCCAAGCCCTGTCGGGCGAGCCCGTGACCGGCTGGAACGCCGACGCCTTGCCGGACCACCTGAAGATGGGCTTCCACGTCCGTGACGAGAAGACCACCACGTTCGGCCGCGACCTGGAGGCCCTGCAAGCGGACCTGGGGCGCCAGGTGCGGCAGAGGTTGGCCACCGCGAGTCCGCGGACTCCGGCGTCGGGGACGACCTGGGTGTTCGGGGCCATCCCCACGAGCCTCTCCATCCGCGATCACGGGCTGACGGTGACCGGGTACCCGGGGCTGCGGGACGACGTCACGACCGTCAGCGAGACCCTGTCCACCTCCGAAGCCATGGGGCGTGTCAGCCACCTCCAGGGCTTGGCCCGGCTCGTCGGGTTCGCCCTGCCCGAGCCGTACAAGTGGATCGTCGCCCACCTGAGCAACGCCGACAAGCTCGCATTGGGCACGTCCCCGTACGCGTCCGTGCCCCTCCTGCTCGCCGACGCGCGCATCGCCGCCCTCCGCGACCTGGTCGGGCGCCAGGACCCCTGGGCGGTACGCGACGAGGCGGGTTTCGACGCGCTCGTGCAGGCCGTACGCCCCGAACAGGTGGACGCCACCCATGCCATCGTCGCCGTGGCGGCGGAATCCTTGGCGGTCCACGCCCAGGCCCGGGCGGCCATGGGGGCCCTCGTCCCGGGCGGGGACACCGCAGCCGACCTCGTCAATCAGGTGGACAACCTCATCTTCGACGGGTTCCTCCATGTGATCCCTCGGCGCTGGTTGGTCCGGGTCCCCGTGTGGTTGAGGGGCGTCGAGGCGCGCGCCCGCTCCGCCGCCGACGACCCTGGGCGTGACGACGCCCGCATGGTCCAGCTCGACCCCGTCCTGGACGCCTACGCCGACCTCCAGGACGCCCATCCCCAGTCGACTCCTGAGATCGACCACATCGGGTACCTCATCGAGGAGTTCCGGCTCCAGATCTTCGCCCAGTCTTTGCGTACCGTGGAGACCGTGTCGTCCAAGCGCATCCTCAAAGCGATCGCCGACGCGAGGTGACCCCCGTGCGTGCTTCGGGGTTCCTGTCGGCTTAGAGAAGTCTGAGTCTCGCCTACTTATCCTGAATCGTGTTGGATCCCGCAGATCGTGTGCGATCCCACCGAAGGAGAGATGAATGTCCACCGAAGAGTCCGGTCCCGGATCCCCCCAGAATGATCAGCCAACAGGGCTTCCCGAGGAGAACCCTGCTGCTCCCACGCCACCGGTGGATGATGCCCAGTCTGCGGATGCCGTCCTCCCTGTGGATCCTGCCCAGTCCGTGGATGCCGTCCCACCTGGGGGTACGGTCCCACCTGCGGGGACGGTCCCTCTTCAGGACGCCGTCCCACCACCTACCGCCGTCCCACCGGCGTCGATGTGGGGGCCTCCTAGTCAGCCGGCGCCGAGCCAGTCGGCCGCCAGTCAGTCCACGTCCAGGGCCGCGTGGTCGGGCAGGCGCGTCTTGTCCATCGTGGCGCCCATCATCGTGATGGTGCTGGCGATCGGAGGGGTCACGGCGACCGTCGCGTACGCGGCGCATCACACGCCGTCCACGGCGTTCACCTGGCAGGGGCCGAGCGGCGCCAGGCCCGGGAATGGGATCCCCACGGCTGTGCCGACCAATCCGTACCCGGGTGGGCGGCCCAACGCGTCTCCCAGCACTGACGTCCCTGGCGCATCGCCCACGGACGGGTCCGGCCAGGTTCCCAGTGCGTCGCCCACGGATGGGTCCTCAGGTCAGGTCCCTAGCGCGTCACCGACCGATGGCACGTCCGGGCAGGGCTCGGGCACACCGAGCCAGGGCTCGGGCACGGCCCCCGGAAACGGCTCCACCAACGGTCGCCCGGGCGGCAACCAGGGCGGCAACGGATTCGGGAATGGGAATTACGGTAACTACTACTTCAACACGTCGCAATCCAGTGGCACTGTCCTGTCCATGGGTCAGACCGCCATCGTGGCCGGGTGCTCGCTCCTGTTCGGCGCCGCCGCGGTCTTCTTGGTGATGATCCTGGTTCGGCGTCCCCGACCGACGTCTGTGCCCGCCTACCCGAGTCCCACAGGTTCGGCCCCAGGGTCCGCATACCCTCCCGCGTGACCTCGTTCGGCGAACCCGTGTGGCAACCGCCCATGAACTGGTGACAGGATTCCTGTCCGAGTCCATGGGCGGTTGACTGTGGTGTCACGGATGGGATGTGGCGCGACGGCTGTGCGTCCGGCGGGTGGGTGGTGCCCAGATGGGTGCTCGTCCAAGGGACGGAAGGTCGCCGGACGGGGCCCCGATCAGGTGCCCGTACCCCCTCCTAGAGCTCGAGTCCGGGGTACAGCGGGTTGTCGCTCAACAGTTCCTGGGCGCGGGCGTGGACGCGGTCGGCCACACCGTCGGCCAGGACGTACTTGGCCTTGCTCGGCCCCTTCGGGGTCGTGGTCGGCGTGGTGTTGGCCAGCACCTGCGCGATCAGGTCGGCCACCTCGTCGAAATCGGACTCGGTGAAGCCACGGGTGGTCAGGGCGGGGGTCCCGATGCGCACGCCCGAGGTGTACCACGCGCCGTTGGGGTCGCGGGGGACCGAGTTGCGGTTGGTCACCACGCCGGCGTCGAGGAGGGCCGACTCGGCCTGACGACCGGTCAGGCCGAAGCTGGACACGTCCATGAGTACCAGGTGGTTGTCGGTGCCGCCGGTGACGAGGCGTACCCCACGCTTCGACAAGCCCTCCGCCAGGGCTTTCGCGTTGGTGGCGACCTGGGCGGCGTAGGTCTGGAAGGAGGGGGTACGGGCCTCGGCGAAGGCCAGGGCCTTGGCGGCCATGACATGCCCCAGCGGGCCGCCCAGCACCATGGGGCATCCCTTGTCCACCGCGTCGGCGTACTCGGAGGTGGCCAGGACGAAACCGCCGCGCGGACCGCGCAGGGACTTGTGTGTGGTGGAGGCGACGATGTGCGCGTAGGGGATGGGGTTCTCCTCGCCGGTGAACACCTTTCCGGCGACGAGGCCGGCGAAGTGGGCCATGTCGACGAACAGGGTCGCGCCCACCTCGTCCGCGATCTCTCGCATGAGGGCGAAGTTCACCCGACGCGGGTACGCGGAGTACCCGGCCACGATGATCAACGGGCGGAACTCTTTGGCTGTGGCACGCAGCGCGTCATAATCGATGAGGCCGGTATCGGGGTTCGTGCCGTACGAGTGCTGCTGGAACATCTTGCCGGAGATGTTGTGGCGGAACCCATGGGTGAGGTGGCCGCCGGCGTCCAGGGACATGCCCATGACCTTCTGGGCGTTGAACTCGTGGCGCAGAGCCTCCCAGTCGGACTCGCTGAGGTCGTTGACCGTCGCGGCCTGGAGGCGGGCGAGGGTGGGGGACTCCACGCGGTGGGACAGGATGGCCCAGTACGCGACCAGGTTCGCGTCGATCCCGGAGTGGGGCTGAACGTAGGCGTGGTCGGCCCCGAAGAGGGCTTCGGCGTGCTCGGCGGCGACCGACTCCACGGTGTCGATGTTGCGGCACCCGGCGTAGAACCTGTGGCCGACCGTGCCCTCGGCGTACTTGTCCGACATCCAGGTGCCCATCGCCATGAGCGTCGGCAGGGATGCGTAGTTCTCGGACGCGATCAGCTTCAGCGATTCGCGCTGGTCGCTCAACTCCTGGCGGGTGGCGTCGGCCACACGTGGCTCGACACTGGCGATGGTGTCGAGGATCTGTGAATAAATCGACGAGACGGATGCGGTCATGAGAACTCCTTGGGGCGAGCAGGACTGTGCGACCAACTCTATCCGACCACGGGTGGGAGTGTAGGTGTCGATCATTCTCCACGGTACGGGTGGGGCCGTCGGTCTCTGTTCATGTCGCCGGTGTGGCGGTAGGGCGGTGGGGCCTGAGTGGTGACGGCGGGTGGTGGTGGGGCCTGAGTGGTGACGGCGGGTGGTGGTGGGTGGTTGTTGTGGTGGGTGGTCGGGGTGGTGGTCGTGGTGTGGGGTCGGTGTTGGGGGTGGTCGTCATGGCGAGGGGGCATGAATAGTCGTTTTTCGGGCGGATATGGACAGTTCGTGCCCCCGTGGCCGCTCCCGCGACCGGGGATGGTCGTGGAGGTGGGTCGTGGGGGCGTGAACCGTGCTTTTTCGGGCTGAAATGCACGGTTCGTGCCCCCGCAGAAATCGTGGGGGCGTGAACCGTGCTTTTTTGGGTTGAAGTGCACGGTTCGTGCCCCCGCGATGGTGGGTGTGCACGGTTCGTGCCCCCGTGACCGCTCGCGTGGCCGGAGGTGGCCGTGATGGCGTGGGGGCACGAATAGTCGGTTTCCAGGCTGATGTCGACAGTTCGTGCCCCCTCGGTTTTAGTGGGGGCACGAATAGTCGTTTTTCGGGCGGATATGGACAGTTCGTGCCCCCGCGACTGCTCCCGCGACTGGGGATGGTCGTGGAGGTGGGTCGTGGGGGCGTGAACCGTGCTTTTTCGGGCTGAAATGCACGGTTCGTGCCCCCGCAGAAATCGGGGGGGCGTGAACCGTGCTTTTTTGGGTTGAAGTGCACGGTTCGTGCCCCCGCGATGGTGGGTGTGCACGGTTCGTGCCCCCGCGATGGTGGGTGTGCACGGTTCGTGCCCCCGCGATGGTGGGTGTGGACAGTTCGTGCCCCCGCGACCACTCCCGCGACCGTGGATGGACAGCTCATGCCCCACGGTTGACATCCATACACGAAGAAAACTCCGAGAACATGAAAATAGCTATAAGATAGAGTTCACATTGATCGTGAACATCAGTTCTGAGCGCTCTAGGAGCCGGGATGAGGAAAATTGGGAAACTCGTCGCAGTCGCAGCAAGTATGGTTCTTATGGTGGCGACGATCGCCGCGATTCCGCAGGTGGTCAACGCAGCGCAGACGCTGCCGTTCCTTCCTCGGTTCAGCACCAATGCCAATGGCGCCTTGGTGGCGATCGGCAACACACTCATGACCTGCCCCGACACTGACCCGAACTGCGCGTTGGCCAAGACCGGCAAGGCGCCGAACAATAATAACAATGCCTATAACATGATCAACCTCGACCTCGACACCGATCCGTCCACGTTCAACTCGTCCATGGCGGACCTCGACCTCCCCGCGGGGGATGGCGTGTTGTGGGCCGGCCTCTACTGGGGCGCCCGCCTCAAGGCCGGCACCAACGGCGTCGCCGGGACCGGCGACTACAACACCATGGCGCTGAAAGTCCCGGGCGGGTCGGCGTACATCCCCATCCAGGCGAGCTCGGACCCGGGTGCTCTCTTCGGCCCGCTCACCTCGGGCAGCGACGCCTATCAGCGCTTCGCCGACGTCACCACGATCGTGCAGCAGGCCGGCACCGGCGACTACTGGGGCGCCAACGTCGTCGGAGGGACCGGGCAGGATCGGTACGCCGGTTGGTCCCTCGTCGTGGTGTTCTCGGCACCCGGCATGCCCTTGCGCAACCTGACTGTCTTCGACGGGTTCAACAACGTGGGGAACAACAGCCCCCAGACCATCACGGTGTCGGGGTTCCTGACCCCCGTCTCCGGCCAAGTGAACGCGCAGTTGGCCATGGTCGCGTACGAGGGCGACCTGTCGCAGACAGGCGACCGCACCACGCTCAACAACACGCAGTTGGCGACGGCGGTCTCCCCGGGCAGCAACTTCTTCAACAGCACGAATGACTACTATGGCCAGATCGTCACCAGCGGGAACCCCGCCGACCGCAACCTGCTCGGCTACGACATCAAGAACCTCGGCACCTCGGGCGTGATCCCCAATGGGGCGACCAGCGCCACCTTCGCCTTCTCGTCGACCGGCGACGCCTACTATCCCGGCGTCCTCGGCATCGGCATCGACCTCTACGCGCCCGATTTCTCCACCTCCGCCAAGACGGTCGTCGACTTGTCTGGCAACTCGCCCGCACAGCCAGGGGACATCCTGCAGTACACGGTGAGGTATGCCAACACGGGCCAAGACCCCGCCACGAAGCTGACCTCCACCGATCCCATTCCGGCGGGGACGGAGTACGTCCCGGGCTCCCTGCGGATGGTCGACCCGTTCGGCATGACAGTGACCCCCTTGACGGACGCCAGCCTGGATGACCAAGGGGAGTTCACTGGATCTGCGGTACGGGTACGTATAGGCACGGGGGCTTCCTCGTCCACGGGCGGCAACCTCACCGTCGGCGGGGACTCCCAGGGGTACGCCTTCCAGGTCCGCGTGCTGCCCTCCGCCGCGGGCACGGTCATCGCGAATATGGCTCACCTGGGCTACATGACCGCCACCACGGGAGTCGGGTCGACCTATGATGTGGCGCCAGTGGAGACTGAGGTGGCGGAGTGGGCCGACGTGTCCATCACGAAGACGATGTCGCCGAGGGTCGATGTGGCTGGAAGTCCGGTCACGGCGACATTGACGGTCACGAACAACGGACCTAACACTGCCACGGGGGTACGTGTCGTTGATCCGATCATTGATGGTTTCACCGGGGTGACGTGGGATTTGAGCGGCGCCGCGGATGGCGGGACCTGTGAGATCCAGACCCCCGCCGGGTCGGGGGACCAACTCGTCTGCTCCCTGCCCGATCTGCTTGACCAGGACACGATGGTGATCCTGGTGTCCGGCACGATGCCCCCGGACTCCACGCTGACGACCATGACCGACGTCGCCAGCGTGAGCACGACGGTCTTCGACCCTGACATGACGAACAACGTGTCCTCGGACACGATCCAGATCGTCCAGCAGGCCGACCTGTCGATCACCAAGACGGCCGACCAGACGGCGGTCACGCCGGGCACATCCGTGACGTACACACTGACGGCGACGAACAATGGACCATCAGATGCTGTGGGCGTCCAGATCGCCGACCAGGTGGCCCCCGACAGCACGGATGCTCTGAGCCTGACCTCGATGACGCCCGGCGGCGCGAGCCTGACCTGCACACAGGCGTCGACGACCGGGGGGACGTGCGTCATCGCCCGCCTGAGGCCGGGGGAGTCGGCGACCGTCGTCGTGGCGGGAGTCCTCGGCCCGGACGCGACGCAGGGCGCCACGATCACCAACAGCGCCACCGTGTCCTCGGGCACGGTCGACCCCGATCTGAGCAACAACACCGCCGACGCGACCATCACTGTCGCGCCCCCCAGCGCCGACGTCCGACTCGACAAGGAGGTCAGCCCCGCCACGCTGACGGCGGGCGGTCCCGTCACGTACACCCTGACGGCGACCAACTACGGCCCCTCGAACGCGGACGGCGTGACCATCTCCGACACCCTGCCCGCGACGGTGACGGGCATCCAGGCGACCACCGATCGTGGGACGTGCGCGGTCACCGGCCAGGAGGTCGACTGCGCCATCGGCGTGTTGCCGGCGTCCACGATCTCCGGTTCCCCCGGCGCGACCGCGACCGTCACCATCACCGGCACGGTCGACCCTGGCGCCACGGGAACGATCAGCAACACCGCGAGCGTGTCGGCGACCACCGACGACCCCGACCTGACCTCCAACACCGCCACGGCGGACGCCCCGGTGCAGGGCGTCGCTGACATCTCGGTGACGAAGACGGCCGACCGGAGCCGCCTGCCCCTGGTGGGCACCCCGGTCACGTACACCATCAGGATCCACAACAACGGGCCCTCGGTGGCCCGGGACGTCACCCTGGAGGACCAGATCCCCGCCGGGCTCGTGATGGACGCCGCCACTCCGCCCGACGGGCTTCCCGCCGGGGCGACCTGCGACCCCTCCTTCTCGCCGACCTCGGACCCGGACCACACCCTGTGGACCTGCGCGTTGGGCGACATCGGCGTGGGCGTGTCCAACGACGTCGTCATCGACCTTTACACGGTCTCGACCGTCAACGCGGCGTCGGCCATGACCGAGACTGTGACCGTGGCCTCCCCGACCGAGCCCTCCTCGCTGACAGGGGACGACACCGCGTCATGGACCATGGACGCCGGCGCCCTCGCGGACCTGTCGATCGCCAAAACGGTCGACCAGGCCACCCTGCGCGCCGGTGGCACGGCGGTGTACACCCTGACGGTCGCCAACGCCGGACCCGACGACTCCACCGCCACCGTGACGGACACCCTTCCTCCGGGGGTCTCCCTCATCCCCGCCGGCCCCGGCTCCCAGACCTCGTCCGGATGCGCCGCCGACGCCACCGATCCCCAGTCGGTCTCCTGCGTCCCGACGCTGATCCCCGACGGCGGGGCCGACCTCGTCCTCACCCTCGAGGTCCAGATCGCCCCGGATCTGTCCACTGGCGACACCCTCTCGAACACCGCGGAGGTCACAGGCTCCACGACCGACCCGTCGCTGGCCAACAATCAGACGACGCTGACCACCCCCGTCGTCGCCCAGACCAACATCGAGGTCACCGACGTCACGTGGCAGCCGTACCAGGGGATGAACCAGCCGCCCGCCAACCAGTCGATCACGTCGGCGCCCGCCGCCTCCTTCGTCTGGCTGACCATGACGATCACCAACACGGGCCCGGCCACAGCGCAGAACACGTCGCTGCTGCTCAACGACGATCTGCCCATGTCCGGCGTCACGGCCAACAACACCGATCCCGTCCTGATCTGGTGGAATTCCTCATCCGCCTGGGTCACGACCGGCACCGGCTGCCAGATCGTCCAGGACGACCTGGCGTGCGCCCTGGACAACGGCGCCAAGGGGTCGACGCTCGATCCGGGCGACTCGGTCACCGTCAGCGTCCTCATGATGGTCCACAACTCTGCGCTGCCCACGTCTGGTTCGGCCATCGTCCAAGCCCAGACCACCACCTACGAGCCTGACCTGACGGACAACACCAAGGAGGCGCCGCTCGCGATCACCGCCGGAGAAGCGGGCCTGTCCATCCTCAAGACCGCCCAGCCGGGCGACGGCGACAACGGCGCCCTGATCGCCGGGACCTCGTTCGTGTACTCCGTCCAGGTGTGGCAGGACCCCCGGGACGTCCAGTACACCCAGGGCCTGTCCTGGGCCGACGCCCGTGACGTGGTCGTCACGGATCAGCTTCCCGCCGGTTTCCACGCCACCAACGTGTCCACCTCCCAGGGGACCTGCGCCATCGACACGACCGACGACTCGCAGTTCTCGTGCGCGATCGGCACCATCCCTGGCGTGTGGGGAACCGTGCCGGGCAACCGCGTGACGGTCATCGTCAGGGGCAGGACCGACTCCGACGTGTCCGGGGCCGACATCCCCAACACCGCGTACGCCAGCACCTCGACCAACCCGGGCGAGGAGGTCTCCTCCAGCGTCGACGTCGCGGTGGACTCGGAATCGGATCTGCGCCTGTTCAAGATGGTCGACCCCGGCTCCTCTCAGGCGAGCGACCTCACACCTGTCTTCTACGTCGGCGGCCAGGTGGGTTACACCCTGACCGTGGTCAACCTCGGACCCTCCGACTCGGGGGCGTCCACGATCACCGACACCCTGCCCCAAGGGCTGACCCTCAACACGGCCAGTTCCCCCGGATGCCAGGTGGTCCCCCCGGCGCCCGCCGCGCCCGCCTCCCCCCAGGTCGTCACCTGCTCGGTGCCTCCCTTGACGTTCGGTCAGGCCCAGGTGGTACGCGTGGTGGCCATGTCGTCGGCCATGGACGACCGGCAAGCCGGCACCGGCCCGGGCTGCGTGCCCGGCGATCCGTCCCTTCCGTGGGATCCCACGAGCGCTCCCAATCCTCCGGGCTGCGACCAGTACCCCACCTATCCGCGTCAGATCGTCAACCAGGCGACGGTGGCGCCCGACGCGGCGAGCCAGGTCGATCCCAACCTCGCGAACAACGCAGCCACGGCGTCGGCATGGCTCGACGCCCAGATGGACGTCTCGATCTCCACGTACGTGAACACGCCGAACCCGGTCGCCGGGGGGACCGTGACCTTCGGGGCCTTCTCGTCCAACGCGGGGCCGTCCATCGCGAACTTCCCCTTCGCCGACGCCACCTTCCCGCCCGGCTTCGTCCCGATCTCGACCGACGTGCCCGGCAACATCTGCACATGGACCACCTCGGGGACCCCGGTCCAGTACTCCTTGCACTGCGAGTCGATCCCCGCCACGCCGTGGTACATGGTCTTCCTGCCCGGCCAGTCGGCCGTGTCCAGCGTCACCATGAGCATCCCCGACGACGCGAGCGGCACGTACACGGCCACTGTGGGCACCCACTCCAGCACCGACCAGGCCCACTCGCCCGGCACGGTGGACGTCGGCGACATCAACCTGGCCAACAACGTCTCCTCGGTCTCCGTCACGGTGCAGCGCAGTTCGGATCTGAGTGTGACGAAGACCCTCCTCTCCCCAGATCCCCTCGTCGCCGGCCAGCCGGTGAGCTATGAGGTGAGCGTGAGCAATGCGGGGCCCTCGATCGCGGACGACGTGCTGGTCTCAGACACCCAGCCCGACGGCATGACCTTCCAGCCGGGGTCGAGTTCGTCCACGTGCTCGGCTGTCGAGCAGACCGAGGGCTCGCCCGTGGTCGAATGCGGATTGGGAACCCTCGGCGTCGGCGACTCGGCCACAGCCACGGTGAGCTTCCTCGTGGACGCGGGCGTGACGGCCGACAGCATGTGCAACACCGCTGTGGTCGGGTCGGGGTCCCAGGACCCGGACGCGTCGAACAACGTGTCCGAGACGTGCGACCCGGTCGTCCCGCCGCCCTTGGCCGACCTGTCCGTGGCGGTGAGCCCCGCGACGGCCTCGGTGTATCCCGACGGCGAGTTCGCCATGGTCGGCACGGTGGTCAACAACGGTCCTGGGCCCGCCACCGGCGTGGCCCTGACCTGGCAGATCCCCTCCGGGGTGACCGTCTCCGCCCTCCAGCTGAGGAGCGCGTCCACCGGGCTGACACCGGACTCCACCTGCACGGTGACGGGCACGACCGCCACCTGCCTGATCGGGGCACTGCCCGTCGGGGACACGGTCTCGTATGATCTGACCGGCACGGCCGCAGGGCCCGCTGGCTCGACGTACACGGTGACGGCCAGCGTCACCCAGGACCGTACGGACCCCGACACCACCAACGACCAGGCCAGCGCCCAGGTCGACGTCGTGGCCGTCCCCACCCCGGCTCTGAACGTCTCCAAGAGCGTCGTCCCGGCGACGGGAGCGGTCAGCCCGGGGGACGCTGTGTCGTACACGGTCAGTATCGTGAACTCGGGCACGGCCGCCGGAGCGGTCGACGAGGTGGACGACCTCACGGGAGTCCTGGACGACGCCACCATGGTCGCCATGACCACCTCGCCAGGCGTCACAGCCCAACTCGTCGGCGGGCATCTGCTCATCACCGGGAGCGTGGACGCCGGGCAGACGGCCACGGTGACCTACGCGGTGACCGTGAACCCGGACGGCCAGCGGGGGGACTCCGTCCTGTTCAACGCCGTCGCGGCGGGGGACACTCCTGCCGCCGATCGGCCCACGATCGACACCCCGGCGTCCCAGTGCGGCCCCTGCACCTGGACCCCTGTCGCCGCCCTCGACCTGGTGAAGACCGCCCAGCCGACCTCCGTCGGCCTGGCCGGGGATCAGATCACCTACCAGTTCGCCGTCACGAACACGGGTGGCACGAGCGTCGACGGTCTGGCCGTCCAGGACTCCCTCGGGACGCGGGCGGGCGCCATGTCGGCGATCACCTGCGGGACGACCACGTTGGCGCCGGGGGAGCGGACGATCTGTTGGTCCACCTACACCGTCGCCGCGTCGGACCTGACCGGCGCCCAGATCGAGAACACGGCCACCGCGACGGGCCTGGCGGGGTCGCAGACCATCACCTCGAATCCGTCCACGGCCGACGTGGGGGTACGGGCGGCGACGGATGTCGGCGTCTCCTTCGCCCCGACCCAGTCCCAGGTCTATCCCGGCGGGCAGGCCGCATTCACGGCCACGGTGACCAACAACGGTCCGGGGGCGGCCACGGGCGTCCAGATGACGGTGACGATCCCCGCGGGGATGTCCGACGTGGTCGGCACACTGAGCAGTGCCGACACCGGCGTCGCCGCCGCGCCCTCGTGCGTCCTCACGGGATCTCAGCTGACCTGCGTCGTGGGGGATCTGGGGCCCGGGCAGTCGGCCAGCTTCGGAATCACCGGCGCGGCCGCGGGGCCAGCCGGAACAACGTACACCCTCACGGGCGTGGTCACCCACGGCGAGGCCGACACCGATCCTGGCAACGACCAGGCCGACCACGTCGTCACCGTGGTCGCGGCGCCTGTGCCGGCCCTGATCATGGCGAAGAGCGTCAGTCCGACGGACCCCGTCGTCACGGCGGGGACGCTCCTGACGTACACCATCACCCTGACCAACATCGGACCGGCGCCCGCCGTCGTGAACCACGTGGACGATCTGTCCGGCGTGGTCGACGACGCCGACCTGGTCTCGGTGTCCGCCGACCCAGGTCTTGACGCGGGCGTCTATGGGGGCGATAATCTTGCTATCACGGGGACTGTGGACCCAGGGCAGAGCGGTCGCGTTACTTACACCGTCAGGGTGAAAGCTAACGGAGAACGCGGCGACTCTGTCCTGTTCAACGCTGTGTCGTCGGGTGACACGCCGCCAGGCGAGCGCCCCACGATCGACACGCCAACGAGCCAGTGTCCGACCTGCGTCACCACGAGGGTGGCGGGGTTGGCGCTGGCGAAGACGGCATCACCGACGGTGGCGACCTTGGCGGGTCAGGTGGTGACCTATCGTTTCCTCGTCACGAACGACGGTAGTGTGCCGGTCGGCGACGTGGGCATTTCTGACACCGACTTCTCCGGGGCGGGCACGCTCTCGGCGCCGGTGTGCGAGTCGACACAGCTCGATCCCGGGGCGTCCACGACCTGTGCCGCGACCTATGCCGTCCAGCTGCACGACTTCTTGGATGACTGGCTCACCAACCAGGCGACGGCTTCCGGGATGGCCTTAGGCGTGCCGGTGGTGTCCGATCCCAGTTCGGCCCAGGTCGCGTTGACCCAGGCCACGGACGTGGGTGTGTCGATCACCCCGGACTCCCGGCAGGTCTATCCCGGTGGGCAAGTGGGATTCACCGCCACGCTGACCAACAACGGGCCGATGGACGCGACCGCCGTGCAGATGGCCTGGCAGGTCCCTGGAGGGTTGAGCAACGTGTCGGCCACCCTGTCCGGGTCCACGGACGGGCTCACGCGCGAGGTGTCGTGCTCGATGACGGGCGCGACGATGGTGTGCCAGGTGGACGGGCTCGGCGTGGGGGAGTCCGTGTCGTACGACCTGATCGCACGGGTGACGGGCCCAGCGGGGACGACCTACGCGATCCAGGGAGTCTCCACCCACGGCGAGGCGGACACCGATCCGAGCAACGACCAGGCCCAGGCGACGATCGAGGTCGTGCCCGTTCCCGTCCCGCTCGTGACCATCGCCAAGGCGGTCAGCCCCGCCGATTCCGTGGTGCTCGCGGGCACGGAGCTGGCCTACACGATCACGCTGACCAATCCGGGCATCGTCCCTGCGGTGATCGATCACGTGGACGATCTGAGCGCGCTGCTCGACGACGCGACCCTGGGGCCGATCACGGCGAGCACGGGACTCACGACTCAGGTTGTCGGCCAGGACATGATGATCTCCGGGGTGATCGATCCGGGGCAGTCGGCCACGGTGAGCTACACGGCCACGGTCCTCCCTGACGGTCAGCGAGGGGACTCCGTGGTCTTCAACTCGGTCTTCCCCGCGGACACCCCTGATCAGGGACGCCCCGGACTGGGGTCGACGTGTGCGGGGTGCGTGACCACGGACGTGGCCGGGCTGATGATGACCAAGAGCGTGTCGCCGACCACGGCCGGCGCCGTCGGCGAGCAGGTGAGTTACCAGTACGAGGTCACCAATGTGGGCTCGGTCGCGGTGGGGGATCTGGCGATCGTCGAGACGGCCTTCTCCGGCTCCGGCGCGTTGCAGGATGCGTCGTGTGTGGTGGGGAGTGTGGTGTCGGGGCAGAGTCTGGCGCCGGGGGAGTCCACCATGTGTACGGCCCTCTACACCGTGACGGACGCGGACATGACCGCTGGCTTCGTGGACAACACGGCTGTGGTGTCGGGGTCGGTCTCCGTGGTGTTGGGAACGGGGCAACCGTCTGTCCTGGATGTCACGTCGGATCCCAGCAGCGCCAGATTGACGGTGACATCGACGCCGACTACGCCGCCGACGAGTCCGCCGACCACGCCACCCACGTCTCCGCCGACGAGTCCTCCGACTACGCCGCCGACGAGTCCGCCGACCACGCCACCCACGTCTCCGCCGACGAGTCCTCCGACTACGCCGCCGACGAGTCCGCCGACCACGCCACCCACGTCTCCGCCGACGAG
>WQZD01000030.1 GCA_009780915.1 Propionibacteriaceae bacterium
CGCCTGAAAATCATAGGTGATGCCCACCCACGTGCGGGTCATCATATGCAACGTGTTGAACGCGGCGATATTCCCCGACGTGACCCCATCGTCATACCCCGCATACGGATACCCATTGTCCCCGATGCTCATATTCGGAGCACCCTGCTCCACCCCCACCAAGCTCACCGCCGCCGGGGCGATATCCACCGTCGGATCGATCCGCACCGGGAACACCCTCGCAGGGTCAGCCAACCACGACTGATCCACACTGATCGTGGCGGTCGCCGACACCCCCGAACCCGTCGTCGTCATCGACACCCCCGACGACACCACGCCCGCCCCGTCGACCATCGCCGGAGCCACCAGGGCGAACACCACATCACCCGACACGACATCCCCCGACGACCGTGTCGCCCGCGCCGCCACCGTGCCCGCAGCCTCCGACCCCACCACCAGGCCACCGTCCGCCTTCACCATGAACGAGACATCCGGAACCGCGACCAGACGATTGACGACGATGTCCTCCTTGACCACCGACCCGACCAGCGTGTACTGCACATCAATCCCCGCATACACATCATTGAACACAATCGCGTTGCCCCTCGCCACCGGACGAGAATAATCCCCACTGACAGGGATCACCTCCAACTCGTACCCACCACGAGCGAACACCACACCATGACCCGCATCCATCACCGCCGGGATCGACACCCGGAAATCATTCGCCGCATTCGTGAACGACACCACGCCGTTCTGATTGCCCGGCACCAGGGTGTTGTCGACCATCTGAGTCTTGCCCTCGGCGTCGACATACGTGGCCTGCACCCCGCCCAACACCGTCTGATACGACCGAGGCCCCGTCCGATACGTCACCGACCCGTTCTCAGCCGACACCACCGGCCCCGGCGCCACCGGGGCAGGATAATACGGCTGAGGATCACGCAACACCACATCCGTACTAGTGGTGTCAACTGGTGCGGTGTTGGTCGCCACCCCACCCGGCTCCGGAACCGCCGACTCCACCGGCGACACCGCAGGAGCATCAACCGGCTTGGCATGCGCCACACCAGACGGACCCACACCCACCACCAACGCCACACCGACCACCACCACAACACACCCCAACGCCACCCGACGAACAGGCCACACCACACCACCCAACGCCCGCGCCGGGCCAACCGCACGCCTGGGACGGTACGAAAACGAGAACCGGCGGCCACCCTGGTTGCCGCGTGCGAACACCATCAACTCGACACACAAACCAGCCGCAACCACGACAACCAACCCGACCCCCCGGACAACCAACCACACCATGCCGCTGCCCAGAACGGTCCACTGCCACAACCCAGCAGCCACACCCGACGCGACCGCCGCCACCACCAGCATCGGCGCATACACCCGACCCAGACGACGAAGCGACGCCTTCAACCACACGTTCGTCCCCGCCACACCCAGCAGAAGGATCGCCAACAGCATCGGCGCGGCCAGCACGGCCACCACCCACGAAGCGAGGTCCACCACCATGTGCAGCCTCGGCACCGGCACACCTCCGATGGTTCCAGCCAGCAGGGACGCCACACCGGTCACACCACCCACGAGGACCAGCAGCGCTGCCGCCAACCCAGCGGCGCCCGCCACGCGTGCAGGTTGAACTCGATCCGGGCTGTGATCGAGACGGCGTGACGCCGACCCCAACAACCCGACAACCACCGTCACACCGGAAGCCAGGCACCCCGCCCAGCCGATGGTTGGCCACACGTGAGCCCCGGCAGCAGACGCCAACAAACCGGGAAGACCGAATAGACTGGCGAAAACCCCCACACCAGCCGCCACAAAACAGCACACAACAACAAGCACGTCACGGAAAGCCAGCTTGACCACGGTGGTCCCCCTTTGGATCATCTAGCGACAATCCTATTATCACGAAGCCCGCGATCCGTGATAGCGCCACATCCTGGAATCATCCCGGGCTGAGTTCACCCCCACTCAGCCACGAGCATCCTGCACAACGAAGCAGGCCCACCCACCAATGACATCCCGGTCTCACCCCCGACCCGCACCCGAGACACCACGCTCATGCGACGGCGTGACGGTAGACCCGTGACGCCCACGCGAGCACGAGCAGGAACAAGGCGATGACCACGAGGAATCCGAGACCCACCGTCCCACTCAGGATCACGCCGGAGGACAGGTCTCGCGCGGCGGACACCGCGTAGTAGAAGGGGTCCAGATGCGCCAACACTTGTAACCATGTCGGCCCCATCGAGATGGGCAGCAAGGCGCCGGCGAGGAGGGTGAGGGGCAACTGCATACCCATGACGCTCGCGGCGAGGGCGCCGATGTTCTTCAGGGTCAGGCCTAGGGCGGCCGACATGGCCGAGACGCAGCCGGTGAGGAGGGCCAGGAGGAGGAGCGTGAGGATCAACCCCAGCGGATGGATGACGAATCCGAAGGGGACGGCGACCAGGCAGACGACGAGGGCGCAGGCGATGAAGAAGAGTCCGTCCCTGATCACCGATCCGAGAAGCAGTGAGACTCGCCTGACCGGGGACACGCGGAAGCGCTCGATGACCCCCGTGTCGAGTTCGTGGATGACCGTCCAGCCGATCCCCTGGCCCGAGCCGAAGGCGAACAGGACGAGCATGCCGGGCACGAACATCTGCACCACGGACAGGCCGCCGAACAGGGGGCTCGGGATGTCCTTCAGCAGGGGCGCGAACAGCACGAGGTACAAGATCGGCGTGGCCAGGCCGGAGACGATCCATTGCGGCTCGCGGAGGAGTTCCCTGGCGCGTCGTTGGGTGAGCAGGGCCACTTCCGTGACGAGGCTGGCTTGGCCGGGTGTGGGCCGTACGGACGTGGACGGCGTGATCATGCTCGTCATGACAGCACCCCTTCACTGTCGGTGTCGCGCAGCGCACGACCGGTGAGCGTGAGGAAGACCTCGTCGAGGGTGGAGACTCCCATGCGGTCCTTGAGTTCCTGGGGAGTCCCTCGGGCGATGATCTGGCCGTGGTCCATGACGGCCACGTCGTCGGCGAGCGCGTCGGCCTCATCGAGATAGTGGGTGGTGAGGAAGATGGTCGCGCCATCGGCCTTGAGCCGACGTACCTGCTCCCACAGGTTCATCCTGTTCTGGGGGTCCAAGCCGGTGGTGGGCTCGTCGAGGAAGAGGACGGCGGGGTGGCCGACCATGCCCAGGGCGACGTCGAGTCGGCGACGCTGCCCGCCGGAGTAGGTGCTCGTCTCCCGGTCGGCGAGCGCGGCCAGGTCGAAGCACTCCAGCAGGTCGGCGGCCCGCGCGGCGGCGTCGCCCTTCGACAGCCCGTACAGGCGAGCAGCGAGATGGAGGTTCTCCCGCCCGGTGGCGTGGTCGAGGTCGGTCCCGCCTTGTTGGCCGACGTACCCGATGCGCGCGCGTACCTCCCTCTGCTGGGAGGTCACGTCAAAACCCGCGACCCGGGCTGTGCCCCCGGTCGCCGGGAGCAGGGTCGTGAGAATGCGCAAGGTGGTGGTCTTCCCAGCGCCATTGGGCCCTAGGAAAGCGAAGACCTCCCCTTGCGGCACATCGAGGTCGATCCCCGCGACCGCCTCGACGGCGGTACGTCCGTTCTCCCCCTTCGCGCCTCTTTTCCGGGTGGTGAATGTCTTCCTCAAGCCGCGTACCTCGATGATGGGTACGTGGGTGGCAGTTGCGTTCATAGTGATCCCCTCACCTCGTGCTCTTCAGCCGGAGGATGTGTCGCTTCCCGCCTGAGACGCCTTTTAGTATGTTCCGTTATGTACTCGTCGAGTTCAAGTACTATGTTACTCATTGTACTCGCTGACATCTAGTCGTCAAGAGCTGTGTCCACTCGGCTGCGACCGAGGAAAAGTGGGGAGGACCCGCCGAGGCAGGGAGCACCGACCCCAACTCAACACATGCGATCAACCGAACAAAGCCGATCATCTCAGTAAAGAGATGATGCCAATTACCCCGAGGACAATCTCAAGTACCATATAATGTGTGAGCTTCATCGACCCCAAGGCGATCCTGGCTGGACAGACCCATCGAGGGATGCCCACCGGCGCCATCGTCGCCATCACCGCCTCATCGGTGTGCCTTGGCGCGTTCCTGGCTCTCTTCCTGCTTGTGGGCGGCTCGTCCTTCTTCGTCGCGGCCATGCTGTCGATGATCACGCTCGTCCCCATGATGGCCGGGGTCCTCGCCTTGGACCGCGTGGAGCCGGGTCCACGATTCCTGCTCGTGACGACGTTCCTGTGGGGCGCAGGCGCCTCCATCGCATTGAGCATCATCTTCGAGATCGCGGGGGCGGCGGCGTTGACCCCGAGGGCCGGGAACAATATCGACACCGTCACTGCCGTCCTGGTCGCCCCCGTGGTCGAGGAGTCGATGAAAGGACTGGCCGTCTTCGGGGTGTTCTGGTTCAGGCGCGACGCGATCAACTCCATCACCGACGGTGTCGTCTACGCGGCCACGGCGGCGCTCGGTTTCGCCGCCGCGGAGAACATCGAGTACTACATCGGTTCGGCCGCCGAAGGCGCGACATCCTTGGCTGGGGTGTTCATCATCCGCGGAGTCCTTGCCCCCTTCTGCCACCCAGTCTTCACATCGATGACGGGGATCGCGTTGGCCTTCGCCGCTCGACGGCGCGTGCTGCCGGTACGGATCCTCCTCCCGCTGGCTGGCTTGGCGGGCGCCATGATCCTGCACGCGACATGGAACGCCTCGGCGACGTACGGCCTGGCCGGTCTGAGCGTCGGATTTCTGATCGAGCTGGCAGTCCTCATCATCGTCCTGGTCGCACTGCGCACCGACCGGAAACGCACGGTGGCTCGCATCCAGGCGTGCGCGGCACAGTACGTGCCCACTGGGCTGGTCGCCACGGCCGACCTCACCATGCTGTCGAGCCTGAAGGCCCGTCGACAGGCTCGCGAATGGGCACGGTCCACCCGCGGCAAGCCCGGCTTCGACGCGATGCGGGACTACCAACTGGCGTGCACGAAGTTGACCACTCTGCACGATCGCGCGGCGAACGCTGCCATCTCCCCACAGGATTTCGAGACACGTCGAGCCGCCCTGCTCGCTCTGATGCGAGTGGCCCGCCAAGCCTTCCTCGGGACGACCTACATGGCGGTGCCGATGATGGCCGTCCACGCGCCACTTCCCCCGCAGCAACCGTGGGGCGCCCCACCACAACCCTGGTCAGTTCCCCCTCAGACCTGGGCTTCACCTCCGCAACCGTGGATCCCATCCCAGCAACCGTGGGTCCCGTCACCGCAACCGTGGGTCCCGGCCCAACAGCCATGGCCCCCGCCCCCTCAACCGTGGACGCCACCGCCCCCACCGGCTCCACTCACGGGCAACTCCGCCTACGTCGAGGACTCCACCCAGCCGACGGGATCCGCGTAGCTCCATGCCTGCGTGTCACCCACGTGCACGTCCCTGAGCCATACTGTCTCGTCAGGGTTCCATCCGGCGAGGGTGCTGGCGGCGCCGGTGCCCACGGGCACGACCCGACCGGCGGTGGCGAGGTAGCCGGCCACGCTCACATGGACGGCGTCGAAGTCTTGGGCCATGGCGAGGAAGTCCGGGATGACCCAGCCTCCGTACCACCCCGTGGCCTGCCCCCACACGTGGCGTCTCGACCACGTGACGTCGCAGGGATAGAGGTCGCACAACCGGGCCCACGCCGCCGCGCCGTCCACCTCGTACACCCGAGCCGTGTCGGGCACGACGACCCGAGCAGCCCTGGCGTGGCGCCCGCCGCTGGAGTCCTCCACCAGCCACAAGCCGACGGGACCGCGCCGAGGATCGCTGCGCGTCGTGATCGGGAGGCGCGGATCGCGCGAGAGCACCCACCAGTCCCCTCCCGCGGTGTCGGCGAGGTGCCGGGAGTGCCCCCGCAGCGCCTGCTCGTGTGCCACCGTCTCACGATGCCAGTCGATGAGCGCAGACCTCGGGTCGGGCACGGGATCGTCGGGGAGCGACTCCTGGCCCCATGCCGCCCATGTCACCGTCCACTGGTCCGCCGCCTGAAGGGGTGTGTCCCACCACTGGCACAGTCCCGACTCGATCATGCGCCTGCCGACCTCGGCCAACGGCTCGCTCACCTCGCTCGTGGCAGCCAACGCGTCGAAACCATCCGGGGGCTGCCAGTACCGGGCCGAGCTCACGCACAGCTCCAACGCTGTCCAGAGCCTCTCCTCGGTCTCCTTCACGACGGGAAGGTCGTGCAACGCGACGGCCACATCCTCGGGCGTCTGCCGCGGTGATTCCCTGCGACGCCGGGTCAGACCGGCGAGTGCCGAGAGCACCCGGCCTCCCGGCACCCCGAAGAGGGCGCCCTCGCGTGACCCCGGGTCGGGCTCCAGCCCCGTCGCGGCGCCGTGCAGACAGGCGAGGAAGGTCTGGGCCACCATGAACGGGCAGGCGCACGCATGCTCTTGAGCCAGCTCAAGGAGCAGCCTGCGCCCCCTTGGGCCAGCCATGAGGTCTTGCGCATTCCAGGTCATGATTGCACGCTATCATTCCTGCTCGCCACAGGACTAGTCGGGAGACGTCTCACGGACGGCCACCGCGAACCGCCTGTCGCCAGACGACCCTCACTGCAAGAGGGTACGATCGCTCAGGGCGCCCTTCTCGCGGCTGAACCATTCCAGCAGGTCCTGGATCTGCGCCTCTTTCTTCTCCTGGGGGTCCAAGGTGTGCAGGATCTGGCCCTCGTGCATCATCACCAGGCGGTTCCCCAGGCGCAAAGCATGATCCATGTTATGGGTCACCATCAACGCCGTCAGGCCCTGCTCAGCGACCACTTGCGCCGTCAAGCGCAACACCAGCTCCGCACGCTCAGGATCCAAGGCGGCCGTGTGCTCGTCGAGCAACAGCAACTTTGGACGCGTGAAGGACGCCATCAGCAGGCTGAGGGCCTGACGCTGCCCGCCGGAGAGCAAGCCCACGCGATGGCGCATCCGATCCTCCAGCCCCTGTTCGAGGATGGCGAGTTCCTGACGAAAGAAGTCTCGTCGGGCATGGGACAGCCCGCGACCCAGACTCAGCCGCTTGCCGCGGTTGTAGGCGACGGCGAGGTTCTGTTCGATGCTCAGGTGCGGCGCGGTTCCGGCGGAAGGGTCCTGGAAGACACGGGCGATCGTGGAGGCCCGCTTGTGCTCGCGCATACGGGTCACGGCACGCCCGTCGAGGACCACCGACCCCTGGTCCACGGACAGGGACCCTGCGATGACGTTGAGGAGGGTCGACTTCCCGGCGCCGTTGGATCCGATGATGGTGACGAAGTCGCCTTCGGCCAACTCCAGGTCGACGTCGCGCAAGGCCCGGCGCTCGTTCGCGGTTCCGGGATAGAACGTCTTGGTGATATTCGTCAGCGACAGCATCACTGCCCCCTCCCTTCGCCCGTGGTGACCGTGTGGGCGGCGTTGTCGACTTCCGCGAACGGTGAGAACTGGTTGGGCACGACAGACATGGGCTCCGGCGCGTCGGGCCTCGACCGCCACGGGGACAGGCGGGTGACCAGTGCCTGGGCGCCCTTCCACTGCGACAGGATGAGGGCGATCACGACCAGCGCCGCCGACATCAGCTTCATGTCCGCGTTGTCGATGAACTCCCATTTCAGGGCGAAGAAGATGGCCACGCGGTAGAGGACCGCGCCGACCACGACTCCCGTGGTCGCCAGCCAGAGGAACCGCGTCCCGAAGATGGCGTTGCCCAGGATCACAGAGGCGAGCCCGATCAAGATCATGCCGGTGCCGTCGCCGATGGACGAGGAGCCCACGTACTGAGCCGTGACGGCCCCGCACAACCCGACCAGCCCGTTGGAGATCATCAGGGTGACGATCTTGGTCATGTCCGTGTTGATCCCCGTGGCGGAGGCCATCGTCGGGTTGTCCCCGGTGGCCATGACGGCAAGGCCGAATTTCGTGCTCAAGAACCAGTTGACGAGGACCACGACGACGACCACGCCGATGCCGATCAAGAGGACCGAGGTCCAGGTGCCCCGCAATCGGTGGTCCACGATCCAGGTGAAGATGGTCTGCTTGTTCAACAAGGGGACGGTGCTGCGATGCAACCCGTCCTTGCCGAACCACATGATGTGGGTGTTGATGGTGTACATCGCCAGCATCACCAGGATGGACGACAGCAAGGGGTCAATGTGCGCCTTGGTGTGCAAGAGCCCGGTGAGGAGACCGGCGCAGGCGCCGGCGATCAGGCCAGCGCCAGTCGCCCACACCGGCGGCACGCCGTTGAAGATCAGGATGGCAGCCGTGGCGGTGCCAGCGGTGAAAGAGCCGTCCACCGTCAGGTCGGCGAAGTTGAGGATTCGGAATGTGAGAAACACACCCAGGGCAAGCACCGCGGTGATTAACCCTTGATCGACTGCGCCCAACATGACAGTGGCACGGCTCCTTCACTTGGAGTTTCGGTTACGACGTCGTCTCGATGTGCGCCGCATCGCTGATCATAGCGGCAGGAAGGGTCAGACCAAACTTCGCCGCCGCGTCAGGGTTGACGTACAACTCGGTGCTGGTCGTGGCTTGAGGCTTGATCGTGCTGATCGAGACGCCGTCGCGCAGGATCTGGACGGCCATCTCTCCCGTCGCCCGGCCCAGGTCGTGGTAGCTCAGGCCGCGTGTGGCCACAGTCCCCAGCGCCACCGTGGACGTGTCCGCGCAGAACACCGGGATCTGGTGCTCCTGGCCGAAGCCGATGACGGAGGCGATGGACGCGACGACTGTGTTGTCCGTGGGGATGAGGATGGCGTCGACGCCGGCCAGGGCTTCCAGCCCCACGCTGATCTCCGAGGCGGCGGTGACGGCCTGGGTCTTCAGGGTGACCCCCAGGGAGTCGGCCTCCGTCTGGAATGCGGCCACCTGGGCGAGGGAGTTCGGCTCGGAGGAGGAGTACAGCACCCCGATGGTGCGCACGTTCGGCATGGCCTCTTGGACGAGGGAGACCGGCTTCGCCCCGGGATTCAGGTCGCTCGTGCCGGTGATGTTGGCCCCGGCCTGGTCCCAGGAGGGCACGAGGCCCGCGGCGACCGGGTCGGTCACGGCGGAGAACAGGATGGGACGGTCCTTCTCCACACTGGCCATGGACAAGGCGATGGGCGTCGAGATGGCGAGGATCAGGTCGATCTTCGAGTTCGAGGCGAACGAGTTCGCGATGGTGATGGCATTGGAGTTGTCACCCTGGGCGTTCTCGGAGATCATGGTGTAGTTGATCCCCTGCTCCTTCAGAACCTCTTCGAAGCCGTCCTGGACCGCTTGCAGAGCGGGGTGGGACACGATCACCGCCGACCCGATGGTGTACAAGGGACCGCTGGGGGCCACGGATGGCGTGTCAGGGGTGGTGGGGTTGGAACCGGAGCATCCGGCCAAGCCCAAGCTCAGTGCAGCCATCACTGCGACACTGGTCGTCAATAGGCGGCGTGATTTCATGGCGTCTCCTCATGAGGCATAAAGGGGGCGCTGCATGCCCCCGGGTGCCTCTCACCCTAGCGCAGGGGACTTCACAGTCCTCACCATGTTCATTCCGCGTCAGTCGTCGAGGAGGCTGCGGATATCGTCGGCTGTCAGAGCCGAGGCGAAGGAGGCCTCTCCGGCGTCGTCCGCCAAGACGGAGTTGAAGACCTCTTTTTTGCGCGCCTGGAGAGCCATCACCTTCTCCTCGATGGTTCCCGTGGACACGAGCCGTTGGACCATCACGGCCCGCGTCTGGCCGATCCGGTGGGTACGGTCGATGGCCTGCTGCTCGGTGGCCGGGTTCCACCATGGGTCGAGGAGGAAGACGTAGTCGGCCTCGGTCAGGGTCAGGCCGAAGCCCCCCGCTTTCAGGCTGAGGCAGAACACAGGCACGTCCTGCGTGCGGAACCGCTGGATCACCCGGTCGCGACGGGTGGTGTGTCCGTCGAGGTACGCGAAGTCGATGCCCGCCTTCTCCAGTCGCTCGACCACTTTGGCCAGGAAGGTGGTGAACTGGCTGAAGATGAGGGCGCGATGGCCGCTGGCGACCACCTCCCCCACTTGCTCCATCAGCGTGTCGAGTTTGGCCGAGGGCACCCCGGCGTACTTCGCCTCGTCGATCAAGGACGCGTCCAAGGCCAGGCGGCGCAGGATCGTCAGGGATCGCAACACAGCGAATCGGTTCTTGTCCAGGTCGTCCAACAGTCCCAGGACGCGCTGGCGTTCGCGTTGGAGGTACGTGTCGTACACCGCCCTGTGCCGCGGGGCGAGGTCCACCTCCACCTGGTTCTCGACCCGGCTCGGCAAGTCGGGCGTCACGAGTTCTTTGGTCCGCCTGAGCAGGAGGGGACGCAGACGGCGGCGCAACTGCGCCAGCCGGATCCGGCCCTCGTCGATGGCGTGGTCCATCTCCTCATCCGGATGGGACCGCGGGTGGGCGGCCATGAGACGACGGCGCTGCTGGGCGGTGGCGGCTTTGGAGATCGGGGACGCGTAGACCTGTCGGAACCGGCGGGCCGGTCCGGCGAACCCCGGCGCGACGATGGACAGCAGGGCCCAGAGCTCCATGACGTCGTTCTCCATGGGGGTGCCTGTGACCGCCAGTTTGAACCGAGCGGGGAACGTACGAGCCAACTCATTGCCCGTGGTCCTCGGATTCTTCACGAACTGAGCCTCGTCGAGGATCAGACCCGCCCAGTCGAGCGTGGACAACTCGTCGACCTCCATGCGGAAGATGGCGTAGGACGTCACCACCACGTCGACCGTGCCCCGGATGTCGTCCATGGACACCCCGGCCTTCTTCATGGTCTCCCGCAACGCCAGAACCCGCAGACCAGGCGCGTGGTGGGCGGCCTCGTCCTTCCAGTTGCCCACCACCGACGCGGGGGCGACGACCAGGAAGGGGGCGTGCGTGGTCCCCTGAGCCGCGGGAGGACGGCGTTCGACCACTCCGAGGATGAACGCCAAGACTTCGAGGGTCTTGCCCAAACCCATGTCATCGGCCAGGATTCCCCCCAGACCGTGGGCGTCGAGGAAGGTCAACCATTCGTAGGCCCGCTTCTGGTAGGGACGCAGGACCGTCGTGAGCCCGGCCGGCGTCTCGACGGGGCGTACCGGCCCGCCCGACTCGCCCGCCGTGTCCGCGTCGACCAGGGCGAGGAGGTCCACCACCTGGGCACGCCACTGGTCGCTGACACGGACCTCGGTGGCCAGGTCGGCCAGGTCGGACCACAGCCCGGCCTGGTACCTGCTGATCCCCAGGGCCTGGGAGGGTCGGTCCGCGAGCGCGCGAGCCTCGTCGATCAACTCCTTCAGGCGCTCGAACTGTGGCGCGTCGATGGGGACCACCGCCCCATCGTCGAGGAGCATCCGGGTCTGTCCCGTCGCCAGGGCGACGAAAAGATCCTGGAAGGGCACCACCCGGTCCCCCGCCCGGATCTCCAACCCCAAGTCGAACCAGTCGGCGTCGCCCGCGTCGTCGGCCCATACGGCGATCACCGGCGCCTCCTCGACATCCTCGTAGGCCGGCAGGTCCTCGGGGACGAGGATCTCCACATCAGGAAGATCCTGGAGCCAGGGCACGATGTGGTCGATGAACGCCCTGGCCTCGAACCCTCCCCGCGCGTCGAAGACCTGCGTCCCGCGCAGACGGTACGAGGAGAACTCCGACAGGGCGCGGATCGTCTCTTCGACGAGGGCGGTGATCCTCTGTTCGGCCGGCTCGTCCCGGTACGCGACCGAGAAGCCGTCGGCCTGGAAGGGGTGGGTCACACCGCCGTACCGCCACCCCCAGGCGACGCCGACCTTGTACACCGAGTCGGCCGTGACCCGGCCGACCAGGACGGGACGCGGGGGCTGGGGCAGGTCGACGCTGTGATCGAGGCTCGTCACCGTGAGGTGGCGACGCAGGGCCGGGTAGTAGGTGTCCATGAAATCCGGGATCTGGCCTTCGGGCACCTCGATGACCCCGACGGCGAGGAGGGTCAGATGGATGCTGCTCAGCCGGGGCCGGGCCGGCCCGAGGGTGATCCGTCGAGCCTCGCCGTCGGCCTCGACGCAGAACAGGCCGCTGTCCCCGATCGCGCCCATCAGGGTGGGGCGCGTGGGCCTCTCGTCGACCAGCAGGGCGCGGGTCAGGGCGAGGCCGCCGTCTTGGGTGCGGGCCAGGTTGAGGTTCAGGCTGGTCGACCCGGCCAGACACACCTCGTCGGCGGCCGTCGGTCCGACGAGAGGGATCCCCGCCTCCTCGGCCGTGGCCAGCAAGGGCCACAGCCCCGCTTCCGCGAACCCGTCGAGACGCTGCCACCGCGTGTCGCCCGACCAGTAGCCGTACCGGGCGATCTCCGCGTCGAGCCCCGCCAGGTCGTGGAGCCATTGCTCGGCACGGGGGTCGAGGTTGATCGGGGAGTACGCCACGCGCCCCCGCCACGTCAGGCGGAAGTCCGATTTCCACTTCCCCTTGGCGTCCTGGAGCACGGGCCGGATGGACAGCGAGGGCGGCTGGGAGGAGGTATGGGAACTCACACCGGACGTGGCCGTCATCCCGTCCACCCGTATCTGCAGACCGAGCTTGTCCAGGGTCGCGCCCCCGACCGGCGCAGGACTCACGCTCGGGGGCGGCAGGAGTTGGGACACTTGTCGGCGCCACAGGGGCTCGGGCGCGTGGCGCGCCGAACGGATGTCGGGGTAGGCGAGATCCATCGCCGAGAAGACCAGCGGTTCAGATGCGCGCACCATCCTATTCTCCCATCTTCACGGGACAACCATCCACCAGCAATGGACAGTGTGTCACGCCACCTGTCGGCCGGAGGGGGGATCGGGGCCTCCCGGCCATCTCACATCGTGGGTGGCACGCGGAAATGTCCGAGGCGCTGGCTAGCCTAATATCTATTCGTCTTGCTGGCCCCTTTCCAGCGCTCGAAGGCTCACCGGCGACGTCGCCCTTCCAAGGAGGTTCTCCATGCATCGACGCCATATCATCCTCACATCCGTTGTGGCTGCCGCGACCCTGGTCTTGTCGGCCTGCTCCAGCCCGTCCTCATCCCCCACCTCCACAACCGGCTCCTCGAGCACGGCTCAGATCGTCATCGACACCACGTTCGACATCAAGACCATCGACCCGGGCCGGGAGTACGAGCCCACGGGCCAGATCGTCGTCAAAGCCCTGTACGACACGCTGCTCACCTTCGCGGACGACGACACCACGACGGTCATCCCGGATCTCGCGACCTACACCGCCAACGCTGACCTGACGCAGTTCACGTTCACTCTCGCCCCGGGCAGGGTGTTCGCCGACGGGAGCCCGGTGACCGCCGACGACGTGGTCTTCTCCCTGCAGCGCCTGGAGGGGATGAAGGGCAACCCGTCCTTCCTGCTCGACGGGGTCACCGTGACCAAGGTGGACGACTCGACGATCCAGTTGACCACGACGGACCCCAACCCCGCTCTTCCCGCCACGCTGGCCACACCCTCTGCGGGCATCATGAACTCGAAGGTGGTCAAAGACAACGGTGGGACGACCGACGAGACGGACGCCGCCGAGACCTTCCTCAACGAGAACTCGGCCGGCTCTGGGCCGTACGTGCTGAAGACGATGGACGTGGCCAGCCAAGTGGTCCTGACCAAGAACCCCGCCTACAACGGTCCCCAGACCGCCACCTATGACACGGTGATCCTTCGCAACGTCGAGCCGGCCACCCAGAAGATGAACGTGGAGCGTGGGGACGCCCAGATCGCGCTCGGCTTGTCGCCGGACCAGGTGGCCTCGCTCGCCTCGACGGTGAAAGTGGAGTCCACCCCCTCGGCGACGGTCGTCTTCCTCCTGCTCAACGCGGATCCGACGGTCAACGCCTACACGGCCGACCCCCAGTGCGTGAAGGCCATCAAGGAGGCCATCGACTACCCCTCGCTGCTGGAACTGGCCGGCGCCGGCGCCTCCCAGGCCACCGGGCTGGTGCCCACAGGGTTCCTCGGCGCCCTGCCGGCCTCCGACGAGTTGACCTTCGACCTGGCCGCCGCCACCTCGAACGCGGCCGCGTGCGGGATCGCGGGCCAGAAAGTGACCCTGTCCTTCCCCAACGACATCGACCCGACGGGATTGAGCCTGTCCACCCTGGCCCAGCGCATCCAGGTCCAACTCCAGGCCGCCGGGATCACCGTCGACTTGGCCCCGGCCCCCTTCGCCACGGAGATCGACCCGTACCGCACGGGCAAGGAACAGATCGGGCTGTGGTACTGGAACCCCGACTACATGGATCCGGCCAACTACCTGGCCTTCGGCCCCGGCCAGTCCGTCGGCCTGCGCGCCGGGTGGCAAGCCGACGCTGATCCGACCATCGCCGACCTGGTCGCCCAGGCGTACACCACGGGTGACGAGACCCAGCGCCAGACCCTGTTCGAGGAGTGGGGGAAGGCCATGAACGCCGATTCCCCCTTCATCCCACTCATCCAACCCGGGTCGAACGTGGCCCACCAACCCTCGGTCACGAATGTCTATTACAACCCGACATGGCTGATCAATGTCGCAGGACTCGGTGCGGCCTGACACCGCGGAATCGCCGTCCCCGTCCAGCACGCTGACGCGGGGACGGCGGTCCCACTCCAGCCTGGTGCGATACCTGGCCAGGCGCCTGATCATCACGGCGGTCTTGCTCGTCGGCATCACCTTGGTGACCTTCACGCTGACCAACCTCGTGCCTGGCGATCCGGTCGCGGCCGCGTTGGGCCAGAGGGCCGCGGACGATCCCGCCATCGTCGCCCAGTTCCGGGCGCAGTACGGGCTGGACAAGTCCCTTCCCGAACAGTACTGGGCGTACCTCACCCGACTCGCCCACCTCAACCTGGGCACCTCCTGGCAGACCCATCGCCCCGTCGCCCAGGATCTGGCTCGTGCCATCCCCGCCACCATGGAGATCGCCTTGTCGGCCATCGTCATGGCGATCATCGTCGGCCTGGTCCTCGGGGCGGTGTCCGCGTACCGCCGGGGGAGGATCAGCGACCAGGTCCTTCGATTGATCTCGCTCTTGGGGATCTCCCTTCCCACGTTCTGGACAGCGATCCTCGTCTTCTACATCTTCTATTACAAACTGGGGATCGCCCCCGGCTCCGGGCGGCTGTCCCCGGGCATGCCGGCCCCGCCGCACGTGACCGGCATGTACACCCTCGACGCCCTCCTCGCCGGACAGGGGGAGACCTTCGTCGACGCCGCCGCGCACCTGGCCCTCCCCAGCCTCGTCCTGACCCTGTACACCGTCGGCCTGCTCACCCGTTTCTCCCGCATGTCCTTCCTGGAAGTCCTGGACAAGGATTTCGTGCGCGCGGCCCGGGCCAAGGGGCTGCCCGGCCACACGGTGTTCTTCCGGTACGTCCTTCGGGCTGCGGCCATCCCGATTCTGACCATGGTGGGTCTCGCCTTCGGCTCCTTGCTCTCGGGAACCGTGCTCGTCGAGTCCATCTTCTCCTGGCCCGGCCTGGGCTCGTACGCGTACCAGGCGGCCTCCAAGCTCGACCTCTTGGCCGTCATGGGGGTGGGGTTGTTCGTCGGGGTCGTCTATCTGGGCATCAACCTCGTCGTGGACGTCCTGTACGGCTTCATCGACCCTCGCGTGAAGGTGGGATGAGATGGACGCCGCCCGACCCAAACGTCGACTCCTGAGCCGAGTGTGGCGGAAGATCCCGCCCGAGATCCGCATGCCCGTGGGCGCTGTCGCCTTCGTCATCGCCTTGGCCTGGGTGGTCTTGTGCGTGGTGGGGCCGTCCATCGTCCCCTATGACCCCTTGGCCCAGACCCTGCCGCGATTCTCGCCCCCCAGTTCCACCTCCTGGTTCGGCACGGACGAACTGGGTCGCGACCTCTTCTCCCGCGTGATCGCCGGGGCTCGTATCACCATCTCGCTGGCCCTGCTCCTCGTCACGGCCTCGATGCTGGTCGGCTCGATCATCGGGGTGGTGGCCGGCTTCTTCGGCCGCTGGGTCGACGAGGTGCTCATGCGCGTGACTGATGTCGTCCTGGCCTTCCCCACGGTCATCTTGGCCATGGTGACCGCCGCCGCCCTGGGCGCCTCCTTGTTCAACGCGGTCCTGGCGGCGCTCATCGTGTCGTGGCCGCCGTACGCCCGTGTCGTGCGCTCCTTGGTGCTGTCGCTGAGGGAAGCGGACTTCGTCTCCTCGGGACGCCTCCTCGGCTTCTCGGCGGTGAGATCCATGCGTGTGGACGTGCTGCCCAACATCGCGGGCCCGACCCTCGTCATGGCCAGCCTCGACATCGGCAACGCCGCCCTCCTGCTGTCGGGGTTGTCGTTCCTCGGCTTGGGCGCGAAGCCTCCCACTCCCGAATGGGGATCGATGATCTCGGCGGCGGTGGTCAACTTCGACAAATGGTGGCTCGGCCTCTTCCCCGGTCTGGCCATCCTCACCGTCGTGATCTCCTTCAACTTCCTCGGCGACGCGCTGCGCGACGCCTTCGACCCCGAGGCGGGGCGAGTATGAGCACCGGCCTTCGCATCGAGCACCTCGAAGTGGACATCCGCCACGAGGAGGGGACCACCCCGATCCTTCGCGGGGTCGACCTCGCCGTCGCCCCGGGCACCGTCCAGGGGTTGGCCGGGGAGTCGGGGTCGGGCAAGACCATGACCGGACTGGCGGCCATGGGCCTCCACCCGTCCACGGCCGTGAGGCGCGGGCACGTCTGGCTCGACGACATCGACTTGCTCGCCTGCGCCGGGTCCCGGCTCGACGCGATCCGGGGACGACGCATCGCCATGGTCTTCCAGGACCCCTCCACCTCCTTGCACCCCCAACTCACGGTCGGCGCGCAGTTGACCGACCATGTGCGCCACCACCTGTCGCTCACGCGCTCCCAGGCCCGCGAACGCGCGGCGGACGGTCTCGCCCGGGTCGGCATCACCCAGGGCGTGTCAGCCCTGTCGCGGTACCCCCATGAGTTCTCCGGGGGGCAGCGCCAGCGCATCGCCATCGCCATCGCGCTGGCCTGCGACCCTCAGGTGGTGATCATGGACGAGCCCACCACGGCCTTGGACGTCACCGTCCAAGCGGGGGTCCTGGCTCTGGTACGCGACCTGGTGGACTCCCTGGACCTGGCCGTGTTGTTCATCACCCACGACCTGGGGGTCATGAGCGCGATCGCCGACCGGGTGGCCGTCATGCGGTACGGCGAGGTGGTGGAGGACGGCGAGTGCGCCCAGGTCTTCACCGCCCCTCGCCACGAGTACACCCGGTCCCTGTTGGCGTCCCTGCCGGGCGCGACCGGGGGCTTGCGCACCCGGGACGACCTCGTGCGCCTGGCCGAGGAGGGAGGGGAGGAATGAGCGAACCCGTCTTGTGCGCGGAGGATGTCGTGGTCGACTACCCCGGACACCCGCCTGTGCGGGCGGTGGACCATGTGTCCTTCGAGATCCACCCCGGCGAAGTGGTCGGCCTCGTCGGCGAGTCGGGCTGCGGGAAGTCCACGATGGCCCGGGTCCTGACCGGGCTGTTGAAACCCGACGGCGGCCGCATCGTCTATCGCGGACGCCCTGTGCTCCCCCTCGGGTTGGGCGGACGGGCGAAGGACTCCACCGGCATCCAGATGGTCTTCCAAGACCCCGGGTCATCGCTCAATCCGCGCCGCAGGATCGGCCCCCAGATCCAGGACGGCTTGGACGCCGCTCGCCGCCGATTGGGTCCCCTCAGCGCGAGTGATGGGCCGTTGGCCGCCGAGCGGGTCGCCGACCTCGCCCATCCATCCCGACCCGACACGGGTTCTCGTCCGACGACGGTCACGCAGTGGCTGGAGCGTGTGGGCATGGACCCCAAGGACGCCACTCGCTTCCCCCGCAGCTTCTCCGGCGGACAGCGCCAGCGCATCGCGACGGCACGCGCCTTGGCGGCCGCTCCCGACGTGTTGATCGGGGACGAGCCCATCTCCTCCCTCGACGCCTCCACCCAGGCGTTGGTCGCCTACGTCATGAGTTCGTTGACGGTCGCCCAGGGGGCGGGGATGCTGTTCATCTCCCACGACCTGTCGGTCGTGCGCCTGATCGCCGACACGTTGCTGGTGATGTACCAAGGACGTGTGGTCGAGCGCGGCCCCGCCGACGAGATCTGGGCCGATCCGCGCCACCCGTACACCCAGGCCCTGCTGCGTGCCATCCCGACCCCCGACGGCGCCCGCCGACTGCCGGCGGTCACCCCGCCGGGCACCACGTACCCCCGTGAGGAGGCACAGCGCTAGCCCTCGTCGGGCTCAGCCGCCGAGGTACCGCAGGACTGCGAGCACCCGACGGTGGTCGTGGGGCGAGTTGGACAAGTCCAGCTTGGTGAAGATGGACGCGATGTGCTTCTCGACCGACCCGAGAGTGACGACGAGCTGAGCCGCGATGGCGGTGTTGGAGCGGCCCTGCGCCATGAGCGCCAGAACCTCGCGCTCCCGCTCGGTGAGGCGGGCCAGTTCCGTGCCGCTGGCGGCGAACTGGGCGATGACTTGGGGATCGACCATCGTCCCGCCCTGGGAGATCACCTGCAGCGCCGTGTCGACCATCGACAACTCCTGCACCCTGTCCTTGAGCAGGTAGCCGATGCCGCCCCGCCCGTCCCGCAGGAGGTCGCGAGCCGCGCCGGCTTCCACCCACTGGGACAACACCAACAGTCCCACGTCCGGGTGGTCGGCCCTGATCTTCTTCGCCGCGATCAGACCGTCGTCGGTGAACGTGGGGGGCATCCGCACATCGATGACGGCCACGTCGGGTCGATAGAGGTCGACGGCCGCCACCAGGGATGGCGCGTCGCCCACGGCGGCGACCACGTCGTGGCGCAACTCTGCGAACAGGCGGACCAGCCCCTCCCTGAGCAGGACGCTGTCCTCAGCGACCACCAAGCGCATGGCACTCCTTCCCTGTGACGCTCATGCCTCGTCACGTCCAGGGCCAGTCTGTCACATCGGCAGGACGGCGGTGATCCTCGTCCCGGGAGTGCCGCCGATGCTGAGACGCCCGTCGAGGGCGCAGATACGATCGCGCAGACCGGCCAGCCCGTGCCCCGGCAGTATCGTGGCGCCCCCGTGGCCGTCGTCGCTGACTTCCAGCAGGAGGCGATCCTCGTCGTCGGCGCCGACGAAGATCTCGACGCGCGAGGCGCCCGAGTGCTTGGCGGCGTTGGCCAAGGACTCGCAGGCCACATAGTACGCGGCGGTGGCCGCGGCCTGGGACGGCTCGGCGGAGAGTGTGTACCTCACGGTGACGGGGATGGCCGACGTCGAGGCGGCGGCGAGCAGAGCGGCCTCCAGCCCGCGCTCGGCGAGGATCGGGGGCGCGATGCTGCGGGAGAGGGCTCGTAGCGCCTGGATGACCGAGTCCACCATCTGCCGAGCTCCCGCCACGAGGGTCGTGGCGGCGCCCACGTCCCCCTCGGCGAGGCGACGTTCCGCGGCCGCCAAGTCCATCCCCAGCCGGATCAAGGTCTGTTGGGGACCGTCGTGCAGATCGCGTTCCAGTCGGCGCAGAGCCCCCGACTCGGCCTGCCCCAACTGCTCCCGGGCATGGGCCAACTGCGTGATGCGCCGCTCCAGGCTCCCCCGCGTCGGGCTGAGGAGGGCTTTGCCCAACGCGGCTTGGGCTGCCGCGCATCCCCGTACCACCCAGGGCAGCGTCACCACCGCGAGGATCCCGACGACGAGGTCGAAGACCCAGCCCGCGACGGGGACGCGCAGTAAGGCCATCAACGCCTTCGCTCCCGAGTCCACCCCGCCGAAGGACTCCCAGATCCACCCGGTCAACCCGCCGGCGGCCATAGCCCACCACGTGAGAACGACCGACCATGTCACGCAGACCACGGGAAGGATCACGACGCCGTGCAGCACCGCCCGCCACAGGCCCGCGTCGGCGAAGACGCCCAGCATCCGCCGCCAGACCGACCCCTCGCGCCGAGGCTGCTTGACCCAGTCGATGTGGGTCCCCCGCATGCGCAGGCGCACGCGTTCGACGCTGGCGAAGCCGTACGCGGCGTACAAGGTGGCGATCCCGATAGGGATGCCGACCCAGATGATCACGAGCCCGGCAGCCAGGGACAGCCCCGTCACGATGACGACGAAGGACGCGATGGCGAACGGCAGGCTGGACAGGACGTACGCCGAGTCCCACAGGGTCCGCCCGATCAAGGACCGTTCCGTCGCGGGCCGGGGTGTCGTACGCGTCCCGGCTTCGGAATATGTCGTGGTCATGCGCTTCTTCTTTCCCTCATGCGCCCGATCATGGCGGGCATCTTCCTTCAGTGTTCCACCTTGCGCGTCGGCTCGTCATTGGTGCCCACCCCTCAATTTTCCCTGGGGGTTAGCCCCCACTCTGCTCGCGGCGTCCGCGCGATTGGGGGGGTACGAAGCCCGCCCACCCGATAGTCTGGTATCACCAGCACACACGAAAGGGAGTGGTCAGACATGAAGGTCCATATCGTCTTCGCCCATGTCACGCATGATAGTTTCACCGGCGCGTTGCTCGACGCGTTCGTCCAGGGACTCGACGAGGCTGGCCACGAACACACGATCTCCGATCTGTACGCCATGGATTTCAACCCCTTGATGAGCGTGGACGAGTACCATCGGGAGTCCTCGTACGCGGCCCACGTGCCCGTCCCCGAGGACATACGACAGGAGCAGGCCAAACTGAACGCGGCCGACGTGTGGGCCTTCGTCTACCCGGTGTGGTGGACGGACGTGCCGGCGATCCTCAAGGGCTGGTTCGACCGGGTGTGGACCGTCGCTTTCGCCTACGAGCCCGAGATGGCCGAGGACGGCCGCCATCCGACGCGGGTGGACGTGCCCCAACTGAGGGTCGCCGAGCAGGTCGTGGTCCTCTGCTCAGCCGGGCACAGCGAACGCAAACTACGCGAGTCCGGATGCTGGCAGGCCATGGAGACCACCATGCTCACCGACCGCATCTTCAACCGCGCTCGCCGCAAGCAGTTCATGGTGTTCGGCGGAGGCGCGGACCTCACCGCGATGGACTGGGCGCTCAAACGCACCCAGGACCTGGCGAGCGCGTACCAGACCGGCTTGGATCTGGGACGCCTGTGAGCCTCCGTGCGGCCCTCGCCAACCGAGCGCGTATCACACGGATCATCTCCAGCAGTCTGGCGCCGAACCTTCCGTCCACACGCTCCTGGCCTGGGACGCCCAGCGGACCCGCCGTGCTCTGGGTCGCGGCGCCCACGACTGCGTGATCCCGCCCCGCACGCAGATCGAGGACCCTCGCCCTCATGGCGTCCACCCCGGCTTGGAACGTGGGGCCGACAGGCCACGTCGCCGCCTGGGTGCGGGCCTGGATGGTGTCGATGATCGCCTGCAGCACGGCCACGTCGTCCATGACGTCGACCGCCTGAAAACTCTTGGACGCGCCCTTGTTCGCCGCGGGCCCCGTCCCCTCAGCGGGGCGACCTCTCATCTCGCGCAGGTACCCCAAGGTGACCAGTGCCATCAGACACCGTTTCACGTCCGCGAAGACGATGTCGCCGTCAGGAGTGGCGTCCCGCAACGACCGGACACAGTCTTCCGCGGTGAACATGTCCGTACGACCTGCGCACCACTCGACCACTGGGGGAAGAGTTCCCAGAGGCGCGGCGAAGCCGATGATCTGGTGGATCTCAGGCGCCTCGCCCAGCGCTTCGATGGTGAGTCGTCGCACCGTCTTGCGATCATGGAGGAACGACCCGTGCACAACCCTGTCGTACTCAGGCGTGGAGCCGGTCACGATCTCAAAGGCCTGCGGAAGAGCGACGCGCACGACAGTCAGCCAGTGGGAGAACCCCAGGGCTTTGGGCACGCCTCCCGGCACGAGATGGGCGATGGCAGCGCCGATCTCCGTGACAGTCACTCCGAAGAACCCCCGGCTCGTGATGACGTCTCCGAGGGCGCCGTCGAACCAGCGAGCGACTTCGCTGAGGTAGTCCACTCGCGTCTCGGGGGTGAAGCGGGTCACAGTCGGCTCACAGGACGACAACGCGGCCATCAGGTCCCACGCAGGACCGTACAGGTCTGACGTCGCCAGCGTCGTGCCGTTCGATTCCACGGAACGGCACGTCACCACCTCGTCGACGAGTTCGGTGTACGCCGGAGTCAAACGGAAGTCCTCCTTGATGGCCACCACCGCTCTCTTGCCCAGCGCCTTCACCTTCCCGGCCAACGCATAGAAGTCATTGTCCCCGCTCATGATGACGATGGTGCCGATGTCCTCCCGAGTCGCGGCCATGGCCACGGCGTCGGCATAGATCTGGAAGTCGACCCCGTTCTTCCCGGAATGGGAGGAGTCTTTGCTCCGAGGGTTGATCACGTCGATGAGGGACACGTCCAGCCGACGCAGATCCTTCACGACAGACCCGACGGCGCTCCTCACCGGGATCGTGGCGTAGGCGACGCGATTCACCAGGGGTCCCGTCTCAGCCAACAGGGCGAAGGTCTCCTCGAAGTCCACGCTGCAGTACGACGCTGTGTACCCGAATCCTCCGGTGAGATTCTCCAGGTCGATGAAGACTGCGATCCCCTTGCCGTCCTCATGGCCATCCGCCCGATGTGGATTCAGATCCAGCCACTCGTCTTTCCGGCCCCACCCTCCTGGCGACTGCCAATCCTCAGCACGCAGCCGCCGCACGATATGAGGATTGAGGAACACGGACGAGTACCCGGCGCGTTCCCCCATGTCATGCAGCCTCTCGAGCACGTCCCAATCGGTGACCCCGAACTCCCGAGCCAGATCACGAACTCGCATCCCAGCCATGTCACTCCTCCCAGGGGATGGTCGATCACGGCGTGCCGACGCTCATACTCCCCTGGCCGGCACTCCGCCCTCACCCCATACGAGAAATATAGTCACCCCCAGCGACAAAAGAGAGCAAGAGCCATCGGCCATGCGTACGAATGGTGAGAATCCCCGACTATCGTGGGTGGCGGGGGTGTCCCTGGCCGGCCCTAGGGCCAGACGGGATCTGCCGTGGCTGGACGGCCCTGACGGGCGAGCCACGCGTTGTAGTTCTTCGCCCAGTCGCCGCGTGCGGCGACCTGCCACTCGTGGAGGTCGTCGAGATTGCTCGGAAGGGTGGGATAGGCGCCCAGGATGGCGTCCAGGACCGCGATGGTGTTGACCACGTCGTCACCCGCGTCATGGAGATGGAGGGACGGCGCCAGGCCGTAGAACTCCATCAAGTCGGGCAGGCGACGGCCTCCTTTGCGGAACCTGTCCGCGGCCCTGTCGATGACCAGGGGGTCGAGGACCGGCTTGACCGGACCGCCCAGGCGTTGGTCCAACCCCGGGAGCCCATGGCGGGTCAGTTCCGCCGCCAGGATGCGCAGGTCGAAGGTGGCGTTGTAGATGAGCAGCGGCACCCCCGACGCGAGGTTGTCGGCGAGCACCGAGGCGATCTGGTCCAGCGCGTCGACGGCTCTCATCCCGTGCGCCCGTACCTGCTCCGTGGAGATCCCATGGATCGCTGTCGCCTGCTCGGGGATCTCCACCCCTGGATCGATCAGCCAGGTCCGGGTGGTGGTCGCTCCGTCCGCCGTCCTCACGACGACGGCTGCGGACACGATCCGATCGGACGCGACAGTGGTTCCGGTGGTCTCACAGTCGTAACCGGCCACCGGCATGCACGGGGTACTCATACCACCCATCTTGCCCCATCAGGGCGCGTCACGCACCTGGGGTCAGTAGCTCTTGGCACGGCGGAACTTGTGCGGCGCACGATCTCCACGATCACCGCGGTCGTGACGATCATGACGGTCCCCACGGTCCCCGCGGTCACCACGGTCGAAGCGATCACCGCGATCACCATGCTCGAGATCCGGGCGCAGACGCAGCGCCCGACCGGCCACACGGGCCTGAGCGAGGCGTCGTTGAGTCTGTCGAGACAGTTCGGGCGCGATCTCCACGATGGAGAAGGTCGAGAACATCTCGATGGCGCCGAGGTCCTGGCCGCGCAGGCCGCCCTCGGCGGTGATCGCGCCCACGATGGCGCCGGGCTTGACCCGGTCGCGATGGCCCACGCCGATCCAGTACCTGGTCAGGCCGCTGCGGCCATGACGGTTCTCGTCGCGGGAGTACCGCTTGCGGTCGGACCCAGAGGAGTCCATCGAGCCGTCCATGTCGTACGACCTGTCCTTCGACCCACGCTTCCCCTTGTCGCGGCTAGCCAGGCGGGCCAAGTCGGCATCCAACTCGTCGTCCTCACGTGACGCCGGGCCCTGATCGCCCACGGCCAGCGCGGTCAGCGCCGTCGCCAGGTCGATGGCCGCCGCGAGACGCGCGGAGATGTCGTCGTCGTGGCCGTCCAAGTACTCCTCGACCGCCTTCTGGGCCACCTGCAGGCGACCATTGGCCAAGCGGCCCGACACCTGGGCGAGCAGCCCCGAGACGCGGTGCGCCGAGACCTCGGCGGGCGTGGGGATGGGTGTCAGCTGGAGGGAGGTGCCCGTCGCCTTCTCCAGGCGGCGCACGCGTTCCATCTCCTTGGGGCCGACGAAGGAGAAGGCGGTTCCCGTACGACCCGCGCGGCCCGTACGACCGATGCGGTGGACGTACTCGTCCGTCTTGCGTGGCATGTCGAAGTTGACCACGAGGCCGATGCGGTCCACGTCCAGGCCGCGAGCGGCGACGTCCGTGGCCACCAGCACGGTGACCTGGCCCGACCTCAGGCGTTCGACGATCTTCTCTCGTTCGACCTGGGCGACGCTTCCGGAGATCACCGATGCGGAGATCCCTCGTTCCACCAGGGCGGCGCCGACCTCTTCAGCGGCGGCACGGGTGTGGACGAAGACGATCGCGGCTTCGGCCGAGGTGGTGGCCAGCACCCGGGCCAGGGCGCCGATCTTGTGCTTGGACGGCACGACGGCGTAGCACTGGTCCACACTGGTTCCCGTCGAGGACTGGGGAGTCACCGCGATCTGGCGGGCATTGCGCATGTGAGCCTTGACGGTGTTGCGGATCTGGGTCGGCAGAGTCGCCGAGAACAGGGCCGTCTGACGTTCGGTGGGCGCGTCGGAGAGGATCCGTTCGACGTCCTCGGCGAACCCCATGCGCAGCATCTCGTCGCCCTCGTCCAAGACGACGTAGCTCACGTTCGACAAGTCGAGGGTTCCTCGTTCCAGGTGGTCGATCACGCGGCCCGGCGTGCCGACGACGATCTGGGCGCCGTCTTGGAGGGCTCGTTTCTGCGGATAGAACGGCGCCCCTCCATAGATGGTCACCACGCTGACCGTGGGCAGATCGGCCGCGAAGGACTCCAGGGCCGAGGCGACCTGAAGCGCCAGTTCGCGAGTGGGCACCAGGACGAGGCCCTGGACGTTGAACTGGTCAGCCTCGATGGCGGCCAGCATGGGCAGACCGAAGGCGGCCGTCTTGCCCGTGCCGGTCTGCGCGACGCCGACGATGTCCTCGCCCGAGAGCAGGGCCGGGATCGCCGCAGCCTGGATCGGGGTGGGCGACGTGAAACCCATGGAGGTGATCGCGCTGAGCACGTGGTCCGGCAGGCCGAGGTCAGCGAAGGTGACCTGCTCGGCGTCGGTGGAATCGGTGTCGGTCCATGAGGTCTGGTCTGACTGCTCGGGCAGGGCGGGAGCAGAGGTACGTGCGTGTTTCAAAGTCTGAAAGCCGTTCGATTGAGGATCTGAAGCTGCCCAGAGCCGGGATTGATCACGCGACTGTCACGGGGCAGGGCTACCTAGTCTACCCGACTCGCGCCGACGACCCAAGTCGGATGGATCGGACAATGATGTCACCATACACGTCTAACAACATTCTCTCTATCTATTTGCGAAAAACCCTTGAACGACCGTCTAAAGCGGGCATAGACTCGCAAGTGAATGACTCGATCACGTGGATGATGAGAAGAGGGCTTTCTAGGCCGGATGCCAGCAATGGTGCGCGTCCCCGGAGGAAGACGACGCGACGACCAGCGGCACATGCACGCGCTTGAGCCTCACCTACCATGTCACGAAAGGCTCTCATGTCTGACACATCCAACCGCCCACTCGCCTTGGCCGACCCAGGCCCGCTCGGGTTAGGCGCATTCGCATTGACGACGTTCGTACTATCAGTGTTCAACGCCGGTCTCGTCGACCCATCCGCAGAACCCGTCCTCTTCGGTTTGGCCCTGTTCTATGGCGGCATCGTCCAGATCATCGCCGGAGTGGTCGAGTACTTCAAGAACAATACCTTCGGCGCCCTCGCTTTCTGCTCGTACGGCGCCTTCTGGATGGCGTTCTGGTACCTCAACACCCACATCAGCCTCTTCTCGTCCACCGATCACCTCGAAACCGGGGTGGGGGTCTTCCTGTTGGCCTGGACGATCTTCACGGCGTACATGCTCATCTCGGTCTGGCATGTGAACTGGGCTCTGTTCACGACGTTCTCGCTGCTCTTCATCGCCTTCATCGGCCTGACTGTCGGCAAGTTCGCCGATAGCGCGACAGCCACCCACTTCGGCGGCTGGCTCGGTCTGGCCACCGCGGCGGCAGCGTGGTACACCTCGTTCGCCGGCGTCTACAACTCCGTCTCGAAGCGCGGCAAAATCCCCGTCGGCCACAAGCACTGATCCTGGTCGTCGTCCCAACGGCCGAGATCCCGCACACCCGCGTGGAGGCGCGTAGGGTGGAGGTATGACACGCATCGGATCACGTGATTGTGACATCTTCCCTGTCGTCCTCGGCGGCAACGTCTTCGGATGGACGGCCGACCAACCCACGAGCTTCGACATCCTGGACAGGTTCGTGGACGGCGGCGGCGACCTGATCGACACCGCGGACGGTTACTCACGCTGGGTGCCGGGCAATGCGGGCGGAGAGTCGGAGACGATCATCGGCGCGTGGTGCACGGCTCGGCGCAACCGCGACCGCGTCCTGATCGCGACCAAAGTCGGCACGCATCCCCAGTTCACGGGCTTGAGGCCCCAGACGATCACCGCGGCCATCGACGCGTCGCTGACCCGGCTGCGCACCGATCACGTGGACCTGTACTACGCCCATTTCGACGACGCGGACGTGCCCATGGACGAGATCGCCGGCACGTTGAGCATGCTCGTGGACGCGGGGAAGGTCCGCCACGTCGCCCCGTCGAATTTCAGCCCGGCCCGCATCGACGAGTGGGCCCGCGTCTGTGACGAGAACGGCCTGCACCCGCCGATCGCCCTGCAGCCGGAGTACAACCTGATGGAGCGCGGCTTCGAGACCAACGGACTGCGAGACGCGGCGGCGCGCCACCATCTGGGAGTTCTGACGTACTACTCCCTGGCGTCCGGCTTCCTCACGGGCAAGTACCGCCCGGGGGTCGCCGTGCCCGGCGATCGGGCCAGTCGCGCGTCGACGTACCTCACTCCGCGAGGGGAAGCCGTGCTGACCGCCCTGGAACAGGTCGGCGCCGCGCACGACGTCCCACCCGCCGCAGTCGCCTTGGCCTGGCTGCGCCACCGACCCACAGTGGTCGCGCCGATCGCGTCCGCCAGCACAGTCGACCAGGTTCCCGCCCTTCTGGCCAGCGCCACCCTGGATCTGACGCCCGCGGAGATGGCCCAATTGACCTCCGCGTCGGACACGCGCTGAGCCCTGGATGACGGGCAATCCGCGCCGTCGAACAGACACGATCTGACGTCCGTGGTAGCTAGTTAAATGTTCCTATTTATATGATACTTCTATAATCGTGGTGTCTCACAAGGCACGTCATTGTCAATGTCGACCATTTCAAGGTTACAATCATGGCGTGACTAATGACGTTGATGCATGGCCAAGCTTGCCGTGCAACAGACTCGCGACAGGGGCGGTACACGAAGTCGGTGAGGATCAACTCTTCTTTTCCACGACGGATCGGTTGGGTGTCATCACCGCAGCGAACACTGTCTTCGTCCAGTTGTCGCGCTTCAACTATGAGCAACTCATGGGGGCGCCGCACAACATCATCCGCCATCCGGCTATGCCCGGGGGCGCGTTCAAGCTCATGTGGGACACGCTGCAGGCGGGCGACCCCTTCTGCGCGTATGTGGCCAATCTGGCGGCCGATGGAAGCACCTACTCGGTGCTCGCCACCATCACGCCGCTGGGGCAGGACTCCTATCTGTCGGTGCGCTGCCGCCCGCAGTGCGACGACCTCCACAACGCCGCCACGGCGATCTATCGCGCCACGCGTCCGCTGGAACTGGAGTCCAGAGCCGCGGGGCTCTCCGCACGAGACGCGGCGGCGACCGGCCTGCAGAAACTCGCCCATCTGTTGGGGGACGCGGGGTTCGCCACGTACGAGGACTTCATGAACGTCGTCCTTCCCGCTGAGATGGCCATCCGTTGGGCCGCCCCGCAGCCCCGACGCCCGGACGCCACCGGACCCGCCGCCGATCTGCTGGTGGCGACGACGGCCCTCCAGGACGCCCTCCACGACTGGATGGCCCACCAATCCCGGCTCGCCGATGTCGCCCAACACCTCCAGGTCGCCGTGCCTCAGCTGCGCCTGTCCATGGACGAGGCCCTGCAGACCGGCCAGACGTTGACGCGATCCACGTCCGAGGTCTTCAACCCGGTGATGATCTGGATCAACCTCTGGGCCCAGATGATGGACAGCCTCGACAACATCCTCAGCCAGTTGGGGCAATCCCTGACGGCCCTGCGCCAATCCTGCCTGCGGACGGTCTTCCACCTGTCGCTGACCACGCTGCACACGCAGACCGTCGCCCAGTTCGCCGTCGAGCTGATCGACCAGGTCACCGTTCCTGGGTACGACGAGCAGGCCCGTATGGCGGCCATCAACGCCCTCGGGCAGGCCCTGGCCCACGGCTTCTCGGCCACCGAGGAGCGAGTGGCCGCCAACGCGACCCTCGCGGCGCAGACGGCGTCGCACGTCGACTTCACCCACGATGTGATGGACATCCCCCATCAGGTGATCGCCCAGTGGAAGAAAGTGGCCGACGCCCATGCGAGCGACACGGCCGCCCTGCTGCCCCGAGTCGAGGAACAGGTGCGTCGCACCGACGAGTCCCTGGCCCTGCTGGAGGAGTTGAGCCGTCAGATCTCGTCGGTCGCCCAGCAGACCCCCACGGCCCGGGTGACCGCGGCTCTGAGCCAGGTGCTGACCTGTATGAGCGCCCTCCTCGGACAGGGCTCGCCCTCCTGGGCGGGATGGGCCCCGAGCGGGAGCTGACAACACACGTACGAGCACATAAGGAAAGGCCGGGCGGTTGCCCGGCCTTTCCCTGTTATGAGCCTGTCGAGGGTCAGCGACCCGTCACCCATCGACGGATCCCGTAGAACGCCGCGCCCACGCCCAGCAGGCACAGGATCCACGCCGCCACGGGAACCGTGGTCGGCCCAGCCGTCGTGCCGCCAGTCTGGATGACCACCGGGTCGACTGGGTTTTCCGTGTATGTGACCGTCACCTCGATGTTCTTCGTCGGGCACGTGGCGGCCGGAGACGTCACCGGCAACGCCGGCACCACGGCCTGGTCCGCTGTGTACCCCTCGACACTCGGCGACGTGACAGCCGGGTACCCCGCGTCAGTCGTCGTGCACACCTCGTCCAGGGTCGCCGCGTCCACCGTCCTCGACCACGTGACCGTCGAGACGGCGTCGGGAATCGTCCCCGCGCCGACATAGTGGACGATCCGGTCGATCGGCAGCTTGTACGGAACCATCAGATGCGTCACATGGATGGTGATCGTGGCGATGTCCACCGGGAACTGGTCCACATTCTCCACCGACACGAAGACGTACTTATCGGTGTCGACCCTGGCCATGGCGTCATCCTGGGTGAACCCGACAGGCGTGCCTGGCAAGCCGGACAGCACGGTCGGGAGACCAGCCACCGGATCGACCGGCGCACCCGTTGTGTCGTCCACCAGGACGACCTGTACCGACCCATCGGGAATCTTGGCGTACGTGACCGTGTCCACAATGTTCTCGGGCGGGCATGCGGCAGCCGGAGACGTCACCGGCACGGCTGGCATCACCACGTGATCAGCGGTGTACCCCTCGACCACAGGCGACGTCACAGCCGGATACCCGGTGCTCGTGGTCGTGCACACAGAGGTGGACGTCACCTGATCCGTGGTCTTCGTCCACACGACAGTGGTGACAGAGTCAGCCACAGGGGTGGGCGTGCCCACATAATGGATCGTCCTTGTCACCGGCACGTTCACAGCCCCGGTCACATGCGTGAGCCGCACCGTGAGGGTCTGAGGATCGGCCGTGAACACCGGGACATCATCCATGGACACGAACGCGTACTTCGAGGCGTCGAACCCGGTCTTGGCCATGGCCTGCGTGAAGCCCACGTCCTCCCCCGGCAGACCCGCGAGACTCGTCTGGAACCCAGCCACCGGCGTCACAGCCGTCTGGGAATCCACGTCGAAGAACACCACCTGGACCGTGCCATCAGGAATCCTCGTGTACGTCACCGTCACCGTCGAGTTCTGCGTCGGACACGTCACCTGCGGAGACACCGCAGCGACAGCCTTGACCACAGCCGGGTCGACAGTGTACCCGTACACAGCCGGGGACGTCACAGCCGGATACCCGGCATCCGAGGTCATGCACACGGACACGCCCGTGGCCTCGTCCCTCGTCCCGGCCCACTGCACCACCGAGACCACATCATCCATCGAACCGCCGCCCACATAGTGGATCGTCCGACTCGTCGTCGACTGCAGATCCGTGATCTTGTGCTGGAGCCGGACCGTGATCGTCTGAGGCGCCACGGTGAACGTCGGAGCATTCACCATCGACACATACTCGTACTTCGACGTGTCGAACCCAGTTGTGGCCATGGCCTGCGTGAAGCCCACTGCCGTCCCCGGTTGACCCGCGAACGAGGTCTGGAACCCATCCACAGGCGCCACAGGAAGCTGAGAGTCCACGTCGAAGAAGACCACCTGGACGGTGCCATCGGGGATCTTCGTGTACGTGACCGTCTCCACGATGTTCGCAGGCGGGCACACCGCAGCCGGAGACGTCACCGCGATGGCGGGCATCACCAGATGATCAGCGGTGTACGTCGCCACCAGCGGCGACGTCACAGCCGGATAGCCGGTGCTCGTGGTCGTGCACACCGACGTCGACGTCACCTGATCCGTGGTCTTCGTCCACACGACAGTGGTGACGGAATCCGCCACAGGGGTGGGCGTGCCCACATAATGGATCGTCCTTGTCACCGACACATTCGCAGCCCCGGTCACATGCTGCACACGCACCGTCAGGGTCTGAGGATCGGCCGTGAACACCGGAACATCATCCATGGACACGAACGCGTACTTCGACGTGTCGAACCCGGTCTTGGCCATAGCTTCGGTGAAGCCCACATCCTCCCCCGGCAGACCCGCGAGACTCGTCTGGAACCCAGCCACCGGCGTCACCGCCGTCTGGGAATCGACATCGAAGAACACCACCTGGACCGTGCCATCAGGGATCTTCGTGTACGTCACCGTCACCGTCGTGTTCTGCGTCGGACACGTCACCTGCGGAGACTCCGCAGCGACAGCGTCCACCACAGCCGGGTCGACCGTGTACCCGCGCACCACCGGGGACGTCACAGCCGGATAGCCCGCATCCGAGGTCATACAGACCGACACCCCGGTCGCCTCATCCCGGGACCCAGCCCACTGCACCACCGACACCGCATCATCCATCGAACCGGCGCCCACGTAGTGAATCGTCCGACTCGTCGTCGACGCCAACGCAGTGATCTTATGCTGCACTCGCACCGTGATCGTCTGCGGATCAGCCGTGAACGTCGGCGCATTCACCATCGACACATACTCGTACTTCGACGTGTCGAACCCCGTCCTGGCCAGGGCCTCCGTGAAGCCCACCGCCTCCCCAGGCTGGCCCGTGAACGAGGTCTGGAACCCCGCCACCGGCTCCACAGGCGCCTGCGAATCGACATCGAAGAACACCACCTGGACCGTGCCATCAGGGATCTTCGTGTACGTCACCGTCTCCACGATGTTCGCCGGCGGGCACACCGCAGCCGGAGACGTCACCGCGATGGCGGGCATCACCAGATGATCAGCGGTGTACGTCGCCACCAGCGGCGACGTCACAGCCGGGTACTCCGTGCTCGTGGTCGTGCACACCGACGTGGACGTCACCTGATCCGTGGTCTTCGTCCACGTGATCGTCGACACGGAATCAGGCAGGGATGTGGGAGCGCCCACATAATGAATCGTCCGAGTCACCGGAACGTCGGCATCCAGCTTCACATGCCTCAGATGCACAGTGAGGGTCTGAGGATCAGCCGTGAACTCCGTGATGTCGTCCATCGACACGAACTCGTACTTGCTGTCGTCGAAGCCCTGCTCAGCCTCAGTTCGGCCAAAGGTGAGCGTGTCGCCTGGCATGCCGGTCAGTACGGGCTCGAAGCCGTCGACAGGCGCCACCTCGGCCCCGGCGGCATCATCGTCGACATACGTGACACCGACGGTCGAACCGGAGCACACATTCGCCAGGCCGTGGAAGATCCCGCCCACACTGGCCCAGTCAGAAGCCATGAAGTAGTCATTGCTGGCTGGGTTGGCGAAGCCAGTCTTCGGACCGGTGATCCCGCCGATGAAGTTGTAGGGCACGGAGGTGAGCTCTGGGCCCACGCCCACCGCGATGATCCTGATGCCCTTGGCTTTGACGGCGTTGGCTGACGCCACACTTTCCAGCATCAGATTGGTGCTGTTGGTCGCCACGGTGGGCACACCGTCAGTCAGGAAGATGACGAAGTCGAATGTCACAGGGTAGGAGGCGACCTTCCACAGGGCCTCGTCATAGTTGGTGTAGCCACCGGCGGTCCAACCATTGATCCAGTACTTGAGTTGCTCGGCCCCCGATGCCGCAGGCGTCAGCACATGATTGTCATTGGCACCGCTGGATGCGGGGGAATGGTCAGAGAATGTGAAGAGCGCGATTTGCGCGTCTGTCGTGGCCAGCGCATCGACATACCCCTTGGCGACCGTCTTCATGACGTTGATCGCTGGGGCGCCGATCGGATCATCCATCGAGCCCGACAGGTCGGCGACGAACGCCACCTTGAGCGCGTTCTGCCCGCAGGTGGCGGGAAGCGTCGGGTTCGGGCGCTGCATGACCATGGGACCAGTGCTGCCGTACCCCTTGTACCCCGTGGTGGGACGATCGAACGTGAAGGACACGCTCTTGTCGAGAGTGACGTCCACCCAACCAGGTGGGGGAGTCAACGTTCTCGCGTAGTACGTGACTTTGGCGGTGTTCGGCATACTCGCGACCTCCACCAGGAAGGTGCAGTCACCGTCGGCGTCCGACGTGCACGTCGCGACATCGACGCCGTTCTGGTCGCTCAGCTCCAGCACCGCGCCTGGCAGGTACTGGATGCCGCGCGTGGACGCATTGATCCTATCGCCGCTGACTTGTGTGACGAGCGCCACTTGAGTGCTGCTCGGTGTCACGGCTTTCGCGTTGGCTGCCGGCGCCATGAGCCCGCCCAGTCCTACCATGACGAGGGCCGCGGAGCATACTGCCGCCAGCGACCTAATGAAAACATGCCTGTGCCTTGGGTACGGCGACATGACCACCCCTTATTATTAATTTTCCCTGTTTGGCGACTGTACGCATCCCCCTCGTCAAAGACGTGAATGCCTCGTAGTCGCCGATTTCCCTTACGATGATCTTCGCATATCGCTACGTCGGTGTCCACTTGTCAGGTGATCTTCAGGAAAAATCCGAACGACTCGCGCTATCCGTGCACACGAAAACGGATCCGCATCGCATAGAGGAAGGCCGGGCGCATGCCCGGCCTTTCCCCTTATGAATGAATCATTCGATCGTCAGCGACCGGTCACCCATCGACGGATCCCGAAGAACGCCGCGCCCACACCCAGCAGGCCCAGGATCCACGCCACCACCGGAACCGTGGGCGAACCACCCACCATGCCACCGGTTTGGACGACCACCGGATCAACCGGGATCTCCGTGTACGTGACCGTCACCTCAATGTTCTGCGTCGGGCACACCGCGGCAGGCGAGGTCACCGCCAACGGCGGCACCACATCCGGATCCACCGTGTACCCCTCCACCACAGGCGACGTCACCGGCGGATACGACGTCTGTGTGGTCGTGCACACCTCCGCCAACGTCACCGCATCCACCGTCTTGGTCCACGTCACCGTCGACACCGCATCAGGAATCAACGTCGAACCACTGCCGACATAATGGACGATCCGGTCGATCGGCACCTTGTACGGGACCATCAGATGCGTCACATGAATCGTGATCGTCGCCGTGGCCACCGGGAACACATCCACATTATCCAGCGACACGAAGACGTACTTGCTAGCATCCACCCTCGCCACCGCGTCATCCTGCGTGAAACCAACCGGCTCACCCGGCAACCCCGACAACACCATC
>WQZD01000031.1 GCA_009780915.1 Propionibacteriaceae bacterium
ATCCGTTGTGCCGACATTGGTCGCGGTCACCGTATACGTCACCGTGTCACCCGCATGAACTTGGGATCCCGACACCGGATCGGCAGTCTTCTCCAGCACCAGTTGCGGCACACCCACAGGATGATCGGTCGTGCACTCCGGATCCTTCCCGGTCACACACGTCCCCGGAACCTCCGTCTCCGGCTCATCCGGATCAGTACCCTTACCAACCACATGGTTCACCAACCGGTCACCCGGTGTGACATCAGCGTTCACCACCACCCGATACGACACGGTCACGGACTGACCCACCGACAGGACACCCTTCCACGTCAGAGTCGTCCCCGACACCGATGGGGCGTGAACAGACACACCATCCGCCGAGGCCGACAAAGACCCATCCACGATCTGTGCATGCGCCAACACACCAGACAGATCGTCGGTGACCGTCACCGGATCCAGTTCCACCGTCCCGACATTGGTCGCCGTCACCGCGTACTTCACCGTGTCACCAGGGCGTACCAAGGACCCCGACACAGGATCAGCCGTCTTCTCCACCACCAACTTCGGCACACCCACAGGATGATCAGTCGTGCACTCCGCAGCCTGGCCAGTCACACACGTCCCTGGAACCTCGGTCCCAGGAACCTCCGGGTCCGTACCCTTGCTCACCACATGGTTCACCAGGACATCACCTGGGGCAACATCCTCATTCACCACGACCTGGTACGACATGGTCACCGACCGACCCACGGGCAGGGGCCCCGACCATATCAGGGTCGTCCCGATCAGGAGGGGGTCATCGACGCCCACCCCGCCCACGTGCGCAGACACGGACCCGTCAACCATCCGCGCATGGGCGAGCACGCCCGACAGATCGTCGGCCACGATCACAGGGGCGAAATCCACCGAGCCCGTATTAGTCGCGGTCACCGTGTACGTCACGGTGTCACCCGGACGCACTCGGGACCCCGACACTGGGTCGGACACCTTCTCCATCACGAGCTTCGGCACACCCGCCGGATGCGTCGTCGTGCACTCCGGATCCACACCGGTCACACACGTCCCCGGGACCTCCGTGCCCGGATCCCCCGGGTCCCCTGGGTCGACCCCCGTGCCGAGCACATGGTTCACCAGCAGGTCACCCGGCGAGACGTCGGCGTTCACCTGGACCGCGTAGGCGAGAGTCACACTGGACCCTGCCGCCAGGGCGCCCGACCATGTGAGGGTCGTCCCCTTCACCTGCGGCGGGCCGACGATGACCCCGCCCACCTGGGCCGACATGGACCCGTCCACCATGCGAGCATGAGCCAGCACGCCCGACAGGTCATCGGTCACCGTGACCGGGTCGAAGTCCACCGTCCCGACGTTGGTCGCGATCACCGTGTACGCCAGCGTGTCGCCAGGGCGTACGAGAGACCCCGACGCGGGGTCGGACACCTTCTCCACCACCATTTTCGGCACACCCGCTGGATGGGCGGTGGTGCACTCAGGGCCCACACCGGTCACGCACTCACCCGGAACCTCCGTCCCAGGGATCTCCGGATCGGTTCCCTTGCCGACCACGTGGTTGACCAGCGCGTCACCCGGTGCGACATCCGCATTCACCACCACCTGGTACGACAGCGTCACCGCCTCACCCACACGCAGAGGGCCCGACCATGTCAACGTCGTCCCCGACACCATCGGGGCGGCGACGACTTTGCCACCCACCTGGGCAGACAAGGACCCCTCCACCATCTGGGCATGAGCCAGCACGCCCGACAGGTCGTCGGTCACCCTGACAGGATCGAAATCCACCGTCCCCGCATTGGTCGCGGTCACCGCGTACGTCACTGTGCCACCCGGACGTACGTGGGACCCCGACACAGGATCAGACACCTTCTCGATCACGAGCTTCGGCACGCCAGCAGGATGCGTCGTCGTGCACGCAGGATCCTCACCCGTCACACACGTCCCCGGCACCTCCGTGTTCGGGTCCCCCGGATCAGTGCCCTTGGCGACCACATGATTGACCAACTCATCACCCGGCGAGACATCCGCATTCACCACCACCTGGTAACCGAGGACCACACTCGCCCCCGTCGGCAGCGCGCCCGACCAGGTCAGGGTCGTCCCGTCCACCGTGGGAGGATGGACGGGTGCCCCGGCCACATGAGCCGACAAGGACCCATCCTGAATGCGGGCATGCGCCAGCACACCGGCGAGATCATCCGTCACCACCACCGGGTCGAAACCCACGGTCCCGACATTCGTCGCCGTCACCGTGTAGGAGACGGTGTCCCCGGGGCGTACCACAGACCCCGACACAGGATCGGCGACCTTCGCCACCACGAGTTTCGGCACACCCACCGGATGATCAGTCGTGCACTCCGGATCCTCACCGGTCACACACGTCCCCGGCACCTCCGTGTTCGGGTCCCCCGGATCCGTCCCCTTCGCCACCACATGGTTGACCAGGTCGTCTCCGGGCTTGACGTCCGCGTTCACCCGTACCTGATAGGACACCATCACGGTCTCCCCCGCGCCGAGCGCGCCCGACCACGTGAGGGTCGTCCCCGACACCTTCGGGGGGCTTACCATGACCCCGCCCACAGACGCGGACAACGACCCGTCGACCATCTGGGCATGAGCCAGCACGCCCGACAGGTCGTCGGTGATCCAGGTGGGATCCAGGGGCACTGTGCCCACGTTGGTCGCCGCCACATGATAGGTCACGACGTCGCCAGGACGCACAGTCGCCCCCGACGCAGGGTCGGCAGTCTTCTCCACCACCAGCTTCGGCACGGCCGGGATCAGTTCGCTCGAGCACCCGGGCTCCTCGCCGGTCACGCAGGTGGACGGCACCTCCGTGTTCGGCTCCCCGGGATCCGTCCCCGTGCCCACCACCACATTCACCAGGCGGTCGCCCGGCGCCACGTCGGCGTTCACCTCGACACGGTAGGTCAGCGTCACGGTCTTCCCGACGGGCAGGATCCCCGACCATGTCAATGTCGTCCCCGTGATAGTCGGCGCGGTCACGGCCTGACCGCCGATCGACGCCGCCACGGACCCTTTGACCACGCGGGCATGGGCCAGGACCCCCGTCAGGTCGTCGGTCACAGCGACCGGGTCGAGATCGACGGTGCCCACGTTGGTCGCCGTCACCGTGTAGGTCACCGGAGCGCCGGGACGCACGAGCGAGCCCGAGACCGGGTCCGAGACCTTCACCACATAGAGACCAGGCACCCGCGGATCCAGCGTCACCGAGCACATCGGCTCCTCCCCGGTCCGGCATGTGGAGGGGACGTCCATGCCCGGCTCCTCCGGATACGTGCCCGTGCCGATCACGTGGTTGACGAGCCGGTCCTTCGGCCCCAGATCCATGTTCACGCGTGCCGAGTACGTGAGTGTGACGGTCTCCGCGACGTCGAGGACGCCTGTCCACGTCAGCGTCGTCCCGACGAGGGACACCGCGCCACGGGGGACGCCGCCTATGACGGCCTTCTCAGAACCCACGACAAAGGTCGCATTGTCGAGCACCCCGGAGAGATCGTCGACGACCCGGACCGGATCGAGGCGCACATCGCCGGAGTTGGTCGCTGTGACCGTGTACATCACCAGGTCTCCTGGGCGTACGGTCGACTCCGGGGAGGCCACCTTGGACACCGTCAACGCCGGATTGGCGGAGACCACCTTCAGATCCACGGACGCCTGAGCCATGGGGAACAAGGTGAGCCCGTCGATGGCGACATCGTTCCCGAACCCGCCGGCGCCGTAGTTGCGCAGGCTGAGAATGAGCTGGGTGGCGTCGCCCGTCATCACCACAGAGGAGATTTGGCTCCATTCCGTCATGTCATTGAAGCAGCTCGGTTGCTTGGGGAGGTCTCTGGTGCTGCCGATGATCGTCCCCACGTCGGCCAGCGAGGTCTTCACATACGCCGCGGTGCGCACCGCTTTCGTACCCCCACTCGGGTCGTCGGAGATGTTCGCCACGTGCGCTCCGAAGGCGTACGCCCGATGGGCCTCCAGCCCGGTCACTGTCGTCGCCAGGAAATCGTTGGGGACGGGCATGTCGACGGCGCCGTTGAAGACGGCGATCTTCCCTGAGTACCGCGACTCCGCCTCGGTGACCATCGTCTGATTGAGGGCCATCCCGCCCGGCGTCGAGTTCCACCAATCACGACAAATCTCCTCGGTCTTCGGCCATTCCATGGGGTTGGTCGTGCTGCGAAGATCCGCCCAGTAATTGTTGTAATGCGAAGCGCGACCATTGAAGTTGGCGGTCGGCCAGATGGTGTAGTCACCGTCGCACGGACCGTACTGGGCCGAATTGCACGCGGGGGTCGTGTACGCCACCGTCGGGTCGTGGTAGCCGTACTGCGTCGCCCCATACGGCAACCTCGGTTTGGCTTCACCGAGATAGTCGAAGGTTCCATGGTCGAAATCCGTGATTTGGTTGGGCGAATCCATGAGCCTGCCCAGGGTCACACCGGACAAGGTCCCGACGAACCCCGGCGGCGGCGTGATCTGGATCTGGCCGCCGATGGCGTCGCGCACCGCGATCCGATAGAGCAGCGGCTCGGGGGAGATCGGGCTCAGCGCCCACGACCCGACACGCACCACCCAGTCGCGCGGCACGCCCCACAGAGTGTAGTAATCGAACGTCGCGCCAGAGAGATTCAGGTCCTTCACCTGGAGAGTGAAGGAGTCTGAGGAGTTCGGCTTGATCCGCTCCGGGGTGACGGTGACGACCAGCCCGTCGTCGCCGTAGGGCGAGGCGTTCGCACGGTCCGACTCGACGCCTATGGCGATGAGAGTGGCCAGCAACGCGGTGACGACCAGACCCACCACCAGGCGGAACCCGATGCTGACACCGAGGGACGATGCCCGGGCGACTCGCTTCACGCTGGATGAGGGCGTGGCGTCGCCACGATAAGAAGGAATGTGACTCATAGGGGGGACTCCGTAAATACCTATTTCCTGATTTACCAACAGCCTCCCATGTGGTGTTGTACCAGCGTATGAGAATCCTTCAATGATTAGCAAGGATCTTGATTAAATTGTTATAAATCATCGAAGTCATGCCAATTCAGAGTCCGGCGGGGAACTGCTGAGTACAAGCAGACTCCCTGTGCCTATCGTGGTGGCGACAGTGGTGAGATACCTTTTTGTTCAGTATTAACGATGATCGCACAGTCCCCGGCGGCCCCCACCGCACTCCCCTGGAAACGAGAATGCTCCGCCGAACAATCGTTCGGCGGAGCATCGCCACAGGTGTGGGATTCCTCGTACCCTTACAGGTCGTAGTCGTCGATCGGCAGCACCGATCCACCGGTGAACCCGGAGTCGTAGGAGTAGGTCTCGAACGACATCGAGTACGCCTTGGCCTTCGCCTCCGGCGTGGGCTCCACGCGGATGTTCCGGTACCTCTCCAGGCCCGTCCCGGCCGGGATGAGCTTGCCGAGGATGACGTTCTCCTTCAGACCCACCAAGGTGTCCGACTTGCCCTGGATGGCGGCGTCGGTCAGCACCTTCGTCGTCTCCTGGAAGGAGGCCGCCGACAGCCAGGACTCCGTGGCCAGCGAGGCCTTGGTGATGCCCATCAGCACCGGACGGCCCTGGGCCGGGACACCGGCTTCGGACAGCACCCGACGGTTCTCGTTCTCGAAGCTCGACCGGTCGATCAGTTCACCGGGCAGGAACACCGTGTCACCGGACTCGATGACCGTGATCCGACGCAGCATCTGACGGATGATGATCTCGATGTGCTTGTCGTGGATCGGCGCGCCCTGTGTGCGGTACACGCGCTGGACCTCGTCCACCAAGTGCTCCTGAGCGGCGCGCACACCGCGCACCCGCAGGACGTCCTGGGGATCGATGGTTCCGGCGGTCAGTTGCTGACCCGCCTCGACGTGCATCCCGTCCGCGATGGAGTGGACCTGACCGAACTGGTCCTCCCATTCCAGACGCACACGACGCGGCACCGGGTACACCAAGTCCTCTTCGCCGTCGTCACGCACCAACACGATCTTGCGAGTGCGTTCCGAATCGTCGAAGTGGAGCACGCCAGCCGCGCCGGCGATGGGGGCCTTGCCCTTGGGGGTACGGGCCTCGAACAACTCCACGACGCGGGGAAGACCCTGCGTGATGTCGTCGCCGGCCACACCACCGGTGTGGAAGGTACGCATCGTCAACTGGGTACCGGGCTCGCCGATGGACTGCGCCGCGATGATGCCCACCGCTTCGCCCACGTCGACGATCTTGCCCGTGGCCAGCGACCTGCCGTAGCACATCGCGCAGGTGCCCGTCGCCGCCTCGCAGGTCAGCACGGAGCGAACCTTGATGTCCGTGACACCGGCCCCGACGAGGGTCGCGATCTCCGAGTCGCCGATCTGGGACCCGACCTGGACGACGATCTCGCCATCGGCGTTCACGGCGTCCTCGGCGAGGACGCGGCTGTACACCGACGCCTCGAGGTTGGCCACCGGGACCAGCTTGTCGCCCCGCGTCACGGCGATGGTCTTCATCATGCCGCGCTCGGTGCCGCAGTCCACTTCGCGGATGATCACGTCCTGAGACACGTCGACCAGACGACGGGTCAGGTACCCGGAGTCGGCCGTCCTCAGAGCGGTGTCAGCCTGTCCCTTACGACCACCGTGCGTCGAGATGAAGTACTCGACCACGGACAGTCCCTCGCGGAAGTTCGACTTGATCGGTCGGGCGATGATCTCGCCCTTCGGGTTGGCCACCAGGCCTCGCATGGCGGCGATCTGGCGCATCTGCGTCATGTTGCCACGGGCGCCGGAGTGAACCATCATGTAGATCGGGTTGTCCTTGGTGAAGTTGGCCTCCATGGCGGCGGTCAACTCGGCCGTGGCGTCCGTCCAGATCTGGATCAGTTCCTGACGACGTTCGTCCTCGGTCACCGCGCCACGCTCGTACAAGCGGTCGATCTTGGCGGCCTTGGCGTCGTACCCGGCGAGGATCTCAGGCTTCGACCCGGGGGTCTCGACATCCGAGATGGACACGGTCACGCCGGAGCGGGTCGCCCAGTGGAAGCCGATGTCCTTCAGGTTGTCCAGGGTGGCGGCCACGTCGATCTTGGTGTAGCGCTCAGCCAGGTCGTTGACGATCTGACCGGACTTCTTCTTGCCGACCACCTCGTTGACGTACGGGTAGTCCTTCGGCAGCGTCTGGTTGAACAGAGCGCGTCCGAGGGTCGTCTCCACGATGAAGGAGCCGTCCTCGCGGGCCGTGACCCCAGCGGGGGGCGCGAACTCGGTGAGGCGGATCTTGATCTTCGAACCGATGAGGATCTCGTGACGGTCGAACGCCATCTGAGCCTCGGCCACCGACGCGAACGCCCGTCCCTCGCCGAGGGCGCCTGGGCGCTCCAGGGTCAGGAAGTAGTGCCCGATGACCATGTCCTGGTTAGGCATGGTCACAGGGCGACCGTCGGCCGGCTTGAGGATGTTGTTGGTGGACAGCATCAGGATGCGGGCTTCGGCCTGGGCCTCGGCAGACAACGGCAAATGAATAGCCATCTGGTCGCCGTCGAAGTCGGCGTTGAAGGCGGTGCACACCAGCGGGTGGAGCTGGATGGCCTTGCCTTCGATCAGCTGAGGCTCGAACGCCTGGATGCCCAGTCGGTGCAGGGTGGGAGCACGGTTGAGGAGCACGGGGTGCTCCACGATCACCTCTTCGAGCACGTCCCACACGACGGGACGCTGACGCTCGACGAGCCGCTTGGCCGCCTTCACGTTCTGGGCATGGTTGAGGTCGTCCAGCCTCTTCATGACGAAGGGCTTGAACAGTTCCAGCGCCATGGTCTTCGGCACGCCGCACTGGTGCAGCTTCAGCTGAGGACCGACGACGATCACGGAGCGGCCGGAGTAGTCCACGCGCTTGCCGAGGAGGTTCTGACGGAAACGTCCCTGCTTGCCCTTGAGCATGTCGGAGATCGACTTCAACGGCCTGTTGCCCGGCCCGGTCACCGGACGCCCACGGCGGCCGTTGTCGAACAGGGAGTCCACGGCCTCCTGGAGCATGCGCTTCTCGTTGTTGACGATGATCTCGGGAGCGCCGAGGTCCAGCAGCCTCTTCAACCGGTTGTTGCGGTTGATGACGCGACGGTACAGGTCGTTGAGGTCGGAGGTCGCGAAACGTCCGCCGTCCAACTGCACCATGGGGCGCAGGTCCGGGGGGATCACCGGGACGGCGTCCAGCACCATGCCCAGCGGCGAGTTGTCCGTAGTCAGGAACGCGGACACGACCTTGAGCCTCTTGAGCGCACGGGTCTTGCGCTGGCCCTTGCCCGTCGTGATGATCTCGCGGAGCTTCTCGGACTCGGCCTCCAGGTCGAAGCTGGCCAGGCGGGCCTTGACCGCCTCGGCGCCCATCGAGCCCTTGAAGTACTTCCCGAAACGGTTGCGCATCTCGCGATAGAGGATCTCGTCGCCTTCGAGGTCTTGGACCTTGAGGTTGGTGAAGCGGTCCCACACGGCCTGCAGACGGGCGAGTTCACGGTCGGAACGTTCGCGCAGCGAGCGGACCTCCTTCTCCCCCGCGTCACGCACGCGCTTCTTGACTTCCGCCTTGGCGTTGTCGGTCTCGAGGGTCGCGAGGTCTTCTTCCATCTTGGTCAGACGGGCGTTGACGTCCGCGTCCCGACGGTTCTCGATCTGCTTGCGCTCGGTCTCGACGCGAGCCGCCAAGGAGGTGAGGTCGCGATGACGCGCGTCCTCGTCGACCTCGGTGATCATGTACGCGGCGAAGTAGATGACCTTCTCCAGGTCCTTCGGCGCGATGTCGAGCAGGTAGCCCAGGCGGGAAGGGACGCCCTTGAAGTACCAGATGTGGGTCACGGGGGCGGCCAACTCGATGTGGCCCATGCGCTCGCGGCGCACCTTGGCCCGGGTCAGCTCGACGCCGCACCGCTCGCACACGATCCCCTTGAATCGGGCGCGCTTGTACTTCCCGCAGAAGCACTCCCAGTCCCTGGTGGGACCGAAGATCTTCTCGCAGAACAGACCGTCGCGCTCAGGCTTGAGCGTACGGTAGTTGATGGTCTCCGGCTTCTTGACCTCACCGTGACTCCAGGCGCGAATCTCGTCCGCCGTGGCCAAACCGATGCGTAGTTCGTCATAGAAGTTGCTGTCCAGCACTGTCATTCACTTTCTTTTCAAAGTCTTCTTGGGTTCGATACGGACTGAGATGCTCAGACTTCTTCAATGGCAAAAGTGTCCACGCCAGGACGACGCGACAGGTCGAGGCCGAAGTCCTCGGTGTCGCGGAAGTCGTCCTCGGTGTCCTTCAGATCGACGACCTGGCCGTCGGAGGACAAGACCTCCACGTTCAGGCACAGGGACTGCATCTCCTTGACCAACACCTTGAACGACTCAGGGATGCCTGGCTCGGGGATGTTCTCGCCCTTGACGATGGCTTCGTAGACCTTGACACGGCCCGTGACGTCGTCGGACTTGATGGTCAGCAACTCCTGCAGAGCCCATGCCGCGCCGTACGCCTCCAGGGCCCACACTTCCATCTCACCGAAGCGCTGGCCGCCGAACTGGGCCTTGCCGCCCAAGGGCTGCTGGGTGATCATGGACACCGGGCCGGTCGACCGCGCGTGGATCTTGTCGTCGACCAAGTGGTGCAGCTTCAGCATGTACATCACGCCCACGCCGATGGGCTCGGGGTACGGCTCGCCGCTACGACCGTCGAACAACCGTGCCTTGCCACCTTCGTTGACCAGTTTGGTGCCGTCGCGGTTGGGAAGACCGTGGGCCAGAAGACCCGTGATCTCGTCCTCGGTCGCGCCGTCGAAGACGGGGGTCGCCACACGCTGGTTCGGGTGAGCCTTGTCCAAGCCGATCTCGTGGAGGTGCTTGGTCCACTTCTCGTTCAGGCCGGTGATGTCCCATCCCGATCGGGCGACCCATCCCAGATGGGTCTCCAAGACCTGTCCCACGTTCATACGAGACGGCACGCCCATCGGATTGAGGATGATGTCGACCGGGGTGCCGTCCTCCAGGAACGGCATGTCCTCCTGCGGAAGGATCTTGGAGATGACGCCCTTGTTGCCGTGACGGCCGGCCATCTTGTCACCCACGGAGATCTTGCGCTTCTGGGCCACGTACACCCGCACCATCTGGTTGACGCCAGGCGCGAGCTCGTCGCCCTCCTGCACGTCGAAGACGCGCACGCCGATGACGGTGCCCGACTCGCCGTGGGGGACCTTCATGGAGGTGTCGCGGACTTCCCGGGCCTTCTCGCCGAAGATGGCGCGCAACAGACGCTCTTCCGGGGTCAACTCGGTCTCGCCCTTGGGGGTGACCTTGCCGACCAGGATGTCGCCGGTGGTGACCTCGGCGCCGATGCGGATGATGCCGCGCTCGTCGAGGTTGCTCAACGCCTCATCCGAGGAGTTGGGGATATCGCGGGTGATCTCTTCCGGACCGAGCTTCGTGTCACGGGCGTCGACCTCGTGCTCCTCGATGTGGATCGAGGTGAGCACGTCGTCTTGGACCAGACGCTCGGACAGGATGATCGCGTCCTCGTAGTTGAGGCCTTCCCAGGGCATGAACGCCACGAGCAGGTTACGACCCAAGGCCATCTCGCCACGGTCCGTGCAGGCGCCGTCGGCCAGCGGGGTGCCGATCTCGACGTGCTCGCCTTCGGTGACCAGCGGGCGCTGGTTGATGCAGGTGGCCTGGTTCGAGCGCATGAACTTCTTCAGCTTGTACGCCGAGTACGTCCCGTCGTCGTTGGCCACCTCGATGATGTCGGCGCTCACCGAGCGGATCGCGCCGGCCTTCTCGGCCAAGGTGACCTCGCCGCCGTCGACGGCGCCGCGGTACTCCATGCCCGTGCCCACCAAGGGGGACTCGTTACGGATCAAGGGGACCGCCTGGCGCTGCATGTTCGCGCCCATCAGGGCTCGCGACGCGTCATCGTGCTCGAGGAAGGGGATCAGGGCCGTGGCCACCGACACCATCTGGCGCGGGGACACGTCCATGTACTGCACCTCAGCCGGGGGGACCTGGTCGACGTCGCCGTTCTTGATGCGCACCAAGACGCGCTCCTCCAAGAACTTGCCCTTGTCGTCGACCTTGGCGTTGGCCTGGGCGATGATGTAGCGGTCTTCCTCGTCGGCCGTCAGGTAGTCCACCTGGTCGGTGACGTGGCCGTCCACGCACTTGCGGTACGGGGTCTCGATGAAACCGAAGGCGTTAACACGCGCGAAGGAGGCCAAGGAGCCGATGAGGCCGATGTTCGGGCCTTCAGGGGTCTCGATGGGGCACATACGTCCGTAGTGCGAGGGGTGCACGTCTCGCACCTCCATGCCGGCGCGGTCACGGCTCAAGCCGCCGGGGCCCAACGCGGACAGACGGCGCTTGTGCGTGAGCACGGCCACCGGGTTGGTCTGGTCCATGAACTGCGAGGACTGGCTGGTGCCGAAGAACTCGCGCAGGGCGGCCACGACGGGGCGGATGTTGATCAGGGTCTGAGGGGTGATGGCCTCGATGTCCTGGGTCGTCATCCGGTCGCGGACCACGCGCTCCATGCGGGACAGGCCGGTGCGGAGCTGATTCTGGATCAGTTCGCCGGACGTGCGCAGGCGGCGGTTGCCGAAGTGGTCGATGTCATCGGTCTCGATCAGCAGGCCGTCGAGCTCGGTGCGGCCCTCGTGCATGGCGCAGACGTACTTGATGGCGGCGGTGATGTCCTCGCGGGTCAGCACCTGAGCGTCCATGGGCAGCGACAGGCCGAGCTTCTTGTTGATCTTGTACCGGCCGACCTTGGCCAGGTCGTACCTCTTGTGGTTGAAGTAGTACCCGTCGATCAACTGCTTGGCCGCATCGCGTGCCGGGGGCTCGCCCGGACGCAGCTTGCGGTAGATGTCGAGCAAGGCCTCGTCCTCGGTGTGGACGTGGTCCTTCTCCAGGGTCATGCGCATCGACTCGAACTCGGAGAACTCCCGCAGGATCTCCTCTTCCGTCCAGCCCAGTGCCTTGAGGAAGACGGTGACCGACTGCTTGCGCTTGCGGTCGAGGCGCACCCCGACGGTGTCGCGCTTGTCGATCTCGAACTCCAGCCAGGCGCCACGCGAGGGGATCACCTTGGTGGTGAAGATGTCCTTGTCAGACGTCTTGTCGGGGGTGACTTCGAAGTACACGCCCGGGGAACGCACCAGCTGCGACACCACGACACGCTGCGTGCCGTTGATGATGAAGGTCGCGTCAGGAGTCATGAGGGGGAAATCACCCATGAAGACCGTCTGCTCTTTGAGCTCTCCGGTCTCATTGTTCATGAACTCGGCCTTGACGTACAGCGGCGCGCAATACGTCGCGTCACGCTCAAGGCATTCGGAAATCGTGTACTTCGCGTCCTCGAACCGGGGTTCGCGGAAGGACAGCGACATCATCCCGCCGAAGTCCTCAATGGGTGAAATCTCCTCGAAGACCTCATCGAGCCCAGATTTGGTGTTGACATCCGTTCGACCCTGTTCCAGGGCAGCGGCCGTCTTGGCTCTCCATGAATCGGAGCCGATCAGCCATTGAAAGGAGTCTTTCTGCAAATCGAGGAGATTAGGTACTTCCAGAGGCTCATGAATTTTCGCAAACGAAACTCGATCGGTACCAGAAATAAAGTGGTTCTTCTTCGCGCTACGCAAGGCGGCCAAGATCGGTCCTTCCAGAACTCGCCAGGTGGAATGGCACGACTTTCCCCGTGTATCGAAAAACACGACAAAAGACACGCTAAGGCAAAATACAACAATAGCCTAGGGAAGCACGGAATGCAACCCCTGCCACGACATCAAGCGGACGACATCGCCTCGCAAACTCCAGTGTAGCGCGAGATTGGCAGTTTGTCCCTCCTAATTGCCGCACCATTCACCGAAGGGACACAGGATCGTACGAGCGGGAGTCCTGAGGATGGATATTGACGTGATGTCTCTTTAATGTGATACTGGGAATGCACGCGGTAATGGCCGTGTGTTTCTTCAAGGAAAGGGAAATCAATGAAGATGAAAAAATTCATAGGGGGGGCGTAACTCTTATCGCCAGCCTCCTCACCCTGACCTGTGCTCCGACCGCCTCGGCAGACGACACAGATCTAGTGACGAATGACACAGCTGCCCTCATTGCCGAGGTTGCTCCAGAGGCTGGCGGTGTCGTGATCCCCGACACCAGTACAACTGGCATGTCTGCGGAAGTGGCCGATGTGAGCGTCACTGTCCCCACCGACCCGGCCGAGTCCATCACGATCGCAAGCACCAACACAGACAGGACTCAAGCCACGCTTGGGGCGCCAGTCGTTCATGTCTCACTGCCTCCAGAGATCAACGTGCACAAGGGGCATGTGGCTAAAGATGGCACCATCGTCTACCAAATGTCAGCAAAACACGGAGCCCACAGTGCGGTTCAGGTTCTCGATGATGGCTCAGTCTGTTTTGAGACGGTTATGGATTCTGCTCAAAGTCCCCATCGGTTCACGTACAGTTTCGCGGGTGCGACCCCCGTGCTACAGGCTGACGGCTCTGTCACCCTGGTCCAGACGCTGCGGGGCTCAGCAGGATTCATTCAAGCAACCGTTGGACACATTGAAGCCGCATGGGCCGTGGACGCATCTGGCCGGGCAGTCAAGACCAGCTATCAAGTGACTGGCCGAGGACTTGTTCAAGTTGTCACCACCGACAAGCACACCGTCTTCCCCGTTGTTGCCGACCCCAAAGTCTCTCTCTCATGGTCAGGACTCCTCATTCAATTCAATCGCTCAGAGACTAACAAGGTGAGTTGGGGTGGAGCCGTGGCGACTGGCGTCCTCGCAGCACTGGTGGGCGTCCCACTGGCAGGGGCCTTCGTCGCGCTAGTCTATGGAGGAGGGTCTGCTTATGCTGGTTACGTCTACGGTCAAGGAAAGTGCCTATCCGCGACCTTCAACGGATTCATGTGGTACCTCGGTTCATACACTGGAGGTTATTGTAAATGATTCTTATGTTCTTCATTGCAGCTGTGGGCAGCGCCATGGTCGCGTCACTGGTATGCGTGTTCAGGATTCGCCACGAATGGAAGAGCTTCTGGATCGTCTTGTGCGTCTGGGTTGCGATGAACATACTCTGCTTCGTCCTGAACTGGACTGATAACCCTGCCTGGTGGGTGTCTGTGTACTCGTTCATCGCATGCGTGCTCTGCGGGACGGTCGTGGAACACGTCACACGTACACGGGCGGCGAAACAGTCCACCTGAGGATGCGGCACTTGGGTTGGCTGATGGGTGGCATCAGGACGGCGATCACCGACTGCACTCACCCATCAACGACGAATGGCCACCCCGAAGGGTGGCCATTCGTGACGTTGTTGGGTCAACCGGTCACTTGACAGAGACGGTGGCGCCAGCGGCTTCGAGCTGTTCCTTAGCCTTGGTCGCGGTCTCCTTGTTGACCTTCTCCAGGACGACCTTGGGGGCTTCCTCGACGAGATCCTTGGCTTCCTTGAGGCCGAGGCTGGTCAGAGCGCGCACCTCCTTGATGACCTGGATCTTCTTGTCGCCGCCGGACTCGAGCACGACGTCGAATTCGGACTGCTCTTCCACCTCTTCGGCCGGGGCAGCGCCACCGGCAGCGGGAGCGGCAGCCATCGCCACGGGGGCGGCAGCGGTCACACCGAACGTGTCTTCGAAGAGCTTCACGAACTCAGAGAGCTCGATGAGCGTCATTTCCTTGAAAGCGTCGAGGAGTTCCTCGTTGCTGAGCTTCGCCATGATTGGCATCCTTCCTATTCTGTGGCAGCTTCTGCCGTGGTTTCTTCGGCAGCATCTGCTGCTGGTGTTGAGGCGGGTGCCTCGGGCGCCGCATCAGCGGCGGGAGCACTGGCGCCAGTCCCCGCGATGAGCGAGGGGTTGGCTTGAGCCGCGTCCTGGAGAGCACCCATCGCGCGAGCCGCCTGGTTGAGGGGCGCGGCGAACAGGTACACAGCCTTGGACAGGTTGGCGTTCATCGCGCCAGCCATCTTGGCAAGCAGAACCTCGCGGGATTCCAGATCCGCGAGCTTCTTCACGGTGTCGGCGTCAAGGACTCGTCCGTCCATGTAGCCGCCCTTGATGACCAGTGCAGGGTGATCCTTCGCGAAAGCCCTGATGCCCTTCGCCACGGTGGCCACGTCTCCAGTGATGAAGGCGATGGCCGTGGGGCCGGTCAGCTGGTCATCGAGACCATCGATCCCAGCCTCGCGAGCAGCGATGGCAGTCAGAGTGTTTTTCGTGACGGAGTAGGTGGCGTCGTCCCCGAGGGAACGGCGCAGATTCTTGAGCGCCTTGACCGTGAGGCCACGGTACTCAGTCAGGACAGCGGCCGCCGACGAACTGAACTTCTCGCTCAGCTCCTTGACGGTAGCTTCCTTGTCTGGCCTCGCCATGAGGTCTCCTTCCTGCTTGGTGCCAAAGGCTGTCGATAATCGGCTCGGGCAAAGAAAAAGCCCTGAACTCGCACAGGAGGTCAGGGCGTACGAAACGCTATGTCTCACCTGCGCGGGCCAATCCCAGGGATTCATCGGTCAGTCCGAGCTGACAACCGGCGGTCTTCGGCTCCATACAGTGTACGCGAGTGGTCGAGGACTACCAAATTCTCATCGTGTGGGAACCCAGCTCGATGGCGACGGGCGGAGGCCCAGACGACACCGGGCCTAGTTCTGCGAGATCAGCGCGGCGTACTGGCGCAGGCCCGAATTGATCAGGCGCACGATGAAGATCCACGCGATCACCGTCAGCCCCGCCAGCAGGATGTAGGCCCAGGCGTCGGCGTTCACCTCGAAAGCGACGAAGTCCCAGAGGAAGTGCAAGACGAAGGGGACGCAGAACAGGCCGGCGAATTTCTTCCACTGGAGGGTGCGCACCCTGACCTGCGAGGAACCAGGGGCCTGTGCCAGCATGATGGCCGCGCCGCTGATGGCGGTCCACACGACATGGTTGCCGACGGACAGGACGCCGCGCACGAACAGGGTGTACTCCAGATCCCCGGCGACCCAGGCGGAGGTGCCGTACCCCATCGTCTCGAAGACCCCGAAGCCCGTGCCGACGATGGCGCCGACCAAGAGGCCGTTGGAGATCAGGCATCCGTACAGCTTCCGTACAAGCACGAAGACGACCACAGCTTTGGCCAACTCTTCCGTGAACCCGATGAAGAGGGCCTGCACGCCGGAGGACAGCACCCCGGGCAGTCCGGCGGTTTGGAAGAGATCCGTGGCGGCCGAGACGATGAACAGCAGCAGGATCGACATCGCGCCGCCGATGAAGAAGATGCGCACCACGTCGAAGAAACTCACGTTCTTCGCCTGATTGAACTCCCAGAAGAAGATCATCACGGTCGCGGGCACGACCAGCGCGCCGGTGAAGATCACGCCGGGCACCACGTTGCCGCTCGTGTCCCGGAAGATCGCCATGCACAGCCACAGGAGGAGGTACGCGGCGAGCAGCACCGCGAAGACCCGGGAGTACAGCCACGGCAGTCGCCATTGACGGTCGTACTTCGCCGCTTCCGTCCCGGCGTACATCAAAGCGTCCATGTCCGAGCGCGAGTGCCGCTTGAGGGTGTCCCGGAACAAGTCGCGGAATCGAATGATCGCCTCCCCCTCGAATCCGGTGATCGAGTCGAAGGCCTTCTGCACCCCGGACACTCCCATCTGGATCATCTGCGGCGTCGAGATCGCGGGGTTGGCGGGTTGGGGCGTCGGGTCCGCTGCGAGAGACGCGGGATGGATCACCGGAGCCGGGGCGAACGACGGATTTCCCGGGGCGAACGACGGAGTTCCCTGGGCGGGAGGTCGCTGAGGCGCCCGAACGGACTGCACCGCCGCGGTCGTCTGAGGGTCGCCCCGCTCGACGAGCCAGTCCAACAACGCTGGGTACGCCTGGGGATGCAGGGCCACCCCCGACCACAGATCCGGGTATGCCTGCGCGATCTGCGCCAGGGTCTGTGCGGTGGTACGCGGGTCAGCCAACGCAGCGAGAGCACCAGCATGATCGATCATGAACATCTCCTAGACATGGGACACGACAGATATGAAACGAGAAAACGCCTGTCATCCTACCTTAAACGGCCCTGTGCGGAGATGCCCCCGCCTCGTCCGATGACGAGCTCCCCTATGAGAAACGCACCTGCCCCCGGCCAGACGGCTCGGGGGCAGGTGCGGTGTTCGTTATTGTCCGATCAGACCTCGGCGGCAGCACGGCGCTGGGGATCGATCGAGATCCCCGGACCCATGGTCGACGACATCGTGATCTTACGCACGTAGCGTCCCTTGGAGGTGCTGGGCTTCAGACGCAGCACCTCGTCGAGGGCGGCGGTCAGGTTCTCATTCAGCTGCTCGTCGGTGAACGACGCCTTGCCGATGATGAAGCACAGGTTCGCCTGACGGTCGGCGCGGAACTCGATCTTGCCGCCCTTGATGTCGGTGACAGCCTTGGCCACATCCATGGTCACGGTGCCGGTCTTCGGGTTGGGCATCAAGCCACGCGGGCCGAGGACACGACCCAGCTTGCCGACCTTGCCCATCAGATCAGGGGTGGCGACGACCGCGTCGAAGTCCAGGTAGCCGCCGGCCACCTTGTCGATCAACTCGTCGGCGCCGACCTCGTCGGCGCCAGCCGCTTCGGCCGCGCTCGCGTTCTCACCGGTGGCGAAGACGAGGACCCTTGCCGTCTTGCCTGTGCCGTGAGGGAGGTTGACCGTGCCGCGCACCATCTGGTCCGCCTTACGGGGGTCGATGCCGAGACGCATGGCGACCTCGATGGTCTCGTCGAACTTGGCCGACGCCATCTGCTTGACGAGCCCGATGGCTTCGATGTTGGTGTGCAACTTGTTGGGATCGCGTTGGGCATCTGCCGCGCGATAAGCTTTGCTACGCTTCATTGCTGGTTCCTTTCTATGTGTGTCATCTCGTGTGATGACTGTTCCAGATGTGGTGCGGGGTGCGTTGCCCCTTCCACGGTGTCTCAGGTCAGGAGACGGTGACGCCCATGGAGCGCGCCGATCCCTCGACGATCTTCATGGCAGCCTCGACGTCGTTCGCGTTGAGGTCCGGCATCTTGGTGACCGCGATCTCACGAACCTGGTCCTTCGTGATGGAAGCGACCTTGGTCTTCAGAGGGTTGGCGGAACCTGACTTGATTCCAGCCGCCTTCTTGATCAGCTCGGCGGCAGGGGGGGTCTTCGTGACGAACGTGAAGGTTCGATCCTCGAAGATGGTGATCTCGACGGGGATCACGGTGCCACGCATGGCTTCGGTGGCAGCGTTGTACTGCTTGCAGAAGTCCATGATGTTGACGCCGTGCGGGCCGAGAGCGGTACCGACCGGAGGGGCCGGGGTGGCGGAGCCAGCGTTCAAGGCAACCTTGACGATAGCCGCGACCTTCTTTTTGCTGGGCATTCGGGTCCTTTTTCAGCTAATCCCCCGCGGGCTTTCCACGAGGGGTTCCACGGACGGGCCGTGGTTGGCCGAACGCGATTCAGTCGTGTCCGGCCGTCCCTTATTCAGGGCTCGGATCAGATCTTTTGGACCTGGTCCAGAGTCAAATCGACCGGTGTGTCGCGTCCCATGAACTCCAGGGTCGCCTTCAGCCGGGACGTGTGTGTGTTGATCTCGGTGATCGTCGCATGGACGCCCGTGAAGGGGCCGTCGGTCAGCATGACCGAGTCCCCGACCTGGAAGTCGACCAGCTCGACCTTCTTCTTGCGTGCGGGCTTGCCGCCGTCCTTCTCGGACTTCAGCGCGATCATCGACGGCAGGAGCATCTCCACGACCTCGTCCAGGCTCAACGGCACTGGATCGTTGGCGTGCCCGACGAAACCCGTCACAGAGGGGGTGTGGCGCACCGCCGACCACGAGTCGTCGGTGAGGTCCATGCGGACGAGCACATAGCCCGGGAGCACGGTCCTGGTGACCGTCTTCTTCGTGCCGTTGCGGATCTCCACCACGTCTTCGGTGGGCACCACCGTCTCGAAGATGAAATCTTCCATGTTCAAGGTCTTGACGCGAGAGTCCAAGTTCTGCTTGACCCTCTTCTCCATGCCCGAGTACGTGTGGACGACGTACCAGTCACCGATCTTGGATTCCAGATCAGCACGGATCTCGGCGCGAATCGCGTCAGCGTCGGAGTCAGCAGCGAGCTGCTCCTCCTCGGCCTCCTCGTCTTCGTCCATGCCGAAACCGAGTTGGATCTCGGTCTCTTCCTCCGTGTCGTCGTCTGTACCGCCGAGATCCAGGTTGATGTCGAGTTCTTCTTCGACAGGCGCGTCGCTGAGATCGAGATGGATTTCAGTGTCGTCAAAAATAGTTTCTTCGTCAGCCATACTTCCTCCTCTCAGCTAAACAGTTTCAACATCAGCCACCCGAACAGGACGTCCAGCAGGCCGATGAAAGCGATCATGAACACCACGAAGACGAGCACGACCAAGAAATACTTCAACAGTTGGGAACTGGTGGGCCATGAGACCTTCTTCAGTTCCTGCACGATCTGGCCGACGAACTCGCCCAGGCCCGTCTTCTTCGGTGCGTCCGACTTGGTGGCCTCGGCCCGCGTGCGGGTCGGGCGGTTCTTCTTCTGGTTCGTGGGGACGAGATGATCCTCGTCGTCGGACTCGTCGTCGGCGTCAGCCGAGTCCGATGGGGCCTTCTTCACAGGGCGCGAGCCACGGGTGGGGCGAGCGGAAGACATCTGCTCAGCCTCCTCCTCCGCTTCGGCCAGCTCTTCCTCGTCGGACTCGTCAGTCGAGTCGACGCCATGGAATGTGGACAGGATCGAGTCGTCGGCGTCGTCAGCGGCGTCCTGGTCGGAAGCATCCACGCCATCCGGGGTCGCGTCGGTGTCCGGGGTGGCATCAGCACCCTGGGTGAGATCCTCGTCAGCCCCTTCAGGGCCCTTGGCCTTGTCTGCAGCCACTGAACTTCCTTCTTCTTCGAGCCATACGGCCGTTAGCGTCGGGTACGGCGATCAACCACACCCGCATTAACCCCTGACTCGGCAGGAGCCCCTGCCTTCCCTAGCAGGGCAAGAGGGACTCGAACCCCCAACCTGCGGTTTTGGAGACCGCTGCTCTACCAATTGAGCCATTGCCCTATTCCGGTCAGCTGCCCTTGGGAAGGCACAGGACAGCTTAGGTCAAACGACCACGAGCGACCAGTGTACGCTAGATTTCCCTGCCAGTCGAACCGAGAGTCCACAACAGGCGTCACGACGCTCAATCGTATGAGACGACGCCGCCGACCGCACGTTTCTGGGAGATACTGGCTCCCATGATCTCATCGCAGCTTGTCATCAGCCCATCGATGGTCCGGGAGTGGGCACGCTCCTTCCGTACCGCGCCGGTGGCCGTCCGCCTTACCGGGCTGACACGCACCCCGACCGAGGTCTTCCTCGCCTGCCGACACGTCAGTCGCCATTGCTTCATCCTGGAGAGCATGGAGGACAGCGCAGATTCGGGCCGCTACACCTTCATCGGACTCGACCCGAGTGTGGAGCTCACCTGCAAAGATGGCCTGCTCACCATACGCGGCCAGGAGGAGGTCACCACCCGAGTCGCGTCCCCGGGCCCGGCCATCTCCTCGCTCCTCGAGGCCCATGCCGGCCCGCGTACCGATCTGCTCCCTCCCTTCACGGGCGGCTTGGCCGGGTACTTCAGCTTCGACTACGTCCAGTACGCCGAACCGAGCCTGCGCCTCGACGCCGACGACGAGGAGGGATTCCGTGACGTCGATCTGATGTACTTCGACACAGTCATCGCCTTCGACCATCTGGCCGACGCGGTGTACCTGATCGTCACCATCCCCCTGGTCGGCCGCGACGCGTGGGAGGTCGAGTACGACCGTGCCGTGGGCGTCCTGGACGACCTGACCCGCCTGGTCGCCGAGGGCCCGACCGCGACCATGGCGCCCCTGAGGACCACCGGCGCCTTCGACTCCCTGTTCACCCCGACCCAGTTCGAGGAGGTCGTCGACCGCGCCAAGGAGCACATCCGCGACGGAGACGTCTTCCAGGTGGTCGTCTCCAACCGGCTGCGCGCCCCCGCCGAGGGCAGCCTCTTCGAGACGTACCAGCTCCTGAGGCGGACCAACTCCAGCCCGTACATGTTCTACTTCTCCTCCGACGACCTGGAGATGGCCGGGGCCAGCCCGGAGACCCTGGTCAAGCTCACCGGCGACACCGTGACGACCTTCCCGCTCGCCGGCACCCGTCCGCGCGGGGCGACCGAGGCGGAGGACGCCCTCCTCGAGGCCGAACTGCTGGCCGACGAGAAGGAACTCGCCGAACACACCATGCTGGTGGACTTGGGACGCAACGACATCGGCAAGATCTCCCGCGTGGGCAGCGTCGATGTGGCGACGTGGATGAGCGTCCTACGCTTCTCGCACGTCATGCACATCGGATCGACGGTGACGGGCACGACCCGCCCGCGCACCACCGCCATGGACGCCATCGAGGCCGTCCTCCCGGCGGGCACGCTCTCCGGGGCGCCGAAGATCCGCGCCTGCCAGATCCTCAACGACCTCGAAGGGGTCAAGCGGGGGGTGTACGGCGGCGCTATCGGCTACATCTCCACGACCGGCGACATGGACACCTGCATCGCCATCCGCCTGGCCTACAAAAAGGGCGGGACCGTGTACGTGCGAGCCGGGGCCGGGATCGTGGCCGACTCCGACCCACGACGGGAATACGAGGAGACCATCAACAAGATGAGGGCCGTGGTCGACGCCCTGACCGATCACGAGAGGAACCCCGCATGATCGCGATCATCGACAACTACGACTCCTTCACGTACAACCTCTACCAGATGATCGCCCAGATCGACCCGGACGTGGAGGTGTTCCGCAACGACGCCCTGACCGTGCCTGGCCTGGCCGCCCTGCGCCCGTCGCACATCGTCTTGTCCCCCGGCCCCGGCTACCCCGCCCAGGCGGGGATCTGCGTCGACGTGGTCCGCGACCTGGGCGGATCCGTCCCCGTGCTCGGGGTCTGCCTGGGGCATCAGGCCATCTGCGAGGCGTACGGCGCCCGGATCGTCCACGCGAGGACCCCCATGCACGGCAAGTCCAGCATGGTCGACGTGGAGGAGGACCCCCTCTTCACGGGACTGCCCCGGCGCGTCCAGGTGGCCCGCTACCACTCCCTCGCCGCCGACGCCGCGTCCATGCCCGCCGACCTCCGCGTGACCGCCGTGGCCGACGACGGCGAGATCCAGGCCGTCCACCACCGGGACCTGCCCGTCTTCGGAGTCCAGTTCCACCCCGAATCCGTCCTCACCCCGCAGGGAAGCCGGATCCTCGCCAACTTCATCGCCACCCGGTGACCCTCGCCACCCGGTGACCCACGCGACCACGCCTGCTCCGCGCCCGTGCCCGGTATCACCTGTCGACATGAACCGTGGTGGCACGATTCACCGCACTACACTGGCAAACACCGACAGAGGTGAGACAGACCAAGGAGCTCCCGTGCCAGAGCCGATGCGAATTTCCGAAGCCATCCGACGCGCTGTGTCGCGTCAAGAACTCTCGTACGACCTGGCTGAGGACGTGATGGACGAGATCATGAACGGATCGGCCACCCAGATCCAGATGGCCGCGTACCTGACGGCGATGAGCCTGAAGGGCGAGACGATCACCGAGATCACCGCGTCGGCCGCCGGGATGCGCAAACACTGCGTGCGCCTGCTCAACCAGATGCCTGTGTTGGAGATCGTCGGCACCGGGGGCGACCACTCCAACTCCTTCAACATCTCCACCACCTCGGCCCTCGTGGTCTCCGCCGCCGGCATCCCGGTGGCCAAGCACGGCAATCGGGCGGCCTCGTCGCGCTCCGGGGCGGCCGACGTCCTCGAAGCCCTCGGCGTGAAGATCGACATCCCGCCGCAGAGGAGCCTGGACATCCTCAACAGCATCGGCCTGTGTTTCCTGTACGCCCAGAACTACCACCTGGCCATGAAGTACGTCGCCCCGGTTCGCCGCGAGCTGGGGATCCGCACGATCTTCAACATCCTCGGCCCCCTGGTCAACCCGGCCGGGGCGAGCATGGAACTGCTGGGGGTGTACGACGAGGACCTCGTGGAGCCCCTGGCGAGAGTGCTGCACAACCTCGGGGTCGACCACGCCCTGGTCGTGTACGGGCTCGACGGGTTGGACGAGATCTCCATGAGCTCCCCCACCACCGTGTGCGAACTGCGGGACGGGGACTTCCACGTCTACACGCTCGATCCGCGCCACCACGGCTTCCAGCTGTGCCAGAAATCCGACCTCGTGGGCGGCGATCCGCAGCACAACGCGGCCATCACCCGCTCGATCCTGGGCGGCGGGCAAGGGCCGAAGACCGACGCCGTCCTCATGAACTCGGCCGCCGCGATCTACCTGGCCCGCGACGACCTGAGCATGGACGACGCCGTGGAGATCGCCCGTGACACCTTGTCCTCCGGCAAGGCCCTGGCCCAGCTCGACCAGTTCATCGCCTTGTCGAACACCGACCTGTGAAGGAGGAGGAGATGACAATCCTCGACATCCTGGCGGCCGACGCGAGAGCGCGCGTGGACGCCGACTCCGCCAGCGTCTCCCTGGCGCAGATGCGGGCACAGGCGCGTGATCTTCCCACCCTGATCGGCCATCCCTTCGAGAGGGCGGTGGGCGCCCCGGGACTGAGTTTCATCTGCGAGGTCAAGAAAGCGTCCCCGTCGAGAGGGGTGATCTCGTCGGACTACCCGTACCTCGACATCGCGGTCGACTACGAGGTGGGCGGAGCAGCCGCCATCTCCGTCCTGACCGAACCCGGGCACTTCCTGGGCTCGGACTCCCACCTGCGGGCCATCGCGGACCGCGTCACCGTGCCCGTGTTGCGCAAGGACTTCACGGTCGACGAGTACCAGATCTACCAGGCCCGCACCCTGGGCGCGTCGGCCGTGCTGCTCATCTGCTCGCTGCTGTCCGACACCCAGTTGTCGGAGTACATGGAACTGGCGCAGAGCCTGGGCATGTGCGTCCTCACGGAGACCCACGACGAGGCGGACATCGAGCGGGCGCTGACGGCGGGGGCTCGCATCATCGGGGTGAACACTCGCAATCTGCACGACTTCTCCGTGGACCCCACGACGGGGACCAGCATGCGCCACCTCGTGCCCGCGGACCGGTTGTTCGTGTGGGAGTCGGGTGTGAGGTCCCACGAGGACATCGCCGACGTCGTCCGGGCGGGCGCCGACGCCGTCCTGATGGGCGAGGCTCTGATGAAGGTCCCCAACCGGGCGGCCCTGCTCCAGAAGCTGCGCAGGACGGCGCGCCACGTCCAGATCGAGGACCGTCACACGTCGAGCGACGCTCCTGACGTGCCACCCGTGCGGGGCACGCGGGGGCCCGGGGTCAAGATCTGCGGGATCACCCGCCACGAGGACGCCGAGGCCCTGAACCAGTCGCTGCCCCAGTACGCCGGGTTCGTCTTCCATCCCGCCAGCCGACGCCACGTCGACCTGGAGACGGCCCTGGACCTGCGGTCCCTCCTGGACCCACGCATCCTCACGGTCGGCGTCTTCCAAGACGCCCCCGTCGCCGACGTGGTGGAAGCCGTGGAAGCCAGCGCGGTCTCCATGGCCCAACTGCACGGTGCGGCGGACGGCGAGTACGTGCTGGCCTTGCGTGCCGCCGCCCCCCACACTCCCATCATCAAAGCCGTGGCCGCCCTCGACGCCGGGTCCATCGTGGACGCCGCCGGCGTGGGTGCGGACTACCTCCTCGTGGACTCCGCGTCCCCCGGTTCCGGGGAGGGTTTCGACTGGGCGTGGCTGGAGGAGGCACGCCTGCTGACCGACCTTCCCCCGATCTTCTTGGCGGGCGGGCTCACCCCCGACACGGTGGGCGAGGCCTGCCGCCTGGGAGTCCACGCGGTGGACGTCAGCAGCGGCGTGGAGTCCGACGGGCTCAAGGACCCCGCCAAGATCGCGGCCTTCATCGCCGCCGCCCGCGGCGAGACACGCCAGGAACGCAAGCCGAGTCCGGGGCGGTTCGGAGTCCACGGGGGCCAGTACGTCCCCGAGACCCTCATGCACGCGGTCCACGCCCTCGACGAGGCGTACACCCACTACAAGGACGACCCGGACTTCCGGGCGGACCTCGACACGCTCCTGCGCGAGTACGCCGGGCGTCCGTCCCTGCTGTCGCTCGCGGCCAACATGACCGCCGATCTGGGCGGCGCCAAGGTCTACCTCAAGCGTGAAGACCTCAACCACACGGGGTCGCACAAGATCAACAACGTCCTCGGGCAATGCCTGCTGGCCCTACGCATGGGCAAGACTCGCGTGATCGCCGAGACCGGCGCCGGGCAGCACGGGGTGGCCACCGCCACCGCGGCCGCCCTCCTCGGGCTTCAGTGCGAGATCTTCATGGGGCTGGAGGACACCCGTCGCCAGGCCCTGAACGTCTACCGCATGGAGTTGCTGGGCGCGACCGTGCATCCGGTGACCTCGGGCACGCAGACCTTGAAGGACGCCGTCAACGAGACCATGCGGGAATGGACCACCCGCCCCGACGACACGCACTACGTGCTGGGATCGGTCATGGGACCCCACCCCTTCCCCACGATGGTCCGCGACTTCCAATGCGTCATCGGACGCGAGGCGCGTGCGCAGATCCTCGCCGCCGAGGGGAAGCTCCCAGCGGCGGTCGTGGCCTGCGTGGGCGGGGGCAGCAACGCGATCGGCATCTTCCATCCCTTCCTCGCCGACGAGTCGGTGGCCCTCATCGGCTGCGAGGCGGCCGGGCTCGGGGCGGACACGCCGCGCACGGCGGCGACCCTCACCACCGGGTCGCTGGGGATCTTCCACGGCATGAAGTCGTACTTCTGCCAAGACGAGGTCGGCCAGATCGCGCCGGTGTACTCGATCTCGGCGGGCCTGGACTATCCGGGCGTGGGGCCCGAGCACGCCTGGCTGCACGACACCGGGCGGGCGACCTACGTCCCCGTCACCGACGCCGAGGCGGTCGACGCGTTCGAGTACTTGGCCCGCACCGAGGGGATCATCTGCGCCATCGAGTCCGCGCACGCCCTGGCCCATGCCCGCCGGATCGTGCCCGCGATGAGTCCCGACGACTCGGTGATCGTGTGCCTGTCGGGACGCGGCGACAAAGACGTGGCGGCCATCGCCGCCTACCGAGGCCGACAGGTGGAGGAGGACTGACCATGAACAACCGGTTGCGTGACGCATTCGACTCCCCGGGCTTCATCGCCTTCCTGACCGGCGGAGATCCCACGATCGAGGACACCCGCCGCTTCATCGGGGTCCTGGCCCGAGCCGGGGCGAGCCTGGTCGAGATCGGGATCCCCTTCTCGGACCCCATCGCCGAGGGGCCCGTGATCGAGCAGGCCAGCGCCCGCGCCCTCGACGCCGGAGCGACGCCGGAGAAGATCTTCGGCCTCGTGGACCTCCTGCGCACCGAGGACCACGTGAGCATCCCCCTCGCCCTGATGACCTATCTCAACCCCGTCCATCACTACGGCTACGCCGCGTTCTTCGCCCGTGCCGCACAGGTCGGCGTCGACGCGATCATCATCCCCGACCTGCCGTGGGAAGAGCAGGGGGAGGTACGTGACGTGGCGACCCGTTTCGGCGTGGCGCTGATCTCGATGATCGCGCCCACCTCGGCCACGCGCGTGCGCCAGATCGCCCGCGAGGCCACAGGGTTCATCTACCTGGTCAGTTCGTTGGGAGTCACCGGGGTCCGCTCGTCGATCACCACCGACATCGCCTCGATCGTCGCCGAGATCCGGGCTGCGACCGACGTCCCCGTGGCGGTCGGCTTCGGCATCTCGACCCCCGAGCAGGCCCGTGAGATGGCGGCCCTCGCGGACGGGGTGATCGTGGGCAGCGCCATCGTCTCGCTGATCGCCAGCCACGGCGCCCAGGCAGACCAGGCCATCGACGACTATGCGCGTCTCATGGTCGCCGCCGTGAACGAGGCGGCGCCATCCCATCGGCCGGGGACTCGCCCCTAGGCCGAATAGCGCAGCAGCACCTCGCCGTCGGACGCCGTCAGAACCAGGTCGGCGCCGTCGGTGCGCCAGTTGGTCGCCGTGGAGAGCAGATGCAGGTAGATGTCTTCGGCGTCCATGGTGTCCAGGCAGAAGATCTGCGTGGTCGCCACCACACCGACATGGAATTCCGTGTCCCCCATCGTCACCGGTCCGGTGTAGCGATTGCAGGACGAGGTGCCCGACACCCGGGACTGGTCGATCTGCAGAGTGATGGGTCGGTCGGGCAGGGGTGACGAATCGCTCCACGTCGTGAGGATCCACGTCGATCCTTGCACGTCTGCCGAATGCTGGGTCTGGGACACCGAGCCGCCCGTCGCCGCCATCACACCGGCCAGGAACAGGCTGACGATAGCACCAGCCACGATTCCGATCATCGATGCTTTCTTCATCTCACCATCATCTCCTCATGTCGTATCCATGCGCACATGTCCACGCGCCCTCGTCCATGATCGCCGCTCGCTGAGAGCAGCGGCGCGTCTCGTCTACACTATAGGGGGGATTCGGCCAATGCGCATTAAGGAGGATCATGCCAGCCGCGATCATTCTGTCCGGGACGGGCAGGTACGCCGACCCCTGGCACGATTTCGCGCTCACGTCCGCAGCCCTGGAGACCGTGGCTCGCGAGGCGGGTTGGCAGGTGAGCATCACCGAGGACATCGACGCCACTTTGGCCCTGGGGCTGGACGGCGTCGACCTGCTGATCGTCAACGCCGGGAACCCCGGGACGACCCCGCCCGAGGATCCCGCCCTGATCGATCGCGGACGAGCCAACCTGGCGGCGGCCTTCAAGCGAGGGATCTCCGTGCTGGGCGCCCACACGGCGGCGACCAGTCTGCGCGACTACCCCCAGTACCGAACGGTGCTGGGCGGGGAGTGGGTCCCGGGCCACTCCTGGCATCCGCCGTTCTGCGAGATCCATGTGCGTCCCCTGCACGACCTGATTGTGGAAGGGTTGAGCGATTTCACCGTGCAGGACGAGAGGTACACCGACCTGGTGCTCGATCCCGGCGTCGAGCCGCTGGCCTCCACCCGCGACGAGGACCGTCGACACATCCTGGCATGGGCGAACGAGGCGGGCCCGACCCGTGTCGTCTACTCCGCCCTGGGCCATGACGGGCGGGCGTACGAGTCCCCTGGGTACCGCTCCTTCCTGCGCCGCGTCCTGATCTGGCTGCTGCCTCGGCCCGTCTTCCACGACTGAGCCAGGACCGGCGCTGCCCCTGCTCATGGGGAATGAGTGGTACAAATTGAGGTATGAACTCTACTGAAACTCTCGACGTCATCGCCCGTCGCTACGCCTGCCGGTCCTTCCTCGACACCCCCGTGCCGCCCGAACAGCTTCGCCTGGTCGCCGAGGCGGGCGTGAAAGCGCCCAGCGCCCTCAACCGTCAGCCGTGGCGCCTGGTCGTCGTCAGCGACCGCTCGACGCTGACACGGATCGACCAGGTCGGCATGGCCCGGCTGAAGGACGCCGACCCCGAGGGCTTCGCCCGCGTCCAGTCCCGGGGAGGACTGCTCCTGTACAACGCCCCCGCCGTCGTCCTCATCGCGTCGGAGCCCCTCGACACCCCGTGGCCCGTCGCCATGGACGCCGGGATCGTGGCCTCCCATGTGGCGCTGGCCGCCACGTCGCTGGGACTGGACACCTGTGTGGCCGCCATGCCCGGCCTGGCCTTCGAGGACCCCGAGCTTCGTGCGCAGTACATGCCCGAAGGCTTCGATTTCGCCATCGCCGTCCTCATGGGGTACGCTGCCACTCCCGGTAGGACCCCCCATGAGCCCGACGTGACGAAGATCCGGTACGTGTGAGGCTGACGAGCCCGGCCCTTTCGGGCCTGACGAGCTGAGCCGTGTGATTTGGGTGGGACCTGATTGCCTGGTACAGTTATCCCTTGCGTGTACGCGCGTCCAGTCGAATGAAGAGGAAGAGCCCCGTGGCAAACATCAAGTCGCAGATGAAGCGGATCAAGACCAATGAGATCTCCCGTCAGCGCAACAAGGCAGTCAAGTCGCAACTGCGGACCGAGATCCGCAAGGTGCGCGAGGCCGTTGCCGCTGGTGATTCCGACAAGGCGTCGCAGCTCGCTCGCGTGGCGTGCCGCAGCCTCGACAAGGCCGCCAGCAAGGGCGTCATCCACGCCAACAACGCGGCCAACCGCAAGTCAGCCGTCGCCAAGGCCGCTGCCGCGGTCTGAGACCTCAGCTTAACGAAGAAGCGCCCCCACTGTGGGGCGTTTTTTCATGCCCGGAATGAGCATTGGCCCACCTTTGTTGCAGCTGGGCCTCGTGGGCTCGCGTGCTGGGCCTCATCGGGTCACAGGTGCGCGCGCACGGCCTCGATGAGCGAGTCGGCCACGGGGAAGCCGGAGGCCACCAGACGCTCGCGGGAGGTGTCCCCTGTGGGCACCAAGACGACGGCCACCCCTGCTTCACCCGCTTCGCGCCCGTCATCGGCCATGTCGCCGATCATGAGGGCCTCGGACGCGCCGATCCCCAGGTCCGCCAACTGCGTGGCCACCTCGATCGCTTTGGAGGGACGTGCGCCCACCCAGTCCCCGTGAGAGCCGCTGATGTGGGTGAACCTGTCCGCGATCCCCAGCGCCGCGACGTGGTCGCGAAGCTCGGATTGCAGATGCAAGGAGACGATGGACTGGGTCGCGCCATGGGAGGCGGCCGCGTCCAGGGCGATCATGGCCATCGGGTTGAGACGCACGTCGGGCAGCCCTGACACGTAGGTCTCCAGCCACACATCCTCCACCACCTGCCACTGGTCCGGCGTCAAGGGAGCGTGGACGAGGGCCTCGTACACATCGGAGATGGGACGGGTGGCGATCTGGCGCCAGCGGTCCACCGTCAGTGTCATGGGGTGGCCGATGGCGGCCAGCGAGGCCATGGCGGCCCTCACCGTCAGCCCTGTGTCGTCGAGCAAGGTCCCGTTCCAGTCCCAGACGATGTGGCGAAGCGGTGGTGTGCCGTACTCCGTCCCCCTGGCGCCGGGGCTCGGGTTCCGCGTGGGAACCAGCGGGGACGTGACGCGACTCGACGATGTGGCCATGAGACTCCTGTCAGACAGTGACCTCATCTTAGTGCTCCACCCTGTACAGTCATGGCATGTGTCGTCCAGCACGGGACGCCATCGATCCACCGGGGTCCAAGAGCCCACGGGCGGACCGATCCCTCATCGCGGGCATTCGACAACGACTCCCCCGATTCCTTTAGAATAAAGCCTTATACTAGTGAAAGATCATGGCCATGAATCACGCTGAACGCCTGGACCGTCTGCCCTTCACCCGGCTCCACACCAAGCTCTTGCTCGGCTCTGGCGTCGGCTGGGCCCTGGACGCCATGGACGTCGGCCTGATCTCTTTCATCATCGCCCAGCTGGGCGTCGTCTGGCACATCAGCCCCACCACGGCCGGGTGGATCGCCTCGGCGGGCTTCATCGGCATGGCGCTGGGAGCGTCCCTGGGAGGTCTGCTCGCCGACAAGGTGGGACGCCGCCAAGTCTTCGCCCTGACCCTGCTGGTGTACGGGATCGCGACCGGCGCGTCGGCGCTGTCCATGTCCGTGGCCGTCCTGATCGCCCTGCGCGTGGTGGTCGGCCTGGGCCTCGGGGCCGAACTGCCCGTCGCCTCGACCCTCGTCTCCGAGTTCGCTCCCGCACGCATCCGCGGGCGCGTGATCGTGGTCCTGGAGGCCTTCTGGGCCATCGGGTGGACCTTGTCCGCGCTGATCGGGTACTTCGTCGTCCCCCTGGAGAACGCCGGATGGCGCTGGGCCCTCGCCCTGGGCGCGATCCCCGCCGTGTACGCCATCGTGATCCGATCCGGCTTGCCCGAGTCCGTGCGATTCCTCGTCCGCAAGGGCCGCTTCGCCCAAGCCGAGAAGATCGTGACTGATTTCGAGCGCGCCGCCCACCTCCCGACGCCGGAGTCCCCTCGTGTCGCCGATATGGCTGCGGGTGATCTGGCTGCGGGTGATCTGGCTGCGGGTGATCTGGCTGCGGGTGATCTGGCTGCTGGCGATCTGACCGTCGGTGATCTGACCGGCGGTGATCTGACCGGCGCGGCTCTGGCCGATGAGACAGCCTCCACGCAGATGTCGGCCGTCTCTCCGGCGGATCCCGTGGCCGAGACGTCTGAGGAGGCGCCGGCCCGTACCTCTGCCCTGTGGGCGCCCGCCTTGCGGCGACGTTCCGTCCTGATCGCCCTGGTCTGGTTCTGTGTGAACTTCTCCTACTACGGCGCCTTCATCTGGCTGCCGTCCCTCCTTGTCAAGGAGGGGATCACGATCACCAAGTCCTTCCAGTACACCCTCCTGATCACCCTCGCCCAACTGCCCGGCTACGCCGCCGCCGCCGTCACCATCGAGAAATGGGGACGGCGCCCCACCCTGGGAGTGTTCCTCGCCGGCTCGGCGATCGCCGCGGGGCTGTTCTCCCTCGTCCACGCCCCCTGGGCGATCATCGCCGCGGGGATGGTGCTGTCCTTCTTCAACCTCGGCGCGTGGGGCGCCCTGTACGCGTCCACCCCCGAACTCTTCCCGACCCACCTGCGCGGGACCGGTGCCGGCTGGGCCGCCGGTTTCGGACGCATCGCCTCGTTCATCGCCCCCCTCGTCGTCCCCCTGCTCCTGGTGTACGGCCGTGAGACGATCTTCATCATCTTCGGCGTCTCCTTCCTCCTCGCCTGTATCCTCAGCCTGCTCCTGCCCGAGTTGAAGGGGACCAGCCTGAAGTAAGGGGTGGCGACCTGTTCGGCTGCCACTCAGGTCGCTCAGCCCTGAAGCCCGATGTGATGGGGACCGACAACCAGGCGTGGTCCCGTGGGTCTACTCTCCCCCGACGACTCATACGGTGGGGACCGCACGGGGCCCTGCGAGCTCTGATCCCCGACGTGGGGCCACGACAGGCACTATGACCCTTTTCGCGTCATACGCCCCCGACTCCCCGGACGTCGCCCCGGGTACGGTACCTCTCTCCGCGTGCCTCTCTCCGCGTGCCTCTCTCCGCACATCCGTACGGCAACGAATGGCAACCCATCCGAACCTGACAGGCTCCTCACTCATTTCCCGGATTGGATGAACTTTCCCCCTCAAAAGATCAGGATCAGGCCTGCAACTTCAGCCATCTCTGATGATCCCCCTGCCGGGCCCTCGGTTTGGCTGGACTTCCGGGTTGGGGCGCCAGCCATCACCACGGGGGCACGAACTGTGCAAAAACCGTGCACACACCGTCAAAAACCACGGTTCGCGCCCCCACGAAAATCCGGGGGGCGCGAACCGTGCATTTCCCCATGAAAAAGAACAGTTCGCGCCTGTCGACGACGGTCGAATAGTGAGCCAGTGGCGACGGTCGAAAAGTGAGCCACCTGACCATGATTGGATAGGTGATCACAGTGGATGATTGGGCGCAGATCAGGTATCTGGCGCGGAGTGAG
>WQZD01000032.1 GCA_009780915.1 Propionibacteriaceae bacterium
AGAAATCTCCATGCGCCGACTCATCCACACCCTCACCACCGACACCACCCAGCCCGCCCAGCCGATCACCACACCACTCCCCATCGCCGCCTGAAACTACACCACATGACGGGACTTGACCGAATCGTGCTTTTTCGGCCTGAGATGGACAGTTCGTGCCCCCCGGACCTTCGCGGGGAGTCATGCCGCAGCTGCGTACCGATTTGCTAGTGGAGTTCGCCCCCGGACCTTCGCGGGGAGTCATGGGGTGGGGAGTGAGAGTGGCGAGTGGGGATGGGGCGCCTACTGCGATGTGGCGGTGGAGATTAAGGCCAGCATATGGATGGGCTAGGGGGGGATGCCCATCCATATGCTGGCTCCGGTGTGCGGGTCTCAGAGTGATGCGTGAAAGGGGGGAGGGTCACACAACACCCTTCTATGAGAGCCGCACTTCTCAGGAAAGACCTGGGAATCGGTGTCAGTATCTGTAACCATGGACGCGCTGGGATTATTCCCAAAATGCTGGGATTTTTTTCCCGTCATCTGAAACACCTTGTCAGAGGGGTACGAAAAATGACGCGACGACATGTGGTCCGGGAATGCGACCGGGCGGCGCGATTTTCGATGCGTGAATGTGATATAAGGTGCGCCGATGAGCGAGATGGGGTGCGTCGATGAGCGACATGGGGCGCGCCGGTGGGCGACATGGGGTACGAGCCTGAGCCAGCCGGGGTACGCCGATGGGCGATCGAGGGCACGATGACGTGCGACCTGGATATGCCAGCGGGCGCCCACGGTGTTCCGTGGACGCCCAATCGGACATGGGTGAGGGGATCAGGCAGCCGCCATGGCGCCCGCATCCTCCTTGGTGGTCTCGGTGGTGTCCTCGTCCGTCACCTCGACGGTGTCCTTGGACGAGTCACAGCACGCGCTGTCGGCCGTTTCGTCCGAGGTGGTGCAGCACGCATCGTCCCCGGCGCCGCCGCAGCACGCGCTGTCAGATTTCTCATCCGACGAGTCGCAGCACGTATCGTCCTCGGAGTCGCAGCACGTATCGTCCGACGGGTCATCGGCGGCCATCTGGGCACGCACCACATCCATGTCGAGGCCGCGCACGTCGTCGATGAGGCGGTTGAACTCACTGGCGGGAAGGGCGCCCGGCTGGGCGTAGACAGGGATGGAATCGCGGAAAGCCACGATGGTCGGGATCGAGCTGATGCCGAGGAATCCGGCCAACTCGACTTCCTTCTCCGTGTTGATCGACGCGAAGGTGATGTCGGGGTTCTTGTCAGCGGCCTTCTCGAAGGTGGGCTTGAACATCCGGCATGGCGGGCACCATTCGGCCCAGAAATCCAGGAACACGATCCCGGGCAACTCGACGACGGACTGGAAGGACTCTTTCGTAACTGTAATCACGGCCATGGGTTCAAATATACCCCAGGGGGTATATTTTGTCGACTTGGGGCAGGTACGGACGGTGGGATCGACGACGCCGGGGGACCCTCATATCGCCCGCAGCAGGACCGGATCCCGTGTACGAGAAGACCACGGCCCCAGACTCCCCCGGCCCGAACACCGAGGCACAAAGCCGTTGGCCCCCAGCGGATGCCGGGGGCCAACGGAATGTCGTGCGGAAACGGACTCAGGCGATGGTGGCCAGAGTCTGCCCCTCTTTGACGATGGTGTTCTCGGTGACGACGGCGGCGAAGACACCGTCGCGGTCGGCCAGGACAGGCATCTCCATCTTCATGGCCTCCAGGATGCCCAGGTTCTGGTCCTTGGTCACGGTGTCGCCGGACGACACCAGCCACTTGGACAAGATGCCGTTCATGGGGGACTTGATGCCACCTTGGATGGCGTCGGCGGCACTCTTGCCGCCCGTACGGACAGGCGCCCCGCCGCCGGAACCCACGAGCGCCGCCGGGAAGCCCAGGCGGATCCACTTGCCGTCCACCTCGAACCACTCACGAATGACGTCTTCGCGCTGGACGCCGAGGGGAAGCGGCTGGGTGAGCTCGCCCAGCCAGGTGCACTCGGTCTCGATCCAGTTGGTGTGGATCGTGAAGTCCTCGGCGGTGGTGGCGGCGAAGCCCGGCTCCAGCAGCACGCGGCGGTGGAAGGGGATCAGCGAGGGGATGCCCTCGATCATGCATTCCTTCATGGCCTGGCGGCCACGGGCGATGGCTTCGTCGCGGGTGTTGCCCCACACGATCACCTTGGCGATCATCGAGTCGAAGTCGGGCCAGATCGTGCCCGTGGACCCGATGCCAGAGTCGACGCGCAGGAAGGGGCCTCCAGGCACGTCGAAGCGGGTCATATGACCAGCTTGCGGCAGGAAGGAGCGACCCGGGTCCTCGGCGTTGATGCGGAACTCGATGGCGTGTCCTTGGGACGGCACGACGTCAGGCAGTTCGTCCAAGCCGTCGCCTTCGGCGATCTTGAACTGCCAGATGACCAGGTCGAGACCGGTGGTACGTTCCGTGATCGGGTGCTCCACCTGGATACGGGTGTTGACTTCGAGGAAGGACAGCAGGCCGTCGGAGCCGAGCATGAACTCCATGGTGCCCACGCCGCGGTACTTGACCGCTTCGCCGATGGCGCGCGAGGCCGCGACTAACCGGTCGAACTGCTCGTCGGTCAGGAAGGGGGCGGGCGCCTCCTCGAGGACCTTCTGGTGGCGGCGCTGCAAGGAGCAGTCACGGGTGCCGGCCACGACGACGCGGCCCTTGCCGTCGCCGATGATCTGGGTCTCGACGTGACGGGGACGATCCACGAAGCGCTCGACATAGCACTCGCCACGACCGAACGCGGAGATCGCCTCGGACACCGCCGACTCGAAGCGCAGCTGCAACTCTTCTGGCTTGTAGACCACCTTCAGTCCACGACCGCCGCCGCCGAAGGCGGCCTTGATGGCGATGGGGTAGCCGTGCTCGTCGGCGAAGGCGCGTACCTCCTCCAGGTCCGCGACCGGGCCAGGCGTACCCGGAACCAGCGGCGCCCCGACCTTCTCAGCGATCTGGCGTGCGGCGACCTTGTCACCCAGCAGGGCGATGTTCTCGGGTGTCGGGCCGATCCAGGTCAGACCGGCGTCCTCGACCGCCTGGGCGAAGTCGGCCCGTTCGGAGAGGAAGCCGTAGCCGGGATGGATGGCGTCGGCGCCGGAAGCCTTGGCCGCGGCCAGGATCTTGTCCTGATCGAGGTACGTCTCAAGGGCGGTACGGCCTTCGAGGCAGTACGCGGAATCGGCGAGATGAACATGGAGAGAGTCTGCGTCGGTGTCGGAATAAACGGCCACTGACTCCAGGCCGTAGGACGCGCAAGCTCGAATGACGCGCACCGCGATTTCTCCGCGGTTTGCGATCAGCACCTTCTTCATTGGGGGGCTCCTTTCAGTGAGGACAACTATAGATGAGATGGGCGACGTTGTGAAAGACGGCTCAGGTGGAAACGACGCGCCGTCGGCGTGGTATCCAGCACTTTCATCCTAGTTGATTCCGACGGGGTATCCCATAATTGTCTGTGAGGGTGCGGGGGTTGGCCCAGGGGTAGGTACGGGGATGGGTACGGGGTACGGTTTCAGGTCGGCCTTCATCCCATCGCGGGCCCGTCATTCGGCAGTGTTCAATATTCACGAGTATTGTCCACATATCATCTGATCAAATATCTGGATGCCTGTCTTTTTGGCGTAGTAAAACCATGGACCTGAACTAATAAAATATGGATATACTAGGAAAAATACCAGGAACCATGGCTATCTTGACATTTATTCGGGCATCTCGTAGATTAGCCCCATTACCAATTGATCGTCACCGTCGACCATCAAGCGGAAAGCTCATGTGACTACAGGGGTGACCTTATGTGGGTTTGGACGACAATTCCAGCGCTGACAGTCCTGCTATCTGGCAGTGGTGGTGTTATTGCTGATTGAAGTCCTCCATGCTGGCCGTCGCGGACTGAAGTAGCCACCCGACATGCGACGCACGGGTCCAGTAGCAGATGAGGCACACGGTGGGGAGGGGCGAGACCGTACGGCCCTCCCCACCACTGACAAACCCATTCCCCGGCGGACCGGCGAGCCCGTCTGTCTCCCCGCAGTGGCGAGCCGATCCGTCGGGGTGGGTGTGTCAGGCGTCCGAACGTGATTGTCCGTGATGACGGCGGGAGTGTGGACCTTGGGGCTTGCGTCATTGGTTCGATGGGCGTGCTTAAGCGCTATGGCGTGTTCCGCAAACGCCACCGCGTGGTTCTCACGTTTCCATGGAATAAATACACTCAATAAACATATTCTACAGCCCTAGACTTCACTGCATAATATTAATATGAGCGCTGCATTCAAGCGCATATAGTCATGAGAAATCTCATGTTGACATAATTACGCGGCAAGTTTAATATTGCATTAAATGATATTGATTCACTTTAAAAGTGAATCGGTACATCTGAGAGACCAGTAACGGCCTTTTGTGGGATGTGATTTCAGTGAAAGAGAGAGTCGGATGAACGATTTCATTATGTGGTTGCCCCTAATTGGGCCAATCTTACTTATCCTGTGGGGCATCGCGATTGTGGTCCTGCTCTTCATCCTCGTCCTCCAGGGGAGGCGGCCGAAGGTGAAGGATGTCCGCGAAGGCGACAAGTCGGCTAGCTAGATGTCAGTATGACCGACGAGGGAGGACCGAGTGAGAACTCGGTCCTCCCTCGTCATGTGGGTTTGGTGGAGGGCGCCATGATCAGGAGTGGGCGATCAGTCGTCCATGAAAACACGGGTCTGGGCGGCTTGGCCTCTCACAAGTCAGCCCACGTCGATCAACCTACGTCCATCAGCCCACGTACTCGAAGTGCCAGGGCTCGTGCGGGCCGGATCCGCCCTCGACGGCCCAGGAGGGGTTGATCCAGCCGAAGGCGGGGGCGTTGGCCTTCATCCATTCGTACTTCGGGGTGCCGTAGTTCCACTCCTTGCCCTCCTCGGTCTCACGGTAGTCGGGCAGGTCGACCGCCGTGCCCCATCCGTGGTTGGAGGTGCCGGGGGTGGCCGCGCCGGAGCCGTAGATGGCCTTCATCTCCACCTGCTCGTCGTAGGTGCGGTACGAGAGGTCGATCGGGATGTCCACGCCCCACACCTGCTTGTACACCGCGTCGAGCTTCATCCACGCCGCCTCGGCGTCGCAACGCAGGAGTTGCTTGGGGTCGTACGGGACCTGGCACAGCGTGGCAGGGTCGAGGTCTCCGTTCTTCCCGGTGTAGACGTGGACGGATTGCACAGCGATGACGGCCGAGCCGAGAGCCTGATTGGAGGACTGGATCGTGTCCGTCTGTTCGTCGAGCGCCTGCCAGGTGGTGGGCGGCTCGGCGCTGTCGATCTGGGCGGCGACTGCGTTCGAGTCAGCGAGTTGGGCGGAGAGCGCGGCCAGTGGCGCCTCGGTGGCCGAGGTGTCGGGCGTGGTGTCGTACACCTCCTGGGCGCTGACGAGGGTCGCATCAAAAGAGCTGCGGGCCGCCTGCTCGGCGTCGCTGGCCGCAGAGACGGCCGCTGAGTTCTTGGCTGATTCCAGCCCGAGGTGCATGTCCTGGATGGCGCGGTCGAGACTGATCAGGCACTGTCGCAAGGTGGTGGCCATGGTCGCGGCCTGGCCCGACGAGACGATCTCGGGGGTGGACGAGGTGTCGGTCTGGTCCGCCATGCCGACCAGTGTCTGCGCCGGGTCGAGCATGGATTGGGCGGCGCCCACCAGCGTGCGGCACTGGGTCGCCTGGTCCTTCACCGCCGTCACCAAGGGGTCGTCGGCGGCGAGCCATGTGGAGGAGTACGTCTGTTGTCCTGCTCCGGCTGACTGGTCAGGCCCTGGCGCGTCGACCCCCGTGTCCTGGCCGATGACCTGGGTGAGGGGCGCCAGGGTCGTCGTCAGGGTGTCGAGGGTGGTCCGGATGGATGTCGCCGTGGCGGGAGCAGCCGTGTCCAGGGGGTGGGGCTCCAGGGTACGGGGTGCGATGACGATCCCCATCGCGACCGCGACGATGACGCACACTGCCATGAGGGCTGCTTCGGCCCCCCATGTGCCATTCTTCTTGGTGTCGACCACGCTGGGTGCCTCGTTTCGCGCTGGTTGGTTCGTGGGGCGGACGTGAGACGCCCGGTAGGAACGGTGATTGACTGGCTGCACCGTCTGGAAATCGATGTTACCACCAGGAGGAGGTCTGGGTGCGGCGGCGGGGAGGACGGGTGATGGGCTGGGGCTCCGGGGGCGAAGAGGGGTCAGCGTGTTACTATGCTGCTATCAACGAGGAGAGTTGAGGTGGTGTGATGGATGATGGTGGCCAAGGGCACGGGAGCCCCAGGCGTACGCGTCGTTGGTGGATCGCCCTGGTGGTCATCGTCGTGGTGGGGATTGGTGGTGCTCTGGCTGTGTATTGGGCGACGCTCGTTCCTCGGGAAACTCTGGCTCCTGTGCCATCCGTGTCCCTGACTCCGTCCCCGGTTGCGACACCGGTTGGGCCGGCGTGTGCCTCGGATGCGACGACGTGGGTGTCCGTCACTCTGGCGACTGACGCGGGTGACATCAATGCGGCTGTGGGTGTCATCTCGTATCGTGTCGACGCGGCTGGTGTTCCAGCGAATGTCCATGCGACGGACGGGTCGCATGTGGTGATCGACGTGTGTGAGCAGATCGCTGATTCCGACCTGACGTGGATGGTGGGGTGGGTGACCCACGCTGGTGACCTCACTTTCCATCAGGTTCTGGCGCAGGCCACGGTGTACTCCCCTGATTTTGTCGTGCCTGGGCCTGGGACTGACTCCTCGGACCTTGATCCCGTTCTAGCTGACAAGCTCGGTTGGCGTCCCACCGCCGATGAGGTGAGTGGGGTTCATTATGGTGATGTGTGTCCGTCTGACGGTGGATGGTTTCAGCGAGACCCTGTGACGGGAACTGGTTTCATCTGCGATTCCGCCCAGCAGGTGGCCGATCTGTTGGGGCCGACACTCGTGGACGGGATGGTGGTCGGGTCGGCGGATGCCGTCGATGCGGCTCACAGTTGGTTGGGGGTATCGAGTATAGCCATCGGGCTCGAACCTCCTCGGGCACATGATTATTGGTCGAGTGCCGATTATTTGATGAGCCAGCCGGGTCCGCGAAACCAGCTCGCCATGGCGCTGGATGGGGTCGTCATCAGCTCGCCCGTATCAAGGATGGACGTGGGGACGAGTCCGATCGCCATAGGGGTGGCGGGTCTGACCGAGAAGGACGCTCCTGCGCTGGCGGCCGTCATCGCGACGTCACAGACTCCGATGACTTTCGACGTGGTGGAGATCACGCATCGTTGATGCTAGCCAGAGTCGGGATGTGGGCTGTCGGGATTCGGACGACTCGACCCATCCGTTCACCTGCGGGATGCCCTGCGGGATGCCCCTATGTGGTTGTGCTGGATGGTCGCCGGGGTGAGGGCGTTGAGTGGTCGACTGAATCTGGGTGGCGGGTTGGAGGAGGCGGCGATGCCGATGCCAGGTGGTCCACGTACGTGAGACACAAACAATGAAGTCGCCAACCAAGATGGCTGGCGACTTCATCGCTCCCTCCAGAAAGAGGGGTGGTGCTGTGTGGTATCCACGATCATCCTACGAAGAACGACTGGCAATATCCAATCCGTCGTTGCGGTTGTGTCATCCCGTGAGTTTCGGAGCGGTCGCGCTGGCGTAGAACCGCGTATCGTGCCCCCGCTGCAATGGGTGTCCGCCCGTGGGGGCGCGAACTGTCCGTTTACGCGGGGAAATCAACAGTTCGTGCCCCCACAATTATGGTGGGGGCGCGAATAGTGCTTTTTGGAGCGGAAATGGACTATTCGCGCCCCCGCGGGAACATGTCATGTCGCTGAGCGGTTGTGGGTGGTCGCCGTCACATGGATCATCCCGGGTCACCATCGTCGCGCACCTCATCCGACTCACCCACTCGGGTGGTCACGTACAGATTCGACCCGAAGTCGCCGAGCAACCGCGTGTGCTCATTGTAGTTGCTCCCCTGGAACTGGTTTGCCAAGGGGATCCCGTCCAGGAGGGCCGCGCCGTACCCTTCGTAGGCCTCCACGCAGTCCGTCATCCGGTAGACCCGCTTGGCCACGCCCAGGATCACGCCCTCGGGATTGAGCCGGACGGGGAGCAGGTGCTTGACCAAGCCGCCGAAGCGGCCGATGAAGATTGATTGTGGGCGGGTCGCCAAGCGGTATCGTGAAACAGGATTCAGGCCGTCGATGGGCAGCCGGTCGAAGGGCTCCGCCGCCGACGTCAGCGTCTGGAAGAGGCCGGTCAGCGCCTTGGCGCCGTCGGGGGCGACCACCGTCCAGACCACCGTGGTGGGTTTCGCGCCGCAGTCGCGGTCGGCACGGTGATGCCGCCCGTACTGGAAGGTCCGGCGATGCTGCTTGTAGAACGCGATTTCCTCACGGATCTCGGCGCGTTCCACGCGCGAGAGCATGGCGAGGTCGAGCTCCAGCCCCAGGCAGCCGAAAGCCGCCACGTTGAATCGCGTTGTCAGGGGGGTGTTCCGAAGGGTCTGCTGATGCGGGGAGTCGCTGATGTGGGCGCCCATGGCCGATTGGGGGTACAGGTACGACAATCCCTGTTGGATGGCGAGTCGTTCGACGGGGTCGGTGTCGTCCGACGCCCAGATCTGCGGGGAGAAGCAGAGCATGCCGAGGTCGAACCGGTTGCCGCCCGAGGCGCAGGACTCCAGCAGCACATGGGGGCGGGCCCAGAAGATGCGGCGCAGGATCTCGTACAGCCCCAGGACATAACGATGGAAGAACTCGCCCTGACTGGCCAGTCCCGCACTGAAGCCATCGCTCAAGGGGCGGTTGAAGTCCCATTTCACGTACGTCGCCCGGGTGGAATCGATGACGCGGCCGACCTGTTCGACGATGTGGTCGCGTACCTCGGCCCGGGTGAGGTCGAGGACGAGTTGGTGCCGGCCCTGGGCGGGTGTGCGTCCCGGGGTCGTGACGGCCCAGTCGGGGTGGGCGCGGAAGAGATCGGAGTCCTCGTTGACCATCTCCGGCTCGACCCAGATGCCGAAGTCCAGGCCGAGTCGGCGGATCTGGTCGGCGAAAGCGGGCAGCCCGGCGGGGAACTTGCGACGGTTGACGGTGTAGTCCCCCAGGCCGGCGGTGTCCGAGTCACGCTTGCCGAACCAGCCGTCGTCCAGCACGAACAGTTCGGCGCCGAGGGCTTTGGCCTGCCGGGCCAAGCGGAGCAGCCTGCCGGCTCGGTACGAGAAGAAGGTGGACTCCCAGTTGTTGTACAGGACCGGCCGGGGCCTGTTCGCCCAGGATCCGCGCACGACGTGGTTGTTGACCAGGTCGTGGAAATTGCGGGACGCCTGACCGATCCCGTCACCGGAGAAGGTCATCACCGCCTGTGGGGACTCGAAACTCTCCCCCGGTCCCAGACGCCACTCGAAACAGTGGCGGTTGATCCCGGTCGTCACGCGCACCAGGTCGAGGCCGGTCACCTCGATCGAGCTGGCGTGGTTGCCGGAGTAGACAAGGTTGAAGCCGTACACCCGCCCGTGGGTCTCGGTGGCCCCCTGCTCGGCAAGGAGGAAACCAGGGTTGGTGCGGTTGGAACTGGCCCCAGTGGTGGAACTGAGGGTGTGGATCCCGTGGGAGAGCGGGCGGTCCTCGACGTGGGCCTCCTTGATCCAACCTCCGTGGAGGGAGAGGAGCCTGTACCCACGATCAGGCAGATCGATCATGGATGACGACAGGTGACGCAGGGAAACCGGTTGTTGGCCACGGTTGCTCACGATCGCACGCCGGGCGATGACATTCGTCATGACGAAGACGGTGTACTCCAGGGTGAGTTCCAGGTGGGCCGCCTCGTCCAGGAGGCGAACCTCCAGGGTCTGCGCCCCCTCGTCCCCGTCCCCCTCGCTCGCCTGGGCGACCGGCAGGATCGAGGAGGTCATCGCGCCGGGGCGCACCCGGTGGTCGACGTACCGGAAATCGGAGGTATAGGACCCGTCGCCCGTGACCACCTCGATGGGCGGGGTGCGATAGTCGCCCATGCCGGTCCCGGACCACTCCAGGCACAGGTGGTCCAACGAATAGAGCGGGTCGGAGGTGTCGTACGCCACGCTGGTGCCGATCTCCGCCGTCCGCTTGATCGCCATGGTGTCGGGGTCCTGGTCGATGGGCAGGCGCACGCCGTAGTGGATGTGTTCGAGGTGGCCGTGCGGGGTCACCCGGAACCAGTAGCTCGACGCGGACGTGGTCAGGCGGAACACGGCGCCGGCCACGTCGATCATCCTCACCCCTGCCATGGCTCGGTCTGGAACTCGCGGATCACCATGGCTTCCCAGGGGAGCAGCACGCCGTCCAGGGTACGCCGTCCCGTGGTGGACGCAACGCACACGGGCGGGCGCACAGTGGGTCTGAAACTAGTTTTAGGACGAGAGGATTCGCCAGACACCGCCCCCTCGGGGCCCGCCACGGCAGACGCCAGCCACGGCCTGGACAGTCGCCGGGTCTTGCCCGACATGTTGAGCCACACGGTGTACGCCGGATCCTGGGATCCCGCGACGGGGGTACGGCGGTACGCCATCACGTGGCGGTCCGCGTACACCGGCTCGAACCCGCCCCGTCCCAAGGTCTCGCTGGCCTGGCGCAGGGCGATCATCTTCCGGTAGAAGTTCCACACCGATCTCGGGTCGCGGCGTTGGCGGGCCTGGTTGAGCCACCGCGCGTTGGCGTTGACCCCCAGCCAGGGCCGTCCTGTGGTGAATCCAGCGGTGGGGGTCGAGTCCCATTGGACGGGGGTGCGGGCGTTGTCGCGCGACGCGGTGCGGATGAGCCACCACCGTACACTGTACGGAATGTGAGCCCGTCCCAGCAGGGTGTCCATGTTGTGGCTCTCGACGTCGTCGAGTTGGTCCACGCCTGTGAAGTCGGCGTTCGTCATGCCGATCTCTTGGCCCTGATAGATGAAGGGCGTGCCCCGCAAGGTCAGCAGGAGCACGGCGAACAGCTTCGCGCTGCGCTCCCAAAAGTGCTTGTCATCCCCATAATGGGAAACGATGCGAGGTTGGTCGTGGTTCTCCAGGTACGTCGCGTTCCAGTCCAGGCCCTGCTGCCACGAGGTCAGGCGCGTCAGCAGAGTGTCGGCGCGGAAGGGCTTGGGGCCGTACCTGGCGAAGATCCTGTCGACCTCCAGGTGGTCGAAGTAGAAGATGAGGTCGAGTTCCTTGCGGTCGGGGTCGGTCAGGTCCTGAGCCTCGGCCAGCGTGGGCATCACGGCCTCCCCGACGGTGAAGGCGCCGTACGGGTCCAGCACATCGCGGCGCAACTCGGCCAGGATGCGGTGCGTGCCCGGTTGCGCTTTGTAGTGCTCGATCCCCCGGACGATCGGCAACCCGTGTCCGTCGTCGAGCGAGGTCTTGTACAGCGCCGAGATGACGTCGCAGCGGAACCCCGCCACCCCGCGGTCCAGCCAGAACCGCAGGATCTGCTTGACCTCCTCGACCACGGCGGGCTCGTGGTAGTTCAGGTCGGGTTGCTTCGTGGCGAAGAGGTGGAGGTAGTACTCCTGGCGCAGGTCGTCCCACTGCCACGCCGACCCCATGAAGAACCCGGTCCAGTTGTTCGGCGGCTGGCCGTCGGGCTGGCCGGGGCGCCAGATGTAGTAGTCCGTGTACGGCGCCTCGCGGCGGCGGCTCGCCTGGAACCAGGGGTGCTCGTCGGAGGTGTGGTTGATGACGAGGTCCATGATCACACGGATCCCCCGTGCGCGCGCTTCGGCGACGAGGCGGTCGAAGTCGGCCAGCGTCCCGTACCGGGGGTCGATGTCGCGGTAGTCGGAGATGTCATACCCATTGTCCGCGTCGGGCGAGCGGTACAGCGGCGACAGCCACAGGGCCGTCACCCCCAGGGCGGCCACCTCGTCCAGGCGCGAGATGATGCCGGGGATGTCCCCGATCCCGTCGCCGTTGGAGTCCTGGAAACTGCGTGGGTAGATCTGGTAAAAGACGGCGTCCTTCCACCACGGACGCGCTGACGACTCGGTCATGAGTGTCAGTCTACTTTTCGTCGCCGCACAATGTCGTGGAAAGACGGCCAGACTCCGTTATGCCCGGTGTGCGGCGATCTTCGGATATGGACGCTGGCGCTGGGGGCCGCCCAGGTCCTCCCCATGGCGGCCGATGAGGGGCTCACTCCTGGGGAGTCAGCGCCAGGCACAGCCGCCGCAAGAGGGAGGACAGCACTTCGGCTTCCTCGTCTGTGTACAGCGCCAGCAGCGCTCGCTCGTTGGCCGCGTGCTCGGTGAGGGCCTGGTCGATGAGGCGCACCCCCCGCCAAGACAGGGAGACGATGACGCGACGCCGGTCGTGCTCGTCGTGCGAGCGGGTGACCAGCCCCTGGTCCTCCAGGCGTACCAACCGCTGGGTGACCGCGCCGGCCGTGATCATCATGGAGGTCGCGAGCTCGCTGGGGGTCATTTGGTACGGCGCCCCGGAGCGGCGCAAGGTGGCCATGACGTCGAAGGAGGGGAAGTCCAAGCCGAAGGCGGTGAACACGCCCTGGAGGTGGTCGCCGATGGAGGGCGCCAGGCGGGAGATCCGTCCCAGGACGCCCATGGCTTTGGTGTCGAGGTCGGGGCGCTCGCGTGCCCACTGGGCAAGGATCAGATCCACGGTGTCGTGGTCAGAAGCTTGGTCCATGATCTCTCCTCGTATGACTGTTCGACAGGGGATGTCGTAAGTGCCCTCTCCCATGTGAGATCGTATCAGGTCCTATCTTTTGCATTATTAAACCGTTTAGGACTATATTATCCAGAGCTAAAGGGGATCGCGGCCGCAATGTCGTCTCTCGCAACGACGCCGATTGCACTGCGGTCGCGGCCCCCTGTGGCACATTCGTGAGTGATGAAAGGCACATGATGATCGGCAGATCCTCGACACCCAAGGCAGGGCTCCACGCAGTCCTGTCCCTGGTCGTCGTCGTCGCGGTCATGATGATCTCGATCGCACATCACGTAGACATCGCCACAAACGGGAAGAAATTCGGACAGCTTCCCAACGTGGCCACCTCGGATGGGAAGGCCTACAGCGTCGAAGAGTCGCTGCTCAGGTCGACTGACGGGGCCGAAGAAACAGCCGGTGAGTCCTTGTCCGCCACCGACACCACGACGTACAGCACGCGCCTTGTCGCCCAGACCGTACCCTCCTTGCAAGCCGACCTCATGGTATCCCTCATCTCATCGGGTCTTGCAACGACGATCGCCGGTCTTGGTTCGCTGCACATCTTGGCGTCCGTGACGCTTACGCTGACCACCCGCATGTCGGTCCTCATGGAGTAACGAATCTCTCCTCCCTCCCACCATTCCGCGCCCCGCAGCTATCCTGCGGGGCGCGGATACGTTTCCGGGGTGGTGCGGGCGTGGGGACGTGGGGACCTTGAGGGCCGCGGGGGCGCGAACTGTGGTTTCTACGCGCGTAGACGAACGATTCGCGCCCCCCGGGCCAGTACGGGGTCACCCCGTCCCGCCACCGAATCCCCAGGCCACATGCCCGGCGTGGACCGGGAGCCCTGATCGCACATGCCCCTAGACTGGAGATCATGAAGCGTGCAGTGTACGCCCTCGTGGCCAGCCTCATCGTGACCCTCTCCTGTGTCGTCGCCGGCGCGGGGGCGCCCATGGCGCAGGCGGCCGCAGGGGACAGTATCACCTCCATGACAGCCCAGGTCGCCGTCGACGCGTCGGGGGTGGCCACCGTCCACCAGACGTTCGTCGTGTCGTACGCGACGACAGGCCACGGACCGTACATCTGGTTCCAGACCCGCCAGGCGTACAACTCCTCCAACGACCGCCTGATCACGTACTCCAACATCACGGTCTCCTCGTCGACCGGCGCGCCCGACCAGGTGCAGACCACCGTCGAGCCCACGTACACCCAACTGCGGATCGGCGACCCCAACCGACTGGTGTCGGGGTCGCAGTCCTACGAGGTGAGCTACACCGTCTCCGGCATCATCAATCCCGACGTGGCGGCCTCGGGGATGGACGAGCTCTACTGGAACATCCTCGGCACGGCATGGACCCTCCCCATTTCCGACATCTCGGTGAGCATCCAGGGGCCAGCGCCCCTCGCAAAGACCACGTGCTACACGGGCAGCGATTACACCGACCCGTGCACCACCACCTCGTCCAGCGGGGCGACGGCGACGTACACGCAGACCTCGCTCCAGCCCGGACAGGGCTTGGCCGTGGCCGGCGGGTGGCCCGCCGGGACCTTCTCTGGCGTGACCCTCGATCTGGTCTCCAGCAACCGCAACCCCTTCGACCTGACCCATGGCGGCGCGATCCCCGCGGGGGCGGCGTTGGTGCTGTCGGTGGTGGCCGTGTTCGTCGTGCTGCGGATGCGGCGCGCCGGGCGCGATGAGCAGTACGCCAACGTGACGCCGGGGTCTCTGCCCGCGCCCGGAGACGCCGAGGTCGTGACGCGCGCCGAGGTGAAGGACGCGGCCGTGGAGTTCGCTCCTCCGGCGGGTGTCCCGCCGCGCCTCGTCGGGGCCATCGTGCGCGAGGGCACCGCGAACGAGGACATCACAGCGAGCATCGTCGACTTGGCCGTACGCGGGTACATCCACATGAACGACGACGGGCACGGGGGCTTCTCCCTCCAGCGGACCAACGCCGATCCGGCGACCCTCACCCCTGTGGACAAGCGCATCTACTCCGACCTCTTCGCCCGGAATGCGGTGATGACCACCCAGGACATGTCCTCCGAGAAGTTCTACCCCACGTACACCGGATTCCAGACGCTGATCCAGGAGGAGTTCACCGCGCAGAAATGGTACAGGGCCAACCCGCAGACCATCATGAGGCTCTTCCGACTGGCCGGCCTGGTCGTCATGGCCGCCGGTGTCGGCGTGGGCTTCATCGGGTTCCAGCTCGCCCAATCGGGCAGCGTGGGCATCTCGTGGCTCGGCGTCCCCCTCCTGGTGTTCGGCGTGGGGTTGTGGCTGGTGGCCAAGCGCATGCCCGTGCGTACCCCCCTCGGGTCGGCGGTGGCGGTCCTGTCGCTGGGCTTCCACAAGTACCTCGCCACTGCCGAGGCCGACCAGATCCGCTGGGAAGAGGGCCAGGACATCTTCTCGCAGTACCTTCCGTACGCCATCTCCTTCGGCCTGGCCGAGAGGTGGGCCAAGATCTTCGAAGAGCTCGTGGCGAAGGGCGCGCCCGTGCCGCAGCCCGTGTGGTTCACGGGCTATCCCGGCTACAACTTCGCGGTCTGGACGGCCATCAACCACTCCATCGGGTCCATCGGGACGTCCATGACCTCGGCTGTGTCCCAGTACGCGGCCGCCCAGGCGCACGCGACCATGGGGTCGTCGGGCGGGTCGGCCTTCTTCGGCGGCGGGGGAGGCGGCGGCATCGGCGGCGGCGGGGGCGGAACCTGGTAAGGACGCCGGCGGGGGCGGGACTTGTTCGGTATGGACGCCGCCTTGGCCCCGCTTGGTAAGATGAAGTCTGATTCATTTGTGTCCTGGGTCATCGCTGATGGGTCGTGCGCAGCCGTGGGACCGCCGGTGCGGGTCGCGGCGCGGTCGTCAGCGGATGTCCTGTGCTTGAAAGGTACGCCACGTGATTTGTCGAAAATGCGGGTTCAGTTATTCGGACGCCACGTCCGCATGCCCGGTGTGCGACACCGTGAACGAGCATCACAATCCGTGGATCGAGGCTTTCCCGGTACGCGACACGGGCAGCGTCCCGCTCCCGTCGAACCCTTGGGCGGGGTATGAGGAGAGCGCTGACCCCGTTGTTCCCGCGAGTCCGGCCCCGGCGTGGTTGGACCCCGACGCTTCACCGTCGTGGCTCACGGGTGGAGCGTCCATGTCCGGCGATGGTGGCGCCAGGGATGGTGTCAGCCGTGCGGGTGAGGTCGCCGAATTCAGCGGTACGGGACGCGCCGATGGTGGCAGTGGGGGTACGAGCGGTATAAGCGGTACGAGCGGGTCCGTGGGGACGAGCGGGTCCGGTGATATGAGCGGGTTCGGGGGAGCGAGCGGGTCCGGTGGTATGAGCGGGCTCGCTGGCATGAGCGGGTCCCGTGGCGCGAGCGGCTTCAGCAGTACGAGCGGGTCCGGGGGTACGACTGGATCGGGTGGCATGAACGGGTCCGGGGGCAGCAACGGGACCGCTGGCACGAGCGGATCCCTTCCCGGGACCGGATCGTCTGGAGGCGCCGGGGCCGGCGATGTCGAGGTGCCCGCCAAACCGAGCGCGTGGGAATCCTTGTTCGGGTCGAGCGTTCCGGACGTCTTCGAGGTGTCCGAGGTGCTGCGTCGATTCGCCGACACATCGAGCTTCGAGGCCCGGTACATGGGCGACGCCCAACCCACTCGTGACACGAAACCAGCCAGCGCGTGGGACGATCTCTTCGTGCCGACCCCTGCGGACCCTCCTCGTCTGACTCCTCCAGGGGCTACGTCTCCGACTCCTCCGGTGGGTTCTTCCCTGACTCCTCCGGTGGCTCCTACGACGACCCCTCGGGCAGCGTCCTCGACGACCCCTACCACCGTTCCCTCGACGACACCCCCGGCAGTTCCCTCGGCGTCCCGGGGGTCGGATCTGTACTCGAAACTAGTTTCATCCAGGGAGCCGGTGGAATCTCCGCATCCCGGCGATCTCGGCCCGACCGGGCACACCAGCACCGGGCACATCGGCACGGGGCACGCCGACGCCGGGCGCATCGGCACCGGGCACGCCGGCACCGGGGCCGCACAAGACGTGGCCGACTCCGTGTCGGGCGGTCTGGCCGCGACGCAGGCGATGCCTGTCCCTGATTGGCTCTCCTCGGTCTCTTCCGCTCCTGGCCATACCCCGGCTGGGGCACACGCGGCGGGAACCCCGAGTGGCGGCCATCCACCAGTCGGGTCGCAAACGCCGGGCTCCATGATGGCTCCTCCGCCGATGGATCGTTCCGTGGCCCCGGACCCGTCGGCGGTCATACCGGGTATACCACCGATGGCGACGTCTGTGGGGTCAGTGCCGTACGCGAACGCACCGTCGGGGCTGACGGCCCCGAGTTCAGCGGCGGGGGCGACGGCGGTGAACCCGACAGCGGGTTCGGCACAGTCCACGATCCCACCCGCCGGGTCGGCGCCCTACGGGAGTTCACTTGCGGGGTCAGCGCAACCCGCGACCGCACTTGCGGGTTCGGCGTCGGCGACCTCACCTTCTGGGTCGGCGCCTCATGGGAGTTCCCCAACCGGGTCACCACGTTCCGCGACCTCGCCCGCCGGGCCGGGTCCAATCGACAACCCGCCGACCTCGTCGACGCCGATCGCCGGCTCGTCTGCGGTCGCCCCTGTGCCAGCAGGCCCGACCGGCTCCATGGCTGCTCCGGCGATACGGCCAGGCGCGGTGACCTCCGAATGGGCGGCGCCGATTCCCCTGCCGGATGACATCTTCCGCCCTGTGGAGACGGTGCCCGAGGAGGTCTCCCCGACGGGACTGTCCTCGTACTCCCCCGCGTACCCTCCATCGGACTCCTCGACGTACCCACCTGCGTACTCTCCCATGGACGCTGCCACGTACCCTCCCACGGGTTCCTCGGCGTACCCTTCCCACGGCGCCCCCGCGGGCGCTTCTGCGGACCCCGCTGTCCGTCCCGGGCAGGAGACAGGTCATGGCATGGCTCCCATCGCGCCGGGCGGGCAGGCAGATGTGACCGGAAGCGTGATCGACGAAGAGCGGACCCAAGGGGACATCGCCCGGGAGATCGCCTATCGCGAGCGCAAGACGATGAACATCGTCATGATCATCGGCACCAGCATGCTGGGGATCGTCCTCCTGTCGTTGTTGATCGTGTTCCTCTAGACGAGTCGTCTGACTCCCCTCGCGTTCGTGGGCACCACCCCTGTCCAGGCGGATCTATCCGCCCCACTGTCTCGATCGCGTCACAGATGTTGTTCTCCCGACGTCGAGTGACACCGTTTTGATGGGATAAGCCACCGGATGGGCGTCCTGTGCCGTCGCGGACCGACAGAAGGTGTCACTCGATCTGAGGAACAAGGAACACTGCACCGTTGCGTCGCAGATGAGGTAGCCGCAGGGTTGCTCTGTCAGGCACAATAGTGGTGTGATCGTGGCAGCGGCGGATGGGTCCTCTTTGGCCAATCCTGGACCCAGTGGATGGGCGTGGTACATCGACGACTCGCAATGGGCCGCCGGTGGGTGGGCCAAGGGCACCAACAACATGGGCGAACTCATGAGCGTGTTGGACCTTCTGCGAGCCACAGCGGGGACGGATCAGGCGCTGACGGTCATCTGTGACTCGCAGTATGTGATCAACTGTTGCACCCGATGGATGTCCGGCTGGAAGAAGCGGGGATGGCGCAAAGCCGATAATAAGCCTGTGCTCAACGTGGACTTGCTGAAGCAGATCGATGAAGCCCTCGCGGGGCGGCGCGTCACCTTCCAGTGGGTGAAGGGGCACGCGGGCCACCCCCTGAACGAGAAAGCCGACGACTTGGCCCGAGCGGCGGCCACCGCCTACCGGGACGGCACTCCGGTACGGACCGGGCCGGGATTCGCATCCTCGCGCGGCGCCGAGGGGACCATCGAGGGACCCTCGTCAGGCGCGGCGAGCCGGGCTGACGTGAACGGCGATGAGGACCGGGGGACGGTTCAGGACGTGGACACGACCGTCGTACCAGAGTCTGACGCGCCAGCCGAGGCCGACGGCTATGTTCCCCTGACGCCCCTGTCGCCTGATCCCATTCGCCACGCCCAACCTGATCTGTTCTCCATGGTGGACGAGCCGGCGTCGTCGGCGCACGGCCAGGGCTCGCGAGAACACGTCGCCCGGGAGCGCGCCGCCCGTGGCCAGGAGGTACGAGACCAGCCGGTACGCGACCAGGTCGTACGAGACCGGACTCAACGGGACCAGACTGCCCATGACCAACCGGTACGCGACCAGGCCACCCGCGACCAGGCCACCCGCGACCAGGCCACCCGCGACCAGGCCCTACGCGACCAGGCCGAGACCGCACTGATCGTCACGATCACGGAACTCACGCGAGAGCTCATGGCTGACGACACGCAACTCGACCGCGAGCGACTGGCTGAGCTGATGCACCCCGATTTCGTGGCTCACCTTCCGGGCGGGTTGATCCGTACCAAGGGGTCGATCATGGCACGCCCGGCCGCCCTGTCCGGGGCCGTCCAGATGGACATCGTCGGCGCCGACCGTCTGGGCGACGATCTGATCCTCCTGCGCCATCGCATGCGACGCAATTCGCAAGAATACCTGTGCGCGATCATGTGGCAGCGAGTCGGGCGCGCCTGGCAGGCCCGATTCCAGCAACTGACACCGACGGCCTGACACGACGGCCTGACACGGGGTCTGAAGGGAGTCCAGGGTCGGACTAGACCCGTCCTGGGTCCGCACGCGTCCCGAAGGGTGAGACATTGCCCAACCCTTCATGTTGACTCCCTATCCCCGTGATAGTCTCGGCGCCTGTCGGGTCCTCTTTGAGGGGATCAGGGCGAGCGGGGGTTCGCCTCCTCGGGGATGGATGGACCCGGCATCCATGACATCACCACGGAGGTGGTGCGCGAACTCCAGGGGAATCAATGAGCAAGAAGCTTCTCACTGTCATACTCGCGAGCATGCTCGTCCTGTCCTATGGGTGGATGGCGACGCCACCGGCCATGGCGGCGCCGTCGGCTTCAGCGACGCCGGCTCAGCCCTCCGCGGGCGAGCCCGTACCCGCGCTCGTGAGCCCCGGCGAGACCGGTATGGGACGCGAGGACCTGGCGCCGATGAACGAGGCGTGGGCACCCACCACTGAGGAGCAGATCGCCACCGAGGAGCAGGTCGAAACCGAGGGTCCCATCGATGTCAGTGAGTACGGGACGGGGCTCGTCCTGCCCGTCGCCGACGACGGGGGCGCCTCCTGGCGCCCTGGCGTCCGGGCCGCGCCGGTCCCAGGCAGTTGGGACCTCCGGGAGTACGCCGTGCCAGCCGGTAACCAAGGGAGTCTGAACTCTTGCACGTCGTGGGCGGTGGCGTACACCCTCATGGGCTGGTACGCGCGTCAGGCCGGTCGGGGCGGGCAGGCATTCGCCCCGATGTACGCCCATGCGCAGGTCGTCGACGGCCTGCCGAATGAGGCGGCCTCCTTCGGCCAGATCTTCGACATCGCCGTCCGCCAAGGGATCGACACCGTGGACGATTATATGCCGCAAGGGAACTATGATTACATCACGTTGCCGACGGACGCGCAGCGGGCGCACGCCGCCGCGTCGAGATTCACGGGATACACACTGTATTATCAGGATTCCTATCATGACAAGCATGGCATGCGAGCCGCCCTGCAAGAGGCGATCTCCGCTGGCCAGCCCGTCGTCATAGGCATTGAGAATCGGGACGGATTCCGGACGTACCATCCTTCGGATCTCAGCGTGGCGATCACCGACACCTCCAGCGCGCCGTCGTCCCTGGGCCATTCTGTCGTCGCCTTGGCCTATGATTCCAACGGCCTGATCGTCGAGAACTCGTGGGGCCCCCAGTGGGGAGTGAACGGATTCGGTCGATTGTCGTGGGACGTGGTGGATCACGACGTCTCCGTGGCGTACGTGGCCACTGGCTACAGCGCGCAACCGACGACGCCGACGGTGTCGACGACGAGTGCCACATGGGACGCGCCCTCCTCGGGAGGGTGGTTCACCCTCGACGGGGTGTCGAGCGCCGCTTGGAAACTGTCCTCGGCCCCGTCATGGGTGACGGTGACACAGACATCCGGGTTCGGCGTCATGGCCCAGGACGCCGGCATCGACGGCGCGAGCACGCCCGTCATGATGCAGGCGACCGCGAACACCTCGTCCACCTCACGATCGGGATCGGTGACGTTCGTCACCGACGTGGGGAATCAGTCCGCGACGGCGTCGGTCACGGTGACGCAGCCGGGCGGGTGGCCGGGTTGTGGCGTCGGGCAAGGGTCGTCAGGTTGCGCATGGCCGGACCTGAGCGTCCCCGTGTCAGGCTCGATCCTCCCATCCAATGATTCAGACACCTGGAGGATCACGCCATCCACGTCAGGGGTATGGACGTTCCAGGTCGCCAGGACGGGGGATGCGCCGCCCGGGGCGTACGTCGATCTCCAGGTGCAGACGACATCTGGGATCAGGGTCTCAGACACGCCGGGGGGTATGGGCGTGGGGTGGGCCACGGCGACGGCGTCCCTGGTGGCCGGCCAGTCCTACACGGTGCAGGTGAAGGCGCGTACGCGATATATCGGCCAGTACGCCCTCGTGGCGACGGCGCCGAGCGTGGTTCCTGAGTTGACCGTGGCTCGCACGTCGTGGGACGTGGGGACCGGTGGTCCGGCCACAGTCGCGATACCTGTGTCGTCGAACACCGCCTGGACCGTCTCGTCGAACGTCTCCTGGCTGTCCACGTCGGTCATCGGCGGTGCGGGCGGCGGCGTCGTCACCGCCTCGGCGTCCGTGAACGGGTTGGAGGGCCGTACGGGAACACTGACGTTCACCTCCTCAGGGAAGTCCCCGGTGGTGACTCGTACTGTCACCGTGAATCAGCCCATGAGGCCGGTCGTGTGGAGCGGCCTCGGTCGACAATGGACGGTGACGTCGGCGGCTGCGGAGAGCGCATCATGCTGGATCGGGGGCGACACCACGTGGAGGGTGTCGTCGGACCAGCCATGGTTGAGCGCCACGCCGTCATCGGGGTCGCCGGGCCAGCCGCTCACGTGCGCGGTCATGGCGAATCCAGGAGCGTCGCCACGCTCAGGCGTCCTGACCTTCACGACGACCTCGGGGCTCCCACAGGTGTCGCGGACCGTGGAGGTCTGGCAGCCGGGCACGGCAGTGGCACCGAGTGTGACGACGGAGATTCCTCAATGGTGGGTGCCCTCCTCCATACCGACGACCGCATCGATGACTGTGACAGCCACTGCGGCCTGGACGGCGTCCTCGAATGTCCCCTGGCTGACAGTGTCGCCGTCCTCGGGCGCGGGCACAGGGGACGTGGTCCTCTCGGCGAGCGCGAACACCGCCTCCTCGTCCCGGTCTGGAGTCGTGACGTTCACGACCACCTCGGGGTCGCCCAAAGCCACATGGTCGCTGCCGGTGACTCAGCCGGGGATGATGCCCGGCTGGTTGACGCTGGACACGGTCTGGTGGGTCGCGCCGTCTGCGGCATCGGAAACCACGCTGGTGGCCGTGTCGTCGAATCATGCCTGGCAGGCGACCCCGGACCATCCGTGGGTGACAGTGTCACCCGCGTCGGGGGTGGGCAATGGTGTCGTGGCGGTGACCGCGGCTGCCAGCGGGATCGCCGATTCTCGGTCGGCGACAGTCACGTTCACGACCGTGACCGGGTCGCCACAGGTGACGAAGGGGCTGACGCTCACTCAGCCTGGTGTCGACACTCGGCTGGAGGTGGATAAGACATCATGGTCTGTTTCATCGTCAGCAGCCGTCACGTCCGTGGCCGTGTCGTCGAACACGTCCTGGACCGTGACCTCGGACCAATCCTGGGTGAGCGTCGCCACGCCCTCTGGCTCGGGTGACAGCACGCTGTCCGTGACTGCTGCCGAGAATGAGACGGTGTCATCCCGTACGGCGACGTTGACCTTCGCGACCACGGTCGGCATGCCAGTACGAACGATGACAATGAAAATTACTCAAGCAGCGGCCAAGGGGTCGTTGAGCGTGGACCGGACGTCCTGGTCGGCGCCCTCCTCCGCTGCGGCGAGCACGACGGTGTCGGTCTCGTCGAACACCTCATGGAGCGTCTCATCCGATGCGACGTGGTTGACAGCGTCTCCGACGGAGGGCTCGGGATCCTCGACCATGACGCTGAAGGCGGCGGCGAACGCGACCGTCGACGCGAGGAAAGCGGTGGTGACAGTGACAACCACGAGTGGGTCGTCCACCATCTCGCAGATGGTGTCGGTGAGCCAACCTGGTGTGGTGCCCGTGGTGTCCGTGGACAAGGACGTATGGGAGTTGGCATCTCCGGCGGCGGTCAGCCTGACGGTGGCGGTGTCCTCGAATGCCGCATGGATGGTGACCTCGAACCAGACGTGGATGACGATACCGAAGCTGACCGGGTCGTACGACGGCGCCGTCACACTGAACCTGACGGCGAACGAGTCGTCACAGCCCAGGACTGCGGTGGCGAAGTTCGTCACTGACAGCGGGTCGCCTGCGATGACGAAGACGGTGACGGTGACGCAGCCTGGGGTGGTGGTCCCGTCGCTGGCGCTGGACACGACCACATGGACGCTGGCTTCCTCCGCCGCCGCGACCTCGACAGTGCATGTGACCTCGAACCAGTCCTGGACGGTGTCGTCTGATCAGTCGTGGGTGACGGTGTCTCCGGGAACGGGGTCGAATAATGGGACGGTGACGCTGACCGCTGTGGCGAACGCATCCGTGTCGTCACGGGTGGCGACGGTGACGTTCGCCACATCGACGGGCGCTCTGGCGCGCGCTGTCACCGTGTCGCAGCCGGGTGCCGCGCCGACGGTGTCGACGGGTGTGTCGCAGTGGGTGGTGCCGTCGTCGGGCCAGAATCAGGTGTCGGTGTCGGTGTCCTCGAACACGACGTGGAAGATGTCGTCGGATCAGGCCTGGTTGACGGTGTCTCCGGGGACGGGCACGGGGAATGGGTCGGTGTCGTTGACGGCGGGTGCGAATACGGCGGTGACGGCGCGTACTGCGACGGTGACGGTGACGACGACATCGGGTGCCACGGTGCAGACGGCGACGGTGACGGTGTCGCAGCCGGGTGCTGTGGTGGCACTGTCGTTGGATAAGGCGACGTGGGCGTTGGGGTCGTCCGCGACGGCGAACATAACGGTGGCGGTGACGTCGAATGCCGCGTGGAAGGTGGTCTCGGATCAGACCTGGTTGACGGTGTCTCCGGGGACGGGCACGGGGAATGGGTCGGTGACGTTGACGGCGGGTGCGAATACGGCGGTGACGGCGCGTACTGCGACGGTGACGGTGACCACGACGTCGGGGTCCACGGTGCAGACGGCGAAGGTGTCGGTGTCGCAGCCGGGTGCTGCGGTGGCGTTGTCGTTGGATAAGGCGACGTGGGCGTTGGGGTCGTCCGCGACGGCGAGCATAGCGGTGGCGGTGACGTCGAATGCCGGGTGGAAGGTCACGTCGGATCAGTCGTGGTTGACGGTGTCTCCGGGGACGGGCACGGGGAATGGGTCGGTGACGTTGACGGCGTCGGCGAACGCGACGGTGGATTCTCGTCCTGCGGTGGTGACGTTCACCACGACCACGGGCGCCACAGTGCAGACGGCGAAGGTGTCGGTGTCGCAGCCGGGTGCCGCGCCGACGGTGTCGACGGGTGTGTCGCAGTGGGTGGTGCCGTCGTCGGGCCAGAACCAGGTGTCGGTGTCGGTGTCCTCGAACACGACGTGGAAGGTGTCGTCTGATCAGTCGTGGGTGACGGTGTCTCCTGCGACAGGCACGGGGAACGCCACAGTGTCGTTGACGGCGAGCGCGAACACGGCGGTGACAGCGCGTACTGCGACGGTGACGTTCACCACGACGTCGGGGACTCCGGTCCAGACGGCCACGGTGAGCGTGTCTCAGCCGGGCGCCCCGGCGGTCCTCTCGTTGGACAAGGCCACATGGGCGCTGGCGTCGTCGGCGAGCGCGATCACGACGGTGCAGGCGACCTCGAACACCGCGTGGAAGGTGGTCTCGGATCAGACCTGGGTGACCGTGTCTCCGGGCACGGGCACGGGGAACGCCACGGTCACCCTGTCCGCGAGCCCGAACGCGAGCACCTCGTCGCGTGCTGCGACGGTGACGTTCACGACGGCCGGTTCTGTGGTGCAGACGAAGACGGTGTCGGTGTCGCAGCCGGGCGCCGCGGTGGCATTGAGTGTGGACATGGCCGCATGGACGGTTCCCTCGTCGTCGGCGGCGAGCGTCCTGGTGCAGGTGTCGTCGAACGCGAACTGGAAGATCTCCTCGAACCAGGCATGGCTGACTGCCACTCCGGCCACCGGGTCCGGTGACGGCAAGGTGACGCTCAGCGCGGCGGCGAACAAGGATAGCGTCGCCCGTGCGGCGACGGTGACGGTCACGACCACCTCCGGATCGACTGTGGTGACGAAGACCGTGTCGGTGTCGCAACCGAGGATGTCGCTCACGTTGGACATGAGCGAGTGGCTCGTCGGGTCGAACGCCTCGGCGGGCATATTCGTGGCCGTGTCGTCCTGGTCGGCCTGGAAGGTGACGTCGTCCCAGCCATGGTTGTCGTCGTCCGAAGTCCCAGGCTCAGGGGGGTCGTCGGCGTACGTCCTCGCGACGTACAACCCGGGGACGGACGCGCGTACGGGCACGCTGACGTACACGACGACTGTGGCCCCGATCGAAACCGCCACCCTGACAGTGACCCAGCCGGGGACGAGTCCGGCGCCGTCTGTATCGTTGACCCTGGACAAGACCTCATGGTCGCTGGGGTCCTCGTCGGCGGGGTCCACGAGCGTGGCGGTGTCGTCGAACCGCTCGTGGACGGCGTCCTCGAATCAATCGTGGGTGACCGTGTCTCCTGCGACGGGGACGAACAACGGCACAGTGACGCTGTCAGCGGTGGCGAACACGACGAGCACGTCGCGTGCCGCCGTGGTGACGTTCACGACGACGGGGTCCCCGGCGCTGTCCCGGACGGTGGCGGTGTCCCAGCCGGGGGCGAGCAGCGGGCCCACCTTGAGCGTGGGGCTGTCGGCGTGGTCCGTCCCGTCGTCGGACGCGGCCCAAGTGTCGACGTCGGTGTCGTCGTCGACCACGTGGAAAGCCTCGTCGGATCAATCATGGGTGACCGTCTCCCCGGGGTCCGGGGACGGCAACGCGTCGGTGATGTTCACGGCGCAGGCGAACACGACCGCGTCAGCGCGTACTGCGACGGTGACGTTCACGACCACGACCGGGTCTCCCGCCGCCGTGCAGGCGGTCACGGTGTCTCAGCCGGGCACGCAGGCCGGGTCCGGGTTATCGCTGAGTCTGCCACAGTGGGATGTGCCGTCGAAGTATGCGACGGGGGCGAACGTGCAGGTGACGTCGTCGGGGTCCTGGTCGGTGGTGTCCTCGGATCCGTCGTGGTTGTCGGTGTCGGCATGGTCAGGGTCGGGCCAGAGGTTCGTGGCGATGAATGCGACGGCGAACACAGGTGCGGCCAGGGTGGGGACGTTGACCTTCTCCACCACGTCTGGCGTCGCGTCTTCGGCGACGGTCACGGTGTACCAGCCTGGCGTCACCCCAGCGCCGTCCCCGAGCCCGAGTCCGACGCCGACTCCGTCCCCGTCCCCGAGCCCGAGCCCGACGCCGACTCCGTCCCCGAGCCCGTCCCCGACGCCAACTCCGTCCCCGAGCCCGACGCCCGGACCGACCCTGAGGGTGGGTATCTCCACCTGGGTGGTCCCCTTGTCGGTCGCCGCGTCGATCACGACGTCCTTCTCCTCCTCCACCGCCTGGTCGGCGGCCTCGGACCAGTCCTGGTTGTCGGTCACGCCCAGGTTCGGCACGTCGAGCACCACCGCGGTGGCTCTCGTCACACTGGCGAACACGGGGATGACGGCTCGTACGGCCACGGTCACCTTCACGACCACGGCCGTGGGCCCGCAAGCCACGCAGACGGTGACGGTGATCCAGCCCGGCGCCCAGGGGCCTGAGCTGTCCCTGGACCTCTCGACGTGGACTCTGTCGTCGAACTCCTCCGACCATGTCTACATGAACGTCGTCACGACGTCCGTGTGGACCGCGACCACCTCCGACGCGTCCTGGCTGACCATGACGCCGACCTCGGGGGTCGGCAGCAAGGAGGTGTACGTGTACGCGACCGTGAACCAGTCGCCGAGCCAACGTACGGCAACTCTGACATTCACCACCGCCGCTGGAGCGAGGGCTACTCTGACAGTCACCCAACCGGGGAAGGGGCAGTGAGGGCGGTCCACATTGTCTCTATTAGAATGGAATCTATATACATGTCAGGATGGCGGCACGCGGGTGATGGATCGGGGCTGAAGGGGTCCGCCAGGTGCCGCCCGACGCTGATCATCTCCCGCGGCACCCCCTCTTTCAAGGGGTAATTCGACGGGTTCGCCGAGTGAGTCCGCTCCACATCGGATGCGGGCCGTACTGGTGGCGTACACCCTGTTCACGGAAGTCGATACCCTTTAAATTCAGAAAATGTGTCCCGCAGAGAGGGACAAAAACGTGGACCAGCGTGGAAGGGAGCGATATCGGTTGCTAACGTGACCTGGTATCGGTTCTCTCGGGCGTGTCGTGCTCCCCTAAAATCGCGTGCTCGCCCGAGGGAACCCATGCAAGATCCATCGCATCAGCTGACGGATGCCGCAGGAAGTTCGAAGGGGAATCATCATGACGAGGAAGATTGTCACAATCGCAGTAGCCACAGCGATGGCGCTGTCTGTCGGGTGGACGTCGCTGACAGTCGCGACAGCCCAGGCCGAGCCGGATCAGCCGTCGATCACGCTCGACGCCGCCGACTCCAGTCCGATGACGCTTGACCTCGACGACCTCTTTGGGACGCCCGCGGACGACCCGGACGGGGATGTGCCCCAAGACGTGCTTCAGGATGTGCCTCAGGATGTGCAGCAGGATGCGTCTGGGGATGTGCCCGAGGCCTATCTTCCTCCGAAGGAAGAGCCGGACGCGGGCGACCATGCCCATCCGGGTATGGGACTTGAGCTTCCCAGGGAGACGATATTGCCCGTGGTCGCTCCTCAGGCGGCCATTCCTTCATCGGCTGACTTGCGGCAATATGCCGTGCCCATCGGTGATCAGGATGGGACGAACTCATGTGTGGCATGGACGATTGCCTACGCCATGATGGGCATGTACTCGAACATGGCTGGTGACGCCCGTGCGATCGCGCCCATGTACATGTACTCGCAGATGATGCCGAAGGACAATGCGGCCACCTTCATGTCGGACGGCTTCGACATCGCCATCACCCAGGGAGTCGACACACAAGACGACTACATGCCCCAGGGAAACTATAACTATTGGGACATGCCGACGGCATCTCAGAAAGCAAATGCGGCTAAAACGAAGTTCACTGGCTATAGAACACTGTTCGCGAACGCTTCGGGGGCTGGCGTGAGCGGGTCTCAAAGTGTCATCTCAAGCGAACTTGCAGCAGGGAGGCCTGTTGCCATCGGACTGAGAACGACCAGTGAGTTCTCCAACTTTTGGGACAAGACCGATTCCACCTCTGTCATCTCAGACACGAGTGACGCACCAGGGGCGGGTGGCGGCCATGCCGTGCTCGCTGTCGGGTACAACGCGACGGGCCTGATCATCCAAAACTCGTGGGGGGCTCGTTGGGGGGCAAATGGATTCGCGACGTTGTCATGGGACTGGGTGAGGAAGTACGTCAACGAGGCGCACGTCGTCACGGGGTACAGCGTGCAAGCGATGCCAGCAGTGATGGCGGCGACTCTGTCCTGGACGACTCTCGCCGGTGGCTCGGGGTCGGGGCCGATCGTCAGCCCGTACCCGCAGACGTCCTGGACGGCTCTGGCCGGCGGCTCGTCGGCGCAGGTCTATACCCCGTCGAACAAGGCATGGCAGGTGTCCGAAGCGCCGTCCTGGGTGACGGTGACGCCGACGTCTGGCTTCGGACTGGTGACGTCGACGCCGACCGCTGGCTCCGGCAATGCGCTCGTGACGCTGAACGCCGCCGCCAACACTGGGAGCACCCGTACGGGGACGGTGAAGTTCACGACCACCACGACTCCTGCTGCCTCGGCGACGATCTCTGTGAGTCAACCTGGTGTGACGACGGACGATTGCGGCGCCACGACGACGGCGTCCTGCACATGGTCGGACATGTCGAAGACGGTCTCCGGGGTTATCGAGACTGCGTCCGACAAGGACTGGTTCAAGATCACGCCGACGGTGACGGGCACATGGGCGTTTCGCTCCGCGAGGCCCGCGCTGAACTCGATCAAAGATCCCGTAGGCACGATCTACGCCAGCAACGGAACCACCGTCGTCGCGACAGACGATGATGGCGCGGGCGATTCTCAGTTCTCCATGCAGGCGTCGTTGACGGCCGGGCAGACGTACTATCTGGAGGTGAAAGGGTACAGCACATACACCGGGGCATACGCGGTGATGGCCTTCTCCCCGTCACCGACCTTGGGGATCAGTATGTCGACGTGGACGGCCCCTTCGGCTGATGGGACCACTGTCGCCGTGTCGGTGACATCCAATACGACATGGTCGGCGACCCAGTCAGATGACACGTGGTTACTCGTCAAGGCGAACACGGGCTTCGGAGATCGATCAGTGTCGGTCTCGGTTCGACCGAATCAGACGGCAAGCGCGCGCTCGGGTTCGGTGACGTTCCAGACGACCTTCGGTGCGAGCGTCGTCACGAAGACGCTGCAGGTCACTCAGCCTGCGGGGCATTATCTCGCGGGGTGCCGCACGATCTACACCGTGTACTCGTCGTCCGCCGAATACTACAATATCCCGTTCTCGTCCAACACCACCTGGACGGCATCGACCAATGATCCATGGTTGACAGTGTCGCCATCGTCAGGGTCGGCCATGGACGGCACGTTGGCCTACACGTTGACAGCGAATGCCACTGGTCTTCAGCGGACGGGAAGCGTGAGGTTTGCCACGACCTCGGGCGCTCCGATCTCAACGTGCACTACCAACATAGTCCAGCCCGGCGAGACAGCCGCGCTCACCCTGGATAGGTCCACGTGGAGCGTCGCCAACGCGGCGCAGACGTCTGTGTCCGTGGCCGTGACATCGAACACCGAATGGATCATGTCGTCCAATGTCAGCTGGCTGAGCGCACCGGAAAGTTGGGGCACGAGCAATGGCACAATCTCGCTGAAGGCGGAGGATAACTTCTCCACGTCATCGCGCACCGGTGTGGTGACGTTCACGACGACGACGATCACACCGGCTATCACCCGTACCATCTCTGTCACCCAACCGGGGGCCACGGCCGTCATGACGCTGGATCGGGACACCTGGGCGGTGCCCACGGCGGCGAAGACGACTCAGGCGGTGGCGGTGAAGTCCACGGTCGCGTGGTCGGGCTCGTCCAACCAGTCGTGGTTGACCCTGTCCTCGGCATCGGGCGCCGGCGACGCATCGGTGACTCTGACGGCCGAGGAGAACACCACGGCGTCGTCTCGTACGGCGACCGCGACGTTCACGACGACCGCCGGGTACCCGAAGGTGACCCGTACTGTCACGGTGACCCAACCGCCGGCTGCGACGCTGACGCTGGACAGGACTGTCTGGACGGTGCCCTCCTCGGCTGCCGCGATGCAGACATTGCTGATGACTTCGAACCAGTCGTGGAAGGTGTCGTCGAGCGACTCGTGGGTGACGTTCTCGGCTTCGACAGGGTCGAATACCTCGGCGGTCACGATGAACGCGGCGGCTAACACGACGACCACATCGCGTACGGCGACGGTGACGGTGACGAACACGACGGGGTACCCCGTGCTGTCCCGCACGGTCGCGGTGACCCAACCGGGAGTGGCGCCGACGTTGTCGACGGGCATCTCGCAGTGGGCGGTTCCGTCGTCGGCGCAGAACAATGTGACAGTGTCCGTCAGCTCGAACACCTCGTGGAAGGTCACGTCCAGTCAGGCCTGGGTGACGATCTCTCCGACGACGGGGTCGGGGAACACTTCGGTGACACTGACGGCGGCTGCCAACACGGCGACCACATCTCGGCCCGCGGTGGTGACATTCACGACGACAGTGGGGGACACGGTGGCGACAGCCACGATCGACGTGACCCAGCCGGGTGTGCCGACTCTGAACGTGGACAAGAACACGTGGAATCTGCCGTCGTCCGCCGGTGCGTACACGACGGTGGCGGTGACCTCGAGCCAGGCATGGCAGGTGACGTCGAACCAGTCGTGGTTGACGGTGTCGCCGACGACGGGGTCGGGGAATGGGACGGTGACCTTGACGGCGACGGCGAACGCGACGGTGGACGCGCGTCCGGCGACGGTGACGTTCACCACGACCACGGGCACCCCCGTGCAGACCGCGACGGTGACCGTCGCCCAGCCGGGTGCGGCGGTGACGTTGTCTCTGGATAAGAACATATGGACGTTGGGGTCGTCTGCTGGGGCGAACACGACGGTGGTGGTGTCGTCGAATGCGGCGTGGAAGGTGTCGTCGAATCAGTCGTGGTTGACGGTGTCGGCGGCGACGGGTAGCGGGAATGGGTCGGTGTCGTTGACGGCGGCGGCG
>WQZD01000033.1 GCA_009780915.1 Propionibacteriaceae bacterium
GCCGCAGCCGAACGCAACGGACTCCTCACACCAGACGCCTCACCGACACCGCCCCCGCCCAACCTCGACGAACCGCCATGTTGACCAAACACGAAAGTCCACCACCAGAGGGGACTTGACCGAACTCTGCCTATGACGAACTCACGACAGCATCGGCCCTGACGCTGGTACAAGTCGCTCCAGCACAGGGACGGGATGCGGCCTCGCTCACGGCTGAGCAGATATCGTCCATTTCTCGTATTCAACATGTCGTCGCCGTGTATCCATGGTCGAAAGCGGGCCTCTTTCTTCACGGCTCTGGGGGTGAGTCCACAGTGATTTGGGCCCAAAGCGATGTTCCCCTCCTCCGTCCACAACTAGTGCCTGACTATGATTTCACTGGCCCTCTCGGGGGAGATGACATCATCCTCCCGACGACATCCGGCGGAGTCGACTTCACAGGCTCATATCAGCAGAACGTCACGTTCGCCTATCAGGTGTTGGAGGGCAGGAATGGCGGGGATCTGACTGGCGGCACGCACGATGTGACGATGCGTGTCGTGGGGCTCTATGACCCCACGACTGCTGCCAATGTGAATGGTCCGGACGCTGGCTATGTCGCGCATGATCAAGCTGCCGCATGGGAGGCTGCCTATGATGGCACAACCGTGGACGGGCTTGAGGCGCAAGGTTTGCAGCAGGTGTACGTGCAATGTGACTCGGTGGATGATGTCGACCAAGTCGCGGTCGCTGCCAGACAGCTTGGTTTCAATAACACTGTCACCTTTTATCACATCACGCAACAATTGCCGCAGGTGTTCACTCTCGTACGTCTTCTCGTGTATGTCATGACCGGAGCCCTGGCGGTTGTGTGCCTCAGTGTGGGCCTATCCGTCGGTGGCTCGTTCTCCCGCACACGCCGACATGAGATTGGTCTGTTGCGATCCTTGGGGTGGAGGAGAAGGGATGTCTTCTGGGCGGCTTGGGCTGAGCTCGGCCTCTTGGGGCTCTCGGTTGGAGTTGTGGTGACTCTGGGAGGATGTCTTGTGGGACTGGTTGGTGTTCTGGCGATCGGTGGCGCGGATGTCTGGGGGATCACACTCCCCCGTCGGCCATTTCTACCAGGTGTCCCTGAAGCTGTGATGGGACTGGTGCTTCCCACGGTGTGCCTATGGGCTGCGAGCGCCACCAGGCTCGTTCGAGCGTCTGGCATGCCACCGGACACCGCACTCCGCGACACATGACAGCAGGGAGCAGGGGTTCCCCGTCATCTGAAATTCCTCATCGTGGTGGGCCCTGTCACCCTCAGTGGCAGGACCCACCACGTCCGTGGCCGGCTGGGGAATTAGCCACGGGGTGAGCGGTCCCCGTTATGGAGCGCTCGACGTCTAGGGTGATCAGCGGCCCAGTTTACTGGATGTGGACAAGGGCAGTGCTGGTGGTGACGAAGCCGAGGACGAGGGAGGCGAACTCCGACGGTTTCTCGTACATGGCGGCGTGGCCGCAGTCGGGGATGATCGCGTGGGCGGCGCCTGAAATCCCGGCGACCAGGGCGAGTTGATTGGGCAGCGGGGTGATGAAATCCCACTGGGACGAGATGACGAGGGTCTCGGCCTGGATGCGGGCCAGGTTGCCACGCTCGTCGTGGCGCTCGGCGCTGCGGGTGAGCCGGGCGAACCCGTCGTAGGTCTCGGGGGTGAAGACGCGTACGAACATCTCCTCGCGGTCGTGCGCCCATTGCTCGCGGGCGTCGTAGAAGCCGGGGGAGTACACGGTCGGGATGCAGGTGGCGAAGAACTGGTGGCCGTCGTGGGAGTTCATGGCGTACTCCCACGAGTGGCCGATGTCGCGCAGCCAGGCCGAAGTGTGCGCGGTGGTGTTGGACAAGACGAGCTTGGCGACCCGCTCGGGGTGGCGGGCGGCCACGCGCAGCGCCACCTCGCCGCCGTACGAGATCCCGCACAGGTGGGCCCTCTCCAGGCCCAGATGGTCGAGGAAGGCGAGCACGACCTGCTCTTGGCGCTCCAAGGTGTACTCCCGGTCAGACTTCCCGGAGCGTCCCTGGTCGACGAGGTCGAGCAGCAGCAGCCGGGTGCGGGCCGAGAAGGCGGGGACGAAGGCGTCCCAGGAGGCGCAGGACATGAAGATGCCGTTGAGGATCAACAGAGGTTCGCCCTCGCCGTGGGACTCGTAGTAGATCTCCACTCCGTCATGCGTGAACGTGGCCATGGTGTCCTCCTGAGGTGGTCGGTGTCGGCGCGGGGGCCGCGGGAAAAGACCGGGGGGCGGTTCTCATCGCTCGCGCGTCCCGGATCCGTCGGCGGCATGCGCCTCCGGCTCCGGGACGAACAACCGGGGTGAGGGACGAGAACCGCCCCCAAGTCCATCCCTGTCGCTGACACGCGGCCCGGGGCTGTGTGTCTCGTCCCACCGGGCTTCTCCTGTGGGACGAGACACACGCGGGGGGATGCCCGAGGCGGTGTGTGTCAGAAACGTGGAGGGGACACATCACAGGATGTATCCGAAATCTCGGGCGGCGGCCAGCAGGTCGTCGCGGAAGGCGGGATGGGCGATGCTGGCGAGCAGCACGGCCCTCTCGCGTACGGTCGTGCCGCGCAACTGGACCGCGCCGTACTCGGTGACGACCCAGTCCACGTCGTTGCGCGACAGGGTGACGCCGGCGCCGGGGCGCAGGGTGGGGACGATCTTGGAGGTGACCTCCATCTCACCGGTCTCTTTGTTCTTCTTCTCCACTGTGGAGTACAAGGCGATGATCGAGCGGCCGTTCTTCGAGTTCTGGGCGCCGATCGCGGTGTCGGCCTGGCCGCCCGATCCGGAGATCTGCAGGGTGCCGATGGACTCCGAGCAGCACTGTCCGGTCAGGTCGATCTCGACGGTGGTGTTGATCGACACCTGGTTGTCGTTGCGCGCGATCACGTACGGGTCGTTGACCTCCTCGCCGCGACCGGTGAACAGGTCGGTGTTCTCGTGGACGAAGGTGTAGAGCTCGGGGGAGCCGAGGACGAAGGCGAAGACGGTCAGGCCGGTGTCCACCTGCTTGCGGGCGCCGGTGATCACGCCGGCCTTGATCAGGTCCATGATGCCGGTGGTCATCATCTCGGTGTGGACGCCCAGGTCCTTCTTCTCGTACAGGTACTGGCACACCGCGTTCGGGATCCCGCCGATGCCGACCTGGACGCAGTCCCCGTCGTCGATCAGGTCGGCGATGATCCGCCCGATCACCATGTCCTTCTCGTTGGGGGCGACGGAGTCGATGGTGCCCGGCGTCGCGTCGGACTCGATGATGAAGTCGATGGAGTCCGGGTCCAGGTAGTTCTGTCCGGGGCACCACGGCGCGTTCGGGCTGACCTCCAGGATGCGGTACTTGGCCTGGGATCCGATGCGTTCCTCGTACGTGTTCCCGCACGCGAAACGCATCAGGCCGTCGGGCCCGGGGGTCGAGGCCAGGGAGACCATCATCGTCGAGGGGCGGTGGAAGTTGCGCTTGGTCCCGGCGAAGTGGAGGTTGTTGGGGATGTACGACACGCGCCCGGTGTGGTTGAGCTTGCGCAGCAGAGGGGTGGAGAACCAGGACTCGATGACGAAGGACTTGCGGACCATCTCCTCGCTCAAGTACTCCCCCGGCACCGTCGCCAGGCAGTCGGAGACCGTCACGTTGGAGACGCGGTCGGAGATCCTGTGCAGGTTGGACAAGAAGAGCGGAGGCTCGTTGGCCCCCAGTCCGACGGTGATGAGGTCACCGTCCTCGACCAGGTCGAGCGCCTGGTCGACCGAGATGATTTTGGATGCGTAGTCGGTCATGAGGTGTCCTTTCGATCTCAGGCTTTGCCCCATCGGACGCACGTGGACGCCCACGAGTATCCGATGCCTGCGGCGATGAGGGTGATGAGGCTTCCGTCGCGGATCTTTCCTTGTTCCAGTCCCAGGTGGATGGTGAGCATCTGGTCGACCTGGCCGATGTGGCCGTAGTCCTCCAGGTAGGTGGACTGGTCCGGGGTGAGTCCGAGATCGGCGAGCATGGCCAGGTGTTGGCTGCGCTTGAAGTGCAGGATGCCGAGGTAGTCGATGTCGGCGCGGGTCAGTCCGCCCGACTTGCGCAGGGACTCGTCGATGCAGTGGTACCACGTGGGCAGGGAGATCTCGTTGAGGCGCTCCTTCATCCGGGGGGCGTCGAGCAGGCGCAGCGACTTGTACCCCTCGTCCACCGTGTCGGGGGTGAAGGGACGGGTGATGCCGCCGATCTCCACGCCGGCGGTGTGCACCAAGGAGCCGTCGGAGACCTGGTGGGCGCCCAGGATGAGGTTCTCGTCCATGTCCTTGCGCACGATGAAGGCGCCGCCGCCGGCGCCGAGGTCGAACATCATCGACACGGTCGAGTCGGTGTAGTCCACGAAGTCGCCGTTGCGGTAGCCGCCGGCGATCATGATCGTGGTCAGGTCGGGGTCGGCGATCAGCATGTCTTTGGCCATCTTGAGCGCCGTCAGGGTGGTGCAGCAGCGGTTGGCCACGTCGACCCCCCAGGCGTTGACCGCGCCGATCGCGTCCTGGATGTACAGGGCGGACGTGGTCAGGGGGTACTCTTTCCACTCCTCGCCGACGCAGATGATCGCGTCGATCTCTGTGGCGTCGACCCCTGTGCGGGCCAGGGCGTCGAGGGCCGCCTTGGCGCCCATCTCCTGGGTTCCGTCGCCGGGGCCGGGCACCGGTTTGGAGATGATGCCGAGCTTGTCGATGACCGCCTGCTCGGACCACACCCCGCCCGTCGCGTCGGAGATCTCGGCCGCCGACATGCGCGTGGAGGGGAGGTACAAGCCGTAGCCGACGATGCCGACCTGTGTTGTCATGAGTCTCTCCTGTGAGCTGGCCAAGGCGTCAAAGTGACACGCTTGTCATGTTTCAGCCTCAGCATAGCACGCTCGGAAATGATTGCAAGAGGGTCCCGTCCACGCTTCTCGCGTGACACGACGACAGTCCATTGTTTATAACAGTATGGGAAAGATTCCGGGGAAGGGTTTGACAAAGTGACAGTTCTGTCATAATTTACTGCCAATATTCGAGAGAGGACACGGCGTCGTGGACCTATTTGTTCAGCCGCTCCTGCGGAGCCTGGAGACTGGCAGCGTGTACGCGCTGGCAGCGCTCGGCATCATCATCGTGTGGCGTACGTCCCTGGTCATGCACTTCGCCCAAGGATCGATGGGCATGTTCTCCGGAACAGCGGTCGCCTTCGCCTTGAACCGCTACGGGCTCCCCCTGTGGCAGGCCGTGCTCGTAGGCGTGGTGGTCGCCGTCTTCCTCGGCTTCGCCGTGGACTTCGTGATCATCCGACGGCTCAAACGGGCGACCTCGGTCGGCAAGGAGATCATCACCCTCGGCTTGATCATGGTCTTCCTCGGCTTGGCGCCGATCATCTTCGGCACGGACCCGATGCTGCTGCCCAAAGCCATCCCCTCCGGGGACTTCAACGTGGGCGGCGCCACCATCACCTACAACGGGGTGGCCAACATCCTCGTCGGCGTCGCCATCGCGGCCGGGCTGTACGTCGTCCTCCAGAAGACCAAGATCGGCCTGGCTGTGAGAGCGACCGCCTCGAACGACCAGACGGCCCGCCTGATGGGCATCCCCACCCGGACGGTGACCCTGTTCTCGTGGGCCACCGCCGGCGTGCTCGGCATGCTCGCCGCGGTCATGATCGCCCCCACCACCACGGTGACCCCGACCTTCATGAACTCCGTCCAGGTGACCGCCCTGTTCGCCTGTGTGCTCGGCGGGTTCCAGACGTTCTACGGCCCGGTGCTCGCGGCGTACATCATCGCCGTGTCGTCCAACTTCCTCAAGCTCTACGTCTCCACGGTGTGGGGGGATCAGATCATGTTCGGCCTGATCCTGCTCTTCCTGCTCCTTCGTCCCAACGGCCTGATCGGCAAGACCTACATGAAGAAGGTGTGAGACCATGGCCCTGCGCATCGTGAAGAACCCCCACCTCCATTTCATCCTCTTCGGCGTCATCCTCGCCCTGCTGCCCACGGTCGGGCGCGGCATGGGGATGAAGACCTCGACCCTGCAGACCCTGGGCTTCATGCTCATCTACGCCATCGTCGCCTTGGGCCTCAACCTCCTCCTCGGTTACTCGGGCCTGATCTCCCTGGGCACCGCCGGGTTCATGGGGCTCGGCGCCTACCTGGCGGCGTACTTCCAGGACGACCTCAAGCTCGGGTTCTGGCTCGCCGTCCTCGCGGCCCTCGTGATCCCGATCCTGATCGGGTTGGTCGTGGGTGTGATCTCCCTGCGGATCCGCTCGATCTACCTGGCCATCGCCACCTTGTGCATCTCCGAGATCCTGTTGAAGACCTTCGAGCAGTTGGAGTGGTTCACCAGGGGCACGGCCGGCAAGCAGAGCAGGTACCCGACGATCTTCGGCGCCCAACTCGATCGCAATGCCGTCTTCATCGTGATCGTGATCGCGCTCGTGATCGTCATGATGCTCACGTACAACATGGTCCACGGCCAGATGGGCCGCGCCCTGCACGCCATGCGCTCCTCCGAGGTCGCCGCCCAGGCCATGGGCGTCAACATCTTGAAGTACAAGCTCTTCGCGTTCTCGGTCGCCACGATGTACGCCGGGCTGGGCGGGGCCCTGTACCTCTTCTTCCTGCGGTCGAGCTACCCCACGACGTGGAGCCTGTTCATGTCGCTGACCATGATCGCCGTGGTCGTCGTCGGGGGCCTGCGCTCCATCTACGGCACGGTGCTCGGCGCCTTCGTGATCTACGCGGTCCCCGAACTCTTCTTGAAGAAGCTCCCGGTGATCGGCGGCATCGCCGGGCTGCCGTACATCTTCTCCGGCGTCCTGATCATCCTCGTGATCATGTTCTTCCCCAATGGGCTCAAGGGCCTGGCCGACATCGCCAGGAACCTCGTGGTGAGACTGCGCGCCCGGACCGCTGCGAAGGAGGTGGCCGCATGACCGGCGCCCTGAAAGACGGCGAGATCCTGTCCGTCGAACACCTGTCGATCAGCTTCGGCGGCCTGAAGGCCCTCGACGACGTGAGCTTCTCGATCCGCGAGAAGGAGATCTTCGGACTCATCGGCCCCAACGGCGCCGGGAAGACCACGGTCTTCAACTGCGTCACCCAGTTCTACACCCCCGACGCCGGCGCGGTGTGGTTCCGGTACGACCCGGAGCGCCTGCGCCACCACCGGCGCACGGCGTCCCCCGACTCGGCGGGCGCTCCCCAGACGGAAGTGATCGACTTGGTGGGCAAGAAGACCCACACGATCATCCGGTACGGCTTGGTGCGCACCTTCCAGAACGTCGAGGTCATCCCCGAGTTGAGCCTGATCGACAACGTCCTGATCGGCGCCCACGTGGACTTCCGCGCCACCATGGTCGAACAGATCCTGCGCCTGCCCAGGGCCCGCGAAGAGGAGAAGGCCTACCGTGACAAGGCGCTCAAGGCGTTGGAGTTCATGGGGCTGGGGCCGTTGAGCGACCAGTTGGCCGGCGGGCAGCCGTACGGGGTCCTGAAGAAGCTGGAGATGGCCCGTACCCTCATGGCCGAGCCGACCCTGATCATCCTCGACGAGCCGGCCGCCGGGCTGAACGACAACGAGACCGAAGATCTGGCCGCGACCATCCGGCGCGTGCGAGACGAGTACCAATGCGCGATCCTGCTCGTCGAGCACGACATGCGGTTGGTGATGAACGTATGCGAACGGATCTGCGCCATCTCGTTCGGCAAGTTCTTGGCGCTGGGCACCCCGGCGCAGATCCAACAGGACAAACTCGTCCAAGAAGCCTATCTCGGGGAGCAGGAATGACCGACATCGCACTGTCCATCCGCGGGCTGAAAATTCGGTATGGGGCTATCGAGGCCGTCAAGGGGATCGACCTCGACGTTCCGCAGGGCCAGGTCGTCGCTCTGCTCGGCGCGAATGGCGCGGGCAAGACGTCCACCCTGCGGTGCATTTCCGGCCTGACGGAAGCGGCGGAGGGGACGATCACCTTCCAGGGCCAGAAGATCACGGGCAAAGACCCGGAGAAGATCACGAAGATGGGCGTCGTCCAGTCCCCTGAGGGACGCCAGATCTTCCGTGACCTGACAGTGGAAGAGAACCTGCGCACAGGAGCGTTCACCGTCGGCTCCCGGGCGCAGGTGAAGGCCAACTTCGAGATGTGCTACGAGTACTTCCCTCGTCTCAAGGAGCGCCGCTCCCAGATGAGCTACACCTTGTCAGGCGGAGAATTGCAGATGCTCGCCATCGGGCGCGCGCTCATGGCGTCCCCGAAGCTCCTCCTCTTGGACGAGCCCTCGCTCGGACTGGCCCCCTTGGTGGTCAGGGACATCTTCGCGATCATCGCCCGGCTCAAGGCCGCCGGGACCACGGTTCTGATCGTGGAGCAGAACGCCCTGCAGACCTTGAAGATCGCCGATTACGGGTACGTGCTGGCCACGGGCAAGACGTCCATCGAGGGCCCGGCGCACGAACTCATGGCGGACACACGGCTGGTCGAGGCGTACCTCGGCTCGTCTTAAGCTCACCCTTCAAAGAAGAAACAACAAAGGAAAAAGGAAATGAAGAGTAAGAAAACAATTGCCACATTGGCAGCGCTGGCGCTGTCGGCTGGCATGCTCGCCGGGTGCTCCGGCACGTCCAACCCGGGGTCCACGGACTCCGCGGCGTCGGGCAAGGTCCAGGGGGTCACTGACACAGAGGTGTTGATCGCGAACTCGGCGGCCACGTCGGGAACGTACGCCCCGGTGGGCGTTCCCTTCCTCGCGGGCATGCAGGCCTACTTGGACATGGTCAACGCGCAGGGCGGCATCAACGGCCGCACGATCAAGTTCATGCACACGGACGACGAGTTCGATCCCGCGAAGGGCTCGGCCGCGCTGACCGAGTTCGTCGAGGACGACAAGGTCTTCGCCATCGTCGGCGACTTCGGCACCCCGGTGGTGGCGGCGAACGTGGCGCAGCTCAAGGAGTACGGGATCCCGTCGGTGTACTTCGCCACGGGCATCGGCCAGTTGTACGCCGACCACGCCACCACGAACGAGGAAGGGTACAACATCTTCCCCGTGCAGCCCATCTATCGCACTGAGGGCTCCATCATGACCGCGTACGCGACGGGCAAGTTCCAGGCGAAGAAGATCGGCATCATCTACACCAACGATGACGCCGGGATGGATCTGGAGAAGGGCGCGGTCGCGCAGATCAAGTCCATGTCCGGGATCGACTACGTCGAGCAGCAGGTCGCTGCGGGTGCCGCCGATGTGTCGGCCGCCGTCACGGCCATCAAGCAGGCCAATGTCGACTTCATCATCGTGGCCGCGATCCAGGGCACGATGCCGACCATCGTCAAGGAACTCGCCGCCCAGTCGGTGAACAAGGACTGCATCACCACGTATGTGAACGTGTCCTCGGCGATGTCCACCGCCGTCATCGACGACATCACGGGCAAGTTCGACCTGTACGGGTTGGGCTGGGTCGACTACGCGAGCAGCATCGCCCAGACCTCTCTGGCGGACTACCAGGCGCAGATCGATCCGCAGTACGCGATGAACGCGTACGCGCAGACCGGTTGGATAGCGTCGTACTTCTTCTGCGAGGGTCTGCGTCGCGTGGGCTCGGATCCGTTGACGTGGGATTCGTACATGAAGGCGCTGGAGTCGGCTCCGATCCAGAACCCCTTCGGCGGTCTGATCGACTACTCGAACGGTCAGCGGCTCGGCACGCAGGAGATGAACCTGTCGAAGGTCGTCCCCACGACCGATGCGGCCCCGGCCGGTTGGCAGCAGGTCGAACCCCTCCAGGGCGTGAGCGCCCTCCTCGGGAAGTGACGCGTCGCGTCTGATCACCATGGACGTGGGTGGCGCCTTCGGGCGCCACCCACGTTTGGTTTGTGGGGATCGAGGCCACGTCTCGTCACGAAGCTGTGCCCGGCTTGTCCCCTTCCGTGGGTGGCATGTCGTCGACGACGATCATCTTCCCTCGGCTGAGGGACATGGCGGCGCCGATGACAGACATCGCGGCGGCCACGAGGAAGACGACCACCAGGCCGGACTGGAAGGGCGACGAGATCAGTTGGGGGAAGAAGGTGTGGCCTGTCAGGGTGGCCACGTCGGATGGCGCCAAGGTGTTCAGCACGCCGGCCTGTTGCAGCATGGTCTGCACGGGGTTGTAGCCGAGGAAGGCGGCGAACAGGCTGGCGACCGGGGGGAGGGCGGAGATGGCGAGGGCCTGGGTGGCCGGGACGCCCTGGGCGGCGAGCCCGGACTGCAGGGCTTGAGGCAGGGAGTGGGACAGCCCGACGATCATCAGGGAGAAGAACAATGCCATGGACAACGAGGTCCCGGCGTTCTGCAGGGTGCTGGTGACGCCCGAGGCGGCCCCCCGGTCTGAGGCGGGCACGGCGTTCATGATGGCCGTACGGTTGGGCGCTCCGAACATGCCCGAGCCGATTCCCGACAGCCCGGTCATCACGGCGAACTCCCAATAGGAGAAATTGACGGGGATGAGCAGCAGGCCGATGAAGGTGGCGGCCACGATGAGCAGGCCGACAGAGGCGAATCCACGTGCGCCGAAGCGGTCGGACAGCATCCCGCAGATGGGTCCGGCGACGACGAACCCGGCTGTGATCGGGAGCATGTAGATCCCGGCCCAGAGGGGTGTCTGGGCGTAGTCGTACCCATGGAGAGGAAGCCAGATCCCCTGGAGCCAGATCACCAGCATGAACTGCAAGCCGCCCCGCCCGATGGACGACAGCAGCGCCGCCAGGTTTCCGAACGTGAAGGCGCGAATCTGGAAGAGGCGCATGTTGAGCATCGGATGCTCGGTGTGGAGCTCGACCGCGATGAAGACGCCCAGCACGAGCAGGCCGCCTCCGATGGCTGTGAGGACCAACGGGTTGAGCCACCCCGTGGACTGCCCCCCGTACGGTTGGATGCCGTACGTGATGCCGGTGAGGAGGACCATGAGCCCCGCCGCCAGCAGGAGATTGCCCCACAGGTCCATACGGCTGCGCTTGTGCTCACCGAGTTCGCGGAGAGAGATGTACGACCAGATCGTGCCGAAGACGCCGACGGGGACGCTGACGACGAACACCATCCGCCAGTGGACGGTCGCGAGCAGACCCCCGGCGACGAGGCCGATGAAGGATCCAGCGATGGAGGCGACCTGGTTGATGCCCATGGCCATCCCCCTTCGGTGCGGAGGGAACGCGTCGGTGAGGATGGCGGTGGAGTTGGCGAAGAGCATGGCGCCGCCGATGCCCTGGACGAAGCGCCAGGCGATGAGCCAGGCGGCGCCAGGGCTGTTGGTCAAGGGGTCGCAGGCCAGGCCGATGGAGCCCGCCGTGAAGACGACGAAACCCAAGTTGTAGATCCGCACGCGTCCGAACATGTCGCCCAGGCGCCCGAAGGTGACCACCAGGACCGCCATGGCGAGGGTGTAGCCCATCATCATCCACAGCAGATATGACACATTGCCGCTCTGGAGCGGGTTCAGGCCGATGCCGGCGAAGATCGCGGGAAGCGAGATCATGACGATGGAGGTGTTGAGCGTGGCCATCAACATGCCGAGGGTGGTGTTGCTCAAGGCGATCCACTTATACCGGGGGCTGACACTGGGGGTGGCGGCGGAACGCATGGCGACGAGACGCTTTCATGGACGGCTGGTGATCAGGAGGTGACTCCTGACATCCATATTAGACACGCCAAGGTCCTGCGGTCGCCGGGGTCGCATGATGGAGGGGTGAATCCACAGCGCTGCGTGCGCACGGCAGTGTGCGCAGAGTCGTTGGCACTCGCCGTCATCGGGCGTTTTGGGCATGTGATAGTAGGTGTGCTGCCTGAGGCGACCTGTCACTCCGCAAGCCAACGGGGTGGGAACGCGGTGGTTCTTTGTGAGCCTCCGACGTTTCGTCATCGTTCCATAAAGGCTCCGGCAAGCCAGAACAGTCACAATGGGGTCGTGAAACCTTTATGAACAGGCTGGGTTCGTCGACGTGACTTCATAAAGGGTCACGCGTCTTGGGCGACTAGCGTCCACGCCGGGTTCGCTCGTGTTCCGGCGTTGTGGATCACGCCGTCGCGGCGCAGTTTCGCCAGCAGGTAGGTGATCTTGCGGGCCTTGGCGTCGGCGCTCCGCAGAGACGCTAACTGGTCAGCCAGGAGAGCGTCGATGTCGTGGCGCGTTGCTGAACCCGACGTCGTGAGGTGGTCGACGATTGTCCGCAGCAGCGGCTTGTCACCCGTGACCCGCGACTGAACCTCTTCTGATGCCGGGGTGGGTGGCTTCGTACACGTTGCGGAAAGTGACCGACGGTTCTGTGCCCTGGGTGATCTGCCACTTCAACGACTGCTGGCGTTCAATCTCGGGCCGATAGTCGGTGCCGACAACCGTGTGGCTCTTGTCGCGCACTCCGAGGATCAACCAGGCGGAGTCGGCACCGCGCAGATTCGCTTCGTTGCTCAACGCGGAAAAGTACGAGCCAATCTTGTCGGTGCTGTAGTCGCGGGAGGCTTCCTTGAACTCGACCGTCTCGCTCTCCCAGCCCGCGATCAGTTGATCTAGCAGGCTGAGCAGATCCTGCTGAGTCACCGTTCACCGCCTTCCGTGTTCCGGCTATGTGTCTAGTCTACGGGCCGCATCTCCAGCCGATTAGCTTCCCCACAGCCAATTCTGAAGTGCAGCGATGACGCTTGGCGTCACCTATGTGAGCTAGGCCCACACTCGCTGAGTGTGGGGATGGGTACTCCTGTGTGCCTAGACGAATCGCTGAGGCGACTCGGAGTCGCCACCTCCGCCGCTTTGAATGATCCGCGAAACGGCCAGGTTGTTCAGGCGTGGTCTGGATGTATGGCGGAACAAGGGTATTCCTACGACAGTCCGCAGGGCACCATGTCGGCTGGGTAGGGGCGAACCCCGGACGCGAGAGAGTTGGCGACAGCCCAGGCGGACGCTGAGTGCAAGGTCCGCGTGGGATTGGTGGAGACCATGCGCGATGTGCGGATCGAGCACGAGCGCGACGCTATCGCGAAGAATCGTCCTGTCGTCGACCGCTTCCATGAGTTGGGGCTCGCCGCTCTTGAGAAGGCGTAGGCCGTCGTGGCTCAGCACTCGTAGGAGTGAGTGTGCACTGGCAAGATTCGCGAACATGGTAGCCTGGGGCGCACGTGGCCCACGGGGTGTGGGGTGGTGAAAGTGTGGGAAGACTGTATGGTGATTCGTCGTGTGTCGCGACTCCTGGGTGGAGTCCTGTTGGGAGCTGGACTGCTTGCCGGCTGCTCTGCTCATCCATCTGGCGAGCTCGAGCCGTCGGGGAGTGGAGACTCATCATCGCCGTATGGCACAATGAATCCTGGCGAGACCGGCGTGCAGTCGGAGTCGCCAGGAGTCTCGGCGCCTGCTGCCCAGTCACCATTCATGGCTGAGTACCTGACGGCTGAGCAACAGTCGGTCATTGAGAATGCTTCTGATGTACTGATCGCGAGGTGCATGGCCGCAGCGGGTTTCATGTACGAAGGGTCAGATCATACGACTGTCTCGTCGCCGATCACCAGGGATTATGACCCCACGTGGGGGCCCCTTGCCCCGGAGTCAGCTGCTAGCAATGGGTACAACAACCCGTACATACCCACCCTGGGACCGGATGGCCAGTGGACGACTCCTCAATCTCATGACGGGCCTTGGGAACAGACTGACGCGGATCGGGGGTATTTGGATGCGCTGATCGGGTCAGGCGACTCCCCTCTGGCGGGTGGTTGCACGGGAGCGGCGTCTGAGCAGTTGGGCCGCTCGGGTCCTCAGTGGTTGTCTGCGGTCAACGCGGTGACCGATCTTCAGTATCAGGCGGATTCGGCGGCGCAGAACGATCCACGTCTCGGCGAGGTGGTCCGCGCGTGGTCGGATTGTATGGCGGGGGAGGGATACGCATACTCCACTCCCCAGGCGGCGATGTCTGACGCATGGGGACGGTCCCTCGACCCGCGAGAGCAGGCGACTGCCTATGCGGATGCTCAATGCAAGGAGGAGGTTGGTCTGATGCAGGCTCTCCAGGACCTCCAGTTCGAGTATGAACGTGACGCGATCGCGAAGAATCGTCCTATCGTCGACCGCTTCCATGAGTTGGGGCTCGCCGCTCTTGAGAAGGCGGAGGCGGTCTTGGCTCAGCAGGCACACGGGTAGTGACATGGTGACTGCTAACCCCAGTTCTCCACTGAGGAGGCGTTGGCTCTGGGTGACGGTGATCGCCGCTCTGCTGATGGGCGCCTCGGGGTTCGTCGCTGGCCGGTTCATTCAGTCGCCGCAGCAGGTGGCGGCGGAGGCGGCCCCGCCGGTCCCGTCGTTGATCACAGCGGAGGTGGTCCAGCAACGGTTGTCGAGCACGGTGATCACCCGTGGCACGGTGTCGGCTCTGTCTGAGGTGAACATCGGGTACGGGATGCTCGTCAAGGGCGACTCAGGCCCTGGTGGCGAGGTCGGTGGCGCGTCGGGGATCCTCACTGCGATGCACGTGAGGCCGGGGGATCAGATCCGCGCGGGCGGGGTCCTCGCCGAGGTGTCGGGGCGGCCGATCATCCTGTTGCCGGGCAGCCGGGTGATGTACCGGGACATGGCGCCTGGCGCGACAGGCCCCGACGTGTTGCAACTGAACCAGGCCCTGGATGCTTTGGGGTACCTTCCCGGTCGGGTCACAGAATCCTTCGGGTGGGCGACGCAACAAGGATTGACGAGTCTCTACCGTGCCGCGGGATACGCTGTGGCGACCACTGATGGTGGCAGCGGCGAGGACGCGAAGCGGGTGGCGGCCGCACAATCGGCGGTGACAGCGGCAGAGAGGAATCTCGCGAAGCTGAAGGAACCGGTGGCGAGCGAGGGAGCAGTCCCCCCGGCGGCCGCCGACATCCGTGCGGCCGAGGACGACGTGGCATCCGCTCGTACCGCCCTGGACGTGACCAAGGCGATGATCGGGGTGATCGCTCCCCAACGCGAGATCCAGTTCATTCCCGAGTTGCCGGCGAATGTCGTCATGGCTGCCACAGACGTGGGATTCGCGACGCCTGCGGTCATCGCGCGGGTGACGACGTCTGATCTGGAGGTGGTCGCCACGGTGGCCGCGAGCCAGGCCGGTTTGCTCGCCGAGGGGACGCCAGTGGAGATCCAGCTCCCCGACCAGACCACCGTCACCGGGGCTGTCTCCGGGATCGCATGGGGCGACACGAGCACGCGACAGGTCCATGTCCGACTCGACGCTCCCCTGGACTATGCCCTCGCACGGCAGGACGTGAAAGTGACCTTCACGGCTGCGCAGACGGCCGGAGAAGTGCTGGCCGTGCCTCCCGGGGCGCTCTCGTCGAGTCCTTCCGGCGCTCTGCGAGTCACGGTGGTGGGGGCGGACCGAGCCCTGATTCCAGTGGAGGTGACCGTCGGCGTCCACGCCGACGGGCTGGTCGAGATCAACCCCGTCGACGCGGTGGTGAACCCCGGAGATCTCGTTGTGATCGGGGCTGGATGAGCGGCACGCAGTTCGCTCGGCTGAGCGGGGTCGGTCGGGTCTACGCCGGGCTGACGCCGGTGGTCGCGCTGGAGGACGTGTCTCTGGCGATCGAGGATGGGGACTATGTCGCCCTCGTGGGCCCCTCCGGGTCCGGGAAGTCCACCCTGCTGAACGTCCTGGGTCTCCTCGATGTTCCGACGAGTGGGACCTACTGGCTGGACGGGTACGATGTGGCGACTCTCGGCGAGGCTGAACGGGCCGCGTTGCGCGGATCGCGTATCGGCTTCGTCTTCCAGGGGTTCCACCTGACCCCGTACCGTACCGCCCTGGAGAACGTGGAGATGGCTGGTCTCTACGCCGGGGTCCCGCGCGCCCGACGCCGGGCACGCGCTCGTGACGCGCTCGACGTCGTGGGGCTGAGCCATCGTCGTGATTTCTATCCCACGCAACTGTCAGGCGGGGAGAAACAACGTGTGGCCATCGCTAGGGCCCTCGCAGGCCAGGCGCAACTCCTGCTGTGCGACGAGCCGACCGGGAACCTCGACTCCGCGCGTGGGGAGGAGATCATCGACTTGTTCGAGCGGATGAACCTGGACGGTCACACAATCGTCGTCGTCACCCACGACGACGCCGTCGCTCGCCGTGCCCGACGCTGCTTCCATGTCAGGGATGGCCATGTCGCCGACGACATCCAGGGGGGTGTGGCATGAAGAAGGCGACATCCCTTCGCCCCAAGCTGAGACTGATCGATGTGCTGCGGGAGGCGGTGACGTCGGTGGCGGCCCGTCCCGCTCGATCTGTGTTGACGATGCTCGGCACGACCCTGGGCACCGGCGCCTTCGTTGTCATCATCGGCTTGACGTCCACGGCGTCGAGCCAAATCACCTCCCAGTTCACCCAACTGGAGGCCACCTCGGTGACGGTCACCGACCAAGCAGGGTCGGCTTCGGGTGGGTACCACTTCCCCGACCACGTCGGGGCCATCATGCGCGATCTCAACGGGGTGGTGGACGCCGGAGTGTACTTCCGAGTCCCCACGAGCGATGAGGCGAGGCATATCCCGATCGCCACCCGCGCTCAGGCGGATGTCCCGGACACCACGACCGGCGCCCACTTGAGCGTGTACGGCGCGGAGGCCGGGACCTTCGTCGCGGCGGGTGCGACCTTGTCCAGCGGAGTCTTCCTCGACGACATCGACGACATGGCCCGGTTCCCTGTCGCCGTCCTGGGGCAGGCCGCCGCGCGTTCCCTGGGAGTGGGCACGGTCGCCACCAGGCCGACCGTGTTCATCGGCGACGAGCCGTACACCGTCGTCGGCGTCGTGGACTCCGCCGGCAGTCTGCCGGAATTACAGTCGGCTGTGATCCTTCCAGCGCATGTGGCCCTGGAGAGGTACGGCGCCCCGGTCGCGCCCTATGTCGCCCGGGCTCTTATTCGTACCGACCTGGGCGCGGCCCGGCTGATCAGCAGCCAGGCCCCGTACGCCCTCGCCCCACAGGCGCCCTCCGACCTCGTCGCCGCCGCCCCTCCCGACTGGTCGACGCTCACCGATCCAGTCAATGACTCGATGAACTCCCTCCTGCTGGCCCTGGCGGGAGTGGCCCTCCTCATCGGCGTCGTGGCGATCGCCAACACGGCCCTGGTGGCGGTGATGGAGAGGACGGGCGAGATCGGGCTGCGCCGGGCCCTCGGCGCCCGTGCCTCGCATATCGCGCAGCAGTTCCTTCTCGAAGCCGTGGTGACCGGCGCCGTCGGCGGTCTCATCGGTGGGGCCACAGGTGTCCTCGGGGTGGTGGCGACGGCCTGGGTACGGCAATGGACTCCCGTCCTCGACCCACGCTTGGCCCTGGTCGCCCCTGTGATCGGCGTGGTCGCCGGGTGTGTCGCCGGGCTCTATCCTGCGCTGAAAGCCGCCCGGATCCAACCGTCCTCCTCGCTCAGAAGCGCATAGACACCTCTTTCGGTCGCGAAGGATAATCGATACAGTGTAAGGAGAATTTCAGAAAGTAAGGAGGCATGATGGCGCTGGCGACTCTCACCTCGAAAGGCCAGGTGACGATTCCTGTGTCGGTCCGGAAGGCGTGCGGTTTGAGCACTGGGGCTCGCTGGGGCTTCTTCGTCACGAGCGAAGACACCATCGTCATTCGTACTCGTACCCCCTCTTTGGCCGACCTGTGCGGCTCATTGTCGAGCAACGGCGTCCACGTGGGTGTGGACGCGATGGACGACGCTGTCGCCGATGCCGTCGCCGAGGGCTGGAGTCGGCGATGATCGGCGTGGACGCCACTGTCCTCGTCCGCTATCTCGTGCGCGACGACGAGGAGCAGACCGCCCGCGCCAAGTCGGTGATGGAGGGGTTCACGGTCGATGAACCCGGGTTCATCCCCATGGTGGTCCTGCTGGAGACGGCGTGGTTGCTCAGGCGGACGTACAAAGTTCCCCGCGAGGATGTCCTGGCCACGGTGGAAGCCCTCGTCGCGTCGGATCTGATCCATGTCCAGGACGAGTCCGTCGTGGCCGAAGCGCTCGCCACCGCCCGGATGCACGGGTGCGACCTCCCCGACGCCCTGCTCGTCGCCCAGGCGCGCCATGCGGGGTGTGCGCGCACGGTGACCTTCGACCGGAGAGCCGTCGGCCTGCCCGGCATGGAAGTCGTCTGAGGCGGGTGGGGCTCGTCGTGACTCCGCCGAGAGCAGGTGAATGATGCTGGATTCGATCGTGCCAGATGGCGTCCAGGTGGTCGCCGCGACCCAGGATGTGTCGCTCGACACCTTGTGGCCCGGGGAATGGGAGCGGGTGAGCGCCGAGCCAGCGGCTCGGCAGGGGGAGTACGCGACTGTACGGGACTGCGCCCGTACGGCCGTGGGCGCTCTCGGCGTGGCGCCGGGGCCGATCCTGGCGGACTCCCGGGGCGCTCCTGTGTGGCCTGACGGGATCATCGGCGCCATGACCCACTGTCGTGGGTACCGTGCGGCGGCTGCCGCGCGGCGGGGATGGTTGCGCTCGATCGGGATCGACGCCGAGCCTGCGGCGGCCCTGCCCGAGCGCGTGCTAGAGCGGATCAGTTCGAAGAGGGAACAGGCGTGGATCGCCATGTTGGCAAGGAAGGACGCGAGCATCCCCTGGGACCGGATCCTGTTCTCCATGAAGGAGAGCATGTACAAAGCGTGGTACCCGGTCGCCACAACCGGTCTGGGATTCCACGACGTCGACCTCCACCTCCACGACGATGGCACATGTGGTGTCCATGTCCTCGTCGACCAGCCTGACTCGCTCCAACCCCTCACCTGGCAAGCCCGGTGGGCCGTCGAGGATGATCTGCTCGCGACGGTCGTCTGGCTGCAACAGCATCCCTTGCATGGGGGCCGATGGTGATTCGTCTTCTGACAGAGTACGTATGTAAACTGAGATCCTACAATGACATGCTGAATGGGAGGTCATGATGAAGAGCGCGGTTGTGCAAGTCCGGGTTGACGACGCCATCAAGAACGACGCAGACGAGCTGTTCCAAAGCCTCGGTATGGACACTGCAACAGCTGTGCGGATGTTCCTCGTGCAAGCACTACAGGCGGGAGGTCTCCCGTTTCCCATCCTGAGCCAACCTCGCTACAACGCCACAACGGAGGCGGCCATGGAAGAAGCCAAGACCATTGCTCAGCATAAGGCTGAGGACCGCGTCTTCGACTCTTTCGCGGCTTATCGCCAGTCTTTAGGCGTCTGAAGCAGACTAATCGAACAGATCGGCGTGGCTCCCAGTGCGCGCTGCGACGAGGCGGTCAGCCTCGACGTAATAGATGAGCAGCCAGTCTGGCGCGATGTGGCATTCACGAAACCCGCGATACTGACCTGACAAAGCATGATCATGTCTCGCCTCAGGAAGGGGTTGCTGGCGTAACAGCAGGTCAAGCACTGCCTGTAATAGGTCAAGATCAAGGTGGCGGCGTGCCATACGCTTCATGTCGCGATCAAATTCGTTGGTTGCCGCAAAGCTCAGCATCTAGGCCCTCCTGTCGCTTGTAGCACAGGATAGCTTGATGGTAGTAGGGATGCGAAATTGACGGTCTGTGAGCGGTAGCCGCACAAGGGAGTTGAGTTGGTATGCCGACTCAGCGCACCAAGGCGAAGGACAGTTCCGCGCTCACGCAGAGTTCGTCGTTGACCGTGCCTGTGCCTGTCATGAAGTAGAAGGCGCCTTTGTTCGCGGTCAGTGTCGTGGTGAAGACGATGGTGTCGCCGGGTCTCACGATGCGGCGGAAGCGGACTTTGTCCATGCCGGAGAAGAAGGGGGTGGCGCCGGCCATCTTGTCCGCGATGAGCACCGCGGAGCTCTGGCCCATCATCTCGCACAGGATGACTCCGGGCACGACCGGGTTGCCGGGGAAGTGGCCCTGGAGGAAGAACTCGTCGCCGCGCACGGTGTAGCGCCCGACGGCGGTGTCGCCCTCGATGTGGGCCTCGTCCACCAGCAGCATGGGGGGACGGTGGGGGAGGATGGTCTGGATTTCCGTACGGTCCATGGTCACTCCTGTTCCATCCGGCGGAAGAGCACCCCGGCGTTGTGGCCGCCGAACCCGAGGGAGATCGACAGGGCTGTGCGCACATCCGCCTCGCGGGACACCCCGGGCACGTAATCCAGGTCGCAGTCGGGGTCCGGGTCGGTCAGTCCGATGGTGGGGGGAATCCGGCCGGCGCCCAGCACTTTGAGCGCCGCGATGGCCTCCATCCCGCCGGCCGCGCCCAGCATGTGCCCGGTCATGGACTTCGTCGAGCTGATGGCGACCCGGTACGCCATGTCGCCCAGCGCCTGCTTGATCGCCATGGTCTCGATCTTGTCGTTGAGGGGGGTCGAGGTCCCGTGCGCGTTGATGTACAGGTTCTCGTCGGCGGGGATCCCGGCGTCCTCGAAGGTCAGCCGGATCATGGCCGCGCTGCCCTCGGCGTCGGGTTTGGGGGCGGTCATGTGGAAGGCGTCGCAGGTGTTCGCGTACCCGATGACCTCGCCGTAGATGGGCGCGGACCGGGCCTGGGCGTGCTCGAGTTCCTCCAGGACGAGGACGCCGGCGCCCTCGCCGATCACGAATCCGGAGCGGCCCTTGTCGAAGGGGATGGACGCGCGGTCCGGGTCGGCGGTGGTGTTGAGGGCCATGATGTTGGCGAACCCGCCGACCGCGAGGGGGTTGATGGACGCCTCCGCGCCGCCGGCCAGGATGGCGTCGGCCGCGCCGTACACGATGGCGCGGTACGCCTCGCCGATGGCGTTGGTCCCCGAGGAGCAGGCGGTGACCACGGGCAGGTTGGGGCCCTTGGCGCCGTGCCTGATGGCGACCAGCGCCGAGCCCATGTTGGCGATCATCATCGGCACGAAGAAGGGGGAGATCCTCCCCGGTCCGCGGTTGAGGAGCACCTCGGTCTCGCGGATCGAGGTGGAGATCCCTCCGATCCCGGAACCGATGTACACGCCGAAGCGGTACGGGTCCACCGAGTCGGCAAGCCTGGAGTCCTCCATGGCCTGGGCGGCGGCCGCGATGGCGTACTGGGCGTACAGGTCGGTCTTGCGCGCGTCGGAGGCCTCCATGTACAGGCTCGGGTCGAAGCCCTTCACCTCGGCGGCCAACTCGACCTTCTGGTCGGTCGCGTCGAACCGGGTGATGGGCCCGATGCCGTGGCGCCCCGCCAGCAGCGCGTCCCACGTGGACGCGACATCATTGCCGACCGGGGACACGCACCCCATGCCTGTGACGACCACTCGTCTCATAGATCACTCCTCATCCTTGTTGTGTTAGATCCGCATGCCGCCGTCGACCTGCAGCACCTGGCCCGTGATGTAGCTCGCCTGGTCGGACGCCAGGAAAGCGACCACGTGGGCCACTTCCTCTGGGGTCCCCATCCGCTTCAACGGGATCGTCTCCAGGAGGCTGAGTCGCTGCTTCTCAGGCAGGTTGGCGGTCATGTCCGTGGTGATGAACCCCGGGGCGACCACGTTGCAGGTGACCGCACGCCCGCACAGTTCGAGGGCCATCGACTTGGTGAAGCCGATCAACCCCGCTTTGGCCGCGGCGTAGTTCGCCTGTCCGATGTTGCCCATCAAGGCGATCACGGACGACACGGTGATCAGCCGACCGTGAGGGGACCGCAGCAGTGACCTCACCAGGTGGCGGGTCATCGCGATCGCGCCTTTGAGGTCGACCGCCAGGACTGTGTCGAGGTCCTCCTCGCTCAGTCGCAAGAGGAGAGCGTCTTTGACGATCCCGGCGTTGTTGACGAGGATGTCCACGCCGCCGTCGGCTTGGATGGCGTCGCACACCTCCCGTACGCTCGCCCAGTTAGAGACGTCGCATTGTCGGACGCGGGCCTTGACCCCCGCCTCGCGCGCCAGGGCGCAGGTCTGTTCGGCGGCTTGCGTGGCGCCGGCGTAGACGATGTCCACGTCCGCGCCCATGCTCGCCAACTCCAGGGTCACGGCACGCCCGATTCCTCGGGAGCCTCCGGTGATCACGGCGCGTCGGCCGCTCAGTGGTTTGTCAGTCATGGAGCACCTCCAGTGTGCGGGTGAGAGAATCGTCGTCCCGCACCGATGCGGTCCGCACGTTCTCGTCGATTTTGCGGATGAAACCCGTGAGGGTCGTGCCCGGGCCGACCTCGATGAAAGTGTCGAACCCGTCGGCGATCATGGTGCGAATGGTCTGCTCCCACCGCACGGGATGGTTGACCTGATTGGACAGCAGGGCCTTGGGATCTGTGTACAGGGCCCCGGTCATGTTGGCGTAGATCGGAATCGCAGGCGGTGAGAAGCTCATGTCAGCGACCACCTCGCGCAAGCGGGCCGCCGCGTCGTCCATCAGCGGTGAGTGGAAGGCGCCGCTCACCGCGAGCGGGATGGCTTTCCCTCCGGCGTCCGCCATCGCTTGCCTGACCGAATCGGCTGACGACGTCGCACAGGCGACAACAGTCTGACCGGGACAGTTGTAATTGACAGCGTACACCTGGTCCAGGGTCGAGCACACCTCTTCCACCTGGGAGGACGACAGTTTCAGCACGGCGAACATGGTTCCGGGGTTCTCCTCGCCACAGGCGTGCATGGCGTCGGCGCGCTGGCGTACGAAGTCGAAGGCGTGGTCCTGGTCGAAGAGGGACGCGAAGCAGGCGGCGGCGACCTCGCCGAGGGAGAACCCCGCGACGCCGTCGACCCTCACGCCTGCCTCCTCCAGAGCCCGGGCGCAGGCCAGGTCGACGACGAACAGGCACGGTTGCGTATTGGCGGTGATGTTCAACTGCTCCTGGGGGCCGGTGAAGCACAGGTCTCGTACGGGCGGCCAGACCGCCTCGGCCCGGTCGAAGACCGAGCGGGCGGCCGGGGACGACACGGACAACTGCTCGCCCATCCCGGGGGTCTGCGCCCCCTGCCCGGCGAACACGACGGCTACGCGACCCATCGCGACGCTCCTGACAAGAGGGCCTCTGCCTGGCCCACGACCTCGTCGATGATCTCGGCGACCGTCTGCTCGGCGTGCACCAGACCGGCGACCTGTCCGGCCATGAAGCACCCATCGTGCTCATCCCCCTCGACCGCCGCCAGTCGCAGCGCGCCCCCGCCGAGCGCCTCGAGGGCCTCGTTCGTGACGGTGTGATCCGATTCCTTCTGGGCGAACATGCGCGTGAAGTCGGTCTTGAGCGACCGGACGGGGTGGCCGAGACGACGTCCCGTCGCCATGGTGTCGATGTCCTTGGCGGCAAGGATCTTGGCCTTGTACGTCGGGTGGACGTTGCACTCCTTGGCGACCAGGAAGCGGGTGCCCATCTGCACCCCGCACGCCCCCAGCATGAACGCCGCCGCCATCCCGCGACCGTCGCCGATCCCGCCCGCCGCCAGGACGGGAATGCTCACGGCGTCACGGACCTGGGGCACGAGGGCCATCGTGGTCAGATCGCCGACATGGCCGCCGCTCTCCCCGCCTTCGGCGATGACCGCCGCCGCGCCGCACCGTTCCACCAGCTTGGCGATGCCGGAGGAGGGGACGACGGGGATGACCGTGATGCCGGCCTCCTGCCAGGTCTTCATGTACGGCGCCGGGTTGCCGGCGCCTGTGGTGAGGACGGGGACCTTCTCCTCGGCCACCATCGCCGCGATGGCGGGGGCGAAGGGGCTCATCAGCATGATGTTGACCCCGAAGGGCTGATCGGTCAGGGTCCGCACCCGGCGGATCTGGCCCAGGACCACCTCGACGGGGGCGTTCCCGGACGCGATGATGCCCAACCCTCCAGCGTTGGACACCGCCGCGGCCAGGTCGGCGTCGGCGATCCATGCCATCCCGCCTTGGAAGACGGGGTAGCGGATGCCGAGGCGGTCGCAGATCTCAGAGACGATCATGACCGGTCAGTGGGTCTTTTCCAGGACGGCCATGAGGTCGCCCACGCAGTTGATCTCGCCGTTCATGTCGATGGACACGCCCAGCGTCTCTTCCACCTTCATGACCAGTTCGACGGTCTCCAGCGAGTCCAGGTTCAACGATGAGAACGTGGTCTCCGGGGCGATGACCAAGGAGTCGTTGCCCTTATATTCCCTGACAATTTGTGCGATTTCCTCGAACATAATTTCCTCCATATATAACGGTGGGAGTCACTCCCATTCCATGACACAACTTCCGTAGGTCATGCCAGCTCCGAAGGCGCACAGTAGTAGTTTGTCTCCGGGGTGGATCTTGCCTTGTCCGCGCATCTCATGGAGCAGCAACGGGATGCTCACCGCTGAGATGTTGCCGTACCGATCGATGTTCAGAGGGAATTTGTCCGGGCTGAGCCCCAGACGGCTGATGGTGAAGTCGATGATGCGCTTGTTGGCCTGGTGGATGACGTAGTGGTCGATGTCGTCGGGGGCCAGGTCCAGGGCGTCGAGGCAGCGCTGTACCTCGTGTTCCATGATGGAGACGGCGTACTTGAAGACCCGCTTGCCGTCCATCTCGACGTACCCGGGCTCGTCCCGGGTCGGGGCGAGGGGAGAGTTCCCGCTCATGCGGTTGCGCATGGTGATGGCCGTCATGTCGGGGATGGCGCCGACGTGGATCTGCTTCAGCATCGATCCCGCCGTGATCACGCACGCGGCCGCGCCGTCCCCGAACAGCACGCAGGTGTTGCGGTCGGTCCAGTCGACGTGGGCCGACATCTTCTCCGTGCACACCAGCAGGATCGTTCTCGCCCGTCCGGCGGAGATCAGGCTGGCGGCCAGGTCGAGGCCGTACACGAACCCCGCGCAGGCGCCGTTGACATCCAGGGCCGCGCAGGTGGCGGAGATCTGGTCGGCGACGGCGCACGCCAGCGAGGGGGTACGGGTGTCCCCTCCGATGGTCGCGCACAGGATGTAGTCCAGGTCCTCCCCTTGGACACCGGCGTCGAGCAGGGCGGCGCGGGCGGCGGTCGTGGCCAGATCCGTGGCGGTCTCGTCCACGCAGATGCGTCGGCTGGAGATGCCGGTCATCGTGGAGATCCATTGGTCGGAGGTGTCGAGGCCGGTGATGGCCGTCAGTTCGTCGTTGGAGACTTCGCGGGCTGGAAGCCCCACTCCTGTGCCGATGATCGAGATGGTCACTTAGCCTGCCTTCGCCTGACGCTGGAAGAAATCGTTGAGCTGGCCGATGGCCGTCAACAAGAGGTCGCGTTGGTCGGGCTCGAATTGGCTGGCGACGTTGCGGACCATGCGCTGGTGGAAGATGGTGTGGGCGCGGTCGATGCGCTCTCCCTCCTCGGTCAGGCGGACCGTCACCCGACGGCCGTCGACATCGGAGGGGACCTTGACGACGTACCCCTTCTGTTCGAGCTTCTTGACCGCGATGGTGGTGGTGGGCATGGCGAGTTGCATGCGGGCCGCGATCTGACCGACGGTGGCCTGATCCTCCAGGCGAGCGATGCAGTCGATCATGTGCGCCTCGCCGATGGTGAGCGGCACGCCCATGACGGTGCTCAGCGAACGGGACTCGTACTTCAAGATGGTGTTGAACGTGTCCACCAGCAAGTCATTGAGCTTCGACTCGAAGTCGCCCATGTCACCTCCTTCTTCTCGGTCAAGTACTTAGTTTTACAAACTATTTTCACCCACATATTAACCACATCAATCGAAGGTCGTCAATCACCGCCCGCGACCGCGTCCCGTTTTCACCCCGTGGTGGCCGTCTGCAGGGGCCGGCAGGGACCCTTTCATGCCTCAGTTGTGATCTGGCTAGTCAGCGACTTGACCTGTGGTTGATAGGCGATTACGATGGAGCCAAAGATCCGAAGCGAGTGGGGAGCTCTGCACGGTGATCATGATGGGGAGATGTGGGGATTCCGACCGGGGGAAACGCATTAATCCATATCAAAAAGTACCGCGTGTGCTGGGGCATACACGGGTTATGGCATTCGAATTCCCTGTCCAAGGGGAGTCCGAAGACCAGTAGGGGTGAAGTGGGGACGATTCGGTCTTTCGATTTATTCGAGGTGTCTGTAGGGGGTTCCATGACCAGCCACGCATTGTCGTGCGCGGTCATTCTTCCTTAGCAGGGAAAAAACCGAAGCGCCCGCGTACTCAGGGAAGTACGTGGGCCGTGTCGACGAACAAACCGAAACGCGCATGTGGTTTCGGGCTTCCTAACGTTGGTTAACAATAAAGAATACTAATTAATACGTCCTTCCACGGAGGGGTGTGCTGTTTGGCATACCAAAACGGGGGGCGTCTATTTAGGAGCACAACAAACTTGAGTACAGTACTATCGAGGATTTTCCGTCAGGAATCTCGAATGAGGCCATTGCCGGGCGCTAGTAAGCCTGTCGCATTGGCCCTTGCCGCGTCTATGGCCTTGGCCATGGTCTCGATGTCGACGTTGAGCGGAGCGGCCTCACCGGCGAGCGCCGCCGTTCCGGGGAAGCCCGGGGTGCCGCAAGCGCCGACATCGGTCTTCAAAGAGGACTTCGACACCAATAACACCCCCCTGTCTCTGCGTGAGTATCCGACCGCGTCGGCGCCGCGTTACACCGCCGACGAGGCCTGGTTGCCCGTTCCCAGCGGCACGGTCGACCTTGGCAAGGGCGGCTGCAACGGCTGGATCATGAACAGCATGAGCTCGCAGCCGACCGGGATCCAGGACGAGAGCTGCCGCTACTCGGACATGTGGACCCAGTTGCGCAACATGGGGCGGGAGCTGGGTCTCGCCCAGGGCATGAACGCGTCTGACGCGGCGAGAAACAACATCCTCTCGGCCTCGACGAACAAGCCCGACATGTCCCAGGTGGCCGGCTACATGATCAAGAGCACGAACAAGGTCAACACCAACCCTGTGCCGGGCGGACGGTTCTACGGTGTGACCGCGTACTTCGCGGCCGCCAACTGCGACCGTGACTACCCGTACCGCACGCCGCGGTACCAGGATCCCTCGGAGCGGTTCGACCTGATCGTCGACGGGGTGCCGACCACCCTGGCGACCGGTCTGAACCCCTGCGCGATCGGAGACGCCAAGCCCGACCTCCTGCGTGTCGCCAAGCTGAACTCCTCAGCGATGCTGCTGGCCGCCAATGGCGGCGGGCACGACCTCGGTTTCCGCCTGTATCAGGCGACTCCCAGCGGCAACGGCAACGACGTGGCATTCGACGCCCCCGAGATCATCGATATGACCCCCCAGCTCGACCAGGAGTTCATCCCGGCTGTGGTGCCCGTGGGCGCCACGAGCGTGTGGACCTTCACGATCACCAACACCACTGATCTGCAGGCGAAGAACGGCTGGTCCTTCTCTGCTCCTCTGCCGACCGGCCTGAGCACCGCCGGCGCGGCGACCACCACCTGCTCGGGAACCTCCGTGGACGTGTCTGGCGGTCTGGTCTCGGTCAGCCATGGCTCGCTGAACCTCAACCAGGCGTACTGCACGGTCTCGGTGCCGGTGTCCCCGGACGCGAGTGGCTCGTACACGTCGAAGAGCGACGACATCACCGTCTACGCCCTCAACCCTGCGGATGACGCCACGCTGAGCACCTCCGAGCTGCTGCTGACGGCCGACGTGACCCCGAACCCCGTCGCCGCGGTGGGAGACAAGGTGACGTTCACCTTCGAGGTGGTCAACCCGGATCCGGTCGCGGTGAGCGGCCTGACGGTCTCCATGAGCGGCGCGTACAAGAGCGTGGACGCCGAAGGATTCTCCGGCACGAACGCCCTGAGCGCGATCACCTGTCTCGACACCACGTTGCCTGCGCACGGCGCGACCACCTGCTCCGCGACGTACACCGTCTCGCAGGCCGATATGAACGTCGGCCAGGTGCTGGGCACCGCCCAGGCGACGGCCACTGCGACCGGCGCGACGGTGGCGACGACCTCCAACCTGGCGCCCGTCACCCTGACGACGGACCGGGCCTCCGCGCTGAAGGTCACCGGAAGCAGCCCCGACACGATGAAGAATGTCGGCGACAAGGTGAACTACACTTTCACAGTCGAGAACACCGGCAACACCAACGTCACGGATGTGGCCATCGACCAGACGACCTTCACGGGCACAGGCACCCCGCCTGTCATCACCTGCACGCCGACCTCTCTCGCCCCCGGCGAGAAGGCGACCTGCACCGGTGTCTACACGGTCACGGCTGACGACCTCAAAGCCAAGAAGGTGGACCTGACGGCCGTCGCCACGGGCCAGGACGCCGCCGGCGACGTGACGAGCGCGCCGGTCACGGTGACCGTGCCCTATGTGGCGGTCCCCGACGATCAGAAGTCCTCGTTGACGGTGTCCCCGCTGACTCAAGAGGTCGGCAAGACAGTCGTGGCGACCACGACGATCCTCGACACCAACGGGTTCCCCATGTCCGATGTCACGGTCACGCTGGGTCTGGACGGCAACGGCACCTTCGGGTCTGCCAGCGCTGCGCCTCAGGGCAGCACGACCTGCACCACGGGTACGGACGGCACCTGCTCGGTCGATCTGACCGATGCCAAGGCCGAGACGATCCACGTGACCTCGACCATCGACATCAACGGCGTCGCGAAGCCGGTCAGCGGCTCCGGCGTCGCCGTCGACTTCACCGCGGGTCCTGCGGATCCGGGTCATTCGACGTTGGAGCTGGATCGTCATTCGCAGACGGTGGGTGAGCCGGTGGTGGCGACGGTGACGTTGCGTGACGCGTTCGGGAACTTGGTGCCGTCGTCGGTGGCGAAGCTGGGCCTGGACGGGAATGTGGCGACGTTCGCCGCTGTGGGGTCCGCCCGTGTGGCGGCGACCACGTGCACGACGTCGGCTGTGGCGGGTCCCGGGTACGGGACGTGCCAGGTGACGCTGACCGACACGAAGGCGGAGTCGGTCAAGGTGTCCGCGAAGGTGCCTGTCAATGGTGTGGACACGGATGTGGCTGGGAACGGGGACGCGTCGAAGGCGTCTCCGCAGACGGTGGTGTTCACCCCCGGTGAGCCGGATCCGGATCCCACCTGTGATGAC
>WQZD01000034.1 GCA_009780915.1 Propionibacteriaceae bacterium
CAACGGAATCATTCCTCACTCTGCAACGATTGAATTCCGTACTCTGCAAAATCATAGGACTGGAGGTGGTACCCCTTTTAAGCGGTCACCGACAATTTGAAGTCGGGGTGCAGTATTTCGATCTCGCGCCATGATATACTGTTGCTATTCTGCCCCGCCGTCCTCCGGGATTGGCGGGGATTTTTCGTACTCAGGAGGGCATCGGGTGACCGATCGTGAGGATCGCGTAGTCGTGTTTATGGACTACCAGAACGTCCATGGTTGGGCGCGCCGACAGTTCCTGCCGTTAGGGGCCGACCCTAGCGACGGCCACGTCTTCCCGCTGAAGGTCGGTGAACTGCTCACAGCGCGGCGTCCCCGTTCCAGCGAGTTGATGGAAGTGAGAGTGTACAGAGGCCGCCCCAACCCTGACCGGCAGCCCGGTGCGGCCCGGGCCAATGACCGGCAGACCGCCATGTGGGAGCGCTCCGACCAGGTGATCGTGGTTCGTCGGAACCTCCAGTACCCACCGGACTATCCCGCATCCAGCCCGACTGAGAAAGGTATCGACGTCGCTATCGCCGTGGACATGATCCGGCTGGGCATGTCCGACTACATGGATACGGCCATCTTGTTCTCCTCGGACAATGACCTCCTGCCCGCTGTTGAGGTGTTGTGGGCGATGCCTCAATGCCATGTTGAGGTCGCCACCTGGTCTGGGGCGCATCGCATCCGATTCCCCGGAACGCAACAACCCTGGTGCCACCACTTGTCCGAACAGGACTTCTCCTCTGTGCGAGACGTGTTCGACTACAGCACTCACTCCTGACCCGACATGGGCACTGCGCATCGCGAAACACTCACTGCTGGCCTTTGGCTGGTTCCGTCACTGGCGTCTGGCTCCATGGTTCTGAATGAGCGCCAAGTGATGCCATCTATCACCCGCTGCCGGCCCTCACCCGCCACTTCGGCATGGCGAACATGCTGATTCTCCGCCGCCTTCGCGACCTGGTCTTCGAGGTGGGGTCTCGGGCAGGAGCTGATGCCCCCGCCCTGGTCCACGGGTTGCCTTGAGCCTGAAATTAATGGAGTATCAGAAGACTATAACCCGCATATAACCAACAGTACGGGTAAACTCTCCTAGTATCCCCTTGCCGCACGGAGTGGGTCTACCTGGACTTGAACCAGGGACCTCTGCCTTATCAGGGCAGCGCTCTAACCGTCTGAGCTATAGACCCGCGCATCGGAAAAACCTTACCAAGTTGAGGCCGATCCCTCAAGTCGGCGCGGGAGATTCGGTGTGCGTGGACGTTCGGTGGCCCGAGAATCCAGCCCTCGCGGGTGATAGTAAGCAAGTATTGACCCTACCCGTACAGCCCCGCTACTCTGGTGATTGTCGCCAGGATATCACCGACGTACCTGCCACCCGAGGAGGCCCGCATGACCACTCGACCCACCACCCCGAGGGACCTCGCTCCCGATGTGGATCCCGGCTGGCTGGAAGCATTCCATCTCGCGCTGGTGCTGCGCGGGGTGCCCGCCGCGACGCTCGCCGACACTCTGGTCGCGGTCAATGACCGTGTGCGCGCGTCCGGGGTCTCGACTGAGCAAGCGCTCGGTCCGGCGCAGGAGTACGCGGACGGACTCGGCCTGCCGTCCGACCCATCCCTGCGTGGGGATCATGTCTTCCGCCGGGCCTTCGGCGTCCCGGCGATCATCGGAGCGGCGGGGATCCTGCTGATCATCGCGGCCACAGGCCCGATGCGTCGGCACATCGACGCGACGATCACCCTGGGGTACCTGATCCTGGCCGTCGCTGTGCTCGGGTTCCTGACGTACGTGACCCTGCGATCCGAGATGTGGGTACGGGCCACCCACACCCGGGGGACTGCGAGGACGACGAGCGCAACGACCCCGACGACCACAACGACCACGAAACCCACCCCGGACCTGGCACCCCGCGCCACAACTCTTCGGGAGCTGGCGTCTGTCTTCGCCATCGCGCCCACTGGCCGGATGACCAAGAGCGAACCGATCATCGTGGCGCTCGTCACAGGTGTGGCCGCCTTCTTCCTGTGGGAGATCCCCGTCCCCCTGATCACGCTCACCCCATGGCCCCTGATGTTCCTGGGCGTGGTCCTCGTCGGCGTCTCCGCGACGATCACCTGGTTCGCCGTCCCCGCGGACGCCCCCCTGACGCCCCCTCCCCATCACCCCGCGCCCCGCACGCACAAGCGGGTCAACGCCGTCCTGGCTGCGCTCTATCCCGGCTTGGCCGTCGTTCTCGCCGGCCTCGCCTGGTTGCTGAGCTAGACCACGCTCGTCCAGGCGTGACATGGACGGCCAAGGGTACGGACGTGGTCTGTACTGGAACTGAAATGCCTTGAAAACCTAGACATCGGCATACTAAGTAGGTACGCTACATAGTATGAACGAAGAGAAAGACAGGACGAGTCCCGAGGCGTGGCCCTCGGAATGGCTGCGCGGATGCGTCGAGTTGTGCACCCTGCGAGCCATCGCCGACGGTCCGACGTACGGGTACGCGATCGCGTCCGGGCTGGAGTCATCCGGCTTCGGCTCGATCAAAGGGGGGACCCTCTACCCCCTCCTCACCAGACTGGAACGGGCCGGATGGGTGTCCACCACCTGGGGCGCCGGGGACGGCGGACCGGGACGGAAGTTCTACCACCTGACCCCCGCCGGCGTGGACCATCTGGCGCACGCGGCATCGGACTGGACCCGATTCGCGAACCTCGTGACCGATTACCTTACCCACCCCATAGATGAAAGGCACTGATCATGACACCGACCCTCGACCACCTCCTCGCCCCCGACATCGACCGCCAGTGGAGCGACGGATTCATACTGGCCCTGCGGCTACGCGGGGTGCCCGGACACCTCATCGGAGAGGCGCTGGCGGAAGCCAACGACCATGTGCGCGTCTCGGGGCGTACGGCCCACGACGTGTTCGGCCCTGCCGACGACTACGCGCGAACCCTGTCCCTGCCCCCGGGACGTACGCAGAGCAGGGGACGGCTGGCCGCCTCCGTGATCCCCTCCGTCCTCGGTGTGGCCGGCTGTGCGCTGGTCCTGTGGACCATCCGCGCCACGCGGGCAGGCGGGGAACACTTGATCACGATGGGGGCACTGGTGAGCACCGCCGTGATCCTGTGCTCGCTGATCGTGTTCGGGCTGGCGGCGTCCTGGTTCCTCGAGCAGGCGGTCCACGCGAACAAGGCCCTCATCTTCGTCGCGTGCGTGGTCTGGATGGCGCTGGTCCTGGCACCCGTGTGGTTCCTGCGCGACACCATCGGGGCTCTCCCGTTGTGGACGGGGGTCGGCGCCGGCGTCCTCCTCCTGCTCGTGTCGAGCGGGATGTACGTGACGGTGACCGCGATCGGCGACCCGCTCACCCCTCCCGTGCCTCCCGCAGACGGTGCCAGACTGGGGACACTGACATCGACCCGGTGGATTCGGATCACCCTCGCGCTGATCTTCCCCCTCGTCACCGCGATCCTGGGTGCGCTCTTCCTGCTCGTCTAGCCAGGGACGAGAATCGTCCACGAAGGGCGTCCGCCATCACCACGGCGGGCGCCCTGTCCATGCGGATCCTCTTAGACCCAGCCGTTCTGTCGGGCGGTGATGAGGGCTTGGACGCGGCTGGCCACGTGCATCTTGGCCAGGATGGACGAGATGTAGTTGTTCACCGTCCCCTGGCTGAGGTGCATGGCTTGCGCGACTTGCGCGGTCGTGCCCATGCGGCCCACCATCCGCAGCACCTCGGTCTCTCGCACCGACAACGGGGACTGGTCCACTTGGTCCACCAGCTTCGGGTCGATGAGATGGCGCCCGGAGTGGACGTCCTTGATGGCCGCCACGATGTCGGCGAAAGGGGAGTCCTTGGTCAGGTACGCCCAGGCGCCATTGTCGTACGCCCTGCGCAAGTGCCCGGGGACGTCGACGGACGTGAGCATGATGCTCCGGCAGAGCGGCACGGAGGCGCACAGTTGCTGCACCATGGCGAAACCTGTTTCATTGGGGAGCTGGACATCGATGAGCGCGGCGTCGGGTTGATGGACCCAGGCCAAGTTGATGCCCTCACGGATGGTCGCGGCGGTGGCGACCACGGTGACGTCGTCATGGAGGTTGAGAGTGGAGGCGAACGCCTCACGCACCGCTGTGTGGCCTTCCGCCACCAGGACTGTGATCATGGCCGGCTCCCGACGACTGAGGCGCCAGCCAGTGCGTGGGTGTGTAACCCGCCCGGGCGACAGCCGCGGCGCCAGGCGGGTCGCCATGAGGGATTCTGGTTGACACCTGCCAGAATCCCACCCAGACCAGTCAGTGGTCGAGCCACTGTCGGGGTCGCAGGCGACCAGTGTGGAGTGTCGATGACGTGGCCAGCCCGCACGGCGTCACGCCGCGAGGGTCGAAGCCGCACCGCCTCAAGGGCGTGCCCCTCGTTCATCGTCGTCTCCCATCCCTGAACCCCAGTTCTCGGGTACGGCGCTCCCCATCCGGGAGAACCATTCCATGACTACGCAGGATGCGATCCCCGCACCCTTATGTGCGTCGTGACCGCGTTCCATATCGTCCTAACACATTACCGGGGGGATCAAGACGCCCACCGGGCCCTCGGGCATGGTGCGAGACGGATCAGAAGGGGAAATACAAACGGTGGAGGGTTGTTACACCCTCCACCGTCGTAGACAATGGTGCGAAATCACACGCATCGTCGGGCCTCAGGTAGCCATCCATTTGGGGGGGAGGGGAAATGGCTACCTGTGGCACATCCTCGGCGTGCGGTCGTGCCGACCGCCGTGAGTGGAAATCCCAAGGTCGCTCCGGGGAATCTCCCACGATCTCCGGCGCCTTCCTATTTCAGCGCATCCCAAAAACTATCGCGGCGAAAAGTGAACAATACGTGAGGAATCTCATGACACGGAGCATCCTCGGCAACGACGGGGCTCGACCCCCCAGAAGCAGTCCATCGCCAAGGACGGTGGTGGGAGCGGGCCCGCCCCCACCACCGCTGACAATGGTGCATATTCACACACACATCGCCTGGCCACGACTGCGATCACCCCCCTGGGGGGAAGAGATGACGGCAAGACGTGGCACACCTAATGACCGCGTGCCGGGCGCGGTTATGTGTGTGGTGAGAATTCCCCTACCCCAAGATTTCTCCGTTACCGGTATATTATCTGCTTATTTCCCGGTGTCAAGCCCATATCGGTGCCGATCCCTGCTTGCTGCGTGCGGGCGACCTGGGCGTCGTCGCGTCAGGCGCCCGCTCGCAGCAAGCGAGCTTGGGATGGGTCAGAGGACAGACCAGCCCGCGTCGACGGGCAGGATCACACCGTTGATGTTCTTCGCGGCATGGTCGTCCGCCAGGAAGCAGATCGCACGGGCGAGCAATTCGGGCTCGGCGGAGGCCGGCGTGGTGGCCGCCATGATGGGACCCAGCAAATGGGCGGCCATCTCGGAGAGGAAGTCCCCGCCCACGTTGGTGTTGACGGCGCCCGGCGCCACGGCGTTGCAGCGGATGCCAGCCTTGGCGTACATGGCCGCGATGTGCTTCGTGATGCCGTTGACGCCATGCTTGGACACCGTGTACGCGATGCCCGCGCAGGTCCTCAGGCTCGCCTCGGAGGAGACGTTGACGATCGCGCCGTGCCCGGCCTGCAGCATGTGGGGCAGGGCGGCGCGGCAGAGCCGCATCATGGCCGTCATGTTGATGCCGACGACCTTCTCCCATGTGGCGTCGTCCAACTCGACGAGGGGCAGGAAGCCGTCCATGATCCCGGCGTTGTTCACCAGGATGTCGATGGCGAACTCAGCTTTCTGGACGATCTGTGCCGCCGCTTCGGGGCGGCTGATGTCGATGGCCAGGGGCAGGTACGAGTCGCCGCACAGCTCACGTCCGTGGGCGAGGCGATCTTCCAGGAGGTCGACTGCGACAACGCGTCCACCGTCCTCGACGATCATTTTGGCCGTGGCCAAGCCGATCCCCGACCCCGCGCCGGTGACGATAGCCGTCATGCCCGAGAATCGCTGGTTGTAGTCGCTCGACCGCGCAGTTGTTGTCATGGTTCATCCTTTCGTTGCACAGGAATGCGCCGTCGCGGATCCTGTTCCCCCATTCTCGTATGCCTGTGGGGGTATTGCAAGACCAGTATTCACACGTCGAGACGGGAAACGGATCGGCGCCGGGGCGAAGACGGGCTCAGGCGGGGAGCGCTCGGCGCTCGCGGGTCTTGTGCGCGTGGCGTCAGTGGCGCGATGTCGGGGGAACAGAATACTCTTGTACCCGTGGATGACGAGCGCGACGAACTGGCTGAAGACCAGGATTTCTATCCTCAAGACGGCCCGGCATTGTTCGACGGCTCGACGGGGTCCCAGACGACGACCAGCGGGTCCCGCGCCCCTGAGGCGCCGCTGGCCCTCTACCGGCGGTACCGCCCGGAGATCTTTGCCGAGGTGATCGGGCAGGACCATGTCACGGAGCCGCTCAAGCGGGCGCTCGCCAACAACCGCGTCAACCATGCGTACTTGTTCTCCGGGCCACGCGGCTGCGGGAAGACCTCGTCCGCCCGCATCCTGGCCCGCTCCCTCAACTGTGAGCAGGGGCCCACGCCCACCCCGTGCGGGGTGTGCCAGTCCTGTCGAGACCTCGCCCGCGGCGGGCCCGGGTCCATCGATGTGATCGAGATCGACGCGGCCAGCCACGGCGGCGTGGACGATGCCCGCGACCTGCGCGAGCGCGCCTTCTTCGCCCCCGTCCACTCCCGGTACAAGATCTATATCGTCGACGAAGCCCACATGGTGACCACCGCTGGCTTCAACGCCCTGCTCAAGCTCGTGGAGGAGCCCCCGCCCCACGTGAAGTTCATCTTCGCCACGACCGAGCCCGACAAGGTGATCGGCACGATCCGCTCCCGTACCCACCACTATCCTTTCCGCCTCATCCCGCCGAAGACCATGACCGCCTTCCTGACTCAGATCTGCGAGGAGGAGCATGTCGAGGTCGAGCCGGGCGTGATCCCGATGGTCGTGCGCGCCGGGTCCGGGTCGGTGCGCGACTCGCTGTCGATCCTCGACCAGCTTTTCGGTGGGGCGACCGACGCGGGCGTCGGGTACGCCCAGGCGGCCGCGCTGCTCGGGTACACGCCCGACTCCCTGCTGGACTCCGTGGTGGACTCGATCGCGGCCAGCGACTCCCGGGGCGTCTTCGCTGGGATCGACAAGGTCATCGAGACCGGGCAGGACCCGCGCCGATTCACCGAAGACCTCCTCACGCGACTGCGCGACCTCGTCATCGTCGCCGCCGTGCCGGACGCCCTGTCCTCGGGGCTGCTCGACGTGCCCGACGACCAAGCCGACCGGTACCGCGCCCAGGCGACACAGATCGGGGTGGGCGGGCTCACCCGGGCGGCCGAGGTCCTGGCCGCCGGGCTCGTGGCCATGCGGGGCACGACCACGCCACGGCTGCAGCTCGAATTGATGTGCGCACGGATCCTTCTGCCCGGCGCGGACGCCTCGGAACGAGGGATCCACGCCCGTCTGGAGCGACTGGAACGACGATTGGGCGGTCCCGACCAGGGGATGGGCGCCATTCCGGCGGCACAGCCGGGTCCGGCCCCTCGTACGGTCACTGCGACCGGCGACTCGGCTGGTGGACAGCATGCGCCTGGGTCACGGGAGTCTGGGCCACGTGAGTCTGCCGGATCAGGCTATGGCCCCGGCACGGCCCCGGCCCACGAACCCACGATGACGGCCCCTCCTGCGGGCCCGACGGCCTCCGCCGTGGCCAGCGGCTCGATGGGGCACGACGGCTCACCCGCTCGTACGGGCGGCGCCACCCATGAGACGGCAAGCGCCTCGTGGCAGGGTCAATCAGCACCGGCGAGCCGCCCGGTCGCCCCCACGGCGACTCCCGCCGGCTCGACCTTGACCACCGAGGACATCCGCCGCGCGTGGCCCAGGATCCTCGCGCGAGTGGCGTCGGCGAGGCGGTACATCTGGTCGAACCTGCGGAACTACATGTCCGACGGCGACATGCGAGGCAACGTCCTCTGGCTCACCTTCCGCGACCCCCTCAACCGAGACAACTTCAACAAGAACAACGGGGAGGATCTCGTCGCCCAGGCCATCCTCGCCGAGTTGGGCGCGACCGTCCTTGTCAGGGCGCGGTTGGAGTCCGAGCCCATCCCGAACGACGGGACGGCGATCCTGTCGCTGGCCAGGCCGCCGTCGGGCGGCGCCGCGCGTACGCCGGGCGCGGGGCAGCCTGGTCCCGGGCACGTTGCCGGGTACGTTCCCGGGCACGCCCCCCTCGATGCGCCCGATCCGGGAGACTGGGACAGCCCTGGCGGCGCGGCCCCCGCGCAGAGCGGGCCGACCGCGACGCGTCCCGCTGAGGGTGGGTACGCCACGCAGGACGCACAGGGCGCATACCCCATCCAGGGCACGCAAGCCGCACAGGCCATCCAGGGTGCCCAGGGCACCCAGGGCGCACACACCACACAGGGCGCACGCGACGCCCAGGACACCCAGGGCGCACCAGCGCCGGCCGACGGCGCCGGGCGTGCCGACCAGTCGGGATCCGGGCGGCCACAGCAGGTCTCAGCGCATCAACCAGGCGCCGACTCCCGGTCCTCCGATACGGCGACACCGTCGGCGACGTCGTCCCCGGCGCAGTCTCCAACGGCGTCCACGCCTGGAGCTGCGACTCGTACCGCCCCTGGCGCCCAGGCTCGCGCGACAGCCAAGGCCCGGTCGACGAAACACGCGGCCGAACCGGCCCCCGAGATGGACGCGCCCTCGGAGGACGACGTGGTGGTGGAGAACCCGGCCGACCAGGCGGCGGAGTTGGTCATGGAATTGTTCGACGCCGAGCTCGTCTCGGAGGAGCAGACCAAGCCACCGTCCCGCAAACGCGGCTGATCCCCTCGTGCCCCGAGTCCGTCGAGTGTCGGGGTTTCCCACGTGTGTGGCACGGTGGATGCCGGTAATCTCGTGTGCGAACGAACGTCAGGAGTGAAGTGTACGACGGTCCCATCCAAGACCTCATCGCCGAATTGAGCCGACTGCCCGGCATCGGGCCGAAGGGGGCTCAGCGCATCGCGTTCTTCCTCCTCGACGCCGACGCCGAGGATGTGACGGCCCTGGCTGACGCGATCATCCGCGCCAAGCAGACCGTGAAGTTCTGCCAGGTGTGCTTCAACGCCACCGAGGACGAGGTGTGCCGGATCTGCCGAGACCCGCGACGGGACCGTACGAAGATCTGCGTGGTCGAAGAGTCCAAGGACATCGTCGCCATCGAGCGCACCCGGGAGTTCAGGGGTCTGTACCACGTTCTGGGCGGCGCCATCTCGCCCATCGACAACCGTGGCCCCGCCGACCTGCACATCCGCGAACTCGTCCAGCGTCTCGACGACGCGCAGGTCACGGAGATCATCGTGGCCACCAACCCCAACACCGAGGGGGAGGTGACGGCGACGTACCTCTCCCGGCTGCTGGCGCCGCTCGGCGTCCAGATCTCGCGCCTCGCCTCGGGCCTGCCCGTCGGCGGGGACTTGGAGTACGCCGACGAGATCACCCTGGGACGCGCCTTCGAGGGACGGCGGACCGTCACCGTCTAGGGCACACGGCGTCACGCGAACACTGCTGTCAGGTAAACTTTGGTCGGCAGGCGGACGAATCGCCAAACATGGACAGTGCGCATTGTTAGATCGAATATCATGCTATGCTGAGAAGCAATCCTGTGTAGTAGATTGATACGAATGTCAGCGAAGATCACTGTACGTGCTGCGACGTTGAGTGACAAGGCTGTGATCGCGAACCTGAACCAGAAATACATGTACGAATTGTCACAATTCGACGGTCGCCATGTCGGTTCGGACGGGTCCTTCGCCTTCGGATTCCTCGACGCCCAGTGGTTTGACGAGCGCCGACATCCGTACCTCATGCACGTGGGCGGCGAACTTGTGGGATTCGCCCTCGTCCACTCCTATCCGGGGGTGCCCGACGGGCGTGCCACGGACTTCACGCTGTCGGCGCTGTTCGTGATGTACCCCTGGAGGCGACTCGGCGTGGGCCGTGCCACGCTGGAATGGCTCACCACCTGGCATCCGGGCACCTGGCAAGTGTCATGCGCACGTTACAATGTCGGCTGTCTCTGGTTCCTCGCCCATGCGCTCGCGCAGCAGAACAGCCTCGTCGAGCGGGTGGACTACCTGGCCACCGACGCCAGTCCGGTCCCGTGGTGCACCTTCTTCTTCGGCCCCAGCGTCTGGTCCGACGGGCCGTGGGCGGACGCGGCCAAGCAAGTGGTGACCGTCGCCGTGCATCCCACCACGGGCGCCCCGGTCATGTGGCCGGTGGGGGATCCGGTCCCAGACGAGGTGGACGAGGAAACGCCCGACGAGTCGGACGCGGACTCGGTGGCGAGCAGGCCGCACGCCCAGGCAGAGGGACAAGAACAGGCCGACCACGTGGTCGGCGTGGCTGACGTCGAGGAGCCGGTCGACGAGCAGGTCGAGGAGACGAGCGAGGGGCAAGCCGAGGGGCAGGTCGAGGAGTCGAGCGAGGGGGGTACGTCGCACATCGAGGAGCCGGTCGGGGACGAGGCGGTTACGCCCCCTGTCGAGGAGTCGGTCCAGGACGAGGGTGACACCGACCAAGCCACGGGTCCGACGGACACCCCGGCCGACAAGGACGATGCCCCTGCGACCGTCGAAGCACTCGGTGACGCCGCGACTTCCCCCGACGAGGACCATCTCCATCATGAGGATGATGACCGTTCGGAGGATCACGTCCCGCATGAGGAGGATCACCGTTCGGAAGATCATCTCCCCCATGAGGATGACCACCGTTCGGAAGAGCATCTCCACCCGGAGGATGATCACCGTTCGGAGGATCACGTCCCCCATGGGGAGGATCACCGTTCGGAGGATCACGTCCCCCATGAGGATGACCACCGTTCGGAAGAGCATCTCCACCCGGAGGATGATCACCGTTCGGGGGACCACGTCCCCCATGAGGATGATCACCATCCGGAAGGTCACGTCCCCCATGAGGATCAGTCCGGCGCCGAGGCCCCGGGGACGTACCCAGACCACACAGCCACCGACGGGGCCGAGGCGTCAGAACCCGCCCCGGACCCGGATCACCCCGAAGCATCCGGCGAGCGCCTCACGTACCGCGAGTGGATGCTCAAGCGCGACGAGGCGGCCCGACTGGCACAGGCGGGGAACGATGGGTACGTGACCCATCAGGGGTACGGGGCCCGCGAGGGGTTCCTGACCCATCAGGGGTACGTGACCACGCAGTCTCACCTGACGCACGGCGGAAGGCTCCCTCACGCCGACCAGCATCTCCACACGGGCAGCGCCTCCCCGCACGACAGTCCCGAGCATCGCACCCATCCCGATGCGCTCGACGTCCGCGCCGAACGCCACACCCAGGACGCGCCTGAGACCGCCCCCACGCCCGGCCCGGGCCAACAGAACCAGCAGGCCCACCAAGGCCCGACGGCGGAGCACCACCCGGCGCTTCCGCCGGACATGCGCATGGAACCCCCGGCGATACCGCCCCAGCCTCCTCGGTTCAGCGAGCAGGAGATCGCCCTGCTCATCCACCGCACCCAGACCGTCCGCTTCCATGTCACCCGGTCGAGCGGGTACGAGATCATGGACGTGGACGTCTTCATGGACCAAGTGGAGTCATTCCTGAAGGGCGACCTGACCGAGACCAGCCTCGCCGACATGCGCGACTTCCTCAAACAGTCGCGTTTCCACATCACCCGCCGACACGGTTACCTCGTCACCGACGTCGACAACTTCGTGGACCAACTCCTCGAAGAAGTCTCGTAGGGACGCGCGGGGACGACTGTCCCTCAGGCCTTCTCGATGGCGAAGGCGATCCCCAGGTCTTCCACGGTGGTCCACGCCTGATCGGCGGCGTCCGCACGGCGCACCGACACGGCGAGGACTTCGGCGGCGATCTGGTCGCTGCTGGCGTCCACGGCCGAGGCCGCGTCGCCGCTCCCCGCCCAGGACAGGCGGATGCGGTCGGACACGTCCAGGCCGGAGGACTTGCGCAGTTCCTGGATCGCACGGACGACCTCGCGTACCCACCCGGCGTGGATCAACTCCTCAGTCAGGTCGATGTCCAGAGCGATGGTCTCGCCCTGCTCGCCGACCACCGACCAGCCCGCGCGGGGGCGCTCGCTGATCAGCACCTCGTCGGCCTGGATCTGGGTGCCGGAGTTCCAGGGCAGGGTCAGATGGGCGTGGGCGGCGATCTCGGCGGCGATCCACGCGGGATCGGCGTCGGCGATGGCCTGTGCCACCTGGGCGGTCATCTTCCCGAACCGTTTGCCCAGGGCGCGGAAGTTGGCTTTGACGGAGTAGTCCACCAGGTCGCCGGCGTCGGCGAAGGACTCCACCTTGTCGATGTTCAGCTCGGCTCGGATCTCGTCGATCAGCTCCGAGGTCAGCCGTCCCAGCGACGTGGAGGAGATCAACGCCCGTGACAAGGGCTGACGCACTTTCATGGACGCCTCGGCACGGGCCGCGCGGCCCAGCTCGACCAGGCGGCGCGTCAGGTCCATCGAGGACTCCAGGTGCGTGTCGATGACCGACTCGTCGGCCACGGGCCACGAGGCCAAGTGGACGGACGAGGGGCACTCGCCATCCGAGGAGGCGACGAACAAGTCCTGCCACACCCTCTCGGTGATGAAGGGGGCGATGGGCGCCATCAGGCGGGTCAGCTGGTCGAGGGTCTCGTGCAGGGTGGACAGGGCCGAGTTGTCACCGTTCCAGAAGCGGCGGCGCGAGCGGCGCACGTACCAGTTGCTCAACTCGTCCACGAACTCCTGGATGAGGGTTCCGGCGCGCAGGGTGTCGAAGGCCTCCAGGGCGGCGGTCACCTCCAGCACCAGGGTCTGGGTGCGCGACACGAGCCATCGGTCGAGGACGTGGCGCGTGGCGACGGGCGGGGGGTTCCCCGGGGTCCAGTCGTTCACCCGCGCGTACAAGGCCTGGAAGCTCACCGAGTTCCAGTAGGTCAGCAACACCTTGCGGACGGTCTCCTGGATCGTGCCGTGGCCCACGCGGCGCGAGCTCCACGGGGAGCCGCCGGCGAGCATGAACCAGCGCACCGCGTCGGCGCCGTGCGCGTCGAGCAGCGGGATCGGCTCCAGGATGTTGCCCCGGTGCTTGCTCATCTTGATCCCGTTCTCGTCCAGGATGTGGCCCAGGCACAAGACGTTCTTGTACGAGGAGCGGTCGAAGACGAGGGTCGAGACGGCCATCAAGGAGTAGAACCAGCCACGGGTCTGGTCGATGGCCTCGCAGACGAAGTCGGCGGGGAAGGACGCGCTCAGCGCCTCGTCGGACCCCTCCTGCCAGGGATAGCCGCGCTGGGCGAAGGGCATGGAGCCGGAGTCGAACCAGGCGTCGATCACCTCGGGCACGCGCTGGGCGGGCGCGGAGCAGGTCGGGCAGGGGAAGCGTACGTCGTCCACGTACGGCCTGTGCGGGTCGAGCCCCGACTGGTCGGCGCCGGACAACTCGGAGAGCTCGGCCAGGGAGCCCACGCAGGTCTGGTGTCCGGACTCGCACCTCCAGATGGGCAGGGGCGTGCCCCAGTAGCGCTTGCGGGACAGGGCCCAGTCGACGTTGTTGTCGAGCCAGTCCCCGTACCGTCCGTGCTTGATGTGGTCCGGGTACCAGGTGGTCGCCTCGTTCTCGCGGATCAGGGCGTCTTTGATCGCGGTGGTGCGGATGTACCAGCTCGGCTGCGCGTAGTAGATGAGCGAGGTGTGGCAGCGCCAGCAATGGGGGTACTGGTGTGTGATGGCGAGGGTGCGCAGCAACAGGCCGCGCTCGCGCAGCGAGGCGATGATGGGGGCGTCGGCGTCGTGGAAGAACAGGCCGCCGACCAGGTCAAGCCCGGGCTCGAAGGTCCCGTCGGCTGCGATAGGGTTCACGAAGGGCAGGCCGTACGCCCGGCAGGAGATCATGTCGATCTCGCCGAAGGCCGGCGCCTCGTGGACGATGCCTGTGCCATCCTCGGTGGTCACGAAGTCGCCCAGGATGACGTAGTTCGCGGGTTCGGGCATCTCCACCTGGTCGAAGGGGCGGGCGTAGGACCACCTCTCCATCTCGGCGCCGGTCATGCGGGCCACGACCTCGTAGTCCTCGCCCAGGACGGCGTCCTTGAGGGCTTCGGCCAGGATCAGGGTCTCCTCGCCGTTCGTGGCGGCGACGTAGACCACATCCGGGTGGACGGCGGCCGCGGTGTTGGAGATCAGGGTCCAGGGGGTGGTCGTCCACACGAGAAGGGACGCCGCGCCCGCCCAGGGGCCGGTGGTCAGCGGCAGGCGGACGTACACGGTGGTGACCGGGTCCTCTTGGTACCCCTGGGCCAGCTCGTGGTCGGACAGGGTCGTCCCGCAGCGCGGGCAGTACGGCGCGACGCGGTAGTCCTCCACCAGCAGCCCCTTGGCGTGGATCTGCTTCAACGCCCACCACACCGACTGCACGTAGGGGGTGGACATGGTCCAGTACGCCTCGTCCAGGTTGACCCAGTACCCCATCCTCGTGGTCAACTGCATCCACATATCGACATATCGACTAACCGACTCGCGACAGTGCGCGTTGAACTCCTTGATCCCGTAGGTCTCGATGTCGGCTTTCCCTCTGAAGCCCAGTTCTTGTTCCACGGCGATCTCCACGGGGAGCCCGTGGCAGTCCCATCCGGCCTTGCGCGGCACGCGATAGCCCTGCATCGTCTTGAAGCGCGGGAAGACGTCTTTGAACGACCGTGCCTCGATGTGGTGGGTGCCCGGTTTGCCGTTGGCCGTGGGCGGGCCCTCGTAGAAGGTCCACGTCGGCGCGTCGGGGCGGTCCAGGGACTGTGCGAAGGTGTCGGACTCGGCCCAGAAGCGCAGGATCTCATGTTCCATCGCCGGCAGGTCGATCTGGGGGGAGACCGCCTGATAGGGGCCCGTCGTGTCGGTGTCGTGCGTAGTCATAACCCGACCCATTGTACGCTCCCGGGCCTAACGACCTGGCGCGGAAGCGAGCCCTGGGACGGGCATGGGGAACCGGAGCGCCCGGCCCCCAGGCGCCTACTTGTTGACGTCGTCCTGCATCGAGTACTGCCTCAGCAGTTGCCAGGAGCCCCAGTCGCGGGCGTCGTCGCCCACGGCGTACTCCTGGGCGTACCCCGGGGAGTCCTGGGTGGGGGTGCGGAACCAGGTGAACATGCGCGGGGCGGTCGAGACCATGGGCACCTCCGCGTAGGGCAGGCCGGGATGGTCCAAGCCGGCCTGGGAGAGCAGGGTGGGCCAGAGGTTGGCGACCGTCACCGGGGCCTCGGACGTCGTCATGGGCGTCGAGGGGGCGCCGCCCTCCTTGACGATCAGGGTCGCGAGGTTGGGCAGGGTCAGACGGGGCTGCTCCTGTCCCAAGTGGGTGCCATGGTCGGCCATGATGACGATGGTGGACTGGTCGTACAGGCCCAGGGCCTTCAACTGGTCGATGTAGTCGAAGATGATGTGGAAGACGCCCATGGTCTGGGTCACACGGTCCGAGACGGCGGTGGGCTGCGCCTGGGCGTCCATGGTCCACGGGCCGTGGGAGCCCTGGAAGTGGATGAACGAGAAGCGTGGCTGGTCGCCCGACACGGTGAGCCGCTCGGTGTCCACGAGACGGCCGAGCCGCGGGTCGTCGAACTCGTACGGCGGGTCCTGGTCGTACTTCGGCGTGAACGAGCCGTTGAAGATCGTCGAGTCCATCCAGAAGATGGGCTTGATCGCGGTGGGGGCGTACGTGAACGCGGTCAGGCGGCCGAGCCCGTTCAGGGCGATGGAGGTGTTCACCTGCCGGGGCGCGGTCTCGTAGTTGTCGAGCAGCCCGGCGATGTCGGAGTCGCTCCAGAAGATCTCGGTCTGGTCGGAATAGATGTTCACCGACCACCCGGCGTCCTTGAGGCTGCGCACGGAGGTCGCGTCGCGCCAGGCCTGGGAGAAGTACTGGCTCTTGGGCTCGTCGTAGGAGTACGAGGACTCGGTGAGCGTCGACACCACCGACGGGAAGGTCTTGTTGTACCGGGTGATGTTCTGTGTGTACTGGGTGAACCCGGTGAGGGGGTCGAAGAAATGGGGGTCCTGGTCGCGGATCGTGTCGATGTGCTTGGAGTCGAGCTCGTCCACGAGGAAGACGATCTCGTTGCGCGTCGACGAGACGGACAGGATGTCCTTGTAGGACAGGTAGCCCGCCTCGGCGCCGGCCTGGCTGCTGGAGAGCGCCGGGTCGGAGTAGGTGGTCGCCAGGGACACGATCGACCCGGTGAGCAGGACGGCGGACAGGACCACCACGGTCGGGGTCCACACCTTCTGGCCCAGGAGCCGCACGAGCGGGATGACCGCCACGACCCCGATCCACACCAGGAGGTTGACCAAGCCCTGTGCGGTCATCGACTCCCACAGGATCTGGTCGCCCATGAGTTGGCCGATGTTCGGGTTGAGGAAGTTGGCCTGCAGCCACCCGGCCACGGCGACGCTGACGGCCAGGGAGGCCATCACGTCGAAGACCTTGCCCCGCAGGAGGAAGAGCAGCAGGGTCGCGCCACCCCAGACGACGAAGAAGATGCCCAGGACGAGCCCGATCACGTCGGTGGCGCGGAAGGGCAGTTCCGACGCGTTGGTCCCGACGAGGTCGAGGGCGCCGAAGAGGATGTACACGGTCGCGTACGCGCCTCCCGCGAGCCCGGCCAGCCCGAGTCGGCGCTGCCAGGACCTCTCGTCATGGACGAGCGTCCGCCACCGGGACGGGGATGGGCTCTGGGTCGTCGCCGCGGCGGGGGAGGTCCCGTCGATATGGGCGGTGGCGGACGCGGTGGCGTCCGGCCGTTGGCCGCGCACGAGGACTCTGTCGCTGGCGCCCACGCGGGCGGTCATCGGGGCGTGATGGGCGGCGGTGTCGGCGCTCGTCGAGGTGGCGCTGGGCACGGCTGGGTGTCGGACGCCGTCGCGGGTGCGGATCCATGTGGCCCGTGCCCGGGCGACGGCGGTGACCGCGAACAGGTGGATCTTGCGGAAGAAGACGCCGATGGCCACCGACAAGGTGATCGCCAGGCCGGAGACGATCTGGATGATGTAACTCGTTGTGGCGGGGTCGATGTACGCCGCTTGCGCCGGTGCGGGCCACCAGGCGGCTTGGCTGGCCGCGACGCCCATGACGACGAGCCAGCGCTTGGACGGGCGTGCGCGGCCTGGTCGACGGGTTATGTGGCTGTCGCTGTGATGGTCAACGAGATAGGGCATGGTCACCTTCCTCTTCCTCAGCCCGCGACTCCCAGGCGTCCGCGTCGATGTCCAGCGCGTCCGCCTCCTCTCGCAACGTGTGGGCTCGCATGTCCAGAGCGTCCGCCTCCTGGCGCGCGCGGTCCGCACGGGCGCGCAGGCAGCGCGCCTCGTCGTCCGCCAACAGCTGCTGCTGACGCGGGGTGGCTGTCCCGTGCTGCCAGTCGACCTCCGCCTGGGCCAGGTCCCGACGGCGCTGCCGCTCCTCCCGGGAGGAGAGCACGTAGTCCGCGCATGCCTGAGCGGCGTGGCCGAGGTTGAACAGGTTCTCCTCCATGACGGCCGTGATCCTCTCGGTCCAGTCGTGGGGGTGGTCGACCATCTCCTGGGCGACGGCGCCGAGACCGTCGAGGGCGTCCACATGGACGGAGACGCCGATCTGGTCGCGCAGGGTGATGTCCGTGGGCACGGCGTCGATGGCCTGCCAGTTCGGGTTCATCACCTTCATGGGGGTGTTGATGAAGATGGACGGCTTCTTCGTGCAGTACGAGAACTCCTGGGCGATGGTGGACCAATCGGTGACCACGACGTCCGCGTTGTACACCGTGGACGAGGAGGAGAAATCGGTCTGGATCTCCAGGACCCCGGCGTCGCACTGGGCGGCCCATTCCCGGCGCACGGCGTCGATCGCAGGGCCGAACTGCTTGACGAACTCCGGGTGGGGCCGCAGGATGACGTGGAACCCCTGCGCGAACAGGGGGTTGAGCACGTCTGGCAGGCACAGTTCCAGGAGGTTCTCCGGCTGCCAGCTAGGCGCCACCAGGGCGACGGGCGGGTCGTTGCGCACGCGCTCGCCCCGCGCGGTCAGGGCGCCGATCATGTCGTCGAGGAGGGGGTACCCGGTGGGGACGAGCGTCTTCGCCGGCAGGCCGTACGCCCGCTCGGTCTGGCGCATCTCCTCGATGTGGTTGGGGCCGTTGCAGAAGATGGTGTCGAAGTGGTCGAGGGCCCCCTCGCGCAGGGTCAGATGGAGGCTCGTCATCCCGTGGTCCAGGTAGATGTACTCGATGTCCTTGCGCACCAAGGAGCGCTTGATGTGGAACTTCTCCAGGTCCGGGAGGGTCATGAGTACGGTGTCCACGTCCAACTGCATCATGAACGGGATCAGGGCCCGCGGGGAGATGTAGTAGGGGTGGAAGGTGTCGCTGGCGCGGGCGAAGACCGGGTCCTTCACGTCGGAGGTGACATAGCGGATCGTCACCCCGGCGTCGAGCAGGCGCGAGACGACCCCCGAGAAGTACTTCCAGTACCCCGACCCCTCCGCATAGACCAGCACATCGCCGTACGATGTACGGAAGCGCTTTTGGTCCTCCCGGCTGCGCACGGCTGACTCACGCTTGGCCGCGCGGGCCTGGCGCCGCTGCTCGGGGGTGAGGCGGACGCGGACCGGGATCGCGGAGTAGTCGACCGTCTTGCGCGGGTCGTCGACGAGGTTGCACAGCCACACGACGAGGATGGCGAGGAGGTTGCCCGCGGTCCAGTACAGGCCGAAGGCGCCAGGCAGGACGGCGGCGAAGTACCCGGAGAAGAGGACCATGAACACGGTCAGGCCCACGCGGTTGGCCGGGCCGGCGAACTTCTGCAGGACGTAGTACTTGTTCTGGTAGAGGCACAGGCCGAGAGCCGACAGCCCCGACAGGATGGGCCAGATGATCGTGATGGACCCCCAGACGGGGACCTGGGCGAGGTTGAGCCCGAAGAACTCCAGGTGGACCGACTGGATCGAGCTGAGGATCTGTGGGGCCGCCACATCGGCGAACGCGCCGGGATTGTCCTGGACCAACTGGATCACGCGAGTCTCGCCGGCGTACCCCAAGGCGTCGGGGGTCGTGGACAGCAGGTCGGCCGCGCGAGAGACCAGGGCCTGGATGGTGGTCGGCGTCAGACGCAGGACATGCTTGAGGGGATGGTAGACGACGGCGATGACCCCCAGGATGAGGGGGATCTGCACCAGCAGCGGGAGGGCGCCCTTCAGGGCGGAGTAGTGGTTGTGCTTATAGAGCTTCTGCTGCTCGCTGAGGATCAGGGAGGAGTTGCCCGCGAAACGGCGCTTGATGTCGTCCACACGAGGTTTGAGGCGCGCCATGACGATCGCATTGCGCTGGGCCAGCAACGACAAGGGGAAGAGGATCGTCTTCGTCGCTATCGCGAAGAGGACGATCGCGACCCCATAGTTGCGAACCAGCTTGTGACAAAAGAATAAGAGCCATCCGAGGGGGGTGCCGAGAAGCCAGTCGATAAACTGCACGCAGGAAGGTTACCATCCTCTCGGCGATTTCCGGAGAGGTGGGCCCTCCAAGGGGCGCGGACGGGCGGGAATCTGGCGGCCTCGGCGTTTCGTGTATGGCAGGACCCCGGCCCGGTGGTTGCCTGGAACCATGTCAGCAGAACCCATCGACGTCGGACCTCTCTTCGGGGGCGACCGTCCCGTGCTCCCCTCCGATCGCCAGTTGGTCATCACCCTCCTCAACGCCGCCCGTGCCGATTCCCGTCTACGTGACGCGGACTACACGTACCGCATGAGCCAGGTGTACACCGCCCGAGTCTTCGACGACCTCATCGAGATCACCCGCGACCTCATGAGATGAGGCAGGACGTGAGTCCGTGGGGTCCGTGGGGTCCGTGGGGTCGGTGGTGTTCGCGGGGTCGGTGGTCTTCGCGGGGGCGCGAACTGTTGGTTTGAAACGTCTCAACGCACAGTTCGCGCCCCCTCGAAATCTGTGGGGGCGCGAACCGTGCTTTTTGAGCGGGAAATGCACGGTTCGTGCCCCCGCGACCGGGCAACCGGCCCGCATCGCCACTGATGACCGAGGAGTCCTCCCCATGGGGGTGCTGATCGGCTGTCGCGGGGCCATCCAAGATAAGCTGAACCCATGATTGGACTGGCATTCGGCATCGACATCGGGGGATCGGGCGTCAAGGGGGCGCCTGTGGACGTGGCGACGGGGCAGTTCGCCGCGCCGCGCGTACGCATCCCCACTCCCAAACCGGCGACGCCCCGGGCAGTCGCCGCGACCGTGGGTCAGGTGATCGACTCCTTCGGCGATGACGTGAAGGACCTCCCCCTCGGCATCACCGTCCCCTCGGTGGTGGTCGGCGGAGTCACCCGTACGGCGGCCAACATCGACCCGCAGTGGATCGACGCTCCTGCGGAGCAGATCATGGTCGACCAGGTCGGACACCCCGTCACCCTGCTCAACGACGCCGACGCCGCCGGGCTGGCCGAGATCTACTACGGCGCCGCGAAAGGGCAGTCCGGTCTGGTGATCGTCACGACCCTGGGTACGGGCATCGGCTCGGCCCTCATCTACGACGGCGTCCTCGTCCCCAACTGCGAGCTGGGGCATCTCGAGATCGACGGCGTCATCGCGGAGAAGAGAGCAGCCGCCAGCGCGAGGGAGAACGAGGAGTTGAGCTGGGGCGCGTACATCCAGCGCCTCCAGGCGTACTACTCCCGGGTGGAGTACCTGTTCAACCCCGACCTGATCGTGGTGGGCGGCGGGATCAGCCGCAATTCGGACAAGTTCCTGCCGTACCTGGACCTGCGGACCCGCATCGTGCCCGCCAAGCTGCGCAACAAGGCGGGCATCGTGGGCGTGGCCCGACACGCCTACCAGGCGTCGGGTGCCGAGCTACCACCCCAGACCGAGGTGGACGAGATGGACGAGTCCACGGACTGACGCCACCACGGTCCAAGCCACCACAGCCCAGCCCCCGGGACGGCAGTACGCACGTCGTGCCGAAACCACATCCCCCACGTCCAAATCCGACCAACGAAAAAATATTCAGCGAAAAATTATTTAGCGGAGCACGACCGAAAATCGGACGGGAGCCCATAGGGCTGAAAGGGGCGACGACCCGTCACTGAGGATGGTCCCCAGGGGGGTCGACCTGATCGTTCCGGGGATCTGCGGCGACCTGGTCCGCGGTCGCGACCACGGGTGGTCCGACCTCGGCATCGCTCGACTCGTACCACTGACTCACCTTGTCACGAAGCTGTTCAAGCCCAGACTCGTCCTCGTCGACGTGGCTGACGACCGCGTCGAGGAAGGCTTCTTCAGCGGCAACTGCGGAGGGAACTTTATCGATGGCGCCAGGGTCGACGTCGTGGCTGGGTCCTGGGTGGGGAGGCGTCCATTCAACGGGAATGTCGCCGGGATCTCGCTGACTCATGCTGTTGTCCTCACATGGTCATATAAGGGTAGTATCGATTCCAGCCTACCGGATCGCGGCGTGCTGCCAATGGGGCAGCAACGACAAGCCGCGGTAGACGGATGGATGACACACATCGCGCCACAAGGAGGAATGATGACTGAAAAGGCTACATTGACCATGCCGGACGGGAGCACGTACGAAGTGCCCGTCACCGTAGGGAGCGAGGGAGAACGAGCTCTGAATATCTCGCGCCTGCGTGCTGACACCGGTTACATCACACTCGACGACGGCTACGGCAACACAGGGTCGTGCGAGTCCGCGATCACGTTCATCGACGGTGAGCAGGGGATCCTCCGCTACCGTGGGTACCCCGTCGAGGACATCGCCAAGCACTGCTCCTTCATCGAGACCGCTCAGCTGCTCATCTGGGGTGAGCTGCCCTCGGCTGAGGACCGTACCCGCTTCTCCGACCTGCTCACGGAGAACTCCACCCTGCCTGAGGACTTCCGCCGCCACTTCGCCGGCTTCCCCCAGCACGCCCACCCCATGTCGATCCTGTCGGCCATGATCAACGCTCTGCAGAGCTACGACCTGCCCGGCCTGGTCATCAACGACGACGAGGAGTTCGAGCGCGTCAGCGCCGCATTGCTGTCCAAGGTGCGTACCATCGCCGCCGCCGCGTACAAGTCCTCCATCGGCGAGCCCATCATGTACCCGCGCTACGACCTGAGGTACGTCGAGAACTTCCTGCACATGATGTTCTCCAAGCCGTACCGCGACTACGTCCCCTCCGCCGAGGCGACCTCCGCGCTGAACCTGTTCCTGCTGCTGCACGCCGACCATGAGCAGAACTGCTCCACCTCGACCGTGCGTATGGTGGCGTCGGGCGAGGCCAGCCTGTACGCCTCGGTGTCCGCCGGGGTGTGCGCCCTGTGGGGCAAGCTGCACGGCGGCGCCAACCAGGCCGTCATGGAGATGCTGACCTACATCCGCGAGTCCGGGATGTCGACCAAGGACTACATCGCCAAGGTCAAGTCCCGCGAGGACGGCATCAAGCTCATGGGCTTCGGCCACCGCGTCTATCGCAACTTCGACCCTCGGGCCGTCATCCTGCAGGACGCGTGCGAGAAGCTGCTCGACTCGCTGCACATCACCGATCCTCGCCTCGACATCGCCCGCGAGCTCGCGCAGACGGCCCTGTCGGACGACTACTTCATCTCCCGCAAGCTCTACCCGAACGTGGACTTCTTCTCCGGGATCATCCTCACGGCGCTCGGCATCCCGGTGGAGATGTTCACCGTGTTGTTCGCCATCGGGCGCATGCCTGGCTGGATCGCCAACTGGAAAGAGATGCACGACGACCCGACAGGGCGCATCTACCGTCCTCGCCAGGTCTACACCGGCCCGACCGAGCGCGAGTGGGTCAACCGTTTCCAGCGGGAGCGGGGCATGACCGACTCCCGTGGGTTCAAGGTCCCCGACGACCTGCGTCCCTGAATCACCATCAGCCTGAGCTGAACCTCCATCACACGACGGTGGGGCACGAACTGAGATGTTCGTGCCCCACCGTTGTGTTGTGTGACGGCTCCTCGCGCCCCGCGATCACGGGGTGGGTTCGCCCCAGAGGTTCTCGCGGCTTTGAATGGACAACTGCCGGTAGTCTTCCGTGGTGATCGGGTCGTCTGGGCCCAGGGTCTGCCCGGGGAAGATCGGCTTGTCGAGGTACGTGTACGCCTCGGTGCGCAGGTGCCCCAGGTTGAGGTGGGCCTTGGAGTTGGTCCTCCACGCGCGGAGGGCGTCCATGTCGAAGTGGGTGTACAGCAACCTGTCCCCCGCTTCCGTGACCTGGGCGAGCACTCGTCCTTCGTAGTCGCAGGCCAGCGTGCCGCCGAAGCTGTACGGCGGGATCTCGTTCATCGTCGCGCCCTGGTTGACGTGGATGCCGTAGCAGAGGTTCTCGATCGACCGCACACGGGACACCGCAGTCCACCAGTCCATGGGTCCGGACGCCGTGAAGGGGTGCATGTACGCCGAGCACCGGATGAGCACCTCGGCGCCGTTCACCGCGATCTGACGGCAGTTCTCGGGGAAGGTCACGTCGTAGCAGATCAACACGCCCAGCTTGCCGAGGGGGGTGTCCACCACGGGGAAGAGCTCCTCGTCGTACTCCTTGAGCTGGAGCGGGCTGGTCGCCCCTTCGCCGGGGATCCAGGGGTTGACCTTGCGGTACTTCAGGATGACGCCCTCGGAGTTGACGATGCACGCCGTGTTGAAGACCTGGGCGGGGTACTTGGGGTCGACCTCGAACCAGGAGCCCACGCAGATGTGGATGTCGTACTTCTTGGCCAGTTCGACGAAACGGTCGGTCTCGGGGCCGGGGATCTGCACGCAGACTCCGGCGTCGATGAACTCCTGGTTGTCGTGGAAGGGGGCGCCGTGGATGGCCACTTCGGGGAGCACGACCAGTTTGACAGGGTTCCCGTAATCGGCCGAGGCCTCCACGCCCCAACTGATGAATTGCAGCGCCTTCTCGATGTTCTTCTCGACGCCTGCTCGGTCCACGGCCGACTCGGTCGCCATCTGGACGCCGAGGACTCCGTACCTGCTGAGATATTCCATTGTTTCCTCCATGGATCATTGGGAATGGATTCTTGTGCCGGTCGGCGGCCTCCCCGGTTTGCAGGCGTCGAACGACACTACGCTTGTGCGTATCGGACGAGCGTAGCACCGGAGCAAGCAGGTGAAAATAGTACCTGTTTGATTATGAGACGGGGGTGGGACAGAATGGGCAGTGCTGCTATGTTTCCGCCTGACGTCCGCCTGGCATCTGCCGGCGGTTTCGACGTTCCCTGAGGAATCTGAGGCGCCTGAGACCGCAGAGTCATCAATGGACGATGTGCGCCCGCTCGTACACCCATCTCAGCGGCTTGGGCGCCCACCAGTTCCACTTGCCCAGGATCGTCATGGTGGCGGGCACGAGGAGCATCCTCACCAAGGTGGCGTCGGTGACCACGGTGATCGCCAGGGCGACGCCGATCTGCTTGATGGGGATCATGTCCCCGAAGGTGAAGCCGATGAACACGGCGATGATGATGGCGGCCGCCGAGGTGATGATACGTCCGGAGCGTTGCAGGCCGTGCTCGACGGCGTTGTCATTGGCGAAGCCCCTGTTCACGTACTCCTTGATCCGGGCGATCAGGAAGACCTCGTAGTCCATGGCCAGGCCGAAGCCGAAACAGACCGCGCACACGAGGATGAAGGTCTCCATGCCCATGACCGCGGGCATGCCCAGCAGCCCGTGCATGAAGATGAAGGTGGTCGCCCCTAGGGATGCCAGCAAGGACAATGAGTTGATGATGATGGCCTTCAGGGGGACGATCACGGACCCGGTCATCAAGAACATCAAGAGGAACACGGCCAGGGCCATGATCCCCAAGGCCAGCGGGGCGCGTTGGATGATCGACTGCACGAAGTCGTACTGGAGCGCCGCTGGGCCGCCCACCTGGATCGTGTACCCGGGGTCGTACGCCCGCAGGTCCAGCACCTCCTGGGTGACCTGCTTGCCCACCTGGTTGGCCTGGTCGATGTGGACGTTGATCATGCTGCGCTGATCGTCGCTGGGCAGGGGCTGGGCGGGGGAGACGAAGTCCACGTCCTGCAGGCTCTCCAGGTGCGCCGACAGGTCCTGGACCTGGTCGGCCGGACGGTCTGCCACGACGACGATCGTCGGATCGACGAGGGCTGGGTAGTTGTTCTGGACGGTGTCGTACGCCTCGGTCGCGGGGTGGCCCTGTGGGAAATAGTCGCTGAACGCTGTGCGGGCCTGGACGTCCTTCAGCGGCGTGGCCATGGTCACCAGGACGATGGCCACCAACACCATGATGATCCAGGGGCGCTTGTGCACCCCGGCCGCCAGGCGGGAGAAGAACCCATGGTCGGAGGAGGAGTCGCCGACCGCTTTCACCACCGATTTCAGGATCGGCACGCGTGTGATGAACGACGGTTTGATCAGCACCCTGCGCATGAGCACGATGATGGCGGGGACGAGGGTCATCGCGGTGAGCACCGCCATCAGGGTGACCACGATCCCGCTGACGCCGATGATGCGCAGCATGCCGGCCTTCATGGTCAGCAGGGCGCTCAGGGCGAAGGCGATGGTCACCGCGGAGAAGAAGACCGTACGTCCCGCTGTGCGTATGGTGACCTCCATGGCCTCGCGCACGATGGGCGTGGCGGCCGCCTTGTCGGGCATCCGCCGCCCGTCGGTGGTGTACCCACGCCGCGCCAGGGAGGTGGCCAGTTCCTCGCGGTACCGCGAGACGATCAGCAACCCGTAGTCGACCGACAGGGACAGCCCGATGACGGACGCGATGTTGACGGTGAAGACCTCCACGTTCATGAAGAAGGTCATCGCCCACAGGGACCCCATGCCGATGCCGATGGCGACGAGGGCGCCGACGATGGGCAGGCCGGCGGCGAGGACCCCGCCGAAGATGATGACCAGCAGGAAGAGGGCGACGGGCACGCCGACGGCCTCGCCGCGCACCAGATCCACCTTGACCTGGGACATGACGGCGTTGCTCATCGCCGCGTTGGAGACCGTGCCCACGGTGGCGTCGGGGTACTCCTGGTGGAGGGCGGTCGTGAACTGGGCGATGGCCGTGTCCATGTCGGCCTCGGCGGTCGTGACCTCGGATGAGGTGAGACTCTCATCCAGGACGATCGCGATGATGAACCCGTCCGACTTGTCCGAGTACATCGCCTGGGCCTGCGGCATCGTCGGATCGGGGAACAGGAAGGGGTCCGCCTCGGTCTTCACCCCGGCCACGTCGGTGAACAGGTGGCGATGGTCGGCCATGAACGCCGCGAGGGGCGCCCCGTCGAGGTTGATGTCCAGCCCCGAGACGACGACGCTGATGGAGGTCCCCGAGGCGTCCGAGGACGCCAGGCGGTCGACGTCGTCTGATTCCGTGCCCTTGACCAGGGACGTCAGATTGTCCAGACGCTCGAAGACCCCTCCTTGGCCGTACCCCCAGAAGGCGCCCAGACCCGCGATGAGCAGGACGACGAACCACACCGTGATAGCACGCCATGGGTGCCTCGCGATGGATTTTCCCAACTTGTCGAACATGGATGTGAGCCCTCCAGGACCACCGGTGTGCTGGATCTCTCATGGCTGGCCGTCACGCGAGAGAGGGAGCATTTTGTCATGGGGAAAATGAGACCCCTGTTTTCATATTCCCTTGTGAGGACAGTCTACACCTCTGTGAAGATAGCTAGAAAATGCTCGGGCGGGCACGTCAGTACAGGATGACCGCCTCGCCCTCGTGCCCGTGGAGTCGGCGCGCCGCTTCGGCGATCGAGCCCGACAGGGAGGGGTACACGGTGAAGGCGTCCGCCAGCTGCTCGACGGTCAGTTTGTGCTTGACCGCCAGCGACAGGGAGTGGATCAGTTCGGTGGCCCAGAACGAGACGATGACCCCGCCGACCACGATGTGGGTCGTGGGCAGGCAGAAGATCTTCACGAAGCCGCCGTCGGCTTCCTTCATCTTGGTACGGGCGTTGGCCGCCAACTCGACGGTCACGGCGCGCGCGACGATCGCCCCGCTGTCCACGTCCTGTTGAGTGACGCCGACCGACGCGATCTCCGGGCTGGTGAAGACTCCCGAGGCCACTGTACGGTCACTGTACGGCGTCACCGCGTCGCCGAGGCTGTGCTCCATCGCGATGCGGCCCTGCATGCCGGCGACCGACGCGAGCTTCATCCCGTCGGCGCAGTCCCCGGCGGCGTAGATCCCGCGCACGGAGGTACGGGACACCCGGTCGATGATGATGTGCCCCGACGGCGTCGTGGCCACGCCCACCGTCTCGAGTCCGATGCCCGTGGTGTTGGGGATGGCGCCGACGGCCACCAGCGCGTGGGACCCGCGTACCTGCTCCCCCCCGGCCAACTGGACTAGGACCCCATCGCCGTCGCGGGTGACCGACTCGGCGTGGGCGTTGTTGATCACGCGGATGCCGCGCTGGGTGAACGTTTGTTGCAGTGCCGCGCCGGCGTCCGGGTCCGCGCCGGGCAGGATCGTGCCCCGCGAGGACACGAGTGTGACGTGGGCGCCCAGGGCTTGGTACGCGGAGGAGAACTCGGCGCCGGTGACCCCCGAGCCCACGACGATCAGGTGCTCGGGCAGTTCCTTCAGATAATAGAGCTGTTGCCAATTGAGGATGCGCTCCCCGTCGGGCATGGCCGTGGGCAGCACGCGCGAATGGCCCCCGGTGGCGATCAGGATCACTTCGGCGGGGATCGTCTGCGGACCGTCGGCCGTCTCGGCGATGACTGTGCGAGAGTCCTGGAGGCGCCCGTGACCGGCGACGATGCGTACCCCCTCCTCGCGCAGGCGATGGTCGTAGTCCTCGGACTGGGCGCGCGCCAATCGCCGGATGCGCTTGTTGACCTGACGCATGTCGACTTGCATGGCCGACCAGACGTCCTCCCCCCCGTCCTTGAGGCGTACGCCGAAGAGACCGGCCTCACGGATCTGGGCGATCCGCTGCCCGACCGAGATCAGGGTTTTCGAGGGGATGACATCGGTCAACACCGCCGACCCTCCCGCACCTTCTTCTTGGACGAGGGTCACGTCGCCCCCGAGTTGCCGTGCCCGAAAGGCCGCTTCCATGCCGCCCGGCCCGCCGCCAATGATCACCACTGATGTCATGTTCCCAGTCTCCCACATGGCACAAGGGGGTGGAGGCGGCGTGGGGGCGGGGGCGCGATGTAGGGGGGTGGTTCTGACAATCGCAAGGTCGGGGTCTTTGATGTGGGGGGTCCACGACGCGGGTGGGGTGGGGGCACGACGTTGGGGGTGATCCGGACAGTGGCCACGTCGGGGTCTTTGATGTGGGTGGGTTCACGACGTAGGTGGGGTGGGGTGGGGTGGTTCGCCCTGGGGTCGTTCGCGGCGGTGGTCCCGGAGGGTACCACCTTGCTCACTGTGGGATCGACAAAATCGCATTCGCGATTTGGTCGACCAACCCCCAGGACGTACCACCCCACCCCACCCATGG
>WQZD01000035.1 GCA_009780915.1 Propionibacteriaceae bacterium
GTCTTGTCCTTGAGTGGTAAAGTGATACAGTCGGTTTACATGAATGAAGGAGTCGAGAATGAGCGACAGGATGAATCAAGAGTTCGAAAACGCTTGGCACACGTTACTAGACGCGATTGGAGAGGCGCAGGGGACTACCTCGCCGGGGATAATGGAGCTCGAAGGCTTGACAGTTGATCAACGGCTAAAGGTTGCTGAGATCTCAGCCTTGCTATCCATCTCAAACGAGTTGTCAAGACTCAAAGTCAGCAAACTCCAGGCCAGATAGAGTGGTCGCGCGGAAGTTCATCCTGAAGGGGCCATAGCCCGGCGGTACTGTCAATTATGCTTACCTCTCTGAATGGTTACCCGGAATGCGTGGGCGCTAGTACAACCAGATTCGCTTGAGGGTGACTTCAAGGCCACCGTGGTCGGGGCAGGTTGGAATGGGCGCTATGAGGTGGACAATAGTGAGGATATCTTTGGCGATTGTGGTGTCTAGGCTCCATGAGTCGCAAGGCGGCAGTTTCCTCGTCGGTGAGAGGATTCCCCTAAACGAGATCGGTTGATCAGTTATAGTGTCTCAGTTGTGATAGTTGGCGGGATGGCGCTGGCATTGAGGATCGCACGCAGGGTGTCCGGTGTCCATGTCATCGCGCCCAACCACTCCAATTAGCCTGATTCGCTTGCTATCAACAAATCGTTCACATCTCTCGGGTCTCCCCCCCAAGTGATGTGAGCATAAGGATTTGAGCGCACACTAAGAAGCCGCTATCCGTACCATTTCTGGTACCCCCACAGGGACTCGAACCCTGGACACGCGGATTAAGAGTCCGCTGCTCTAACCAACTGAGCTATGGAGGCTTGCGCGAATACTTTACCCCATCAGGCGGCCTGGGGGAAATCGCGCGGGGACGAGGGTCGTATTACCCCTTGCCGGCCTCCTTGGAGGCCGCGATCATCTGGTCGGCGATCATGGTGGGCAGGATCTCGTACCCATGGAACTCACGGGTGAAGGAGCCCGAGCCGCGTGCCAGGCCGCGCAGGTCGATGGCGTACTTGCTGAGCTCGGACTGGGGCACGAGGGCGTGGATGATGGCGTGGTGCGCCTCGTCGGCGTCCGTGCCCAGGACCTGGCCGCGCCGCCCGGAGATGTCCGTCATGACCGCGCCCATGTACTGCTCGTCCACGGTCACGGTGACCTTGTCGAGGGGCTCGAGGAGGGCCGTCGTGCCCGGCTTGGACGCGGCCTCCTTGAGGGCCAAGGAGCCAGCCATTTGGAAGGCCAGGTCGGAGGAGTCCACAGGGTGGTACTTGCCGAAGACCAAGTTCACGCGCACGTCGACCATGGGGAACCCGGCGACCACGCCTTTCTCCAACTGGTTGCGGATCCCCTTCTCGACCGACGGGATGAACTGGCGCGGGATGACGCCGCCGACGATCTTGTCGACGAACTCGAACCCGGCGCCGCGCTCCAGCGGCTCGACCTCGATCGAGCACTTGGCGTACTGTCCGTGCCCGCCCGACTGCTTGACGTGCGAGCCGTCGGCCTTGGCGGAGGCGATGAACGTCTCGCGCAGGGCGACTTTGATGGGCTCGGAGACGACGTTGACGCCGTACCGGTCCTTCAGGCGGGCCAGGAGCAGGTCGATGTGCGCTTGTCCCATGGTCCACAGCACGGTCTGCTTGGTCTCGGCGTCGGACGCGACCCTCACCGTGGTGTCCTCGACGGCCAGGCGGTTGAGGGCCGCGGGGAGCTTGTCCTCGTCGTTGCGGGTGGCCGCACGGATGGCGACGGGCAGCAGGGGCTCGGGCAGGTTCCACGGGTTGACCAGGACGGGGGAGTCCTTGGACGACAAGGTGTCGGAGGTCTCGGCCTTGGTCATCTTGGTGACGAACACGATCTGGCCGGCAGTCGCCTGGGGCGTGGGGGTGTTCTCCGTGACCCCGGGGACCGACATAGGGCCGATCTTGTCGGTGTCGTCGTGGTCGGGGTGCGCGTCGTCGGCGCGTCCTGTGAACAAAGAGCGGTGCCCTGACACCATCACGGCGTCGTCGAGGCGCAGGGTGCCGTTGAAGACGCGGACCAGCGACCCGCGTCCCGAGAACTGGTCGGAGGTGGTACGGATCACTTCGGCGACGAGCGATCCGTCGGGGTTGCCGACCTCCGCTTGGACGGAGTCGATCTTCCCGGCCGCGACCTTGGAGACGGTCAGGTGGTGGCGCGACGGGTTGGGGAAGGCGTTCTTGATGATCGTCAGCAGTTCCTCGACCCCGACCCCGTTGAGGGATGCGACAGGCACGACGGGGAAGAAACGGCCGGTGTAGATGGCCTTGGTCAGGTCCTCGACGAGCTCGTCCTGCTTGAGGACGTCCCCTTCGAGGTAGCGGTCCATCAGGGCGTCGTCCTCGGACTCCTGGATGATCCCTTCGATCAGCGCGGCGCGATGCTCCTCGATCGTGGACAGTTCCGCGCCCGTCGCGTCGCGACGCACCCGCTGGCCGGAGGTGTAATCGTGCGCCGACTGGGAGACCAGCGACAGGTTCCCGGTGATCTTGTCGCCTTCCTTCAGGGGGACGTACGCCGGTTGCACAGCCTGGCCCCACATGGCCTGGAGGTCCGCCAAGACGGACGAGAAGTCGGATCGGCCGTCGTCGAGCTTGGTGATCGCGATCCCGCGGGGCATCCCCACGGCCGCGCACTCGTGCCACAGGGCCTCGGTGGCCGCGTCCACGCCGTCGGAGGCCGAGATGACGAAGACCGCGCCGTCCGCGCCTCGCAACCCTGCGCGCAACTCTCCCACGAAATCGGGGTGGCCGGGGGCGTCGAGGAGGGTGACCGTCGTGGAGCCGACCTGGATCGAGGTGACGGCCAGGGCGGCTGTGCGCTCCGGGTCCATCTTCTCGCCACGGTACCCTGGCGTACGGGATCGTAAGAGGTGCTCATAGAGCGTGGTCTTGCCGGATCCGGCTGATCCCACGAGCACGACATTGCGGATGGATGACACTGTCTGCGGTACGTTCGCCTGTGAACTCATGAAGGCAACTCTTGCGCATCTGGGGCCGGTACGCAACATATTCCACAGACTGTCTCCATGATTTGCCCATTTCCCCCTCCGAGATAGAATAGACGCTGGCTCCGGAAGGAGTCGGTGGGCGCCGCCCATCATTTCGCACATCGGAAGTCCAACTCGGTCCTCGAAGGTCCTCGTGACAGTGCTCATATCAGTATGAACACAGTCACGATGGTGGGGATCGAACCGATGTCAGGGAGGTCGTACGTCACGTACGGCCTCGAATAACTCAAATGCGAGGCCTCGCCTCCACGGAAAGGACTGCAATGGCTGTCATCACCTCCCGTCAACTCCTCGACGCGGGCGTCCACTTCGGACACCAGACCCGTCGCTGGAACCCCAAGATGAAGCGTTTCATCTTCACCGAGCGCAACGGCATCTACATCATCGACCTCCACAAGTCGATCAAGGAGATCGAGACCGCGTACTGGTACGTGCGTAACATGGTCGCCTCCGGCGGCCAGATCCTCTTCGTCGGCACCAAGAAGCAGGCCCAGGAGGCCATCGCCGAGCAGGCGACCCGCGTGGGCATGCCCTTCGTCAACCAGCGCTGGCTGGGCGGCATGCTGACCAACTTCCCGACCATGACCAAGCGGATCCAGCGCCTGAAGGAACTGGAGTCCATGGACCTGTCCAACGTGGCGGCCTCCGGTCTGACCAAGAAGGAACTGCTGGGCCTGTCCCGTGAGCGCGACAAGCTGCAGAAGTCCCTGGGCGGCATCCGTGACATGGGCAAGGTTCCCGCCGCCGTCTGGATCGTCGACACCAACAAGGAGCACCTCGCCGTCGACGAGGCCCGCAAGCTGGGCATCCCGATCGTGGGCATCCTCGACACCAACTGCGACCCCGACGAGGTCGACTTCCCGATCCCCGGCAACGACGACGCGATCCGCGCTGTCGCCCTGCTCACCAGGGTGATCGCCGACGCCGTCGCCGACGGCCTCATGGCCCGTTCGCAGGCCCCCCAGGCCGGCACCCAAGAGGTCGAGGTCGAGCCCATGCCCGAGTGGGAGCGCGAACTGCTCGCCGGCGCCGCCCCCGCAGAGGCTGCCGCAACGGAGGAAGCCCCGGCTCCGGCCGTGGAGACCGCCGAGGTCGTCGAGGTCGTCGAGACCACCGAGGAAGCCGCTCCTGCCGAAGCCGTCGTCGAGGCCGTCGAGGCCACCGAGACCCCCGAGGCCTGATCCCTACACTCGCGTGCCCGTGCCAGTCACGGGCGACGCTCCACCACGAACGAAAGAGAAGACATGGCGATCACTGCCGCTGATGTGAAGAAACTGCGCGACCTGACAGGCGCGGGAATGATGGATGCCAAGAAGGCCCTCACCGAGGCCGACGGCGATTTCGAGAAGGCGACCGAACTGTTGCGCATCTCGGGTGCGGCCAAGGCCGCCAAGAGGTCCGACCGTGAGGCCAGCAACGGGCTCGTCGCGGCCGCCGGCAAGGCGATGATCCAACTGGGCGCCGAGACCGACTTCGTCGCCAAGAACGAGGAATTCGTGACCTTGGCCACCCAGATCGCCGAGGCTGTCGAGGCCGCTGGCGTCGACGGTGTCGAGGCCGCCAACCAGGTGGTCCTCCCCGACGGCCAGACCGTGGCCGAGGCCATCTCCGCCCTGTCGGTGAAGATCGGCGAGAAGCTGGAGTTGGTGAAGGCCGCCCGGTTCTCCGGCGAGACCCACACGTACCTCCACCGCCGCTCTCCCGACCTGCCCCCGCAGGTGGGCGTGCTCGTGGAGTTCGAAGGCACGGCCGACGCCGGTCTGGTCCACACTGTGGCCCTGCAGATCGCGTCCATGAGCCCGATCTTCGTCCACCAGGGCGAGATCAGCGAAGAGACCATCGAGAACGAGAAGCGCATCGCCGAGGCGACCGCCCGCGAAGAGGGCAAGCCGGAGCACGTGATCCCGCGTATCGTCGAAGGCCGCATCAAGGACTACTACAAGGAGACCTGCCTGCACGACCAGGCGGCGATCTCCGACGACAAGGCCACCGTCGGCAAGCTGCTCAGCGACGCCGGCGTCGTGATCACCCGGTTCGTCCGGTTCTCTGCTGGAGCCTGAGCCAAGAGAAGACAAGTACGAGTAGACTGTGCGCCGAGGATAACCCCCGGCGCACAGTTTTTTCGTATGCTGCCCTGCGGGGGGAAGCCGAACCGTCGCAAAAGATGAACGAGGAGATCACCATGGCGCCTGTCTACCAGCGTGTTTTATTGAAATTGTCTGGCGAGGCTTTCGGCGGAGGGGCTCTGGGCGTCGACCCGGACGTGGTGGCGTCCATCGCCGACCAGATCGGCGAGGTGGTCGAGACCGGCGTGCAGGTGGCCATCGTCGTCGGGGGAGGCAACTTCTTCCGCGGCGCTGAGCTCCAGAACAGGGGTATGGATCGTGCCCGCGCCGATTACATCGGCATGCTCGGCACCGTCATGAACTGCCTGGCCCTGCAAGACTTCTGCGAGAAGAAGCTCATCGACACCCGGGTCCAGACGGCCATCGCCATGGGCCAGGTCGCCGAGCCGTACATCCCCCGTCGCGCCATCCGACACCTCGAGAAGGGCCGGGTCGTCATCTTCGGCGCCGGGTCCGGGATGCCCTTCTTCTCGACCGACACCGTGGCCGCCCAGCGTGCCCTGGAAGTCGGCTGCGACGTGATCCTCATGGCCAAGCAGGGGACGGACGGGGTGTACGACTCCGACCCGAAGACCAACCCCGACGCCACCATGTTCCACGACCTGTCGTACGACGAGTTCCTGGCCCGGAACCTGAAGGTGGCCGACGCGGCCGCGATCTCGATGGCGCGCGAGCACCACATCCCCATGATCTTCTTCAACCTCGACGTCCACGGCAACATCGGCCGGGCCATCGCGGGCGAGCCTCTGGGAACACGGCTTCATTCATAAGACAGAGCACGTAACTTGGGATAACGTATGTCCCATGGAATCATGGACCACGATTCCGTGCAATCACTATTTTCGATACCCTGGAGGGGACATAGTTTCACGATGAGAAGGAGACACTGTGATACCTGACATTATTTCCACCGCCGATCACAAGATGACGCAGGCTGTCGAGTTCTCGAAGGAGGAGTTCGCCACGATTCGCACAGGGCGTGCGCATCCGGCGATGTTCTCCAAGATCACCGCGGACTATTACGGGACGCCGACCCCGATCCAGCAACTGGCCGGATTCCAGGTGCCGGAGGCGCGCACCATGATGATCTCGCCGTACGACCAGTCCGCCATGGCGGCCATCGAGCGGGCCATCCGTGACTCCGACCTCGGGGTGAACCCCAGCAACGACGGCCATGTGATCCGCATCCAGTTGCCCGTCCTGACCGAAGAGCGCCGCAAGGAGTACACCAAGCTGGCGCGTACGAAGGCCGAGGAAGGCCGTATCGCCATCCGTAACGCTCGCCGCCATGCCATCGACGCTGTGAAGAAGCTGGAGAAGGACAAGGAGGTCGGCGAGGACGAGGTCGCCAAGGCCGAGAAGAAGCTCGACGAAGTGACCAAGAAGTACGTCGACCAGATCGACGAGCTCCTGAAGCGCAAAGAAGCAGAACTGTTGGAAGTTTAATGACGGACCATCCCCATGACGGCGACGCGTCCACGACCGGGGCCGAGGCCCCGCGTGGGCGCGGCCAGCATCCGCACTCGGCCGGCGAGACGGTCGAGCAAGCGTTGACGGAGTTCGCCGACGCCGCCAAACAGGCCGCCGAGGCGGTCAACAAGCGCGCCGGTCGAGACATCTTCATCGCCACTGTGGTGGGTGTCGGGCTCCTCGCCATCGTGGGGGCGTCGTTGTTGTGGCTCCCCTGGGGGTTCGCCGTCTTCGTCACCGCGGCCGCTGTGGCCAGCCAGGTGGAGGTCGGCCAGGTCCTCGCCAAGCAACGCGGGATCCGCATCGTGTCGGTTCCGCTGATGATCGGGTCGGGGTTGCTCGTGCTGACCGCGTACGGCAGCCATCTCGCCAACCCCGTGGTGCCCGTACGTGTCATGGACTGGATCATCGGGCTGACCGTCGTCGCCGTGCTCATCGTGCGCCTCGTCGGTCCCATCGAGGGATTCGTCGCCGATGTGACATCGACCCTGTTCTTGATGGTCTACCCGGCCCTGCTGGTGACCGCGTTGATGTTCATCCTGGCGGCCGACCAGGGACCGCTCCTCATCGCGCTGTTCATCGCCGGGATCGCTGCGTCCGACACCGGGGGGTACTTCGTCGGCATGCTCCTCGGCAAGCACAAGATGTCCCCGAGGATCTCGCCCAAGAAGTCGTGGGAGGGCGCCGCCGGGTCGCTGGTCCTGTCGGGGGTGGTCATCATCCTCATCGCCGTCCTTGCGCTGCATATCCCCTGGTGGAAGGGGATGATCATCGCGATCGTCCTCGTCGTGGCCGGCATCCTCGGCGACCTGGTCGAGTCTGTGATCAAGCGCGATCTCGGCATCAAGGACATGGGCACGCTGCTGCCCGGGCACGGCGGGGTCATGGACCGCATCGATTCGTACATCCTCGCGGCCGTCCCGGTGTGGCTGGCCATGGAGTGGTTGCTGCCCAATGTCTGAATCACCCGAAGTGGTCACAGGGCCTGGTGTCGGCGACGTGTCTGTCAGGGACGTGTCTGTGGGCGATATGTCTGTGGGCGATGTGTCTGTCGATGACGTCGCCATCGGCGCCACCGATGCCACTGACGCCACCGATGTCGCCGCGATCGATGTCGACCCAACCAGCGTTGGCGCCATCCGGGGGCGGCGAGTCACGAAGCCGCCTCGTCACTGGGCTGACATGACTGCGGATGAGCGTACGGACGCTGTACGGCTGATCGGGATGCCCGCCTTCCGGGCGAACCAAATCTCACGACGGTATTTCGAGCGCCACGAGGCCGACCCTCTCGTGTGGTCCGACCTTCCTGCCGCTCAGCGGCCAGCGGTGGCCGCGCTGTTCCCGACGCTGATGGACAAGGTCACCGACTCCGTGGCCGACAGGGGGACGACGATCAAGAGCCTGTACCGATTGTTCGACGGCAATCTGGTCGAGTGCGTGCTGATGAGGTACTCCCGGGCGCCCCGGACGACGGGCAGGGACCACCTTCGGGAACTGGGCGCGGAGTCCGATGAGGCGACGACAGGCGATCGTACGATGCGGTCCACCCTGTGCGTCTCCTCCCAGGCGGGCTGTGGGATCGGCTGCCCCTTCTGCGCCACGGGCCAGGGGGGTCTGAAGCGGAACCTCTCGGCGGCCGAGATCATCGAGCAGGTACGCCTGGCTGTCGCCGCCGTGGAGTCGGGGACCCTCGCCGGGGGTACGGGCGCGCTGAACAACATCGTCTTCATGGGGATGGGGGAGCCCCTGGCTAACTATTCGGCGGTCACCACCGCGATCCGGGGGATCTGCTCCCCGGCGCCACAGGGGTTGGGGATCTCGGCCCGGGGGATCACGGTGTCGACGGCGGGGGTCGTGCCCAGGATCCTCGATCTGGCGGGTGAGGGGTTGCCCGTCACGCTGGCCGTGTCTCTGCACGCCCCCGACGACGAGTTGCGTGATGAGTTGGTGCCGTTGAACAAGCGCTGGGGCGTGTCCGAGGTTCTGGACGCTGCGGCGTCGTACTTCGCGACCACGGGTCGGCGGGTGTCGATCGAGTACGCCCTCATGCGTGACATCAACGACCAGAGTTTCCGTGCCGACCTGTTGGCCCGTGAGCTGAACAAGCGCGGGCGTGGGTGGGTCCACGTCAATCTGATCCCGTTGAACCCGAGTCCGGGCTCGGCGTGGACGGCCTCGCGCCGACGCGACGAGGCCGAGTTCATCGCCCGTCTGGACGCCGCCCGTGTCCCGGTGACTTTGCGCGACACCCGGGGCCGAGACATCGACGGCGCCTGTGGGCAGTTGGCCGCGAGGTTGGGGGAGTAGGTAGTACTCGAAACATGCCACAGATGTCGGGGCTGCGACGACGATGCTCAGACGACGCTTGGGTGGGTGAGGCCGTCGATGTACTGGGGCCTGGTGTCGACGTGTGCCCAGAGCCGGTCTGAGTAGACATGGTCGCCTCGGATGGTGTCGACAAGGTCGGCGAGCACGACCAGCCACGCCCACGGGGTTGACTGGTAGATCGAGGTGTCCGGGTCGGTCTTGAGCCGGTTGAGGACTCGTGGGGCGATCTGGATGCTGGTGCGATGCCAGATGCGGGCGTGGTGGGCGCACACGTTCCGCAGAACCGTCAGCGAGTGGAACACCGACTCGGCGAACGCGGGGTTCGGGTATCCGAAGCCACGGGTGATGTCGCGGCGGATCTGTTGGTCGACCAACAGCCGGTACATTTTCGACACCGACCCCATCGATAGCACCTCCATCGCCGACCACAACGGTGGTAGGTCGCCACGACGGCGATAAGGGGCGATGAAGTCTTCTTTGGACCGGTCCAAATCCCGTCTCAAATCGGCGACGAGTTCGTCACGTAACGCGACCACCGTCCCGGCGCGGCGCACGGTCTGCGGAATGTAGCTGGCTGGGTCGAGATAATCGTAAGGGTTGTGGGCGGTCGAGATCTGGTAGCCGAGCCGGGAGCGCAGCGCGATCTCGAAGATCGCCAGACCGTCAGTCAGCATGCGACGCAGGGTCGCGTCATAGTCGTACACATCCGCGATGACGGCGACGGTCGTTCCAGTGGCGAAGTGGTGGGTAATCGGATCGGTCTCGAAGTGCCGCCAGTACTCAGCTAGCCTAGAGAAGCTCCGGTCGGCGAGAAGTCGGGTCATCTGGTCGGCATCACTCGGCGGTAGTGGCAGTCCTCGTGTGGCGAGCAACGCCAACTGGTCATTAATAGTTAGCGCGGGTTTTCGTCTCGGTGAGGGCATGGATCATCCTTGATGATAAGAAGCCCCGCCGATGTTGGGGAAGCCTTTCGACTCTAGCCCTGGCGGGGTCTATTGGTATAAAGGATACCATACCCAGCCACAAGCGTCTCGTGCGGGTTGAATGGCGGTTGAAGAATCTACATCGCCACCACGGGTCAGCGGGTCTCAATCGAGTACGCCCTCATGCGTGACATCAACGACCAGGGTTTCCGTGCCGACCTGCTGGCCCGTGAGCTGAACAAGCGTGGGCGTGGGTGGGTCCACGTCAATCTGATCCCGTTGAACCCGAGTCCGGGCTCGGCGTGGACGGCCTCGCGCCGACGTGACGAGGCCGAGTTCGTCGCCCGGTTGGACGCCGCCCGTGTCCCGGTGACTTTGCGCGACACCCGGGGCCGAGACATCGACGGCGCCTGTGGGCAGTTGGCCGCGAGGTTGGGGGAGTCGGCGGGGGCGTAATTGTCGCCATCGTACTAGTGACGAAGGCCAGATTTTAGTCTCGTCACTAACGTACTAGTGACGATGAGCGGAATTTGGTCTCGTCACTGATACAGTAGTGACATGATCGTCCGTGAGCTGTACCTCTCCCGCATTGAGCCCTTGATTGGAAAAGACATCATCAAGGTCATCACCGGAGTACGCCGCTGTGGTAAATCGGTGTTCTTGCGGCAGGTGTCTGATCGCATTGACAGCCCGAAGAAGTGCTATCTCAACTTCGAGAGCCTTGACAACGCTGAGTTGCGATCAGCCTCGAACCTCTACCGTTATCTCAAGACGATCATTGAGTCCGAGAGTGGGAAAACGTACATTTTCCTGGATGAGATTCAAATGGTGGATGGTTGGGAGCAGGTGGTGTCGTCGCTGAAGGCTGATGCTGATGTGGACATCTATCTCACGGGCAGCAATGCGAAGTTGCTTTCCGGTGAGCTGGCAACGCTTCTATCAGGACGATACGTGACTGTGGAGATGTTCCCTTTCTCCTACGCTGAATATCGTTGTCAGAGGCCTGAAGAGTCATTCAATGATTTCCTCGTCGAGGGAGGCATGCCGATGGTGGGCGACCTTGGAGTTGAGGGCGCGGTTCGGCAGAACGTCCTGGAGGACATGTTCAACTCCGTTGTCCTCAAGGACATCGTGTCTCGCAACAATGTGCGGGACACCGATCTCCTGTCTCGGCTGATCATGTATGTGCTGAGCGAATTCGGGCGAGTGTTCAGTGCCAACAGCATCGCGAAGTACTTGAAAGCCGAGCGACGTTCCTTGTCTAATGACACGATCATGAATTACATGCGCATGTGTGAAAATGCCTTTCTCTTCTGCGCGGTGCCGTTTCATGACGTCGTGGGGAAGCGAGTGCTCAATGTCAACGAGAAGTACTATGTGATCGATCACGGACTACGCGCCGCCGTCGTTCGCCGCGACAACCGAGATGTCGAGCGGGTTCTAGAAAACATCGTGTATTACGAACTGCGCCGACGCGGGTATTCTGTGGCCATTGGACGCAATGGAGACAAAGAGATCGACTTCGTCGCGAGCAGTGCTGGTGATATCGCCTATTTCCAGGTGTGTTATCAACTCGGGGCGGAAGAGACACGGGCTCGCGAGTTCGACTCGTTCCGTGGCATCGCTGATAATTATCCGAAATACGTCCTGTCAACAGACCAGTTGGATTTCTCGCATGACGGCATCATTCATCGAAACATCGAACAGTGGCTTATGGGGACCGATTGACCGTCCTTGGGCTGTAGTGGCACAGATGCTGTTATCGGATGTCCATGATGGCCGCCATGCCGTCGGCTGTGACAGGTGCTCATCAGCAGTGAATCCGATCCGTTCACTGGGTTCACGGTTGTCTATAGATATCGTGGTGTCCGATGCGTCTCCACACGAGGATCGGCTGGTCGCCTAACGAGATGATCTGGAAAGTTGCCCTTCCGTCAGGTCCGGAGAAGGACCAAGTGACGGCACAGATCCCTCCACTGTCATGGATCCGCTCGAAACGCAGGGCTTTGGGCCACACGTGACCAACGGGATCTCGCTCGTACGCCGTCACGGCAGGTAGGAAGACTTCGGAGAGCCAGTGTTTGACAAGGTCTCGTTCACTGGGTGAGAGGGCGGTCCAATCGGCGAGAAAGCTGGGGAGTCTCCGGTACTTCATGGCAGGTCGGCGAGGAATTCCTCGCCAGTGGAGTAGGTCACGCCTTCACCATTGGCCAGTTGGCGTGACGCATCCTGCTCTCCTGACTGCCATTCCTTGGTCCAGAACCACGCCTGTGATGCGTCGACGGCAACCTTGGGTATCAGGATCAGTCGATCTGATTCTTCAATGATCTCGACTTGGGCGCCAGGTTGGTCCAGGCGGTAGGCGCGTCTCATGGCCGGGGGCAGAGCGATGGTTCCTCGGCTTTGGACGCTGACATAAATACTCATGTCTCCATAGTATCAACTGTCTAGCCGTAAAGCAGTAAAGGCAAATTACGGTCAATCTGGTAGTTGCGCTCTCCCCGTACTCGACCCATCGCGCCACGCCGTGGCAGACTTGTTCAGGTGAGGGATGTCATTATTCTCGGGTCCACGGGGTCTATCGGGACGCAGGCGTTGGACGTGGTCGCGCGCCATCGGGACAGGTTCCGCGTCGTCGGTCTGTCCGCCGGCGGGGGGCGTCTCGACCTCCTGGCCGACCAGATACGCACGGAGTCGCCGGCCACCGTCGCCCTGCCCACTGAGCAAGCCGCGCATGCGCTGACAAGCATCCTCGACCAGCGCGGCGTGCCCATCCCGGCACTCATAGTCGGTCCCCACGCTTCAGCGGACGTGGCTCAGACCGGCGCCGACGTGGTCCTGAACGCGATCACGGGGTACGCGGGCCTGGAACCCACACTGGCCACCCTGAGAGCTGGGTCGACCCTCGCCCTGGCCAACAAGGAGTCCTTGGTCGTCGGAGGAGCCCTGGTCACCGACGCAGCCGCCCCCGGGCAGATCGTGCCGGTCGACTCCGAGCACTCCGCTTTCGCCCAGGCCTTGCGCTCGGGCCAGCACGGCGAAGTCTCTCGGCTGATCCTGACCGCGTCGGGCGGGCCTTTCCGGGGGCGGACACGCGAGCGACTGCGCGACGTCACCGTCGATCAGGCGATGGCCCACCCCACCTGGGACATGGGGCGCGTGGTGACCATCAACTCGTCCACCATGGTCAACAAGGGGTTGGAGCTGATCGAGGCCGTCCTCCTCTTCGACGTGGGGTGGGACCAGATCGAGGTGGTCGTCCACCCGCAGTCGGTCGTCCACTCCATGGTCGAGTTCCAGGACGGGTCGACCATCGCGCAGTGTTCCCCGCCTGACATGCGACTGCCCATCGCCTTGGGCCTCAGTTGGCCGGACCGCCTGGACGACGTGGCGCGCCCCTGCGCCTGGGCGAGCCCCACGACCTGGACCTTCGAGCCCGTGGACGCCCACACCTTCCCCGCCGTCGAGTTGGCCCGTACGGTCGGGCGGGCCGGGGGGACCGCGCCCGCCGTGTTCAACGCCGCCAACGAGGTGTGCGTGGACGCCTTCTGCGCCCATGACCTGTCCTTCCTCGGCATCGTCGACACGGTGGCGGCTGTCGTGGCCGCGCACCGAACCGCCGCTCAGGCGTGGGAGAATGGGACATCTAGCACCGCGCCGACGCTGGACCAGATCCGCGCAGCGGACTCGTGGGCCCGCCAGGCGGCGCGCGAGGCCATCGGAAGGAATTCATGAACTCCACACTCGTCACAGTCTTGGGCGCATTGCTCTTCTTCGCGCTGATCCTGATCAGCGTGGGTCTGCACGAGATCGGCCACTTCATCCCCGGCAAGCTCTTCCACGTGAGGGTCCTGCAATTCTTCGTCGGCTTCGGCAAGACGCTGTGGCGCACGCAGAGGGGCGAGACGGAGTACGGGGTCAAGATGCTCCCCCTGGGCGGGTACGTTCGTATGTTGGGCATGTACCCCCCGTACAAGGAAGGCAAGGACACCCGCCTGAAGCGGATCGCGGACTCTGCGCGCGAGGCGGAATGGGACGACATCACCCCCGAGGACCAGGCCTCGAACCGGCTCTACTTCCAAAAGCCCTTGTGGCAGCGGTTCATCATCATGGTCTCCGGGGTGTTGATGAACCTCATCCTCGCCTTCGGGCTGACCTTGGGCGTCAACCTGGCGTACGGCCAGAACGAACCGGGGATGCAGGTGTCGTCCGTGGTCCACTGCCTGGACCCCTCCGCGGACGTGTGCACGCTCACCCCGGCCTCCGCCATGGGCGTCCAGCCGGGCGACCGCGTGGTGTCCTTCAACGGCACGACCTACACGAGATGGGCGGACCTGACCGCCGCCGTGCGGGCCAACCAGGATGGCATGGTCCAACTGGGCGTCCTGCGCGACGGGCAACTCCTCGAACTGCCGAGCGTCCACGGTGTGATCGCGACCGTCTCGGATCCTGACAACGCCGGACAGACCATCCAGGCCGGCTACCTGGGCGTGAGCGTGGGGTACGAGATGGTCCGCGTCGGCCCGGTCGGCACCGCCCAACAGCTGTGGAGCATGACCACCGCCTCCATCCAGGCCATCGGGAAGCTGCCGGTGACCGCCGTCCATGTGCTCGTGGACATGGTCACGGGCACGCCGAGGGACCCCAACGGCCCGATCTCGATCGTGGGCGCCTCGGTGATCGCCGGGGACGTGGCGGCGGCCGACGCGCCGTTGAGCTCGCGGGTGGCGTTCTACGTCCTCCTGCTCGGCCAGGTCAATCTGTTCGTGGGCCTGATCAACCTCGTCCCGCTGCCGCCCTTCGACGGCGGCCATGTGGTCTCGGTGCTCTTCGAGGGCGTCCGCCGGTGGTTCGCCAAGCTTCGCGGTCGCCCCGATCCGGGCCCCGCCGACACGGCCAAGCTGCTGCCCCTGACGTACGCCGTGACCGTCCTGCTGATCGTGATCGGGGTGATCCTGATCGTGGCCGACATCATCAGCCCTGTGTCGATCTTCTAGACCGACTCCATCGCCACCGAATCTTCACCGAAAGGAGAGCCATGGCACTGCCCACGACCGCAGCCCCCGTCCTGGCCCCGCGCCGACCCACCCGTCAGGTACGGCTCGGGCCCATCTGGGTCGGCGGGGACGCGCCGATCACCGTCCAGACGATGACCACCACCCCGACCCACGATGTGGACGCCACGCTCCGACAGATCGCCGAGGTGACCGCGGCGGGGTGCGACATCGTCCGAGTCGCCTGCCCGCGCCAGGAGGACGCCGACGCCCTCGCCCGGATCGTGGAGAAGTCCCCGATCCCGGTCGTCGCCGACATCCATTTCCAGCCCAGGTACGTCTTCGCCGCCATCGAGGCCGGGTGCGCCGGGGTACGGGTCAACCCCGGCAACATCAAGACCTTCGACGACCAGATCGGCGCCATCGCCCGGGCGGCGTCCGAGCACGGGACCGCCCTGCGGATCGGCATCAACGCCGGCTCCCTCGACGACCGTGTCATGGCCAAGCACGGCCGGGCCACTCCCGAGGCGCTCGTGGAGTCCGCCCTGAACGAGGCCCGCCTCTTCGAGGACGTGGGGTTCTTCGACTTCGGCATCTCGGTGAAACACCACGACGTGGTGACCACGGTGGAAGCGTACCGACTGTTGTCGAGCCAGTGCGACTACCCCCTGCACCTGGGCGTCACCGAAGCCGGGCCCATGACCCAGGGGACGGTCAAGTCCTGCGCGGCCTTCGCGATCCTGCTGGGCGAGGGGATCGGCGACACGCTGCGTGTGTCCTTGTCCGCGCCCCCGGTGGAGGAGGTCAAAGTCGGGACCAAGCTCCTGGAGAGCCTGCACCTTCGTCCGCGCACGCTGGAGATCATCTCATGTCCCACGTGCGGGCGGTGCCAGGTGGACGTGTACTCTCTGGCCGACCAGGTGACCGAAGGGCTGAAGGATATGACCGTTCCGCTGCGCGTGGCGGTCATGGGATGCATCGTCAACGGGCCTGGCGAGGCACGGGAGGCCGACCTGGGAGTGGCGTCTGGCAACGGGAAAGGGCAGATCTTCGTCCACGGGGAGGTCGTCGAGACCGTGCCGGAGGACCAGATCGTCCCGGCCCTCCTGGCTCACGCGGAGGTCGTCGCGGCTGGGATCGAGGCCGATAGAGACTAGGGGCCGCTGATTGTGTACGATATCTAATAAGATCACGAGGGGAAGGTGAAGGTAATGGGTGACGTTCGCGTTCTGAGCAGGGCTGATCAGCCAGATGTGCTCCGACTCCTGCAATTGCGCCCGGTCGACAACATCATCATCTCCTCGAAGGTCCGCCAGTGCGGCGTCGAGCGCGCCTGGCTGGGGAACGACCTGGTCGGCTACTGGGAGGACGGCCAGTTGGTGTCCTTCCTCTCCGACGGGTTCAGCCTCCACCCCATCAACGCCACCCCGGCCGCGCTGGACGCCTTCAGCCTGCGGCTGGAGCACCGCCGTTGCGGCTCGATCCTCGGGGTGCGCGACGAGGCCATGGGGTTGTGGCAGAGGTTGTGCGACCTCAGTTTCACCCAGTGGGCGTCACCGCGCGAGGTCCGCGACCATCAACACGTCATGGCCATCTCGGGACCGCCGAAGGTCGAGCCCGACCAACACGTGACCTGGGTCACGACCCGCCACCTGGACTCCTACCACGACGCGTCCGTGGCCATGTACACCGAAGAGGTCGGCGTGACCCCCATGGACGCGCAGGGCTCCTACCGCGACCATGTCGCCAGCTTGATGATGAAGGGCCTGGCCATGGGCGTCCTCCGCGCGGGGAAAGTCGTCTTCAAAGCCGACATCGTGGCCAGCGCCGGGTCCGTGTGCCAGATCGGCGGGGTGTGGCTCGACCCCCGGATGCGCGGGCGCGGGCTGAGCGCGTCCATGATGGCGGCCGTGGTGGCCAAGTGCCGCGAACGGTTCGCCACAGTCAGCCTGTACGTGAACTCGTACAACCTGCCCGCCGTCCACTGCTACCGTCGCGTCGGGTTCTCAGAGGTCAGCCAGTGCGCGACCATCTTGTACTGACGTCAGAAGCGTCGCCCCCGGGCGCGGCCGGAGGGACGGTAGACTAACGGGCGTCACGCTGAGTGCCGTTATCCAGACGAGGAGTGGGAATGTCGTACGCCCTGATGTCACAGTTGTTCGTGAGGACCTTGAGGGAGGATCCTTCGGACGCCGAGGTGCCCAGCCACAGCTGGCTGGTGAGGGCCGGGTACATCCGACGGGCCGCCCCCGGGATCTACACCTGGCTGCCGATGGGCTTGAAGGTCCTGGCCAAGGTCGAAGCCGTGATCCGTGAGGAGATCGAAGCCATCGGCGCCCAAGAGGTGCACTTCCCGGCTCTGCTGCCCCGGGACCCGTACGAGCAGACCAACCGGTGGACCGAGTACGGCCCCAACTTGTTCCGCCTCAAGGACCGCAAGGGCGTGGACATGCTTCTGGGCCCCACTCATGAAGAGATGTTCACCCTGTTGGTGAAGGACTTGTACTCCTCGTACAAGGACCTCCCGCTGATCCTGTACCAGATCCAGGCCAAGTACCGCGACGAGGCCCGTCCGCGCGCCGGCATCCTGCGGGGCCGGGAGTTCGTCATGAAGGACTCGTACAGCTTCGACATCGACGAGGCGGGCCTCCAGGCCGCGTACGACAAGCACCGTGGGGCCTACCAGCGCGTCATGGAACGACTGGGGCTGGAGTACGTCATCGTCACCGCCATGTCCGGCGCCATGGGCGGCTCCCGCTCCGAGGAGTTCCTGGCCCTGTCGGAGTACGGCGAGGACACGTTCGTCCGCTCGCCGGGCGGGTACGCCGCCAACGTCGAAGCGGTGACCATTGCGGCGTCGCCGGCGCAGGACGCGTCGGGCGTGTCGGCGCCGTCGGAGATCCTGACTCCGGGGGCCGGGACCATCGACGCCCTGGTCGACCAGGTCAACGCGGTCATGCCGCGCGAGGACCGGGCGTGGACCGGCGCCGACACGTTGAAGAACGTGGTGTTCATGCGGGTCACTCCGCAAGGGAAGAAGACGCCGCTCGTGATCGGGCTGCCCGGGGACAGGGAGATCGACGAGAAGAGGCTGGAGGCGGTGCTGAGCCCCGACGTGGCGGCGCCGTTCACCGAGGACGACTTCGGTTCGTACCCGCTGCTCGTCAAGGGCTACATCGGGCCGTGCCGGATCGGCGACGACGCCGGGGTCTTGCTGGGCGAGGAGGCCCTGTCCGGGGTCACGTACCTGACCGACCCGAGGGTCGCCGACGGCACCTCCTGGGTCACGGGCGCCAACCGTGCCGACACGCACGTCGTCAACCTGGTCAAGGGGCGCGACTTCACGTCCGACGGGGTCATCGACGTGGCCGAGATCCGCGAAGGCGACCCGGCCCCCGACGGCTCCGGACCGCTCACGCTGGCGCGTGGGGTGGAGATGGGCCACATCTTCCAGTTGGGCAGGAAGTACGCCGACGCCTTGGGGCTGAAGGTGCTCGACTCGAACGGGAAGCTCGTCACCGTCACCATGGGGTCCTATGGGATCGGCGTCACGCGGGCCGTCGCGATGGTGGCCGAGGCCACGTGCGACGCCAAGGGTCTCGCGTGGCCGCGTGCCCTGGCGCCCTTCGACGTGGAGATCGTCATCGCCGGCAAGGACGCGGAGCTGGCCGACGCCGCCCACCGACTGGCCGCCGACCTCGAAGTCGAGGGCGTCGACGTGGTCGTGGACGACCGCAACGTCTCGCCTGGCGTGAAGTTCGCCGACAGCGAGCTGCTGGGATTCCCCACCACGGTGATTGTGGGCCGAGGACTCAAAGACGGCGTGGTCGAGGTGCGGGACCGTACGACCGGCGCCTCGCGTACCGTCCCCGTGGCCGACGCGGCAGCCGCCGTGATCGCCGACGTGCGCGGCTGAGCATCCGGGGTTCCCGACTCGCCTTATGCTCGCGGGGGCGCGAACTGTTGGTTTTCACCGTGGAACTCGACAGTTCGCGCCCCCGCGACATGAATCCGGGGCGTCGGCGTTGGCGTTGGCGTCTATGCCCGATCGGGCCACCCGGGCCACTGCGCCGTGCCATCGCCGACGGGCATCGCCAGCGTGGCGTTGGTCATCATGTAGTCGATCGCCGACGACGGGTCGGCCGCTGAGGCGACCCAGGACGCGGTGGACTCCACCAGGCTGGCCTGGGTGCTGGCCAGGAGCGACTGGGCGGCCGCGTCGTCTCGACCGGCGGGAAGCTCGTACACCGCCTGGGAGGTGGGCACCGTCACATGCGCGGTGGCGGCCACATCGGCCAGGGACGCCATATCGTCCTGGATGGTCAGGCGCGCCGTGATGACCCCGCGTTGGAGGGCGCCCGTGGAGGTGATGAAACCCTCGGCGGCCCTCATGGCGAAGGCGCCCTCGTCATACCGTGACAACACGGCGGTCAACGCCGTCGCCTCGTCCGTGACCAGGATCGTGGCCGCCGGATCAGCCGGGACGGGGTCGTTGTACGGACCGGTCAGCCCCAGCCGTACCTGCTCCGCCGAACAGGCCAAGGACGCCCAGAAGGCGGCCGCCAGGCCGGTGGACGCCTTGGCCTGCTCCAGGTCGAAGTCGCGCGCCGCGGACAGGGCGTCGGCTGCCTGGAGGGTGGGGTCCTCGGCGGGGTCGGGAGCGGTCGGGGCGCCGATGTCGATGTTCACCGCAGGCGTCCTGGTGAGGGGGTCCGGCCCCACCAGGACCATCCACTGGGCCTCCAACGTGGTCGCCATCGCCTCCCATTTCGGAGTGCCGGGGTCGGCGGCCTGGATCGACGCCACCACAGACCATGCGGCGCGCAGATCGGACGCGCCCTGAACCAATGCTGCGGAAAAAAGAGGATCGGACGACACGGATGGCGCAGAGCCCCCGATTCGTGGGTCTGAGAAGGCACAACCCGTCAGTGATGATAGAAGGAGGATTGTCGCCATGGATGAACCCAACAGTTTTCGCATGCCTTGATCGTACCCAAAAGCCGGTATCTGAGCTAAAGTTAACCTATCCTGGTTAACAAGTGAACAAGACAATCGTAGAGGAGACCGACAATGGCATCGGTGAACGACGTGGTGGCGGCGGCTTTGTCGGATCTCGGCATCGACCTTGAGGACCTTACCCATACCAAAGCCGGATCGCGAGTCGTTGTGCGCATCACCATCGACGGCGACGGCGCCAATGGCCATGGCCTGACTCTCGATGAGGTGGCCCAGGCGTCCTCCGAGATTTCCCGTGCCCTGGACGATTCGAACGCCATGGGCGAGACCCCCTATGTCTTGGAGGTCGGCACGCGCGGCGTGGACGCTCCGTTGACCCGACCCGCGCACTGGCGGCGCAACATCGGGCGTCTCGTCACAGTGAGTCGTGCGGGGCAGGAGCCGATCACTGCTAGGATCGAGGCTATCGACAATGAGGAGGTCCGCCTCGCTGGTGAGGGTCAGGTACCTTTCTCATCGATAACGAAAGCTATCGTCCAGGTGGAGATGAACCGCGAGGACGACACTGAGGAGGAGTGACCATGGATATTGATTTGGGCGCGTTGAGGCAGCTGGAGCAGGAACGCGGGATCAGCGTGGACGTCATGGTCTCCGCACTCGAAGATGCATTGCTACATGCGTACGAGAAGGTTCCGGGGCACGCGGCTGGTTCGCGAGTGAGCGTCGACAGGCGTACGGGCAAGGTGGCCGTGTGGGTCCCGGAATGGGACGAGGACGGTGAGCAGATCGGCGAGACCGACGGCACCCCTCACGACTTCGGTCGGGTCGCCGCCGCGACCGCCCGTCAGATCATCATGAACCGCATCCGTGAGGCCGAGGATGAGCAGCGGTACGGCCACTTCCTCGCCAAAGAGGGCGACATCATGCTGGGCACCATCCAGCAAGACAAGGAGTCCCGCACCGTGAGAGTCGATCTCGGCACGGTGGAGGCGATCATGCCCCAAGCCGAGCAGGTGCCCGGCGAGAACTACGTCCACGGCATGAAGCTGAGGGTGTACGTCGTGGCGGTGCGCAAGGAACTGCGCGGTCCCCAGATCGTCGTCTCGCGTACCCACCCCGGTCTGGTCGAGAAACTCTTCCGCACCGAGGTGCCCGAAATCGCCGACGGTATCGTCGAGATCCGCGAGATCGCCCGCGAGGCCGGCCACCGCACCAAGATCGCCGTACGCTCGAAGTCGCCGGACGTGTCCGCCAAGGGCGCCCTCATCGGGCCCATGGGGTCTCGTGTGCGAGCGGTCATGAACGAGCTGAGCGGGGAGAAGATCGACATCATCGATTGGTCCGACGACCCGGCCGAGTTCGTCGCCCAGGCCCTGTCGCCGGCCCGCGTGTCGTCGGTGTCCATCGTCGACCTCTCCGCGAAGAAGGCGTGCGCCATCGTCCCCGACTACCAGCTCAGCCTCGCCATCGGCCGTGACGGCCAGAACGCGCGCCTCGCCGCGAAACTGACCGGGTGGAGGATCGACATCCGTCCCGACACGGTCGAAGCGGCGTGAGTCCCTTCCCTGAGGGGGCGGTCGGGCCGGTCCGCACCTGCGTTGGTTGCCGGGTCCGTGCGTCCCAGTCCGAGCTGGTCCGTGTGGCATGGGACGGCGCCGCGTTGGTCGTGAGCCGTACGGCCCCCGGTCGGGGTGCCTGGCTGCACCCGCAGAAGACCTGTTGGCAGACGGCCGCGAAGAAGGGCGCCGTGTCGAGGGGGCTGCGTGCCCCTGTCCCCGCCACCGTCGTGCTCGAACTGGCCGACGAGGTGTGCGGCGCCTAGGCGAACGAAAGGCGGGTCATGGACGGGATCGGACGAGCGTCATGGCGACCGATGGTCTTCCTGGTCGCCACAGTCCTGTTGTGGGGGACCAGCTACGCCGTCATGAAGATCGCGTACGCCGACCTCGCCCCCATGCAAGTGGTGTGGTTGCGGATGGTCGTCGCGGCGCTCGCCTTCCTGCCCTTGCTGCGCGTCGTGAAGAAGCCCCGCTACCAGCGCGGCGACGTCAAGTTCCTTGTGGCGACTGTGGCGTTCATCCCCTGTCTGTACTACACGTGTGAGGGGTACGCCCTCACCTTCACCACGTCCAGCCAAGCCGGGGTGGTCTCCGCCGTCATGCCACTCATCGTCGCCCTGGCCGCGTGGGTGGTGCTGCGCGAGCGGACCACCGTCCGTATCGTCGTCGCCATCCTGGTCTCCCTGGCAGGAGTGGTGGTGCTGTCGGTGAGCGGGGCCGCGCAGACCTCCGCCCCGAACCCGGTTCTGGGCAACCTGTTGGAACTGGCGGCCATGGTCGCCGCCGCGGGATCCACGCTGGCGGTGAAGAAGCTCAGCGCCCGGTACGATCCATTGCTGCTGACCGGGATGCAGATGGCCACCGGCGCGGTGTTCTTCGCCCCTCTCGCCTTGGGGTCCGGGCCCATCCACTGGTCCGTGGTGCCGGTGACAGGCTGGCTGGCCATCGCGTACCTGGGGCTCGGCTGCGGGCTGGCCGCCTTCGGCCTGTACAACTCGGCCCTGCGCCTGCTGCCCGTCAGCAAAGCGGCGCTGTCCATCAACGCCGTGCCGGTCGTGGCGCTGGTCACCGGCTGGCTGGTCCTGGGCGAAGCCATGTCGCTGACACAGGTCGTCGCGTGCGTGGTCATCGTCTCGGCGGTGGTCTCCACGCAAATCCCCGTCCGACGAGACGAATCGACGACTCTGACATCCAACCTCTGACACGGTGGGACAACATGTCACCCGCCTTCCCATGTGCGTAGTAGCCTGATGCTATCTGAACTGCTGTGTGGGAGGTACGCATGGGGGAGAATGAGCCAGTCGACACGGTGGCCGACGAGGGGGCCGAGCGCCCAGACGGTCTATCCGACACTCTGCTGACCGGCGCGCCGCTGGCCGCCTTCCTCGATCGACTCGAGGAGGATCTCGACGCCGCGGGGCCGGAGGGGATCGACGTGGGTGCCAGGCTGGCCGCACGCCAGTGTCGGGCGGACACCCTTCAGTCGTTGTTCCGGCTGTGCGTGTTGTGGATGGAGGCGGACGCGCCCGAGCGGGCGCAAGCCGTGATCGACCGGGACGGGGAGTCGGTGGCGGACGGCGTGCCTGTCGAAGAACGGGCTGACACGCGGATGCATCTGGTGATGCTCGCGGCGCTCATCTCGGCTGTGCGGGAGGACGAGGCTGCCACGGTGGCGGGGCTTCAGCAGGCCAGTCAGATCGTCACCCAGGCCGGGCCGAGCCTGATGTGGCGCTCGGGAGGTGGCCCGGTGGAGGAGAACGCCGCCGGATATCGTGAGTGGGCCTTCCTGTTCTACCTGACGCAATGGACCCTCGACACCACGCTGGCCGTCTTCGATCTGCGCTGGGCTCTGGACGTGTCCGACCCCGGTCTCGCCCTGTCCCGTAGCGCCAACGAAGCCCTCTATCACGCGTCGCGTGCCCAGGCGTTCCAGAGGAACGGGCATCTGGACGCGGCGCGGGACGCGGCCCGCCACGCCATCCGTATCCTGTCCCAGGCCACGGCGCCACAGGTGGTCGACGCGGACGATTGGCTGAAGGTGGGCGACGCCGTGATCGAGCTCCTGCCCGAGACGTACCCCGACCTGGCCGGGCCGGTCGAAGCGCTCTCTCGTGGATTGCCGGCCGCCCTGTGGCGCGAGGACCAGATACGCCTGACGCGCCTGCTCGCCCGCAGCCGTCATGCCCAGGGGGATCTCGCGGGAGCGCTGTCCATGCGGGTCACCACGACATGTTGCTTGGACCCGTACGAGTGCGGCGACGACGACTTCCTCGAATGGGACCTGCCCTGGCTCGTGGAGGCGGGACGATATGACGAGGCGGGGGAGCGCGTCGGGGGCTATCTGTACCTGTTCGCCCATCTCGACACGAGGGCCGAGCTGATCCAGGCTCAGATCCACCCACGACTGGCCGACGAGAGGGACCAGTCGGCGTGGTGGCCGCTGTGCGTGATGCGGATCTGCGCGGCTGGCGCCGACAGGTTCGAGGCGTTCCTCGGCGACCCGGCCGCGTTGCCCGCGCGTTCCGCCGTCCATACGCGACTGTTCGGCGTGCTGTCCTCCGAACCTGACCTGGCCCAGGCGCTTCCTGCGATCTTCTCCGCCGCACGCCTCCTGGCTCAGGAGCGCGACCCGGGCAATCCGTGGATCGACAGGTTCTCCCTTCTCGTGGAACGGGACCAGGGTCTCATCGACGACGCCCAGGTCATGAGCCGGTTCGAAGCCCTGCTGGGGCGCGGGGTGGATGACGGCATGACATGGCACCACTACCTCATGGCGCGGGTGAGGGCCCTGGGGCTGCCCGAGGCCCTGCGCATCGCCCCCCAGATGCGCAGCGGCACGGACGCGTACCGTTTCTCCGCCGTCACCGCCTTCGGGGAGCAGATCCGTCTGGAGCACGAGCCGCTGAGCCTGCCCGATCTCATCGACGGGTCGCCAGAGGAGGCACGGCACGTCACGACCATCCTGTGGCAGACCATGTACCGCATGACGATGGAGCAGGGCATCGCCCGGATGGAGCAGTTCTTCACGTCTGGGGTGGGGGACCGTTGCGACGCCAGCCCGCACGTCTACTCCGAGTTGTGCAACAACCTGTCCATCGCGTACACCGACGAGCATCGGTACGACGACGCCATCGCCCTCAACATCAAGGGGCTCCACGTCAGCCCCTTCGCCCAGCACTACAACTCGATGTTGTACGCGGCGCAGAACCAGCAGGCGACCGTCTCCATTTGGACCTCGATGACGCCTGAGTCCCAGACGCGGTTCCGCGAGTTCTTCGTGTCCACGGCCCAGGCCCTGTGGGGGTACATGGAGCAGGAGGGGTACAACGGCGGCGATCCCGACGAGTGGATCCGGTACACGGTGATGCACCTGTACTACCTGGGACGCCACGACGAGATCCCCACATGGTTGGAGCGACTGGTGCGGTGGCAGGAGGAGGCCGAGGAGGAGGACCCTGGGCATCTGTCGGCCGGGGCCTTGTACGCGCGCGTGATGTGCGTCCAATACATGGCCAATGTGCCTGCCCAACAGCTGACGGCGGCCGGGTTAGTCGACAGCCTGAGGCCCCAGATCGAGGGCTCGGACGACATGAAGCTCTTCGACATCACCGGCAACATCTACTCCAGCCTGGGCCGCGACGCCGAGGCCGTGGCCTACTACGAGAGGCACCTCGCCCTCAACCCCCGAAGCGACCCGGACGAGGTGCGCTGGGCCGAGGAGGCCGCCAAGAACCTGGCCGACTCCCAAGCGAAAGTGGCGGGGCCCACGAAGCGTCGGCGATGGCCGTGGCACGGGCCGCGGTGATCACGATGGCGCGGGATGTGGGAGCGCGTGTCGCGGGGGCGCGTGTCGCGGGGGTACGGTGATGTTCGAGTACACGGTGACCGGCGATGGCCGGGTGTTCATCTCGTGGAACCACCAACCGGCTGTCGTGCTGACCGGGTCCCGGGCTGCTCGTTTCCTGCGACAGATCTCGGGTGCGTCCCATAGAGTGGTGGAAATTGTGGTGACGGTCTGAGCGTCGTTGATGGCGTTTGGGGCGAGTCACCGGAGTACCCGCTTAGTTGTTCGAAGACCTTGAAAGGACCACCGATGA
>WQZD01000036.1 GCA_009780915.1 Propionibacteriaceae bacterium
GGACCGTGTCGCGGCGACGTGCTTGTCGTACTCCCCGGCCTTGGTCTTCAGCTCCTCATAGTCGGTGTACTTCGCACGCTCCCTCGATAACCGGTCTTGGATGATCCGGTCCAGATCCTGCTGTGACGCCGGTGGCGTCCACGGTGCGTCGCCACCCGGTGCGCCCTGGGCGCCGCTCTGAGCGTCCTGGCCGTCTGTGGGTGGGGTGCCTGCTGATGTGGTGTCTGGCATGACTGCTTCTTCCTCCCCCTCACGAGGGCGTCGTCCATCCATGTACGGATGTGGGTGGTGGGTGAAACCCCGGAAACAAGCCCCCGGGTAGGGCAATCAACCCAGCACCAAAAGATGCGGGGTGACGTTCGTTGGTATGACCTAGATGCGTCTCAGGAGTGTGTGGAGACTAACGGGCAACAAGCGAGCCGGGTAGAAGACCAGAGTCCTGGCAGTCATTCCATAACTCCTCGTCGGACATCTCATTCATGGCCAGCAGGATCCGTGTCATCAAGTCAGGTGGCACAGGCTCGCCGAGTTGGCGGTAGGCGTCAAGGGCAAGTAGAACTACAGTCTCAGGACAGTTGCCGACTTCATCGGGTTCGATCGGCTCCCCGTCGACACGAAGGATTGCCGTAGCCGAATCCACGGCAATGCCCACGACCAGTCGTTGGAAGGAGTCATCATCCATGCTCATCACTATAACAGTCCCCTCCGGTCTAGTGGCTTCTTCCGTGCAACGATGTTTCCAGTGGCATCGTTGACGTTTAGAATGACTCCGAACCCATTGACCGGATAGGCGTGAATCAACCGTTGCTTGGTCCCCGCCGAGATTGTGGCCACCTGGATGATGACGTTGTCAACTTCTCGCCATCGACGCAACACGATACCCGACAACCGCGCCTTCTGCGGGGCATCAATTGTCGCTTGGATGGCTTGCATAATTTTGTCATCTGTCCAGCTGGGAGGGAATTCTGTCTTGTTCTTGCGCCCAACCCCGCTGGAATGCCCGCCCTTGTCCAGGCGATCAGGATCGCCGTAGAGGATGACTTGCCGGTTGACTGCCGTTGGTGTGTAGGGGTAGAGGGGTGGGTCCCACTCGTGGATGGGTTTCGGGTCGGGGATGGTGGTGTTTTCCCCGGTCATCTGGGCGAGGATGGTGAGGTCGTGCCCGGATGCGTCCCACATGTCTTGGTGTCCTTGGGGGTCGTAGCCGGTGATGGGTGATTCCATGGGTTGGCCGGGGATCCATGAGGGCACGATCTGGCAGTCGCAGTGCCCGTGGTATTGGTCGAGTCCGCCGGCCGCCTTGTCGTTGGCGTAGACGAATCCACGCCCGGCGAGCATGATGCAGAACGAGCAAGTGATCCCTCGGGGGACGCGGGCGAAGCGTGGCTTGGCGGGGTCGCGCATGCCTGCCGCGAACTGGGTGTTCAGTCCTTGTCGTCTGGCCTTCTCTTCGGCCAGGTCGTGGAGCTCTCCAGCTACACTGGCCTACATACTGGGTCGACGATGTCGACACTGGGTGGCATGCTGGGATCCCTGACTCGACAGTTCGTGCCTGTTACGACCACCTCAACAACGAGCTCGGGAAAGGATGGTGGAGGTCATGATTTACCATGTCACAGCCACACGTGAGGGGAGATGGTGGGCTCTGCAATGTCAGGAGGAGCCTGGCGCACTCAGTCAGACCGCCAGGCTCGAGCAGGCCGCGGACACGATCCGCGAGGCCATCGCCTGGGTCGCCGGGATCGCGGAGGACTCCTTCGACATCGAGGTCGTCCCTGTGCTTCCCGAGCCCTGAGGCTTGTTTCATGATAGTGGGGGAGTAGAACACACTACCCGACGAGGCGTTGAAGCGGATGAGTCGGTCTCTAAGCCGGATTCTGTGCCAATCTCTTGGCGGCGGCCATCCATCTGCGACGCGTGTTGCCACGCGCCTTCGAATGGGCCTTGAGGGCGAGGCGTGCCTCGTCCTCGGTCTCCATCCGTGCGGCCTACCCGTCGACATCGGGCGAGCAGCCCTCAGCGCCGACGCGACCTTGCGGTCTTCTTGGCCTTGCTCCTGGTGGGGTTTACCTAGCCGTCGCGTTCACACGTGACGCTGGTGGTCTCTTACACCACCGTTTCACCCTTACCCCATTGCTGGGGCGGTCTGTTCTCTGTGGCACTGTCCCGTGGGTCGCCCCAGGTGGGTGTTACCCACCACCGTGCTCTGTGGAGTCCGGACTTTCCTCGGATTTCTCCGCGGCCGCCCGACCGACTCATCCGCCCCTAGTGTAACATCGTCGCCCCAGGCGTCCGGGACGACAGTGTCCCACACCTGGCAAGTCACATCTTCAGGTTGTCGCTGCCACCGGGGAGTTTCATCAGCAGGACCAACGACGCGATCGTGATGACCAGCAGGACCGTGGACAAGGCCCCGGCCGTGCCGAGTTGCCCGCGGACCACCGTCGCGTAGATGCCCAGAGACAGTGTCTGGGTCTTGGTCGTGTACAGGAACAGGGTCGTGCTCAACTCGGTGATGATCGTCACCCAGCTGAGCACCGCGCCGGAGAAGATCCCCGGGGCCAGCGCGGGGACGATGACCCTCACCAGAGTTTTCAGCTTGGACGCCCCCAGAGACTGGGCCGCTTCCTCGATGCTGGGGCTCTGTTGGCCCAGCAGAGCGGTCGTGGAGCGGATGGTGTACGGCAGTCGTCGGATCATCAAGGCGATCACCATGATGGCGGCCGTCCCGGTCATCGCGAGGGGGGCGGTGCTGAACGTCAGCATGAAGGCGATGCCGATGACCAGGCCCGGCACGACGTAGGGGACCATGGTCAAGGTGTCGAGGACCTTGTTGACCGGGTTGGGGCGGCGCACGCAGATGTACGACACGATGACCGCGACCACCACCAGGACGATCAGGGCGACCCCTCCGATGACGAAGGTATTGCGGATGTACTTCTCGATGTCCCGGGACGCGGCTGTGAAGTTGGCCATGGTGAAGTGCAGGCCGGGGACGAACTGGCCCATGATCGTCTTGCGGAAACCGCTGACGATGACCACCAACAGGGGGAGCAGGGACACGAACAGGTAACCGTAGACCACGATGTGGACCACGGCGTTGCCCAGGCGGGGCAGGCGCCGAGGCTCGATCGGCCTCATGGCGGTCATGGCGAAGGAGTTGCGCGAGGACACGTACTTCTGCACGAAGAAGACGGTCAGTGTCACCACGATGACGATGACGGACAGGGCGGCGGCGAACGACATGTTCTGGCTCACCTCGCCGGTGGCCGCGCCGTAGATCTGGTACGGCATGGTCTGGTACCCCTTGCCGATGAGCATCGGTGTGCCGAAGTCGGCGAAGGCCCGGACGAAGACGAGGAGGCTGCCGGCGAGGACGGTCGGGATCAGCAGGGGAGCGACCACCCGGAAGGCCCGTCTGACGCCTGTGCTCCCCAAAGACTCGGCCGCCTCCAGGATGGACTGGTCGACGGTCCGCCAGGCGCCCATAAGGTACGTGAAGATCAGGGGAACGAGTTGGAGGGTCAGGACGACGAGGATGCCCGGCAGCCCGTAGATGGAGGGGATGGCGATCCCGGTGAGCCGTCGTACCCCCTGCGTGACGAGCCCGTTGCTGCCGAGCAAGAGGATCCAGGAGTACGCGCCGATGAAGGGCGGCGACATCATGGACGCCAGGATCAGCACCTGGACCGCCCCTTTTCCGCGCACCCGGTACATCGTCATCATGTACGCCAGGGGATAGGCCACGATGAGAGCGAGCAGGGTGACGCCCACGCCGATCAGCAAGGAATGGCCCAGGGACGTCACGTACAGCTTCGTGGTGAAGAACTTCGCGAAGCTGGTCAGGCTGAAGGTCCCCGCGGTGGTCCACAGGCTCTTGCGCAGCACGGTCAGCATGGGCCACACGACGATGACGAGGTAGAACAACGACATCCACACGGAGGCGCCCACGAAGACGTCTGGTTTCGGCAGGCGTGATCTGCCTTTCATGGCCGACCCGCCATCACCGTGTCCCCGGTCGTGGGGTCGAAGTAGTTCAGACGGGACTGGTCGAAGGACAACAGCACAGTCGTGCCCGGCTCACGACGATGCGTGGCGCCGTGCGAGAACTCCAGGAACTCCACGACGTCACCTCCGGCGAGCCTGGCCCGCACCTGGTTGTGGGGGCCGAGGAAGATCTGGTCGACGATCGTGGCGGGCACGCCCTGGTCGGCGACCGACACGGCCTCGGGACGGGCGGAGACGAGCACGGACTCCTCGGCGTAGGAGGGATCGACCAGGTCGGTCAGATCCCATGAGACGGCGTCGTCGATCTGGACGGCCATCCGTGATCCGTCCCGCTGGACGGGTCGGCGCAGAGTGTTGGTCGTTCCGATGAATCCGGCCACGAACATGTTCCGGGGCCGATGATAGATCTCTGGGGGAGTGCCGACCTGTTGGACCACGCCGTCGTTCATCACGGCGATCCGGTCAGACACCGACATGGCCTCTTCCTGGTCATGGGTGACGTAGATGGTGGTGATCCCGGCTTCGCGTTGGATCTCACGGATGGTGGTGCGCATCTCCACACGCAGTTTCGCGTCGAGATTGCTCAGCGGCTCGTCCATGAGGAGGACGGCGGGAGAGATCACCAAAGCCCTGGCCAGGGCGACGCGCTGCTGTTGTCCGCCGGACATCATGCCGGGCATCCGGTCGCGCAGGGACTCCATGTGCACCTGGGCGAGAGCCTGATCGACGCGAGGCGTGATGGCGGCCTTGGACATGTGACGATTCTCCAAGCCGAAGGCGACGTTCTTCGCCGCGGTCATCTGGGGGAACAGGGCGTAATTCTGAAAGACCATGCCGATGTTCCGGGCGGCGGGGGGAAGGTCGTTGATGGCACGGCCGTCGAAGCGGATCACGCCAGCTTCGACGGAGTTGAACCCGGCGATCATGCGCAACAATGTCGTCTTCCCGCAGCCGGACGGACCCAGGAGGGTGAAGAACTCGCCCTCCTGGATGTCCATCGACAGGTCGGCGATCACGACGTGGTCGCCGTACTCCTTGCGCAGGTTCGACAGCGAGATGGCGGTGGCGCCACCCGTCGACGATGCGTCGGTCGTCGTCATCAGCTGATGCTGGCCAGAATCTGCTGATAGTGGGCGAGGATGTCGTCCCTGTGCGCCGACACGTAGGTCGAGTCCTCTGTCAGCGTAGTGATCTCGCTCAGCATCGGCACGCCTTCTTTGACGATCCCGGCACGCAGGGGGCGTCCGCTGGTCTGGTCGGCGATGAGCTGTTGCGCTTCCTGGGACTGGATCCAGTCGCAGAACGCCTGTGCCTGGGTCATGTTCTTGGCGCCCTTGATGATCTCGACGCCGGAGGGGAGGAAGACCGCGCCTTCGACCGGGTAGACGATCTGGACAGGGGAGCCCGCGACCACCAGGTTCCTCGACAGGGGCTCATACGTCAACGCGACCGAGTACTCGCCATTGGCCAAGTCCTGGCCGACCTCGCTCGAGGAGCCGATGGCCTTGCCGCCGGTCTGCTCGAGGAGCTGTTGGACGAAAGTCCACGCGGCGTCCGAGGTGTAGTTGTCGTCCATGGTGGCCTGTCCGCCCATCGCCGCCAGCATGTTCGTCAGCTGGGCGAACGCCGAGGACGAGTTGGTGGGATCGCCGTACGCGATCTTCCCCTTGAGGGCGGGGTTGAGAAGGTCGGCGTATCCGGTCACCGTGACGCTGCCGATCTGTTGGGTGTTGACCAGCAGGTTGGAACCATCGGCCTGGTACGGGGTCGAGAAACCGCCGACGTTCTTCCCCAAGTCGGTCATCCCGTCATTGTTGGCGCCGACGTAGGGCTCCCACAGGGACGAGTTCGCCATGGCTTGGGCCACACCGCCGCCGAAGAGGACGTCGCCTTGGGGATTGGCGGCCTCGTTCTGGATCCTGGTGTACAGCTCGCCTGTGCCGGCGGTCACCAAGGAGACGGAGATGCCGGTGTCAGCCTCGAAGACCGGGATCAGGGCGTCCAGCATGTTTTGCTCGTTGGGCGTGTACACCGTCAGGGCGCCGCCGATCTGGGTGGTGGCGGCGGCGGTCGTGGTGGTGGTGCTGGGGGTGGGGGAGCCTGGGGTGGAGCTGCAGGCGGTCACACCGGCGAGGATCAGGGCCACGGCTGGCAGTGCGACCATGGTACGGAAAGTGACAAGGCGTTTCATGAGATCTATCTCCTTTGACTGGGTGCTGCGGGTTGTCGCCCGTGGCGGGTATCTCAACGCAAAGATATCCTTCTCTCATTATGCACGTGAGCAAGGCTCCGTGTCATGTGTCTCACGCGAGTCGATATTGTACTGTTATCATCGACGCGGCACAGGGCCGCAGAGAAGGACGCCGCCATGCTAGGTGCGATCATCGGGGACATCGTCGGGTCTCCTTTCGAAGGGGGTCCCGCGGTCTCCAAGGACTTCCCGCTCTTCAGCGCGCGGTCCCATGCCACGGATGACACCGTGATGACCATCGCGGTGGCCGACGCCCTCCTGCGCGACGCGAGCGCGCCGCCCTTCGTCGACGCCCTCAAGGAGTGGGGCCGACGGTACCCAGACGCTGGGTATGGGCTCCGCTTCCTCTTATGGGTGATGAGCGCTGAGCGGTCGCCCTACGGCAGTTGGGGCAATGGGTCGGCGATGAGGGTCTCCCCGTGCGCCTGGTACGCCACGAGCCTGGAGCAGGCCGAGGACCTCGCCCGCCGATCCGCATGTGTCACCCACGACCATCCCGAAGGGATCCGTGGCGCCCAGGCGACGGCCGGGGCCATCTATCTCGCGCGCTCTCAGGCCAGCCATGCGCAGATCCGCGAGTATGTGCGCACCACCCATGGCTACGACCTGAGTCGTTCCTTGGACGAGATCCGCGCCTCCTCCTCCTTCGACGAGTCGTGTCGGGGCACGGTGCCGGAGGCGCTGACGGCGTACCTCGACTCCAGCGGCTTCCTGGACGCTGTGCGCAACGCCGTGTCGATCGGGGGCGATACGGACACCCTGGCGGCCATCACCGGCGCCATCGCCGAGGCGGAGTACGGCGTCCCCGCGTCGGTGGCGACGCAGGCTCTCGACGCCCTGGACGAGCGTATGCGAGGAGTCCTCGACGCCTGGGCCCGTGCGGGCTTGTCCCACGGCGTCGTCGTCCCGGATGGGGACGCAGACCGTCTGCGTCCGTGACGGGCCGCGCGCCGAGAACATTCATGTGGTTGGACGTACTGCCATCTGATCTGCTACTGTCGTATCCGCAACATTCCCCTGTAGCTCAATTGGCAGAGCATCTGACTGTTAATCAGAGGGTTACTGGTTCGAGTCCAGTCGGGGGAGCGAGGGAAATCTTCCGGGAAATGGCTTGTGCATGGCAGACGATCCATTGAACATGTCGGCGGCGGACGCCGTCCTGTTCTCGCGCGAGGATCCCATGTCCTTCGCCCGGGGGGGCCGGCTGGATGAGATCCACGTCCGGTACGAGACCTACGGAACCCTGAACGACTCCAAAACCAATGCGGTCTTCATCTGCCATGCCTTGACAGGAGACGCCCACGCCGCGGGGATCCGCGAGGGCGAGACGAAACCCGGCTGGTGGGACTCCATGATCGGACCGGGCAAACCCATCGACACCGACGCGGTGTTCGTCATCTGTCCCAATCTGCTCGGCGGATGCCAGGGCACGACCGGACCCAGTTCCATCGACCCAGCGACGGGACAGTCGTACGGCCTGGACTTCCCGATCCTCGACATGGCCGATTTCGTCACCGTCCATCGCAAACTCATCGCGTACCTGGGCATCCCGACTCTGCTGGCTGTCGTGGGTGGCTCTCTGGGCGGGATGCAGGTCCTCCACTGGGCCCTCACCGCGCCGCAGGACATGGGCAACGCCGTCATCATCGCCGCGTCCAGCCGTCTGACGGCCCAGAACATCGCCTTCTCGGCCGTGGCCCGCGAAGCCATCATGCGCGACGCGGGGTTCTCGCACGGCCACTATCTGGAGGAGGGCACCTCGCCCGACGCTGGGATGTCCATCGCGCGCATGATGGCCCACATCACCTACATGTCCGAAGACGCGCTCGGCAGCAAGTTCGGCCGCGAGCCGCAGAACGTCGACCTCACCCCGGGGTTCGGCGTCGATTTCGCCATCGAGAGCTACCTGCGGCACCAGGCCGAGGTCTTCCTCGACCGGTTCGACGCCTTGAGCTATTTGTACTTGTCGCGCGTGATGGACTATTTCGACCCGTTCGCCGACGAGGACGCCTGCGCGAAGCTGGCCGCCCGCCCGATCCCCGTCCTGGTGTGCTCGTTCACGTCGGACTGGCGGTTCTCGTCGGCGCAATCCAAGCGGATCGTCGCCCGCCTGGTGAGGAGCGGGATCCCCGCCACCTACCGCGAGATCCGATCCGACGCGGGGCACGACTCGTTCCTCTTGCCCATACCCGAGTACGGGGACGTCGTCGCCGCCTTCCTCGCCCGTGGGCTCCAGGAGGTCTCCTCATGACGTTGCGCGTCGATTTCAGCCTCATCTCGGGGTGGATCAGCCCTCACTCCCGGGTCTTGGACCTGGGCTGCGACGAGGGGGACCTGCTGAGACGGCTGGCGGTGAAAAGGGATTGCCGCATCCAGGGCGTCGAGGTCGATCCGACCAGTGTGGTACGGGCTGTGCGCCAGGGGGTCCCCGTGATCCAGATGGACATCGACAAAGAGCTCGACCTGTTCTCCGACTCCAGTTACGACGTGGTCGTCTTGTCGAGGACGTTACAGGCGGTGCGCTACCCGGAAGTCGTCCTGCGTCAGATGATGAGAATCGCCCCCATCGGGATCGTGTCCATGCCGAACTTCGGGTACTGGCGCAACCGGATCCGGCTGCTCCGCGGGCGTGCGCCCGTGTCGAAGGACCTTCCGTACGCCTGGCACGACAGTCCCAACGTCCACTTCGGGTCCAGTGCCGATCTGGAGGCGCTGTTCGACGACCTGAATCTCGATGTGGTGAAGTGCGTGCCCTTGTCCGAGTCGGGAAAGGTGTCGCGCATGCCGCGGGTGACGCGCAACTGGTCCGCGGGCGCGGTCCTCTACCAGGTGCGCAACCGCACGGCGTCCGCCTGAGGTATCATCCAAGAGTGGTTGATCGCACCCGCCGTCGCTGGTTGTACACAGGGCTGTCCCTGGTGGCCGGCTGTGCCGTCGGCTTGGGCTTCCCCCCGTTCGACCTGTGGTGGCTCGTGCCCGTGGGCGTGGGAGTCTTCGTGGCCATGGCGGCGACCTCCACGGCGCCCGTCGGCCTGCTGCGGGGGTACGTCTTCGGGCTGGGGTTCAACGCCGTCGCCTTCCACTGGGTCGCCGTGCTGGGATGGCCGGTCCTCGCGGTGTTCGTGGTGTGGTTGGCGTGCTGGTACGCCCTGGTAGGGCTGGTGGTCGCCTGGACACGCTCGACCCCTGTGTGGGGGATGGCGGGACTCGCCACGTGGATGGCGATTGAATGGTGCGGGGCGCGCTGGCCCTTCGGAGGGTTCGGGTGGGGACGTCTGGCCTACACCGCCGCAGGGACCCCCCTCGACGGTTGGTTCCCGCTGATCTCCGTGACCGGGGTGTCCGCTCTCGTGGTGGCGAGCGGCTTTGTGATCGGGTGGGCGATTCGTCGGTGGATGGCGACCGGAACCCTGCGATCCCTGCTGCCGGCCCCCGTCGTCGTGGGCGCCGTCCTCCTGATGGTCTGTGGGGGCGGGGGAGCGCTGGCACGATCCTACGACCCGCCGGACGACGGCCGCTCGGTCACCGTCGGCGTCATCCAGGGCAATGTGCCCGGAGCGGGGATCGACGCGCTGGGGCCGGAGTACACGGTCGAGAACAACCATCTGGCTGAGACGATCATCATGGCGGCGAAAGTGCGCACGGGCCAGGCAGACCAGCCCGACTTCGTGGTCTGGCCGGAGAACTCCACCGCCACGGACCCGTACACCAATGCCCGGACGGGCGTGATCATCTCCGTGGCCCTCGACATGGCGCGAGCCCCCCTCTTCCTGGGGGCGATCACGATGGGTCCTGGCGCGGGGGAGCGCCAGACCGTGGGGCTGTGGTGGACGACCACGGGGGTGGAGGCCTCGTACGAGAAGCGCAACCTCGTCCCCTTCGGCGAGTGGGTCCCGTACCGGTCCGTGCTGACCCGCCTGGTCCCTGAGCTGGCGTACGTCGGGGCCCAATCGGTGCCCGGCACGAGGCCCGGCGTCCTCGACGTCACCGTGCAGGGCCGTCCCCTGAGAGTCGGGGACCTGATCTGTTTCGAGGTGGCCTACGACTCCACCGTCGACGACATGCTCGTCGGCGACGACCTCACGGGGGGAGGGGCCCAAGTGGTCGTGGTCCAGACCTCGAACGCCATGTTCACCGGGAGTGACCAGATGGCGCAGCAGGACCAGATCACCCGGACCCGGGCGATGGAGGCCCGCAGGGAGATTCTCGTGGCCACCACGAACTCGCTGGCGGGACTCATCGACTCCCACGGCCGGGTCGTGTACCAAGCCCGGCTGCGGACGTCCGACTCCCAGGTGTTCACCGTGCCGGTGCGGGGGACTCTGACTCCCGCGGTCGCGTATCGGACCTGGTTCGATCTGGCCAGCGTCCTGGTCCCCCTGCTGGGCTGTGGGATCGGGGCCGTGTGGTGGAAGCGGGCTGGCACGCCCACGCGGGGCGGCGTCGCGCCGGGGGACCGGAAGGGGCTTGCCGGGCCATGAGATAATGGACCGACATCGAGCACATGCGGAGAGACTATGACGACTGCGACCAACAAGATTCTTGTTATCATTCCCACCTACAATGAGAAGGACAACATCGAGATCATCTGCTCGCGGTTGAGGGCGGCTGTGGAGGACGCCCACATCTTGATCGCGGACGACAACTCTCCCGACTCCACCGGCGAGATCGCCGATCGGATGGCCGACGCCGATCCGCACATCCACGTCATGCATCGCACGGCCAAGAACGGGCTGGGCGCGGCCTACCTGGCAGGATTCCGGTGGGGTCTGGCCCAGGGGTACGACATCCTCGTCGAGATGGACGCCGACGGCTCCCACCAGCCCGAGCAATTGCCCCTCTTGCTGGAGGCGTTGTCACACGCGGACATGGTCAAGGGGTCGAGGTACGTCCCGGGCGGGTCTGTGGTGAACTGGCCGAAGTCGAGGGAACTCCTCAGCCGGGCGGGCAGCTTCTGGACGCGGCTGATGCTCGGCATCCCCGTGGCGGACATCACCGGAGGGTTCAACGCCTTCCGTGCGGCCACGTTGTCCGCGATCATCCCCGAGGTGACCTCGGTCGGCTACAACTTCCAGGTGGATCTCACGTGGCGGGTCATCCAGAAGGGGATGACGGTCGCCGAGGTGCCCATCACGTTCGTCGAGCGCGAGCGGGGCCAGTCCAAGATGAGCGGGGGGATCGTGATCGAGGCTCTCCTCAAGACCACGGCGTGGGGGGTGTCCTACCGCGCTGGGCGGGTCCTGTCCTGGCTCTCGGGGCCCGTCAGACCGGCCTGACGGCGCGCATGTCCGTGATGCGGTCGGCGACCATGGACGCCAGTTCGTCCATCGAGCGCCGTTCGAGCAGCATGTCCCAATGGGTCCTCGCCGACGGGGCGGCGCCAGACTCGGATTCTTGAACGACCCCCGTGGTGCCGAGCTTCCCACAGCGCGGGCAGTCCCAAGTGCTCGGCACGTCGATGTCTGCGACGAACGTGCGTGTGAAGGTGTGGTCAGACACGCAGGTGTAGGTGACGTCGATGCGTTCCACGGGGTTCGAGGCGAGGGCGGTGGTGGTCACTGATGTTCTCCAAGATGTTCGGGGTCGTTATTTGTCACAACGTTCCCACCATGGAAATTATTCCCATACCACATTCACATATTCCCAGAGGCGGGGCGCACTCTTGACATCCAGGAGATATCTTGCATTAAGTGGCAGGAATGGGAGCCGTGGGAGTCAGGGGCGACGTCAGGCGGACTGCCACAGGCCGCGGCGGAGGAGCACCTCTTTGAGCACATCGGGACGGTCGGTGATGATCCCGTCGACGCCCATGTCGATGAGAACATCCATCTCGGCGGGATCGTCGATGGTCCAGACGTGGACGACCTTCCCCAGGGAGTGGACCTTCTCGACGAAGGACGGGGTGACCACCTCCAGGGTGATCCCACCGACCTGTTGCGTCATGGGCACCTGGACCGCCACCCCGGGGGAGGACACGATCGACGACAGGACTGGGACGAATCGCGTCCACACGACACCAGGCGGGGCCAGGGCCGTCGGGATCGTGCCATAGGTCAGCGACCGGAACTTCGACAATCGCGTCTGCGAGAAGGAGTCGACCAAGATCCTGTGGAACAACCCATGGGCGGCGATGGACGCCACGAGCGGCTCGACGGCGTCAGGGGTTTTCAGATCCACATTGAAACGAGTCTGCGGCAGGGCTTCGACGACGTCGTCGAAGAAGGGGATCGGCTCGTCGCCGTCGACGCGCAGGCCTCGCAACTCGGCGGCTGTGTAGTCCATCACACGACCCGGCTCTCCGGTCACGCGATCCAGGGTGTCGTCGTGCATGCAGACCAAGACCCCGTCCTTGGTGGCTTGCACGTCGGTCTCCACGTACTGATACCCCGCGTCGACCGCGTTGCGAAAGGCGGCGAGCGTGTTCTCTCTGCCCCGATTCACCGCCCACTTCGCGCCCCCGCGATGGGCCATGGCCGCGAACCTGGGCGAGCAATAGGTGAAGTCTTTCGCGTTCACGTCAGTCCACGCCCCGCGAGCGTGGGATTCGTGTTCCATCGCCGTGCCATGTCTCCCATGGGGTTCATTCTCCAGCATTCGACGACGCCGGTCAATGTCGCGACTCGCCGGGAGGGGCCTCGGGTCGACGTGGGCGCGCAATGGCGCGAGAATGGACGTATGACCACAATTCTGTCCATCCAGTCCTCTGTCGCGTTCGGCCACGTCGGCAACTCAGCCGCCGCGTTCACCTTGATGCGCATGGGAGTCGAGACCTATCCGGTCTTCACCGTGCATTACTCCAACACCACCGGGTACGGTTCGTGGAGGGGGCCGGTGCTGTCGGCCCAGGACGTGATGGACGTGGTGACCGGCGTGGACGAGCGAGGGGCGCTGGCGGGCGTGGACGCCGTGCTGTCGGGGTTCCAAGGGTCGCAGGAGATGGGGGACGCCATCCTCGACTCCGTGCGCCTGGTGAAGACACGCAACCCCCGGGCCGTGTACTGCTGCGACCCGGTGATGGGCGATGTCGGCCGGGGGATGTACGTCGCCGCCGGCATCCCGGAGTTCCTTCGCGACACGGTGGCCCCCGCCGCCGACATCATCACGCCCAACCAGTTCGAGCTGGATTTCCTGACGGGTCGTACGACGCGCACCTTGGACGACCTGCTGGCCGCCACAGACGACATGCTGGCCCAAGGGCCGTCGACTGTGTTGGTGACGTCCGCTGTGGCCGACGACCTCGACGAGCAGACGATCTCGATGCTCGCCGCCACACGCGAGGAGGCGTGGCTGGTGTCCACGCCCCGCATCGACCAGGTCTTCACAGGATCGGGGGACGTCACCTCGGCTGCGTTCCTGGCACACGTGCTGTCCTCGGGACGTGTCGACGTGGCCCTGAAGAACACCGCCGACATCGTCTACTCGATCCTGTGGGCCACGGCCCAGGCGGGACGCCGCGAACTCGCCCTCGTGTCGGCCCAAGACGAGATCGTCCACCCCAGCCACTCCTTCGAGGCGCGCCGGGTCCGATAGGCCTACTGCAAGAAGGAGTGGATGTTGGCCCCCAGGGCGTTGAGCCGGCCGGGGAGTTCTTCGTACCCTCGCGTGATGACGTAGGTGTCTTCGAGCACCGTCTCGCCGCGCGCGCCCAGGGCCGCCAGGAAGAGGCACATGGCGGGACGAAGGGCTGGCGGGCACTCGATGTTGCCCCCGCCCCTCCACCGGGTCGGGCCGGCCACCATGATGCGGTGGGAGTCCAACAGGGTGAGGTTGGCGCCCAGCTTGTTCAACCCCATGAGGTGGATCATGCGGTGGTCGTACACCCAGTCGAAGATCGTCGTCGTGCCGTGGGCCATGGCGGCGATGACGGCGAAGAACGGGAGATTGTCGATGTTGAGGCCGGGGAAGGGCATCGGGTGGATCTTGTCCACGGGCGCGATCAGGTCGGACGGCTTGACGGTCAGATCGACGAGACGGGTCCGCTGGTTGCGGGACATGTACTCGTCGCTCATGGAGTAGTTCAGCCTCATCGATTCCAGGACGGCCAACTCGATCTCCATGAACTCGATCGGCACACGGGTGATCGTCAGCTCGGACTCGGTGGCCACCGCCGCCGTCAGCAGGCTCATGGACTCGATGGGGTCCTCGGAGATGTCGTAGGAGACATCCGTGTCGATGTCGTCGACTCCGTGAATGGTCAGCGTCGTCGTCCCGATGCCGTCGATCTGGACGCCCAGCTCCGTGATGAACAGGCACAGGTCCTGGACCATGTAGTTCGAACTGGCATTGCGGATGATCGTCACCCCGGGGGTGCACGCCGCCGCCATGATGGCGTTCTCCGTCACGGTGTCGCCGCGTTCGGTGAGCGTGAACTGGAGCTTGTCCTTGGCGGGGGGGACCACGTTGCAGTGGTAGAAACCCTCGGTGGCCTCCACGGACAGGCCGAGGTGGCGCAGGGCCTGGAGGTGGGGTTCCACGGTACGGGTCCCTAGGTTGCACCCGCCGGCGTACGGCAAGGTGAAGGCCGGGAACTTGTGCATGAGCGGGCCCAGGAACATCAGGATGGATCGGGTGCGCCGCGCGGCCTCGCAGTTGATGGCCGACAGGTCGAGCTCCTCGGGGGGGATGATGGTCAGATCCATCTGGTCCTCGCTCCACTGGCAGTCGACCCCGATGGACGTGAGAACCTCGACGAGGCGGTTCACCTCCTCGATGCGGGCGATGCCGCGCAGCGTCGTCCTGCCTCGGTTGAGCAGGGACGCGCACAGGGTGGACACGGCCGCGTTCTTGCTCGACCTGGTCTCGATCTGTCCGTGCAGACGCCTGCCGCCCTCGATGGAGAAGGTCAGGGCCCCGCTGCCGGGGGTGATCAACTGTTTGCCAAGCACGTCGGAGATGCGGTTGAGCATCTCCAGAGACAGGTTCTGGTTGCCCGCCTCGATACGTCCGATCGCACTCTGACTCGTGCTGAGTGCTTTCGCGAGATCCGATTGAGTCATTCCCCGTGACATCCGGGCTTCGCGAATAAGAATTCCGATAGTTTGCGCCGATGTAGCCATCTGGCCATTATATCTCATGTATGAGATGAGACCTGAGTGAGAATGTCGGCGCGGTGGAAGATCAGTGGTGATATCCATAAGGGGAATCATGGGAATCAGCGGTCGACAGGGGGAGTCACTGGGGGTCTCACGACGAAGGGACAATCTCAGACATGAGATCATGGGTGACGGCTTCTAGGGACGATGGGCTCCCGCTCGTACCCGAATGCTCCTTGCCAACTACCCGTACCTGACGTCCGTTGCCTTCCACGATAGAGTGGTTCCCATGACGCATTTCGACACAGTGATCCTCGGGGCAGGACCTGGCGGCTACGTCGCCGCCATCCGCTGCGCCCAACTCGGTTTGAGAACAGCTATTGTTGAGAAGCAGTGGTGGGGAGGGGTGTGCCTGAACGTGGGATGCATTCCGACCAAGGCCTTGCTGAAGAACGCCGAACTGGCCCACACCCTCACTCATGAGAAGCAGCTGTACGGCATCTCTGGCGACGTCACCTGCGACTTCGGCGCCGCTTTCACGCGCTCGCGCAGCGTGTCCGACCGGATGGTGAAGGGGATCCACTTCTTGATGAAGAAGAACAAGATCACGGAGTACAACGGGTGGGGCACGTTCAAGGACGCCTCCACGCTCAGCGTCAGTTTCGACACCGGAGTCACCGAGACGCTGACCTTCGACACCTGCATCATCGCCACTGGCGCGACGCCCAAGATGCTTCCGGGCGTCACCCGGGGACCTCGCGTGGTCACCTATGAAGAGCAGATCCTGTCGGAGACCCTGCCGGAGTCCATCGTCATCTGCGGCGCTGGGGCGATCGGCACGGAGTTCGCGTACGTCCTCGCCAACTATGGCGTGAAGGTCACGGTCGTGGAGTTCCTCGACCGGGTCCTTCCGTTGGAAGACCCGGAGATCTCCGCAGAGGTGGCCAAGTCCTACAAGGGCCTGGGCATCACCCTGCTCACCTCCCATGCCGTCAAAGCGATCGCCGACGACGGTGACAAGGCGACGGTGACCGTGGCGCCCGTGGATGGGGGAGAGGAGTTCCACCTGGAGGCCGAGAAGGTCCTCATGTCGGTCGGCTTCCAACCCCGCACCCAGGGCTACGGCCTGGAGAACACCGGCATCGCCCTCACCGAGCGCGGCGCGATCGAGATCGACGACCACATGCGCACGTCCGTGCCCGGGGTGTACGCCATCGGCGACGTGACGAGCAAGCTGATGCTGGCGCACACCGCCGAGGCCCAAGGCGTCGTGGCGGCGGAGACCATCGCGGGCGTGGAGACCTTCCCGATCAACTACGACATGATCCCCAGGGCCACCTACTCCCAGCCGCAGGTCGCGTCCTTCGGGTACACCGAGGCTCAGGCTCGCGAGAAGGGGTACACCCCCGTCGTGTCCAAGTTCCCCTTCGCCGCCAACGGCAAAGCATGGGGGCTGGGTGCGGGGACCGGGTTCGTCAAGATCGTCGCCGACGCGGCCCATCACGAGATCCTCGGGGCCCACATGGTGGGCGCCGACGTCACGGAACTGCTTCCTGAGCTGACGCTGGCCCAGATGTGGGACCTCACGGCCGAGGAAGTGGCACGCAACATCCACGCCCACCCGACGTTGTCCGAGGCGATCAAGGAGGCCGCCGAGGGAGTCGCCGGCCACATGATCAACTTCTGACCAGCCGGTCAGTCTCCCAACCCGGTGCCGACCTTGCGCGCCGTCTCGATCCAGTCATGATCGGTGGGGACGAGTTTCACCTTGCCAGCGACCTGTGCCAGGGGCACGGCCTCCGTGCCTTGGCCACGCGCGGCGACGAGGACCCCGAACTCACCGGCCTGGACGAGGTCGGCGGCGGCCGTTCCTAACCGGGTGGCGAGGATGCGGTCCTCGGCGCAAGGGGTGCCGCCGCGTTGCACGTACCCCAGAATGGTGACGCGCGTCTCGAGTCCTGTCGCGGCCTCCAACTCGCGTGCGAGCTTGAAGGTGTGCTCCCGCTGGCTGTCTTCGACGTTGGCCAGATGGGTCTTGGCCGCACGCACGGCCTCCTGTGTCTTGGCGGCGTCCACAAGCAGTTTCGCGGCTTGGTAGTCGGCCGTGTCCTTGGTGTCTCTGGCCCCTTCCGCCACGGCGACCACGGAGAATGTGCTCCCACGCGCGATCCGCGCTTTGATCGTGGCTGTGATGGACTCGACGGTGTACGGGATCTCCGGGATCAAGATGATGTCAGCCCCACCGGCGATTCCGGCGCCCAGGCTCAACCATCCGGCCCGATGGCCCATGATCTCCGTGAGGATGATCCTGTGGTGGCTGTGCGCGGTGCTGTGCAGGCGGTCGAGGGCTTCCGCGGCGATCTCCATGGCCGTGGCGAATCCGAAGGTGGTGTCCGTGTAGGCGATGTCGTTGTCGATGGTCTTGGGGAGCGAGATGACATTGACGCCGACGTCCATGAGTTGCTTGGCGTTCTTGGCCGTGCCCCCGCCGCCCAGCATCACCAGGGCGTCGATGCCCAACCGTTCCAGGTTCTCCTTGACGGTGGGGACCATGTTGCGAGCCTCGCCGTCGATGACGTACTTGTGGACCTTGTCCCGGCTCGTGCCCAGGATCGTCCCACCGACGGTGAGGATCCCGGAGAGCGCGGCCGCGTTGAGATCGACGTACCGATTCTCCACCAGACCCTTCACGCCGTCGCGAAAGCCGATCAACTCCATCCCGTAATGGCTGATGGCGGTCTTGCCGAACCCCCGGATGACGGCGTTCAGCCCGGGGGCGTCGCCGCCGGCGGTGAGGATTCCGACTCGTTTGACTTGGCCCATGATCCACCTTCTCGTGTCCGAGTGACTATTCTGCCACTGGAGGAAGATGGGCGCCAGAGGGCGAGGAGGGGCCTATGGAGGATGTCAGGGTGCACACGGTCCATCGGGTGTGCGCGATGGACCGTGCGCCTCAATGATCATGACCACTCGCAGGCGATCCCGTCGCCGTCGCGATCGAGGGCTGGCCGGTATCCAGGCTGCCCCCGATAGATGGGCGCAGCCCCGGCAGCGCGTGCAGCGGCGCAGTTCTTGTAGTAGACAGAATCACCACCAGGTGCGGGTGCAGGCGCGGGAGCAGGGGCCGGGGCGGGCTTGGGCGCTGCTTGTGTCGGCTTGGGCGCAGGTTTGGGTGCGGGCTTGGCCTCGGGCTTGGACGGCGCATGAGCGTCTGCCGAATTTGAGTTGCTCTCGGGTTCCGGATCTGGTGTCGGCGTGATCGTCGGCGCCGGACTCTTGGGCGAGCCATCGCAATTCTCGTCCATCTTCACGACTCCGAGCTGGACTAACCACGGCATGCTGAATCGGGTTCCCGCACTTGGGTATTGGTCGCATACCCGCCATTCAGATTTCAGCCCTAATGGACGATGGGGTACCTTAATATCATGATAAGTTCCAGACAATCCTGTTTCTTTGAGTTTCAGATCTGCGTCAAAGAGGTCGGAGCCAATCAGATCCGGCATCACGTAAGGGTTTTTCACCGTGTCAATCGCAGTGGGAGTAGATCTTGGGTGGATAGTCGGCAGCTCTAATCGTCCGGATCCGATCGCCAGGGCAACACAAATAAGGATGATAGTGATGGCACCAGCGGGCGCGAAAAGTCGAAACTCATAAGTCCTGAATAAGGATGAGAGATGTCGAGGAGAAGAGGTCTTTGAGGTAGAGGACGACGAGGTATCTTGATTATTCTCAATCACACCGTCGTACGGGGATGGTGCGTCTTCCGGATTACTGTTCTCAGGTTCATCGTCATGCAGCATGCGGGAAGTATACACAAGCGACAAAATGCAATTAAATATCACAAGATCGATCCGCTGAAGGATGCCGAAGAGGACTGGGATTCCTCCTGATGGATGTGTCATGACTCGTTGGGGACTGTTACACTCGTCGTCGGCGGGAACCACCGCCGATTGTCCAGAACACGATGATCCTGTGCGCGCTGAGAGCGCCCGTCGGCGTCGTGGACTGGCACACGGGGAAGGACGTGGGTTCAGTGATAGCGGTGACTGGTTATGTGGCCGGCAGGGCCCAATGGTCGCATGGGACGAGCGACACGGACGCCTACCATGTCATGGCGGGTTTTATCAATCAGCACGCGTCCTGTGCAGGATCGGTCTTCATGACCCCCTTGGAGAATGTCACCTGGGCGAACTGCCCAGGCTGTGCTGGCGTCCTTCAAGTGGTCAGGCTCCACGACATGCCTCTCATCGCGCCTGAGAAGACAGATGTCCCATCAGATCTGCCTTCCGACGATGCGTCAACAGATCCTTCAGAAGGTCGCTCGTAGAGTCCCGTTTCGCCGGGCTCGCGTTAGTCCGATAATGCGCATTATGTCATATTGATCAACGGAATGGTGATCCAAAGGTCTGGTGGGCCGGGACTTGTGCCCCCCCCAGAACTGCTTGCCGAAGGTAGTGAGCCAAGCTGACCGCTACGACATCGACTTGGTGACGATACGCAGCCCCACATGTGGCCCCACTCGACCGTCACGGTCTGCGGACGGGCTTAGTCTGAAGGACACTTGGGAGCGCGGACATGGCCCGCGCCCATGCCTCGGCATCGGGATGCACCCAACCGCATAGGGCGAGGCCTTCGGCGTAGTCGGCGGACAGGTCACGCCTGTGTATTGGTTCATGGTGGGCAGCACGATTACGGACGAACCCGAGCCTGTCCATCGCTCGTTCGATCTGGGACCGACGCTGCCAGGCATTCCCGGGAGCTCCGGGAAAGCCCGCATTGAGTGTCACCACCCACAGACTGGCGAAGTACTGGCTGGTCGTCAGGTATCGCCAGAACCCGAACGACAACTCGGCAACCACCTTCCCGTGAACCTCAGGGAGCCGCCCGCCGCGGGTGGCCCGTCGCCTCGCCTCAGCGATGTCGGCCTGCCCCCGAGCATCAAGTGGGGCGACATCGAGCCATGATGGGCTGTCAGACTGGCTTGCCGCCCAGACCGTAAGCCGCCGGTCAAGGGCATTACGAGTGATGACCTCGGCCAACGCCACGGTCTGGATGACGGCGGCGCACGCGAAGGTGTTCCACTCGTACAAGCGCATCGCGTCCGTCAGGCTGGAGTTGCAAGCTGTCAAGTAGGACGACAGTCGCTCGCTTGTGAGGAGGTCAGCGACAACGGCGTCACTCCATAAGTGACCTGATACGCCCGTCGTTGGCATGCGTCGTCCCCGTCCTGTAACATAGCTCACGAAGACCCCGGAACGATCACTGGCGAAAGCCACATCGCCGGGGTTACGTCTTTCTCAACCACCAGTAGTCTGGCAGGGACCACAGACATTATTCAGCGGGTTGCAAACTACACCACGAGCAGCTTCGTCAGCCATCACATCGACCATGTCTCCACTGTGCACGCCCGACATTCCACCGCAGGGATGCGAGACGCGTGTCAGCGTCCATGTCACAAGCCTCGCTGGTCTGATCGTCATCGTCGTACGCGGTCTCCTCCACGTCTAGGTTCATTGTATCCTAGACTGAATCGGCATCCCGCAAGTTGGCCAAGAGGGCTTGAATGGGGGCGGACTCAGACGACACAGTCCTCACAGAGGAGGTGTACCCATGGCCGCAACAAAGCTGTCATCAGCACGATCTGGAGCTGGTGCTGGGAGGCTCATTGGTTGGACAGTCGGATACATCGCAGTAGGAATGTTGTTTCTCGGGCTGGCCAACCCGCAGATACTTCAGGCCGTGTCCCAGTTGTCCTATCCGCAGTCGAGTTGGTTCGCCCACATCATGGCGCCGTCAACTTATCGTGCGGTGACGAGGCCACTTGGCTGGGTGGCGGATAGGCTCGGAGGACCGCTCTCCGTCACGCCGGATCGCCTGCTCGGCGCGACCCTTCTGGTTGCTCTGATCGCAAGCGGGGCCATCATTCTGGGCGCGCTCATTCGCCAAGCGCGAGCAGGCTCGGGCTACTTCCCATCAGTGACCGTGGCACTATTACTGGGGCTGTTCGTCATTCCTCTGACTTGTTGGCTGCTCTGGATCTTGCGCTGGATCACTGTTGGGGCGTGGTGGGTGATGAGGCAGATCGCCCGGTTCTTCGTCTGGTCCGCCCCCTTCTGGAAGGTGGTGATCATCGTTGTCGTGGCTGGCGCGGCCATCGCCGCCGTAGTCTTCGCGGTCAGGGCTCTGTTTCGGGCACATCGCCTCGGCGCTGCTGTGATGGTCATTGTTGGCGTCGGGCTGCTGGTCGCGCTCATCTTCTTTGGCCAGAGACTCAGATGGTGGATCTTCCTGGCACCCTTGTTCGCCTGGTTGGGTTCAGCGTTGCTGTGGCTAACTAAGTGGGTGCTGACCATTCTCGCCTGGATCGCCTGCATGGTGATCATCGCGGTGGGGTTAGTGACCGTCTTCGCTTATCCTGGGTTCATTCTGTGGCGGTCCATCTCCGGAGCTTTCCAAGCAGGAACCGGCAAACGGCGTAGAGCAATCGAGTTCGCCACAGGAGTTGGAGTGGGCTGGTCATTGCTGTTCACGGCTGCTGCCACGGTTCCAAGCAACGGTGCCTGGTTGTCACGTCTGTCCCCTGACCTTGCCCCAAAGGTCATCGGCCTGTTCCGTGTGCTCATTCCAGACTCCTTTGAGCCCTTCTTCGGGTCGATGCTGAGACATTACAGCGGACAGTTTGATGTCCTGTTGCTTGCAGTGGTGGCCGTGGTGGGATGCCTCACGTTGATGTGCGGCACGACGATGATTGACGCCGAAGGCTCGGTGATCAATGTCGTGCTGGTCGCCTCCATCATTGGGGTTGCTGTCGCGACAGTGGTCATGGTCCCAGCCTTGGCCGTTCTGGTCACGTTACTCGCAGGGGCGATGTCCATGGGCGCTGGTGACACTTCGTGATGCCGCCGCACGGAAGGTCTACCAGTGATCAGACGGAACAGCTTGGTACGCGCCACTCGTCGATCTACTCGCCAACTGTCAGGTGCCGATCAGTTGGTGACGGCGAGCGTTCGGACCGTTAAGAACAGATACTGCCATCTCTACTGGCACGAATGCGGATACTGTCATGTCTACTGACACACTGAGTTACGACATTGTGCCACTAATGATGACAATGATGCGTTGGTTACTGCCGTTCAAATTGTCAACCTATACGAGCCCTAGCCTCTGTCAGCGACGGTTGAAAAGTGAGCCGTTTTCGACGGTTGAAAAGTGAGCCACTTTGTCGTTCTCATTGTGCACCCTGTTCGGCTTGGATGGAAGGCAGGGTGGTGATTTGGGTGTGTCGTA
>WQZD01000037.1 GCA_009780915.1 Propionibacteriaceae bacterium
CGCGTCGGCATTATCCTTTGTCTCGCGAGGAATACGGGTCATGTCTCAGGATGATTATGCGGTTTCTCGTGATGCGTTTCACATGGGTCGCATCTACACCCCTACGACAGGAGTAATCCCTATGACTGAACCACAAGAGAAGCCAAAGAAGCCGATCTTCAAGAAGGTCTGGTTCTGGATCATCGTGATTGTGGCCGTCATCATCGTCAGTGTCGCTGCCACTCGTGATGACAGCAGCGCTGACGCCACCACGCCGACGACGACAGCCACAACCGATGGCGCCACCACGCCGACCGAAGCAGCCACAACTGATGGCGCCACGACCGTCCCTGCGGAAACGCAGCCAGCGACCCAGACAAAAGAAACCACGTCGCAGAAGCAGGCAGTACGCAAGGCCGCCAGCTACTTGAAGACCTCAGCGTTCTCGCGTCAGGGGCTAATCGACCAATTGGTCTTTGAAGGGTTCTCCAATGAAGACGCCATCTACGGCGTGGATGCACAAAATGCGGACTGGTCTGCGCAGGCCGCCAAGAAGGCTGAAAGCTACCTTGAGATAACCGCGTTTTCACGCCAAGGCCTGATCGACCAACTCATATTTGAGGACTTCACCCAGGAACAAGCTGAGTATGGAGTTGCTCAAGCCGGTCTGTAGGATCAGTGATCCTTTCACATAGCGAGCACCCCCAAGAAGGCTCGAGATTCCTGGGCTTTCTTGGGGGTTCCTGCGGTGCCGACGATTCAATCGAACCTCACCGCACCTGCGGCGGTAACGCGAAGGTGAGGGTCTCCTCGATGGGCCGGTGCTCCTCGACGTCGGGGAAGCCGGAGGCGGCTAGGTGGGCCACCACCTCTCGTACCAAGTGGTCGGGCACAGACGCGCCGGAGGTCACGGCGACGGTGGTGGCGTCCTCGATCCATGCGGGGTCGATCTGGGCGACGTCGTCGATGAGGTGAGCCTGCCCGGCACCTGCGTCGAGGGCGACCTCCACCAGGCGGCGGGAGTTGGACGAGTTGGCGGAGCCGACGACCAGGACGCAGTCGCACTGCGGCGCGATCTCACGTACGGCGGACTGTCGATTCTGGGTGGCGTAGCAGATGTCGTCGCTGGGCGGGTCCATCAACTCGGGGAAGCGGGCCCGCAGACGTGCCACCGTCTCGCGGGTCTCGTCCACGCTGAGGGTGGTCTGCGAGAGCCAGGCCACGCGAGCCGGATCCCGGACGTCCACACGCAGGGCGTCCGCGGGATGCTCGACGAGGGTGATGGATTCCGGCGCCTCTCCGTACGTCCCCTCGACCTCCTCGTGCCCGGCATGGCCGATGAGAAGGATCTCCATCCCCGAGGCAGCGAGCCGTTTGGCCTCCTTGTGCACTTTGGTCACGAGGGGGCAGGTGGCGTCGATGGCGACGAGTTCGCGCTCCTTCGCCGCGGCTCGCACAGCGGGGGAGACCCCATGGGCGGAGAAGACGACGACGGCGCCGACGGGAACCTCGTCGACCTCGTCGACGAAGATCGCGCCCTTGTCCTTCAGCGCCGAAACGACATGCTTATTGTGTACGATCTCCTTGCGCACGTACACCCCCGGACCGTGGATCTCCAAGGCCCTCTCCACGGTCGCGACGGCCCGATCGACACCTGCGCAATACCCGCGTGGCGACACAAGGATCACTTTTCGAGTATGTGAGTCCGAATTGGATGCGCCTGGTACGCTGATATACGCAGCAGTGAAGTCCATGGGAATATTCTACCCGTGGCAAAACGGGTGATTGGCTAGGGGAAAGTGGGACGACACAGCCGCGTGCCAGCCGACACGTATAAGGAGTGCTCACATGACCATGTCTATCGGGCTGTATGCCTTCGACGATATGGAGATGCTTGACTTTGCCGGTCCGTACCAAGTTTTCGCGACCGCCTCACAGCTTTCCGCCCAGACATCCTCGCCCTTCACGGACGACCTCTTCAGCCTCGTCACCATCGGGCGCACGCTCGATCCGGTGACCGCGCGCGCCGGCGCGGTTCTCCAACCCCAGGCGACCATCGACGATCATCCGCCGCTCTCGTGCCTCGTCATCCCAGGGAGCACGGGCGCCAAAGGGGCGCAGGCCGACGATCCGGAGGCCGTGACGTGGATCTCGGCGACCTCGTCCCAGGTGCCGGTGATCGCAGCCGTGTGCACGGGGGCCTTCCTCTTGGCGCGCACGGGCCTGCTCGACGGCCTCCAGGCCACCACCCATGCTGACCATGTGGACGACCTGCGTCGCCGGTTCCCCTCCATCGAGGTCATCGACTCCCGTCGCTGGGTCGACGCTGGCCGTTTCGTCACGTCCGCCGGGTTGTCGGCGGGCATCGACATGGCCCTCCACCTCGTCGAGCGTATGGCCTCCCGCGAGTTGTCCGTCGCGACGGCCCGCCGCTTGGACATGTGAGTCGTCATCCCGGACATGCCAATGCCCCGGTTCCCCGGGGCATTGGTGGTAGTTCGGATACCAGGATCAGGAAGGTGTGGCTCCTCGGACGCATGCCGACGAGCCAACCCTATGGGCGGGCCTACTCCTTGACGTCGGCGTCGACCCACTCGAAGGTCTTCGTGACGGCCTTCTTCCAGTTGCGGTAGAGGCGGTCGCGCTCGGTCGGATCCATCTGCGGAGTCCAGCGCTTGTCCTCGGCCCAGTTGTCGATGACGTCCTGCTCGCCGTTCCAGAATCCCACGGCGATGCCGGCGGCGTACGCGGCCCCGAGCGCCGTGGTCTCGGCCACGACCGGGCGTACCACGGGCACGCCGACCATGTCGGACTGGAACTGCATCAGCGTGTTGTTGGCCGTCATGCCGCCGTCCACCTTGAGCTCGGCCAGCTTGGCGCCGGAGTCAGCCTCCATGGCGTCCAAGACCTCGCGGGTCTGGAAGGCGGTGGCCTCCAGCGCGGCGCGGGCGATGTGGCCGCGGTTGACGTACCGCGTCAGGCCGACGATGGCGCCGCGGGCGTCGCCACGCCAGTACGGGGCGAACAATCCGGAGAACGCCGGCACGAAGTAGCAGCCACCGTTGTCATCGACAGACAGGGCCAGCTTCTCGACCTCGGGAGAGGAGTCGAACATCTTCAGGTTGTCGCGCAGCCACTGGATGAGCGACCCGGTCACGGCGATGGAGCCCTCCAACGCGTAGATGGGCTTGTTGTCGCCGATCTGGTAGCACAGCGTGGTGAGAAGGCCGTTCTTCGAGAACACGGGCGCCTCGCCGGTGTTCATCAGCATGAAGCAGCCGGTCCCGTACGTGTTCTTGGCCTTGCCGACCTCGAAGCACGCCTGGCCGAAGGTGGCGGCCTGCTGGTCGCCCAAGTCGCCCGAGATGGGCAAGCCGGCGACGACCGGCTCCTTGGCCGTGCCGTAGACCATGGAGGACGACTTGATCTGCGGGAGCATCGACAGCGGGATCGTCATGTCGGCCGCGATGTCCTCCGCCCATGTCAGCGTCGTCACGTCCATGAGCATGGTACGCGAGGCGTTGGTCACGTCGGTGATGTGGATGCCGCCGTCCGTTCCGCCGGTCAGGTTCCAGATCAGCCAGGTGTCGATGGTGCCCATGATGAGCTTGCCCTCGTTGGCGGCGGCGCGTGCGCCCTCCACGTTGTCGAGGATCCACTTGACCTTGGGGCCGCAGAAGTAGGTCGCCAGCGGCAGGCCTACGCGGGATTGGTACTTGTTCTGGTCGCCGCCGCCGAGCTCGTCGACGATGGCCTGGGTACGGGTGTCCTGCCACACGATGGCGTTGTACACAGGCTTGCCGGTGGTCTTGTCCCACACGACTGTGGTTTCGCGCTGATTCGTGATGCCGATGGCGGCGATGTCGTCCTTGGTCACCCCGGCGGTGTTCAGGGCGCCAGTGATGACTTGAACTGTGCGGGTCCAGATCTCGACGGGATCATGCTCGACCCATCCGGCGCGCGGGAAGATCTGCTCGTGCTCGAGCTGATGGCTGCCGACGATACGCCCGGAATGGTTGAAGACGATGGCACGAGAGCTGGTCGTACCAGAATCGATGGCAAGGATGAATTTTTCTGACATTATTTCTCCAGATGATTGATGAATGGTTAGTGATGAGTGGGTTCTCATGGAAGATGGCTACCGCCGTGGGAGCCCGTCGGAAAAGTTGTGGGATAGAGGGCTGTGGTCGATCAGGAATCTCGTCGATGGACGAGGGTTTCGATCAGTCCGACATCGTGTGCCGGGCGTCCGCCCGGACATCCCGGCACACGATCATCGAGCATTGAGACAGCTCGACTGGACGACTAGGTGGTCCAGTTCATGGCGCTCAGGCCTGCGTACACCAAGCCGGCGACCAGGGCGCCGACGATGGGGCCGACGATGGGCACCCAGGAGTACCCCCAGTCAGAACCGCCCTTGTTGGGGGACGGCATGACGGCGTGCCAGATACGGGGGCCGAGGTCACGAGCTGGGTTGATGGCGTACCCGGTCGGGCCGCCGAGGGAGGCGCCGATGGCGACGATCAACAGGGCGACACCGAGGGCGTTCAGCCACCCCATGTCCCCGCCGGAGCGCTGATAGCCGGCCATCAAGACCACGGTCACCAGGACGAAGGTCGCGATGCCCTCAGTCACCAGGTTCCAGAAATACGACCTCTCTGCAGGGCCTGTGGCGAACACGCCGAGCTTGGCGCCCTCTGGCTGATCAATGTCGAATTGCTTCTTGTATGTGAGCCAAGCCGCCGCAGCGCCGATGAAAGCGCCGATGAGCTGCGCCACGATGTAGACCACGATGGCCAGGAACGAGACTGCCAAGCCTGGAGTCGCTGCCGCCCCGTCGACGCCAGCCACCATGCAAGGCTGGCCAGCATCACCCGATCCGATGAAGCACGCTGCTCCGTCGCCGCCGACTTTCGAGGCGGCGATGCCCAAGGTGACGGCTGGGTTCAGATGCCCGCCGGACTTGAAGGCGACAAGGACGCCCGAGAAGACTGCGAGCCCCCATCCAAAGTTGATCAGGAGCCACCCACCATTTTGGCCCTTGCTCTTGTTGAACGAAACATTCATGCACACGCCAGCGCCGAGAAGAATCAGCATGGCGGTGCCTGAGAGCTCTGACATGAAAATATTCCAGAGCGAGATATCGAGAGGCACTTTTCCTCACTTTCTGGCATCCACAATGATGCCGTATTGGTCGATATTCATAATCTTGCCGGTTTTTCGACGTTCGATCTATGCCGTGGGAGAATGTGCAGTAGGAAGGTGATGTCATGCACGAGCGGTACGACGATATGTATGAAGCCTGTATGCGGTATTACGTCCAAGACGAGACGATGGAGTCCATCGCGCGACATCTGAAATTGTCGCGTTCCTCCGTCTCGCGTCTGCTGGCGGAAGCGCGCCACACAGGCATGGTCAGGATCTCGGTCGAGGCCCCCCAGGGGTCGTCCTCCCCGGTGGCGCGCACGGTGGCGGCCATCTTTGGCGTGAGGGTCCACCTGGTGACGGTGGGGGACTCGGCTTCGATCAACACACGGTTTGAGCGGGTCTCCCGCTTGGCGGCGGCACTGCTGCGCGACAGCGTGGCCGACGGCAACTACATCGGGGTGGCATGGGGGGTGACATTGTCGAACATCGTGCCGTTCTTGGAGAAGCGCTCCCTGCACGATGCCACCATCGTCCAGATGAACGGGGGCACGAACGTTCACGACACCTCGGCGCGGCATGTGGCCTCCATCTTGCAGGCTCTTTCCGCCAATTTCGACGCGCGTATCGTCCAGTTCCCCGTCCCGGCCTTCTTCGATTACGCCGAGACCAAGAGGGCGATGTGGCGGGAGAGGTCGGTACGGCTGGTGCTCAACCTGCAGGCACGGTTGGACGTGGCCATCTTCGGCGTCGGTTCGATCCACGCGCGGGTGCCCAGTTACGTCTACACGGCGGGGTTCCTGGACGAGTCGGAGCTCACCGAGCTGCGGTCCCAGGGGGTCGTCGGCGACGTGTGCACGGTCCTCTTGCGCGAGAACGGGACGTACGAGGACATCGCGTTGAACCAGCGGGCCTCCGGCCTCACTCCGGCGGAGCTGCGTCGGATCCCGCGCCGGATCGGGGTCGTGGCCGACCCGTCGCGCGCCTCGGCTCTTCTGGGCGCGCTCCGCGCCAAGACGATCACCGATCTGGTGTGCGACGATTCGTCGGCCCGAGCCCTGCTCGACCTGTTCGACCCCGAAGACCACCGGCCTGTGCGGGGCTGAGCTCAGGACCCCGCTTCTCCCGACTCCACGGGGGCCGTGCTGTCGTCACGGTCGAGGAAGTCGGCGCAGAAGTCGGCGACCAGTTGGGCGAGGACCTTGGGTTGCGACACCAAGAGGTTGGGATCGGCGCCGGGGAGGAACCGCGTCAGCGCGTGCGCGTCGTGGGCCATGAGGTCCGCGCTGGCTCGACCGATGGGGTCGTCGGCGGCCGCGACGGCCAAGAGCGGAGGCACCACCTTGGTCAGGTCCACGGACATGTCCGTCTCGGCGAGGGCGTCGAGGGCGGCCAGGACGTGCTCCTTGTCCACGCCCCGGAACATGCCGGCGGGTGTGAACTTCACCAGCAGGCGCTGCCGGTTGAGGATTTTCGGCTCGGGGACGATGGGCGTGGACACCAGGACGAGGTGGGCGATGCGGTCGGGGTACGCGAGGGCGGTGCGCAGGGCGACCAGGCCCCCGAGGGAGTACCCCACGAGATCGGCGCGCTGGGCGCCGCGTGTCTCCATCACGTCGAGCACCGCCTCCGCCGCTTGATTGATCTCGAAGCCACCGTGCTCGGTCGGCTTCAGTCCCTTCAGCCATGGCGCGACCATCGGTTGCTCCGGATTGATCGCCCCGACGACGTCCTGCCATGCGGGCGGAGACTGTCCAGGGCCATGGAGGAAGATGAGCAGCGGTGTGTCCATGAGTCCATTTTGCCATATCAGTTGCCATAACGGGTGATCGGCGTCCACGTCGGCGGCACGGCGCGTCGACATAGTGATGGTCCGGTGATCGCCGATCACCGCCGTTGCGCCGCGGTGAACACGTCCGGGCCGAAGGGGGCCAGGCCCTGCTGGGCCGCGTACCCCAGGTGCCCCAGTCCGTCGACGCCGCCCGAGACCGTCCCGGCGGCCAGAGGGTCATGATCGGTTCCCGCCGAGACCTGGAAGATGTCTTCCATGGTACGAAGCCAGCTGTAATGGTTGTAGTATGTTGCCGAGACTGTGCCGGGGGTGATAAGTGGGCTGATGAGCACGGAACCGGTCAGTCCGCCGCCCGGCGTCGGGCTGGTGGCGTCGTACAGCGGATCAGGGGTGATTGGATCTGCGGTGGCCTGTCCGGTGGTGGTTGGTCCCGTGGCGGCCGATTCGCCGAGGAGCCCGGGAGCGCCCTCGGCGCTCAGCGTGATCGCCGTGACAGCGCCGAGCGGCATGACGGGGTCGCCGGCCGCGTCGACCAACGAGAAGGAGCCCGTGGTCACGGCGCCCGAGGGAGTCGTCGGGAACAGCGGCCCGGTGTTGCTCACCGCGCCGACCGACGTCCCCGCCGGGATGGGGCTCGTACCCCCCGGTCCCGTCCTGTCGGTCGTGTCTGTCACGATTCGGCCCGCGTCGGTGGCCTGGATCCTCGGGTCGAGGACGACGGAGGAACCGGGTCCGGCGCTGACCTGATCGACCCGCGCCGCGGGGGTGGTCCCGGAGCCCCCACGGACGATGCCCGGCACGCAATCGGCAGGGACCCGTGTCGGCTGCGTCGCCGTGCACACGGGAGGGCGATCGATGAAGGCGTTCCAGCCGGGACCGGGATAGAGCTGATCGCCGTTCGCGTCGGCGGCGAGGGTGGAGTTCGGCCCAGTCGGCTCGTCGTGGACGGCGACGCCATCGAGGGTCTCGCCCGCGGCGTCGGCGGCGAGGGCGGTCGCCGCATCGGCGTGGACGTCGCTGGTCGCCGGGTACGCGTCGGCGTTGTTGAAGCTGTTGCCCGTGTACGTGAAGGGCGGGGTCCCTTCGTCGAAGGTGATGTCGATCAGCCCGCCGTCCGTGAAAGCGGGGGAGGACTCGATCAGGGGGACGTAGTACGCCAGGAAGAGGTCGGTCGCGTACAACCCGCCTGTGTAGTTGACGGGGGTGGTCGCCTGCGGGTCGGGCGCGCCCGTGCCGTACACCGGCTGGCCGTCCACGAAAGCGCCCGACATGTTGTTGCCGACGCACACCGCGTCGTGTCCGTCGTTGCAATTGTCGGGCGTGATCCAGCTGAATCGCGGCGTCGTGGACTCCGACTGCAGGTCGGCCCACAGGCCATGGGCGGGGTCGTCGAGGTTCGCGATATGCGCCTCGTTGCAGTCGGACCCGCCCTGGACGGGGGTCGTCAAGGGGTCGGTGGTCGTGGAATCCGCATCAATCGTCCCTGTCAGGGACGAGAACCAGGGGAAGGGGAAATGCTTGGCGACGTACTGGTCGTTGGCCTGCGCTGAAGTGAAACTGGTCACGCCGTCGGGCAGGGGATGGTCGGGGGTCGGCGTCAGGTGGGTCGGGTCAGTGGTGGGATTGTTGGCCGACGACCCGGGGGCCCCGCACAGGCCGTCCTCCCGGCCAGGTTGGTTCCGCAGGTCTTGGGCGTACCCCTTCCAGGTCACCGAGGCCGCGTCGAACTGGTTGAACAAGGTCGCCACCTGCGGGGGGTACGTGCATCCATTGTCCCCATCCGGCGCGTTGGCGCCGCTGGGCTGGTCGCGATTGGCGGGGGAGGCGACCTGGCCGGCGTCCAAGCCCGACGCGATGATGTCGGCGTCGGCGCCGAACATGGTGTTCGCCTTGTCGCAATCGGACTGGGTGTCCGCCTGAGGGGCCTGCCCCGACACCAGTGAGATGTAGTTGTCCATGCTGGAATGGCCGGTGGCGTAGTACTGGGTGAGCAATGCGCCTTGGCTTGGCAGCGTCTGCCACAGGTACGTGTTCTGGTTCAGCCCGGTGAAGGTCGCGTCGTAGGACTTGTTCTCCAGGATGATCAGCCACACGTGCGTGATCTGCCCGGGCGCGAGGCCGGTCGAGGTGATGGTCGCGCCGGTCGGTGTCGGGGGCACGGGCTGGGTGCACCCCTGGGCGGTGAGCACGCCGATCACGAGCGCGAGGAGCCCGGCCATCCGGACCGCTCCACCGGCGAACATCCCCCGACCCTTGGGTGTCATGATTCCACTGTAGTACGCCCCGTCGGACGCTTGTGGCGCTTGGGGAGGGGTACGAGCGGGGGTACGGGCTGTCTGGGCCGGTGACGCATCGGACATGTGGGGCATCCATGGATCGGCCTGCGTGGTCCACCTGCCCATTCCTCGCCGATAATGGTGACGTGAGACGGCATCAGTCCAAGAAACCGGGGCGGATCGCCCGTCGGCTGCGCACGCCACTCCTTGCCGTGGCTATGGCGACGACCCTCGCCACGGCGGGCTGTTCCGGACCGGTCAACGCCTACGGAGGCCCGCCCACGTGGCTTCCCACGCCGACACCTTCTAGCGACACCCCGCTGGCCGGGAGTCACGGCCACCCCGCGCTGGCCATCCAGGGCGAGACGGTGAGAGCACAGATGCCGGGCGGGGGCACGGTCCTGATCACGGTCACAGGTCCCGCGGTGCCGGGTACGGGTACGGGCTCCGCGACGCCAGGAGGGTCGACGGTGGCAGCCACCTGGGAGGTAGCTCTGAACGAGGGGACCGTCGATGTCCCCATCGCGGACGAGGACTTCGCCGTGCTCGACGCCGCCGGTGGAGTCCATCGCCCCAGCCTCGTCCCGGATCAGCCGACTCTGCACCTGATCCTGTCCCCGGGCCAATCCATGACTGTCGAGGTCACCATCATGGTCCCCCCCGGCGAGGGCCTGTTCCAATGGGCCCCCGACGGGCACACCCTCATAGCGAGCTGGGATTACACCCTGGAACTGTCCTGACAGCCGCCAACCAGCCCCGGCGTTGTGAATCCGCCTGGGATCATGACACAGTGTGAGGGTGACTTTCGCTGTGGGCGCCATTCCCGGGCCGCCGAACGCCATCGCGGCTCGGCGGGAGGAACTGGTGCGCGCCGGGATCGAGCTGACTGACCTGACCGACACCAATCCGACCCGCCACGGGTTGTTCGATCCCGGGATCCTTGAGATCCTCGGCGACCACCAGTCGCGCACGGGTCGGTACGATCCCACGCCGCGCGGGCCATGGTCGGCACGGGCGGCGCTGGCGGACAGATTCGGCGGCGATCCCGAGGATTATTGGTTGACCGGCTCCACGTCGCAGGCCTACAGCTGGCTGTTCACCCTGCTCGCCGACCCCGGTTGCGCGGTGGCCGTCCCCACGCCGGGATACCCGCTCATCGAGCCCCTGGCCGGGTTTCACCACCTGGACGCCGTGCCCTACCGCACGTTCTACGCCCACCCCACCGGTTGGGAGCTCGACGCGACATCCCTGGTCGAAACACTGGCTGACAAGCGCGTACGTGCCCTGGTGGCGGTCAATCCCAACAATCCGACCGGCGCCTACACCGAGCAGGCCATTGCGGCGCTAGCCGAGCGAGAAGACGTGCCGCTGATCGCCGACGAGGTCTTCTTCCCCTTCCGGCTGCCGGACCCGGCGACCACGACGCCACAGCGCCTGTCCGGCGACGACTCCGTCCTGACCTTCGGCTTGGACGGGTTGTCCAAACTCCTAGCCGCGCCCCAACTGAAACTCGCATGGATCCGCCTGTCGGGGCCCACACGGCTGACAGGACAGGCCGCGCAAGCCTTGGACCAGATCGCCGACGCGTACCTGCCGGTCTCCTCGGCCGTGGCCAGCGCCCTGCCCGACCTGCTCACCCTCGCCGACTCCACCATCGCTCGCGTCTGCGCCCGCACGGGCGCGAACCTGGCCATCGCCCGTCGCGTCTTCCACGATCTGCGTGTCCGTACCGCCCAGGGCGGGTGGATGATGCTGCTCGACGTGCCCCACCTGATGGACGCGGACTCATTGTGCGTCGCGCTCATGGATCGCGCCGGGCTCGCCGTCCACCCGGGGTACTTCTACGACCTGCCCGACTCGACCCTGGCCCTCTCCCTGCTCCCGGACACCGCCGTCTTCGAGGAGGCCTGTGTACGCCTGGCTGCGGCGTTGGCGGTCTTCGCCAGTGAACGGTGACGCCCCATCCGACTGATAATAGGTATACTCCCTGATTGGCGAAAACCACAGGAGGATTCATGGCCTGGGCAAGCAATGTGACCGACACCGCTCTCATCTTCGAGGGCGGCGGGATGCGGGGCGCGTTCACGGCTGGCGTCGTGGGAGTCCTGCTGAACGAGGGGATCTTCGTCGACTACGTGGCCGGAATCTCAGCCGGGAGCTCCAACACGGCCAACTACCTGTCCCGGTCGCCGGTACGGGCCCGCCAGTGTTTCGTGGACTTCGCCGCCAACCCGAAGTTCGGATCGTGGAAGACCTGGATCCAGGGCAAGGGGCTCTTCAACGCGCGGTACATCTACGAGGAGACCTCTCTCCCCGACGGTCCCCTGCCCTTCGACTTCGACGCGTTCATGTCCAATCCGGCGCAGTTCCGGATCGGCGCCTACGACGCTGACGCGGCGCAGACGGTGTACTGGTCGCGTGAGGACATCGCCCACGCGGGGGACCTGATGAGGAGGGTACGGGCCTCCTCCTCGATCCCGATGGTCATGCCACCCGTGACCATCGACGGTCGTCTCTTCGTGGACGGCGCCCTCGGGGCAGGAGGCGGGATCCCCCTCGCGGTCGCGCAGCGCGATGGGTACTCGAAGTTCTTCGTCGTCCTCACGAGGGAGCGTGACTACGTCAAACCCCCGTACAAGGGCGGCAAGCTCCTGAGCGCGTACTACCGCAAGCACCCCGGGATAGCGCGGGGCATCGTGTCCCGCGCCGACGAGTACAACGCCACACGCGAGGAACTGTTCGAGTTGGAGCGCCAGGGGAAGGCATGCTTGGTCTTTCCTGAGTACATGCCCGTGAACAACCACTCCCGTGACGTCGCCGCCTTGCAGGCCACGTACGACGCCGCGACCGCGCAGGCCCAGCGGGACGTGCACGCCTGGAAAGAGTTCCTGAACCTCGGCTGAGAGGTTCAGCGACCGCGCAGGGCGGAGCGGGAGCCCTTCATGGTGGGCATGGGGCCCTTGGGGATGGGCATGCGGGGACGGGACCCGTCCAGCGCCTTCAGGCGGGCCATGATCTCGGAGATCTGGCTGGGCTTGATGGCCTTCGGCAGCTTCTTGATGTGCTTGTCCAGTTTGGCCAGAGGCACCTGGTTGGCGGCGTCACCCATCACGATGGTCGTCACGGGGACGTTGTACTTGATGGCCTCGTGACGCTTGGCCTCGGTGGCCAGCATCTCGCGTACCTTGCCAGCCTGGCCCTCGCCGATCAGGACGATGCCGGCCGGTCCCACCACGCGATGGACGAGGTTCTGGTGCCGGTCGACTGCGATGACGGGGTTCTTGATCCAGGCTTTGGGCAGGAGGTTGAGCCCCACCTCGGCGGAGCCGGGCTGACCGGCGTACCGCGTGAACATCGCCCCTTTGGCGCGCCACGACAGGATGTACATCCCGGCGAGCAAGCCGAAGGCGACCCCGAAGATCACGTAGACCCACCAGGGGGACAGGAAGAAGGACAGGACCACGAAGACGGCCAGGATCACCGCGAAGGCGCCGATCATCAAGGGGATGAGCATCTTGTCGTACTGACGGGTGATGTTGAAGGCTTCGATGAACTGTCGGCCTCGACCCCAGTCCTTGGGGTCATCCGACGTCTTCTTGCGCAGTTTCTCCGCTTTCAGCGCAGCCTTCTGCTCGGCGGCAAGCTGTTTTGCCCGTTCGCTAGCCATGGTCCTCCGATGAGTGATCAGTGTCGAACTAGTCTAACGCGCCAACCAACCGCAGGTGTAACCGTGCATGTGTCTGGTGTCCATCCACATGCGCCCGGTCACGGGTCGGTTGGCGCGTGAGACCTCGTTCAGGGTTTCGTTGGTGGTTCTTTAGAACTCCGCGCCGAAGTCAGCGTCTTCCAGACGCTCCTTGACCGCCGCCAGGAAGCGCGACGCGTCGCAGGGGTCGATCAGGCGATGGTCGTACGACAAGGAGAGATAGATCATGTCACGCACGGCGACCAGTTCTCCCAGGCTCGGGTCGAACACCACGACCGGGCGACGGGTGATCGCGCCGGTGCCCAAGATGGCGACCTGCGGCTGGTTCACGATGGGGGTGTCGATCAAGGTGCCGGCGGCGCCGTAGTTCGTGATCGTGAACGTTCCGCCGGTCAACTCGTCGGGGGTCAACTGGTTCTTGTGCGTACGGTTGCTCAGATCGGTGATCTTCTTCGCCAGACCGGACACCGACAGGTCGCCAGCGCCCTTGATCACGGGCACGAGCAGGCCGTTCGGCGTGTCGACCGCGATGCCGAGGTGCTCGCCATCCGGGTACGTGATCTCGGACGCCTCGACGTCGATCGTCGCGTTCAGCTTCGGGTACTCCTTGAGAGCCTCGATGGCCGCCTTCGCGATGAAGGGGAGGAAGGTCAGGGAGACACCCTCACGGGCCATGAACTCCGCCTGCGCCTGGGAGCGCAGACGTGCGATCAGGGTGAGGTCGACCTCCACGGTGGCCGTGCACTGGGCGGAGACCTGCAGGGACTCGACCATGTTGCGTGCGATGGTGGCGCGCAGGCGAGACAGCTTCTCCGTCGTTCCGGCCAGGGGTGAGCGCGGAGCGAGTTCTTCGGGCACGGCGGTGTCGGCGATCGGGGCCTCGACCTGGGCCTGCTGCGCCTGTGCGGCGGCAGCGGCGTCCAGGATGTCCTGCTTGCGGATGCGTCCGCCCACGCCGGATCCGGTCACGGTCGCGAGGTCCACGCCATGCTCGTCAGCCAGTTTGCGGACAAGGGGCGTGACGTACGAGCCCGAGCCGAGGATGTCCTCGGTCTCCTGGGCCACGGGGACGTGGCTGGAGGCGCCGAAGGAGTCGAGGACGGGGGACACCGGGTGCGGGGCCGACGGCGCCGGCGGAGTCACCGGGGTCATGTGGGTGGCCGCCGGGGGCGGGGTCGCCGACAGGTAACCCGTGGGGATGGGCGCCGGGGCCGGGGGTACGGGGGCGGGAGCCGCGGGCTGGATCGGCGCCGGGGGTGTCACCGGTGCGGCAGGTGCGACCGGAGTAGCCGGGGCAGCGGGGACGGCCGGAGCGGCGGGAGCGGCCGGAGCAGCCGGAGCGACCGGAGCGACGGGGGCCACGGGCGCGGGTGCCGCGGGAGGAATCGCCGGGGCGATGGACGCCGCGGCGACCGGTGCGGGGGCGATGGCTGCCGGGGCGACGGGCGCGGGGGGAGCGACGGGGGCCACGGGTGCGATCGGCGCGGGCGGTGTCACGGGTGCGGCAGGCGTCGCAGGGGCGGCAGGCGCCGGGGCTGCGACGGGCGCGGGTGCGGCAGGCGCGGGGGCTGCGGCTGGTTCACTGGCGGCCGCGGGGGCGTCACTCAGTTCGGCGGCGTCACCGACGATCGCGAGGACGGTGCCGACGTCGACTGTCTCGTCCTCCTGGACGCGGATCTCGAGCACCACGCCGGCCACGGGGGAGGGCACCTCGGTGTCGACCTTGTCTGTGCTGACCTCGACCAGCGGCTCATCACGACCCACCGTGTCTCCGACTTTCTTCAACCAGCGCGACACCGTGCCTTCGGTCAAGGACTCGCCCAGGGTGGGTAGGGTCACTTCATGGGACATGGGAACTCCTTCGGTTACCGTATTGTAAGCCTACCTGCCTCGCGTGGACGCGTCATCCCTGCGACGGCGGCAGAGCACCCCGATTCGTGGATGCGTCCCTGCTGTCAAGGACGACCATCGCGTCCCAGGGAATCGCCGATCTGCCATCTGTGGCAGTGCTCAGCGACCCCCCAAAAGGTCAGGTCCTCTCGCAGATGTTACCAAGGCTCGTGGCGGTTGTCAGATCATGGAGGAGTCGACGCAGCCAGGGCGGCGTCCGGAGGAGCGCCGTGAAGACTCGCATTCGAGACACCCCCGCAGTGTCCGACAAACAAGCTAGTATCGAGGTGAGTCGGGCGATCGCCCGCTGAAAAGGAGTAGCCATGTCCTCGATGTCCCCATCCGGCCCCGTGCCCGGCGCCCCTGGCTCCGCTCCGGCGGGCGCCATGCCACCGTACATGCCTCCCACGGCGCCACCTCCCGTCCAGGCGCCCGCATCGCCACCCCCGGCGCAGCCCCCGACGGGCTACGGCGCCACCGCGTACCCGCCCCAGGGGCCGTACCAAAACCCGGCGCCGACGCGGAAATCCATCCATGAGAGGCGCGCTCCATCGATCCCCGGGCTGCTCGGCCTACTGATCCTCCTGCTCATCGTGGCCTACGGTTTGTACAGTATCTATCTAGGGATCGCCGCCGGCCAGAAGTTCCGCGGCACGACCGACTTGGTCGCCATCGTCATCGGCATCGTGTGCCTCGTCTTTGTCTTCCTCTTCCAGTCCGCGTTCACCATCGTCCAACCCGGGCAGACCAAGGTCCTGCAATTCCTCGGCAACTATGTCGGCACGATCCGCGCCACGGGCCTGCGCATGACGTACCCCTTCACGACCAAGCGGCAGGTCTCGGTCAAGGTCCGCAACTTCGAGACCCGCGAAATCAAGGTCAACGACTCTCAGGGGAACCCCGTCATCATCGCCGCCATCATCGTGTGGCAGGTGCACGACACGGCCCAGTCCGTCTTCCAGGTCGAGTACTACGAGCAGTTCGTCCAAGTCCAGGCCGAGGCGGCCCTTCGCCACATCGCCACGATCCACCCGTACGACAACGGCGAGTCCGGCGAGGCGACTCTGCGGGGCGCCACCGACCAGGTGGCCGCCGAACTGGCCCACGAGGTCGGCGAGCGCATCTCCATCGCCGGTGTGACCATCGTCGAGACGCGCATCTCGTCCCTCTCGTACGCCCCGGAGATCGCCTCCGCCATGCTCCAGCGTCAGCAGGCCCAAGCCGTGCTGGCCGCGCGCGCCAAGATCGTCGAAGGCGCGGTCTCCATGGCCGAGTCCGCCCTCAAGCGCATCGAGACCGAGGGCATCGTCAAGCTCGACGACGACCGCAAGGCGGCCATGGTCGCCAACCTCCTGGTCGTCCTCTGCTCCGACTCGCGGGCCATGCCCACGCTGAACACGGGCATGTGACGCGTGCCGTCCCCTCACGTGGAAGGACACTGGCTCTCGCGCTAGCCTTGTCACATGCAGCAGCCATTCCACCCGGAGGACTGGGACGAGGTCCCCGGTTTCGCGTTCACTGACATCACATACCACCGGGCCAGGCGCGTGCCCGCCGTTCGGGTCGCGATCAACCGCCCCGAGGTGCGCAACGCCTTCCGTCCCCACACGGTGGACGAGTTGTACGCGGCCCTGGACGACGCGAGGATGAGCGCCGATGTCGCGTGCGTCCTCCTCACCGGCAACGGCCCCAGCCCCAAGGACGGCGGCTGGGCCTTCTGCTCGGGAGGCGACCAGCGGGTGAGAGGCGCCCAAGGCTACGAGTACAAAGAGGCGAGCGAAGCGAGCCCAACCAAAGATAAGCGGCAACAAGGCAGACTAGGCAGGCTCCACATCCTGGAGGTCCAACGCCTGATCCGGTTCATGCCGAAGCCGGTCATCGCCCTGGTCAACGGCTGGGCCGCCGGTGGCGGCCACAGCCTCCACGTGGTCTGCGACATGACCCTGGCCTCGAAAGAGCATGCGATGTTCAAACAGACCGACGCCGATGTGGGCTCCTTCGACGCCGGTTACGGCTCGGCGTACCTAGCCCGCCAAGTGGGCCAGAAGATCGCCAGAGAGATCTTCTTCCTGGGCCAGACGTACGACGCCGCCCGCGCGTACGAGATGGGCACGGTCAACGCCGTCGTCCCGCACGACGACCTCGAGACGGTCGGCCTGGAATGGGCGGACCTGATCTCCCGGAAGTCCCCCACGGCGATCCGCATGCTCAAATACGCCTTCAACGCCCCCGACGACGGCCTGGTCGGCCAGCAGCTTTTCGCCGGTGAGACGACGAGGTTGGCGTACATGACCCAGGAGGCGAGGGAGGGCCGCGACGCCTTCCTCCAGAAGCGGGAGCCCGACTGGTCGGACTATCCGTACTACTTCTGAGCCACGGGGCGGCACAAACGGATGTGTGGGGCGGGCCGCCGTTCAGCGGTTTTTGAAGAGGCGGAAGAGGTCGCGCTCGCGGGCCAGCGCGCATGAGGCGAGTGCCCCGAGGACGGCTCCGCTGAGGCCCAGCAGGGGGCCCCGGCAGGTGATGGCGAGCACGGGGAGCGCACTGGTTGGGCTGCGCATGGTGGCCGTGTGCCACAAGAAGACGATGGAGACGAACGTGGCGGACAGGCTCCAGAACAGCGTCTCCACGAGGCAGGTCAGCAGTTGGCTGGATTTGGTCTGGCCAGCGTGTAGCGCGCTGGCGTACTCCAGGCGGCGTCGTCGCGTCATGGCGTACCCCACGGCCAGGCCTGTGATCAAGCAGAGCAGTGGCACGAAACGGGTCAGTCTCGACGTGAACAACGCGTGCGCGTCGAGGGTGCTGCCGAGGCTGGTGTTGATCTGGCCGACCGCGCCCAGGGACGAGGTCGGGTTCACGGTGGCGCGAAGCATGATGTCATTGGCGTCGACGACGGGCCAGGCCTGGATCCAGCACTCGTCGAATGAAGTGGCGTCGAGCTGCGGAATGAGGATGGCGAACGTGAGTCGTTGATCGCGCCCGTCTTGAGGCCAGGTGAAGATTCCCGCGATGTGGAGCGCGCCCCGGTCGGTGGCGAGTTGGTCGCCGACGTGGGCGGAGATGACGGTCGCCAGACCGGCTTCCACCCACACCCCCGTGGGCGCCGGATCGGTCACACCGAGCACGGTGGCGAACCCGGGTGAGGCGTGGAAGGTCTGCACCGCCACGGTCGGCATCGCGAGGAAGTGCACAGGGGCGCCGCCTGCCAGGGCGCCGCTGGCGTCGATCGTGGACACACCAGCCAGCGCGTCGCAGCGTCGACCGTCGATCCCGTGGGACGATGTGATCGCCCGGGTGGCCGCGTCCGCGCCGACGTAATGCGCCACTGTCGCCTGCGCTCCCGCGATCGTGAGCAGGTCGGCCAGGGCGAACAGGCTCACCATGACAGCCAGCACGACGAACCCGAGGCCCGCCCTGGTCGTGCCGGACATCACGTTGCGACGTGCCTCGTCGGCGATGGCGGAGAACGTCATCGGCCGTCCTCCCTGACGCGCCGGGTCGGGGGTTCGGCTGGCATGTCGCCGCCCGGAACCAGCCTGGGCTGCGCTGTCGCCGATCGTCCCGGATCGGTATGGGCTCGTGCCAGATCGATCACCTGGGTGGCCTGGGCGCGGACGTCTGGGTCATGGGTCGCGATCACCACGATCGTGTCGGCTTGAGCAAGGCTGGCCAGCGTGGTTTGCACGCTGGCCGCCATCACACGGTCGAGTTGGGCGGTGGGCTCGTCGACCAGGAGGAGGTCCGGGGCTGCCGCCACAGCCCTGGCCAGCATCAGGCGCTGGGCTTCCCCGCCGGACAGGGCCGAGAATTCGCGGTCGCCCACAGCCCCCAGGCCGAAACGGTCCAGCACGACACGCGCCTGGCCGTCAGCGTGACGGCGGTTCAGACCCCGCTGCAAGAAGGGGAAGGCCACATGGTCCACCGCGGTGCGGTGGGGCACCCCATGCGGGTTCTGGAAGACCCAGCCCACGCGATGGATCCCGTCACGGCGCACCTCGCCCGTCGTCGGTTCCTGCCAGCCGGCGAGCAGTGACAGCAAGGTAGATTTCCCACAGCCGGATGGCCCCGTCACGCATGTGATCTCACCGGGGGTGAGGCGGAAGGTGACGTCTTCGAAGAGCCAGTCCGTGCCAGGAAAGCGGTGAGACAGGTGGTCCGCATGGACGCTGGCCGCGCTGGTCACGAGCAGCCGCTCACGGTGATGCCGGTGCCGATGGCCACCTGGCTGGGAGTCGATCCATCCCCCGTCGTGACCAGCGACACGCCCATGGACGAGCCGACGACGGTCACCGGCACACCGGTCTGGCCGACTTGCAGGCAGCCCGAGGCGCCGACCACGGCGAACACCGCCACCGGTGGGACCGCGAGCACGGTCAACGGGGTCGCCAGTTGGATCGTGCCCTGGGCTTGGCGGGAGTAGGTCACGCCGTCAGTCGACACCGACTGCGTCCGGCCTATCGTCGCCGCGAGGAACCCGGCGTCGAGCATGATCCCGTCGGGCGGCAGGTCGATGGTCACACCGGCCACTGTCAAGGTCCGGCCATCGGTCAGCAGCGGGCTGCCGTCGCTCATCGCCACACTGGCCGATTCGACGCCGCCCGCGACGACGCCGAGGACGCCGTCCGCCGGTGTGGGGGTTCCCAACGCGAAGGTCCAGGTCTGGACCTGGACGCTGGCCCCCGGCAGCCAGACGACGCCGGACAGGCTCACCCCCTGGGCTGGGGATGTCACTCCACAAGCCCGTTGGAGCGCCGTCCAGGCGGTGCGTGTGACCGTCGTGAACGACGTGGACTGGGGGGCGTCATACCCCAGGCGGGCCAGTTCGGCGTTGAGCGCCTGGACGTCGTTGCCCTTGTCGCCGAGTGTCAGGTCACGATAGAGGGGCGTAGTCGTGGCCAGGCCGATGAGGGGGAGATCACCAACCCAGACCACGGGCGCCCCAGACGTGGCCGTCAGCGCATCGGGCATCCCGGTGACCACGCCTGCCGTGTGCGCCATGAGCGGCACGTCCGAGCCGGTGCGATAGGTCAGGGTGACTGCCCGTGAATCACTGAACTCTTGGACCGTCGCCGGGGCAGTGGTCGGATCGGCCCCGGCAGCCAGGTCCTGCGGCGGGCGTTGCGGCGCGACCAACAGCCCCACAGTGGCCCCCAGGGCCAGGAGCACGACCCCAGCCACCACTGCCGCAGGCCACCAGCGCGCATGGCGTGGCTTAGGAGAATCGGGCGTGGATCGGGGCATCACGACCCCCAGTCGTCTATGTTGTACAGAAAGTAGCCAGCCGTCCGCAGGCAGGCGTTGGCGGCCGGGTCCAAGGGATCGAATGGAAAAGCGTTGTATCCCGCAGGCTTATCGGTC
>WQZD01000038.1 GCA_009780915.1 Propionibacteriaceae bacterium
AGTCATCGGTGGTCCTTTCAAGGTCTTCGAACAACTAAGCGGGTACTCCGGTGACTCGCCCCAAACGCCATCAACGACGCTCAGACCGTCACCACAATTTCCACCACTCTATGGGACGCACCCCAGAGTTCGCCGCATGCGAGATGATCGAGGAGAACGCAACAACCAAAGCGCCCATGACCCCCACACCGATGACGAAGAGTCGGTGCTCAGGGAAGAGCGAGCGTCCAAACGCCCACATGACCAGTCGACGCCTCATGCTGTCGTCACACCATCTTTCATAGTCACGATTCGCGTCGCAATCTCACCAACCGCCTCCTGGTGGGATGCGACGAGAACGGCGGCGCCACGATCCGCCATGTCCGCCAGACACCACAGAACGATCGCCGCAGAGTCCTGATCGAGACCCGAGATGGGCTCGTCCGCGAGCATGATGCTGGGATTGCGCACGAGCGCCCGTGCGACCGCCACGCGCTGTTGCTCGCCCCCGGACAAATGTGACACCCGATATCCCATGCGCTTGGCCAAGCCCAAGTGGGACAGCACGTCCACGATGCGCGCCCGAGGCGCATGTGCCACCAACTCAACATTTTCTTGAGCCGTCAGATACGGCACCAGGTTATGAGCCTGGAATATGAACCCAATTTCCATGGCCCGCAGCCTGTCTCGCTCGGACTCGGGGAGGCCACTCGCATTGCGGTGATTAATGACGAATCTTCCAGAATCCACGCCGGTCAACAACCCACATATTGATAATATTGTTGATTTTCCGGACCCAGACTCGCCTTTCAACCAGACCACATCACCTTTGTAAACTGGAAACGACGCGTCCCTGACAGCTTCCGTGAGCACGCCACTCTCCCGGTACGCCTTCGCCACATGATCAAGGAAGAACTCACTCACGGTCCCTTACTCGTCCTCCCAGTAGTGAAGCTGGCTCATTCATTGAACTAGCACATTTTGCCTCTTGGGAGATGTCTACCACCACGCCTATATGATGTCAAGATCGGTTCACTCTTGCCCACCGCGCATCCGATGCGCAGGCCATCGGTACCCCTCGTGGACCTTGGCGGCCCCGTAAGCGAAACCAGCGCCTACGCACCTGAGGGGCAGAACTCGTCTCGCGCTAAAGCGCCAACGCTACCAGGTTCGATGTTGAGGATGGCGATCGGGTCGTCGCAGGCCACGGTCCCCCCTGCGGACGCCCACGAGACCGTGGCCAGGCCGTGGGCATGACGACCGTCGGAACACGTCACGTACACGTCCCATGTCCGCATTTCCTGCCCGACATAGAGGACGAAGGTGCCCGGGTACAGGCCGCCTCTGACGAGATGGTCGACGTCGCTGGGATCGACGAGTCCGGGCAACAACCCATTCTCCGCCTCCAGTCTATGGACTCCCTCGTCATCCGCCGCCCATGTCGAATCGGGGTCCCAGGTCAGGATGTTCTCGACCGGTTGGTACCGCACCAACTCGCCCAGACCGCCGTCCGACTCAGTCGTCACATGACGCACACGGACACCCGTGAACGCCATCGTCTGCTCCCCCATCTGCGTCAGCACCAGCGCTGGCGTGAGGCATGCCTGAAGCTCAGGCGTCAGGCTAGGCGATACGACAGGCTCATCATGCGGGGACACGGTACACCCGGCGAGCGCCAGCCCGAGGACGACAACGGCAAAGCCACGACTGCGCATCATGACGATCTCCTTCATGCTTGGGGCCGGAACAAGCCGACCACTTGGTTTCTAGAAGATAGAAATGAAGGATAATCTAATCCGCTCCGCACACGGAGTCAAGCGCATTGCGAAATGTCTTTTGCGACATCACCATGAGCCCACATTCAGCTGCCCGAGGCGCCCCACACTCCCAGGGCGCCTCCGCGCCTCGACCTCGCCCCTAGCTGTTCCCCCAGCGGAAGAAGCGCATGGCGATGACACCGGCGACGACCGTGGTGGCCAGCACCACGATGAGCGAGGACCCGTTAGCCCAGAAGTGGTCGCCCGCGAAGACAGACTTGAGCACTTTGACGGCGTGGGTGATCGGGATCCAGTCGGCGAACTTGCGCAGGGAATCCGGCAGGACCTCCAGGGGAATCGTCGCCCCGGACAGGAAGATCGTGGGGAAGTAGACGATGTTGGCGATCACCGTGGCCGTCCTGGCCGACGGAGACAGCGCCGCGATCAGGAAGCCGATGGAGTACACGCACATCAGAGCCAGCAGACCCCCGACGATGAGTTCCAGCCACGAGCCCTGCATGTGCGTGGTGTACGCGATGTGCGCCGTCGCCATCAACACAGCGATGCCGATGATGGTCATGCCGGCGTTGACCGCGAGCTGGGTCAACACGACTTTGGGCGCTCCCAGGGGTGTCGCCCTGAACATGCGCAGGATCCGCCTCTCCCGATACGTGCACAACGTGATCGGCGTCGTCATCAGACCGGTCACGCAGATGACCATCACCACGTACCCCGGAACCGAGGCGTCGACGGCCCCCGTGCCGCCGAACATCGCCGAGCCGTCGTTGCCGAAGATCTCCCCGAAGAGGAACAGCATCATCAACGGGAAGGCGATGATGAAGAAGACATTGACGAATGTCCGATAGAAGAGCTTCGACTCGACCACCGTGTTCATCGCGAGCGCTCTCATTCTTGCCTCGCCCCCTCGACGTAGTGGAAATAGGCTTCCTCCAACGACGGTTCTTGGGTATGGAAGGCGATGCTGGAGTTGACCAGGTACGCCAGGAACTGCTTCTCGACGGCCTGTTCGTACGTGACCATCACCGATTGCCCGCTGCTGGAGATGTCCGAGGCGAAACGGGCGATCTCGTCGAAAGAAATCTTCGACGACTCGTCCGCGCTGATGATGACATTGTTCCCGACCCCGCTGGAGGAGATGAGGTTGCCAGGAGTGTCGAGGGCCACGATCTTCCCGTCGAGGAGGATGGCCACCCTGTCGCACAGCCGCTGCGCCTCTTGGAGGTAGTGCGTCGTCAAGAAGAAGGACACGGACTGCTCGTCCCGCAACTGTTCGAGGTTGTCCCAGATGGTGAGGCGTGCCTCGGGATCGAGGCCGGTGGTCAGTTCGTCCATGAAGACGATCTTGGGCCGGGGGATCAGGGCCAAGACGATGGACAGCCTCTGCTTCAGCCCGCCCGACAGCCGGGAGATGAAAGTGTTCGCGTACGCGCTCAACCCGAACCGCTCCAAGAGGACGTTGTGATCGCTCGGGTTCGGATAGAGCGAGCTGAACAGCTGGCACGCCTCCTTCACTTTGAGCTTGTCCTGGTAGGAGCTCTCCTGAAGTTGGATGCTGATGAGGTACGTGAGCGCCTTGTGATCCTTCTTCGGATCCAAGCCCAAGACCGAGATCGCGCCGGTGTAGCCGTGGTTGAGGCCCGCGATGCACTCGGTGATGGTCGTCTTCCCGGCGCCATTGGGGCCGACCAAGCCAAAACACTCATGGTCGTCGACCGTGAACGACACATCATCCACAGCGACCTTCTGCTTATAAACCCTCCGCAGATTCTCCACAACGATGGACACGAGATTCTCCTCCTCCCATGCTCATGGCATATGTCACAGCGTACATCATACTGATAGTTGATAGTTCCATGCTATGTATTTACAAGTGGAAACTCTTCTCCCGCTCCTAGTAGTCAGAGATGACAGAAGATCTCGAATAACCCGCTCACAGCGCCACTCGCCCGGTAAGGACACGCCTGTCCCTTGAACGCGGTACCACAAATTTATATTTAATAGGTATCGCTTGACAATCAGATATATAGCTCGTTACAGTAAGGCGTATTGTTGCTCAAGGATGACCAGAGGGAGGTGATTTCCATGTTGCGTTTTATTGGCAAGGTCGGAGCGACCAGTGTTACCAATGATGTGATCGTAATGTCTCCAGGGGCCTGCACGTGCTGCGCTGCGTGCTCGACATGCTCCTGCTCATCGTCATGCTGGTGAGTGAGCCGCAAAACTGAGTGGGGTGGCGCGCTCCGGGCGTGCTCCCGACACCGTGGCGCCCCACTCAGTTACTTATCGTCGTGGAGGGAACGCGAGGAATCGCAGTGGCAGCAACAGGCGTAGATAGCCTACTTGATTTTGAAGTACACATAACCACCCAGTGCAATCTGGCGTGTGAATTTTGTGCAGCGGACATTATCCGGGGCAAGCGTAGCATTGAGATCGATATTCATGCTATCACAAAATTAATCGATGATGCATACTCACAGGGGAATAGGCGCATCACATTCTCAGGCGGCGAGCCCCTCTTGGCTCGCAACCTTTTCGACATCCTCAGTTACGCGATCGACAAGGGGTTTCTCGTCAACGTGTCGACGAACGGCACCCTCGTGGACGACGACTACATCCGCTTCGTCGCCGACAAGAAGATCGGCACGCGCATCAGCCTGCACACGCTCGACCCCGTCAAGTTCGCCGACATCGCGAAGAGGGACGACCTCGACCAGGTGACGGCCGCGGTGGACAGGCTCCGGGACGGCCACTCGTACTATTCGCTGACCGCCACGGTCTACGACAAGAACGTGGACGACATTCCCTCGCTGGGCCAGTACGCCCTGGACAACGTCGCGAACTCCATCCGCTTCACTCCCGTCTACCCGTGCAACTTGGGGAAACAGTGGGCGGCCACAGGCCCGCTCATTCTGAGGATGATCCATGACATCGCGTCGCTCGCGATCACGATGTACGACGATCTCGAAGTGACGTGCGAGCACGCCACCGAGACGATCGTGGACATCATGACGACCCGCAGGTGCGTCGCCGACGAGGACCGCTTCTCGATCATCACGGCGGGAGGGTCGAACAGGGCCTGTCCGTTCTATCCGAACGCGGAGGAGTTGGCCACCGTCCAGGGCATCATCGACTCGGCGGCGGTGTGCAAGACCTGCGACTACGCCCCCGTGTGCCAGGGGGGATGCAAGGCCCTCAACAACTGGGAACAAGGCACGTCTGATTTCCTGTGCATGCGCGAGATCGTGCATGCGGCGATCGAGGACTTCACACCGGAAGAGAAACAGAAGCTGTACCGCTACTGGCAGGGGCTCTACGCCGAGTACAGCTACGCCGAGGACTTCCGCCTCGGATGCGTGCGCAAGTTGCCCATTTGGGAACTCGTCTTCAATAGAGCAGCAGTTAGGAGAGCCAGATATGGAGGCTAAACGACAGATTTTGTCGATCGAGGAGTTCACCGCGAACCAGTACGGGAGGCTGATGGAGGTCTACGACTTCGCAGCCAACCTTCCGGTGTCGCAGTACGCGGACACCATCGCCTTGCGCCTGTCTGAGATCCAGTACAGAAGCAGTCGGTTCGTGTCCCAGCACATGACGTTCGAGGACTATCTCCTCAACTCCAAGAAGTCGACGATAGACATCTCCCTGATCCGAGGGGTGAGCGGCTTCGCCAACTATGGGGTACGCGCCAGCCTCCAGTTGCGGCGGTTGAAGGAGGACGATTACCACGCGGCCGGCCAGGCCATCGAGCTGCCCCCGTACCGGAACCTGAGCATGCGGCTCAGCACGGCCATCCGAAGCCGGCGGAGCCTGAGGGACATGACCACGAAACCGGCCACCATGTCCGACCTGTCCACCCTCCTCTTCCACGCCTGCGGGATCACCGGCGATTTCAAGATCCTCGCCTCCGAGAGAGGGGAAGCGGACCTGATCGCGGTCGACATGGACGAGTACTCGAAGCTGCGCACGAGCCCCAGCGGCGGCGGGCTCTATTCGGTCTATCTGTACATCTGGGTCCAGAACGTGACAGGGCTGGAGGACGGGATCTACCTGTACCTCCCCCTGACCCACTCCATCGCCACGATCTCGACCCTGTCCGCCGCTGAGCGCGAGCGCATCCAGGAGCTCACCAACTTCGGCCCGGACACGGATAGCAAGAATTTCCGCTTCACAGTGTTCTATGTGTACAACATCTTCGAGAACGCGCGGAAGTACGGGGACATGGCCTTGATCTTGGCCATGATCGAGGTCGGTGAGATCGCCCAGAACATCCACCTGGCATGCACCGGCATGGGGCTGGCGTCCTGCGACATCGCCGCCTTCGACAAGGTCCCTTGCGAAGAGTACCTGAAATTGGACGGGCTGTCCCAACAACTCGTCCATCTCACCATCATCGGCAATAAGTGAAAGAGGGTTTTGCCATGGATTCAATAGAACTAGCCGCGAACTGCAGCATCTTCACCACGGGAGACCGGGAAGTCCGGATCCGCAAGGGAATCTGGAACTACGAGGAGGCCGTGCTCAACCTTGACGGCGTGTCGCCCGACCTCCAGGCCGCTGTGTCGACGATGATCCAGCGCATCGAGAAGGAGTCGTCGGTGGCGCCGGAGGCCGTCGAGCACGAGTTCCTCACCCAGGCGGACGACATCAGCCAGTTCCACGACCTCGTCAACGCCCTCACGGCGCAGCGGTACCTCGTGGACGCCGGCGAGAGCGTCGCCGACCGGTTGATCTCCTCCCTGGTAGGAGGATCCTCGCTGGCGTACCGGCTCCAGACCGACGCGTCTCTCATGCAACCCGTCCTGCTCATCACCGACAATGAGTCCACGGCGGCGTACTGTGAGACGCTGGCCAAACAGTCGGGGCTGCCGCTGGAGACGATGCCGATCGACCTGATGCGCCGACTCTCCCAGGCCGACCTGACCACGAGGTTCGACGGCATCGACACCCGCAACGAGATGGATCGCCAGATCGCGTACCTGTCCGCGTACCAGGCCGTGTGCGTGACTCTGTCGACGCCCTGGGTCAGCCTGCTGCGCAACCTGAACCGCGTGGTGGTGCGCACCGGACACATGGTGTCCTACTCCATCCTGGACGGCCCCTTCCTGACCGCCTTCACGATCAAGCCGAAGGAGACGGGGTGCTTCGAGTGCTTCGAGAACCGGATCCTCGCCCGCATCGAGAACCTGTCGATCTACAAGAAGTTCGTCGAGGCGTCGAACCCGCTGGTCGAGCACCGCGCGCAAGCGGAGGTCACCGGCCTGCTCAACACGTTCGCGTCCCTGCCCCTGTTCGAGGCCCTGCTGTACGGCTACACCAAGCATGCGAAACTCGCCGCGCGGGTCTTCAACGTCTTCATCCCCTCGCTGGAGGTCCAGGTGCAAGATCTATTGAGAATGCCGTCCTGCCCCGCGTGCGGATTCCTGGACGAGTCGCGCATCGAGGAGATGTACACCTCCACGAAGCAGATCGTCGACGGCTTGGTGCGGCGCGTCGAACTCACGAGCCAGGAGAATCAGAAATGAGGTTCTATCCTTCCCACGTCAACGTCTCTGACCAGTTCAGGGCGATCTGCGGACAGCACACAGGCATCGCGGAGTCGAGCCTGTTGCTGACGGCACGCCAAGCGAACAGCGCCAACATGGAGGTGTGCTCCGCCAACATGCCGAACTACCAGAAACTGTTCATCAACGAGAACGTGTCGATCAACCACCACCTGTCCGGGTACGGCATCTATCTCGAGGAAGCGTACATCCGCGTCCTCGGTGAGGCCATCGAGAGGTACGCCCTGCTCTTCGCGCCCGTCATCCTCGGCTCGCGGCTCGTGTACCGGTCGTACAAGCAGATCCAGGAGGTCGGCCCCAGCATGAAGTGGGAGCACATGCAGATCTACTCCCCCGAGGACTACGAACGGATGAAGGGGATCCTGCGGCTCGTCGACCTGACGGAGGACGCCCCCATCGCATGGCTGCCCTGCACCAGGCTGTTCCAGCCCGACGAGCAGATCTTCATGCCGGCCCAACTGCTGTTCACCGGGTACGCCCCGTCGGAGCGCGAGCGCGACGTCCTGTTCGTCACAGGCCTGTCCAAGGGCACGGCGTGCCACACGGACCGCGAGACGGCTCTCCTCTCCGCGATGATGGAGTCCGTTGAGGCGCATTGCTTCATGATCCATTGGTACACGGACTACAAGTCCCGCGAGATCATCATCGACGACCTGCGCTTCCAGTCGATGCTGCAGGACATCCTCGGGGCCAGCGGCATGGAGGCCACCTTCTACGAGTACTCCCTGCCGGACATGCCGGGCCACACGGTGACGACCGTGCTGAAGAACTCCCGCAAGGATCGCCCCCTCATCGTCGTCGGCTGCCAGAGCGGCCTGAACCCGTACAAGGTCATCTACCGCTCGCTGCTGGAAGCCCTGGCCATCTACTACCTCGCGCGCAACGGCCCGCTCATGATCCCCCAGGACTACCTCCTGCGCGCAAGCGACGCCGACAACTTCTCGAACCTGGACGCGAATGTGGCGTTCTACGCCTTCACCGACCACGCGGACGAGAAACTCGCCATCTTCACCGACAAGGCGAGCGGGCACGTCCCCCTCTCGGCGCTGCAGGACTACTCGGGAAGCACGGCCAGCGAGTTCAAGTACGTGTGGGGCACGCTGCGGGAGCGGTCCACGGACGCCGTCGTCCTCGACATCACACCCCCCGAGGTCGCGCAGAAGGGCTACACGGTCATGAGGACCTTCTTCCCCGAGTTGGTCCAACTGTGCCTTCCGAGCTTCCCGTTCACGAAGCATCCTGCGATCCTCCAGTACGGCGGCATCACGAATGAATACCCACATCCCGTTCCTTGAGTCCGTCCTGGTGCTGATCGCCGTCATCTTCCCCACCGGGCTCGGCTCCAACATCGGGGTCGCCTTCTCGCGGAAGAAGTACACCATCCGGTGGGACAACGCCGGACTAATCATCGCCTACATCGTCACGATCGCGGTCGTGGCGTGGGCGATCCCCTCGGCCCGGGTCGGGGTACGGCTGTCGTGGTGGCTGCTGCTCGGGCTGGCGGGCTTCCTGTGCTTCTTCATCGAGTTCGGCGTGGGCACGCTCGCCTTCGTCGGGATGAACCACAGGCTCCCGAGGAACATCCGCCTGTCGTCCCCGTACGACCAGTACCCCCAGGTCACCTGGGTGGACGTCACAGTCGTGTGCCTCTTCGTCGTCTTGGAGGAGGTCGTCCTTCGGTCGCTGTTGTACACCGTCCTCACCACCATGGGCCTGACCAACGTCGTCTGGCTGGCCGTGGTGATGGTCGCCATCTACGCGGTCAACCACGTGCCGTTCGGCCTCATCGCCGTCGCGCAGAAGGTCTTCAGCGGGACCGTGTTCGTCGTGCTCTTCCTCGTCTCGGGCGAGAATCTGCTCGTCCCCATCATCGCCCACATGATCTTCAACTGCTTCCTGCTCGTCCTCTCACGCCGACAGGTCGAAGAGGTGGTGCTCTCATGACCCTCGTCGCCGCCTTGGTCTACGTCGTCGTGGTCACGATCCTGTACGGGATCATGCTGAACCACCTGGCGACCAGCCGCATCCTCGAACGCATGGCGATGTCCTTGATGCGCTTCACCCGCGCCCAGAAGTTCACCGTCCAGGTGATCCTGGCGTGGATCGCGTACCTGGGCTGCGGGATCATCTTCATGGTGATCGGCATGCTGTGCTTCCCGGGCGGTCGCGGGCAGTTCGGCTGGTCGTTGACGTGGACCACCGTCCTGGTCGCCACCCTCGGCTTCTTGGCGCAGTCGTCGACGTCGAGCCTGGGGCTCATGGGCGTCAAGGCGATCAAACCGTCGCTGCGGTGGGACCAGATCGTCTGGGACATCGGCTGGGTGAGCGTGTCGGAGAAGCTGCCGACGGGGCTTCGCGTCATCTACCCGATGTCCTCGTCGCTGGTCGAGGAGATCCTGTTCCGGTGCGTGATGTACCCGATCGTGCGGGCCGCGCTGGGCGGCGTGCCCGGCGGCACGTGGATCGCCATCGGGATCATCGCCGTGGCCTTCTGCGCCCAGCAGGTGCTCAACACCCAGACGTTCTGGCAGGGCGTGGCGATGGCCACGGGCTCCTTCGCGGTGTCCGTCATCGGCTGCCTGATGATGGAGGTCTCGGGCAGCTACCTGCCCACCATCGCGACGCACATGGCCTTCGCCCTGTTCTACACACAGGCGTTCCGCACCGGGCGGCACCAGCGAGTCATGTGATCGACCATGGGGGGCGCCGACGGGCGTCAGGACATTTCTAGGCGCCGTCGGGCGTCACTCTATCCCGTGGCGGATGATGCCGATCGTGCCGTGGAGATGCTCCTCGACCTCGGTGAGGGACATACGGCGTTGGAAATTCTGGAAGATGAAGATGTCGGTCATGAAGTGGGTGCACAGGTCGGCCAACAGACGGGTGTCGATGTCGGCCCGGATGCGGCCGGCGTCCTGATCATGGGCGATGGCGATCAAGAAGATGTCGCAGTACCGTCGCTGGACCGCCTCGATCAGCCCCAGCGACACGCCATGGGCGTGGGAGTACATGATCTTGCCCAACTCGATGTGCAGCGGGTGGCGCAAGAGGAACTGGCTGTCGAGCAGATAGAAATGCTCGAAGAACTCTAGGAATGGGTGCGTCTTGTAGTACTTGAACGCAGGTTGCGTGTACTCGCTACGCCTGTGCCTCAGCGTCTCGAACATGTAGACGTACAAGTCATCTTTGCTATCGAAGTACTGGTAGAAGCTCCCGCGCGAGATGCCGGCCTGACGCACGATGTTCGAGATGTTGGCCTGCTCCACATTGCGTTGGCTGAATTCGGCGATCGCCGCAGCGAGGACTCGTTCCTGCTTCTCAGGGGGCAAGTTGTGGAATGTTGGTGTGGGCACGTCGTCGCTCGCAGGTGGTCGCTCAGGCGGCTCGCGCCGCGAGCAGGATCGCTTCGCCGGTGACGACCACCGTTCCGTCCGCCTTCGTCGCGACGCACTCGAACCGGATCCGCCCCTTCTCCATCTTCTCGACCACGGTCACGGTCGCCTTGACGGTGTCCCCCAGCACGACGGGGGCCGTGAACGAGAGGGACTGGGACAGGTAGATGGCGCCCTCCCCGGGCAGCTTCGTGCCGAACACGGTGGAGAAGAGGCTCCCGGTCAGCATCCCGTGGACGATCCTCGTCCCGAACTTCGTGCCCTCGGCGTACCGCTGGTTCGTGTGAGCCGGATTATGATCGCCTGTGATCCCGGCGAACAGATAGACATCGCTCTCCGAAATCGTCTTTTCGAAGGATGCGGTGTCGCCCACGGAGATTTGATCATAGTTCATTGCGGTCGTCCCTGTCCGTTGGAGGCTTGCGCCTGCTACCGACAGCCTAGCTATTCCATGACATTTGTGTCAAATAGATCGACCTGTCGATATTTCACGCCTGACAAGGCATTTCTCGATCTTTGACAAGGGTCGCCAGTGGGCAAAATGACACAGGTGTCATGCCCTGTCGCTCGTCTTTTCGTTCGTTATATCATTTTGCCTGTCGTTATAACGGCCTTTGCCACCTGCCGACGTGCTAACATCAGACGCATGTTGTCAGGTGTCCGGCTTACTGCGCTACGTGGTGTCCGACCGTCGAGCCCAAAGAAGGGAAGCCCGCCTTGGCACGTGATTCCACTAAAAGAAAGAATGGGAGTAGTAGTTGATGTTTTGCTATCAATGTGAGCAGACCTCACGAACAGGGGACCGCCCCGGCTGCGCCACCACCATCGGGGTGTGCGGCAAAGACGAGACCACAGCCGATCTGCAGGATTTGCTGCTGTATATGCTGCAGGGGATCGGCCAGTACGCGGCGAGGGCCCGAGCCCTGGGCGTGACCGACCGCGAAGCTGACGGGTTCATCCTGTACGCCGCCTTCACGACGCTGACGAATGTGAATTTCAATGCCAGCCGTTTCGTGACGATGATCGGCCAGGCCGGCGCACATCGCGACCGCCTCCGCACCGCCTACGAGCAAGCCGCCGGCGCCGACGCCTGGCAGCCCACGGGTCCGGCTGCGTTCCAGCCCGCGACCACGCTCGCCGAACTGACGGTCCAGGCCAAGGAACACGGCGTGATGGACCCCACAGTGTCCGAGGACATCGCCGGTCTGCGCGCCCTCAACCTGTACGGCTTGAAGGGTGTGTGCGCGTACGCCTACCACGCCTTCGTCCTCGGTCAAGCGAGCGAAGAGGTCTTCGCCGCTCTGGAGAAGCATCTGGACTTCCTGGCCAGCGCCCCCACGGACATCGACGCCCTGCTGGCTGAGGCCCTCAACCTCGGCACGGTCAACTTCACGGTCATGGGCCTGCTCGACGCCGCCAACACCGGCACGTTCGGCCAGCCCGAAATCACACAGGTCCGCACGACCACCGTCGCCGGGCCCTCCATCCTGGTCTCCGGCCACGACATGCGCGACCTCGAAGAGGTGCTGAAGGCCACCGAGGGGACGGGCATCAATGTCTACACCCACGGCGAGTTGCTTCCCGCCAACGCGTACCCCGGCATGAAGAAGTACGCCCACCTGGTCGGCAACTTCGGCGGGGCCTGGCAGGACCAGCAGACGGATTTCGTCGACTTCCCCGGCGCGATCCTGCTGACCTCGAACTGCCTGATCGAGCCCAAGCCGCAGTACCGTCAGCGCATCTTCACCTCCGGGCCCGTGGGCTGGCCGGGTCTTCGTCACCTCGACGGCGATTTCACCCCGCTCGTCCAGGCGGCCAAGGCTCTCCCGCCCTGCGTGGATCAGCCCGAGGAGTCGATCACCATCGGATTCGCCCGTAACACGGTGCTGTCGGTGGCTGGCGACGTCGTCGAGGCGGTGAAGTCGGGCGCTCTGACGCACTTCTTCCTCATCGGCGGCTGCGACGGCCCCACACCGGGACGCAACTACTACACGGAGTTCGCGGACAACGTCCCGGATTCCACTGCGATCCTGACCCTGGGCTGCGCGAAGTACCGTTTCAACAAGCACGAGTTCGGCGCCATCGGCGGGATCCCCCGTCTGCTCGACATCGGACAGTGCAACGACACGTACTCCGCTGTGCAGATCGCCCTGGCTCTGGCCGAGGCCTTCGAGTGCGAGGTCAACGACCTTCCCCTGACCCTGGTCATCGCATGGTTCGAGCAGAAGGCCACCGCCGTGCTCTTGACCCTGCTGGCTCTCGGGCTTCGCAACATCAAGATCGGGCCGACGCTGCCGGCGTACCTGACCCCCGCTGTGGTCGACGTCCTCGTCGACAAGTTCGCGTTGGCGCCTCTGGGCGACGTCCAGGCCGACATCGCGTCCAGCCTCGCGGGAGCGGGCGCCTAAGTGAGCACAGCGATATTTCGCACCGCTGACGGCGTCGAGTATGTCGTGCCCTGTGATCAGGGCACGACACTGCTCGACGCCGCTCAAGCGGCTGGGCACACCTTGCCGTCCATGTGCCACCAGGGCTCCTGTGGCATCTGCCGCGCGAAGGTCGTCTCCGGGCAGACCACCCTCGACAAGCACTCTCCCGACGCCCTGTCCGATGAGGACATCAGCGTCGGCGAGGTGTTGTTGTGCTGCTGCCACCCGTCGACGGACGTCCAGGTCGCCCTTCCCTACGACAGCTCTCGCGTCCTGACAGGGACCGTGCCCACGCGCCAGGTCCAGCTCGTCGAGCTCGACCCCTGGCCCGGGAACGTGGTGAGGATCCTCGTCAAGGCCCTCGACGACCCCGAACTCGGGTCGGCGATCACCTTCGACGCCGGCCAGTTCGCCGAGTTGACCCCTCCCGACGGCGACCGCTCGCGGGCGTACTCCTTCGCGTCGGTGGCCAACTGGGACGGCACGGCCGAGTTCTACGTGCGGTTGCATGAGAACGGGTATTTCTCCGAGTATCTGCGCGACCGCGCGGCGGTCGGCGACATCCTCACCCTCAAGGGGCCGCAGGGCAGCCTAGGGCTGCACGAGAACGGATCTCGCCCGCGGTGGATGGTGTGCGGCGGCACGGGCCTCGCGCCCGTGATGTCCATGCTGCGCCGCATGGCGGAGTGGGGCGAGACTCAACAGTCCCTCTTGGTCTTCGGCGTCAACACCCCAGACGAGGTGTACGCCACGGACGAGATCGAGCGGTTGTGCCAGGCGCTGCCGAGCCTGCGCGCTGCTGTGACCGTCATGCGCCCCGACTCCTCATGGGCGGGCTTGGTCGGCACGGCCGTGGACCAGATGGACGCCGAACTCGGTGCGCTTCCCGCGGACGCCGAGCGTCCCGACATCTATCTGTGCGGCCCTCCCGGGTTCCTGGACGCGGCTCGTGCCAGCGCCCACGCCCACGGTGTGCCCGACGAACAGATCTACGAGGAGCGCATCCTCGGAAGCTGAGCGACGTGCCCCCGGTCGATCCCCGCCTCACGCGATGATCGGCCGGGGGTTCGTTGTGTCCTGGGGGTGTTGGGGATCGTCGCGTACCGAGAGTTCACCGCATGATGGTGGCTCGCCGCGTCATGCGCGTGCTGGGGATCACCAACCCCGGTCCCACCACTCACGAAGGTGGGGACGCTCGGCGCCCAGCGTGGTGGACGATCCGTGCCCGGGCCAGATGACGGTGTCATCCGGGTAGACGTCGAAGATGCGGCGCTCGACGTCGGTCAGGAGGGACTCGAAACGTGCCTGGTCGCCCTCGGTGTTGCCGACCCCACCAGGGAACATTGAATCACCAGTGAAGATCTGGGCGGGGCGCCCCTCCTCGGTGTAGGCGAGCGCGATCGACCCCGGCGTGTGACCCCGCAGAGCGATCACCGCGAGCGTGATCCCGCCGACCTTCACCATCGATCCGTCCTCGAGGCGAAGGTCCGCCGGCACCCCCGTGCCCGCCTGGATCTGCGCAGCGTCGTCCGCCCCGCATGCCGTACGGGCCCCCGTCTCCCGCCAGATCTCGGCCAGAGCCTGAATATGGTCGGAGTGCTCGTGAGTCGTGACGATGACGCTCAGACGCGCGTTGGGCCCGTCGTGGGCCGACTCGTCCATGAGCCGCAGGATCGCAGAGGGGTCATTCGCCGCGTCGATCAACACCTGCTCCCCGGTCTTCGTGGAGGTCAGGAGGTACACATTGTTGTCCATGGGCGCCACGGACACGGATCGAATCTTCACGGCATCAGCGTCGACGATAAGAGTCATAGTCTCAGCATAGGTGATACTGGACCCGGCGAAGCCAGATCCGCCCCCTCACACGAGTTATGTCCCAGTGACCTGACCCCGTGATTAGGTCCATCGCCTTTGAGAGTCGTCGGGGTGTTGTCTTGGTTCAAATGTAGCAGCGTAGGCGGCTGGGGTGAGGTAGCCGAGGCCGGAGTGGGGCCGTATCGTGTTGTACTCATCACGCCAGATGCCGATGACAGCCCGGGCGTGGCGTAGGTTCCAGAAGCTGTTAACGTTGAGGCATTCATCGCGTAGCCGGCCGTCGAATGATTCGACGTAGCCGTTGTTCCACGGGGTGCCGGGTGGGATGAAGATCAGCCCGGCATGGCCGTCGGCCCAATCGGCGAGGACCTGGGAGACGAACTCAGGTCCGTTGTCGGCGCGGAT
>WQZD01000039.1 GCA_009780915.1 Propionibacteriaceae bacterium
CCCTGGGGTCGTTCGCGGCGGTGGTCCCGGAGGGTACCACCTTGCTCACTGTGGGATCGACAAAATCGCATTCGCGATTTGGTCGACCAACCCCCAGGACGTACCACCCCACCCCACCCATGGTCTTCGGGGGATTCATGGACGGTTCGCGACTCCACCGCATGCCACCACTCCTCCGGGGGGCGTGAATCGTGCATCAGCACTCCTGGGGGCATGAATTGTGCATCACTCCTCCGGGGGGCGCGAACCGTGCATCAACACTCCATGGGGCGCGAACCGTGCTTTTCAGACCGGAAAACCACGGTTCGTGCCCCCACGAGAATCCGGGGGGCGTGAACCGTGCATCTCGACCCTGGAAACGGACAGTTCGTGCCCCCGTGGCCTCGCCCAGGACCCGCCGAGGACCCGCCCATCTGGATTCGCTCGTCAGCGCGCAGTTGACGCCCCGCATCACATCGCGTCCATCGAACCGTGCCACCACCCTCCCGGGGCACGCGATGGGGTACGCCATTGTGGCGCCCCAGGGGCTCAGGTCCCCAGTCGTCAGCCCTCCTTGGGGGGTGTCTCTCGTGGGTGGGGCGGCACCGTGAACCAGTGGATGGGAGTCCAGGGGTGCTTTTTAGTGGGCTCGGGCGTGGTGGGCGGTGTGCCTGCGTCGTCGGGCGTGAGCGATTGCGTACCTGCGTCATCGGGCGTGAGCGATTGCGTACCTGCGTCGTCGGGCGTGAGCGATTGCGTACCTGCGTCATCGGGCGTGAGCGATTGCGCCCCTGCGTCGTCGGGCGCGGTGGATGGTATACCTGCGTCCTCGGGCATGGGGGGCTGTGCCGCTGCGTCCTCGGATGGTCCTTCCATGGCCGCGCCGTCCACGGCGGTGGCTGGCTGTTCCCTCAGATCCAGAGGTATCGGCGCCGGGGGCTGGGTAGGAGGGACGGGCAGGTCGACCGACCATGGCGCCTGGGTCCCCTCCCAGCTCTGGACGTGGATGGGCGCTTGAGCCGGTTCCCACGTCGGTGGCGGCGTCAGAATGAACTGTGATTGATACGGTTGTGGTTGATACACCTGTGGTTGATAGACCGGTGGCTGGGCGGCAGTCTCAGGCGGCTGGGCCGCGGTCTCAGCGGAGACCGTCGCGGCGACCGTCGATTCCGCATCGTCCATGGGCGCCGGTATGGGGTCGTCGTCGGGGAGGGACTGTGGCGCTTCCTGCACGGCGACCGACTGAGCGTCCGACGGGGACTGCGGTGCGGCGTACGGCCACGAGGGCGGGAATGCCAGTTCGCCCCACGGGTGCTCCACCGCGTCGGCGATGTCGGCGTCCTCGACGGCTTCCGGAGCGGACGTCTGCTCCACCGGCGCGTACCCAGGCAGAGGGTCGAAGAAGAGTTGGGGGCCGACACTCGCCGCGGGTGGATAGTCGGGGCTAGCCGGGTCAATCCACAACCGAGGGTCCTCGTCGTACTCCTGCACGGGATCGGGGCCGGGCGCCGGTTCGGTGTGTGCCGTCCAGGGTTGGTCGGGCGTGGAGTCGGCGCCGTCGCCGGGCGCAGGTTCCGTGACGGGTTGCGCCGTCGACGTCGCATCCGGTTGTGACGGCTCCTCCACGGTCCACTGTTGCGTATGCGGCTCGACAGACTCCGCCAGCGTCTCGACGGCCTGGTCCGGAAGGACAGTCGTCGCGTCGGCGGACACGTCCTGGATCACGTCGGCGTCCACGTCAGGCCGGCCGTCCCCGGCGGCCTCCTGGCGAGGGTCTGTCTCGTCCATGGTCTGGACGTACGGCCCGGGGTCGGCTTGTGCGGTAGTGGGGGTGTACGCCTCGGGGTCGGCTTGTGCGGTGGTGGGGTATGGCCCGGGGTCGGCTTGTACTGTGGTGGGGGTGTACGGCCCGGGGTCGGCCTGATCGGTGATCGTCGGGGTGGGGTATGGGAAGTCGGCCCCGGCCATCGGGTCGACTGCCCAAGCGGTGTCGGCATCCTGGTCCCACGCGGGTTCCCTGGTCTGTGCCGCCAGGGGCGGGGGCACGAGGTCGGGCGCTGGCACGGGGTCGGATTCGGGGACGGGGACAGCCTCGGACACAAGGTCTGACTCGGGCATGAGGTCGAGCACAGGTACGGGGACGGGCTCGGGGATGAGGTTGGACTCGGGTACGAGGTCGGACTCCGCTGCGTTCTGCACGGTCGCATCCATGATCCAGGGCGCGTCCTGGGCCATGGTTTCTGTTGGGGGATCGATCGCGGCGCCGGGTGCGATCTCGCGATCTGACTCGTGCATGGCGTCGACTATGACATGGGCATCGGAGTCGACCGTGCTGCCGGATGGGACCCGCGTGTCGGACTCGGCCGCATCGTCGGGTTCGATCATGCCGTCTGCTACGCCGACTGGCTCGACCACGCCGTCTGGTTCGATCAGGCCCTCGGCCACGCCGTCGATCATGCTGTCGGGCGTGACCACGCCGTCAGCTACACCATCGTCCTCGACCGTTCCGGCTGATTCGAGCATGTCGTATGCCGTGCCGACTGGTTCGACTGTGCCGACTGATTCGACCATTCCGACCGGTTCGACTATGCCGTCCAGCGAGCCGAGTGGCTCGACTGTGACGATGGGTTCGACCGTGCTGACCGGATCGATCGTTCCGTCTGTCACGCCGACTGGCTCGACCACGCCGTCTGGTTCGACGCGGTCCTCGGGCACGCCGTCGATCATGCTGTCGGGCGTGACCACGCCGTCAGCTGCACCATCGTCCTCGACCGTTCCGGCTGATTCGAGCATGTCGTATGCCGTGCCGACTGGTTCGACTGTGCCGACTGATTCGACCATGTTCTCGACCATGTCATTGGCCTCGGCCACGTCGTCGGCCATGCTGTCGGGCGTGACCACGCCGTCAGCTGCGCCATCGTCCTCGACCGTTCCGGCTGATTCGAGCATGTCGTATGCCGTGCCGACTGGTTCGACCATTCCGACCGGTTTGACCATGCCGTCCAGCGAGCCGACTGGTTCGACCACGCTGTCTGGTTCGATCAGGCCCTTGGCCATGCTGTCGGCCACATCGCCGGGCTCGACAATGTCATCGGCTGCACTATCTTCCTTGACCATGCCGACCTGATCGACTATCCCGACCGGCTCGACCGTGCCGCCTGCCATGCCGACCGGCTCGACTGTGCCGACCGCCTCAACCATGCTGATCGGTTGGACCTTGTTCTCGACGATGTCATTGGCATCGACCATGCGGTCGGTCAGCACATCGCCGGACTCGACCATGCCGTCCGCCGCACCATCGTCCACGACCATCCCGACTGATCCGACCATGGCGATCGGCACGACCACATCGTCGGATCCGACCATCCCGACTGATCCGACCATGTCGACTGGCTCGACCCCGCCATCGGTCTCCACCCCGCCATCGGTCTCGATCATGCCGCCCTGCATGATCGCGGCGCTGGAGTCGACCGCAGTCTCAGACTTGTCTGTCGCATCTGAGGTCCACGATGGTGACCCGGACGGATCCGCCGTCTCGGACAGGGGGTTCACGTCCGCCGTCGCACCCGCCGCGTCCACCGTCGCGCCCTGCGGGACGACCGGCCCATCTGCCGTCGCGCCCTGCGCAGCGACCGACCCGCCTGCCGTCGTACCCGGCACGACAACCGGCCCGCCTGCCGTCGTACGGATGAGGTGTTCGTGGAAGACCTGTCCGCGTTCCAGGCAGTCGATGTCCACCCACTCGTCGACTCCGTGGATGGAGGCACGTTGGGCAGTGGTCATTCCCAAGGGCGCGAAGCGGTACACCGCGTCGGAGCAGGAGTGGAAGTGGCGCGCGTCCGTTGTCGCCAAGACGATGTGCGGCACGGTCAGCACGCCGGGGTAACTGGCCTGGACCGCGTCACGGATCGCGGCGAACTGGGCGTTGTCCGTCGGCGACTCGGGGGTGGGGTCCCACCCCTCCACCATCGTGATCGTCACCTGCGGATCGGCGATCCGTTCCCGGATCCGGGCCAACGCGGATGCCGTGGTCTCCCCGACGGCGATGCGCACATTCACCACCGCCGATGCCCGGGAGGGGAGGACGTTGGCGGCTGTGCCGCCCTCGATCATGGTGGGGGCGACCGTGGTGTGCACGAGGGCTGCCGCCTCTCCACCCATACGCGCCAACACCGGCGCCGCGAGCGCGGGGGCCCGCAGGAGCGATCTCAACATGGTCTGCGCCAGGCCGGACGCATGGGGCAGGAAGCCGGTCAGCATCTCGATCGCGGAGTGGGACAGATGCGCGGGGAAGGTGGTGCCCGTCAGGCGTCCCACGGCCCGCCCGATCCTCGACACCGCTGTCATGGAGTCCGGCGCCGAGGCGTGGCCGGGCATGGCGTGGGTGGACAAGCGCAGGGTCATAGCCCCTTTCTCGCCCACGCCGACCATGGCGGCCTGCACGGTGAGCCAGGGCAGGGGCGCGTCCACCACGGCACCTCCCTCGTCCAGGACGAGGTGCGGGCGGATCCCCCGGGCCGACAAGGTCGCGACGATGGTGGCCGCGCCGTCCCCGTAGATCTCCTCGTTGCCGCTGAAAGCCAGGTAGACGTCTCGTGCCGGGGTGAACCCGCTCGCCAGCAGGGACTCGACCGCTTCGCAGATGACGACGAGCGCGCCCTTGTCGTCCAGGGTCCCTCGGCCCCAGACTCGATCCTTGGCGATGACGCCCTCGAAGGGGGGATGGGTCCACGCGTCGGCCTCGTCGGCGGGCACCACGTCCATGTGGGCCATCAGCACGACAGGCTGGCAGGCGAGAGACTCGTCGGACCCCACCCAGCGGAACAAGAGACCCAGGTCGGAGACGCGCTCGACGACCAGGTGCTCGTGGGTCAATGGGTAGAAGTCCTGGAGGGTGCGGATCAGGTCGTCGAAGGGTTCGAGTCCCGTGGTTTCGATCAACGCTGACACGGTAGGAATACGGACGAGCGCGGACAATCGCTCGGCAGAGTTTACTGTCATGGCGATACTGTACGCCTTCGTGGCCGATAATAACAGCGCACCATTCCTCATGGTCGTCGCGTGAGAATCGCAGGTGTGGGGAGGCTCGATATCCACTGTGAGACCGTGTTACCTTTCGCCGCCGAAAACGGAGTTATCTGTGACAAGATGATGACCATCTACCAGCATGCGGCGCAGGGTGAGGCGGAGAGGGCAGGGCTATGGCTATGACACTGTGTGAGACGACAGCCGTCGGCAGTCATGCGTCCTCGACGACCACTGAGCAGGTCGTGGGTCGGTACCAGGACATGGTGTACGCCATCTGTGTGACGCACACGCAGAACCGGCCTGACGCGGACGACTGCTTCCAAGAGGTGTTCCTCGCCTATCATCGCAAACAACCTGTGTGCCATGACGAGGAGCATCTCAAAGCATGGCTGATCAGGACGAGCCTCACCATCACCCGTCGGGTGTCGAGCAGTTCCTGGCGCACACGGGTGCGGCCCATGCCCGAGGTCGATCCTCCAGCGGAGGCCTTCCGGTTCGACCAGGAGGAGTTGGACGACCTCCTCGCCGCGCTGGCGGGCCTGGGGGAGACCTATCGCAGTGTCATCCACTTGTTCTATCTCGAGGATATGGCGGTCGACCAGATCGCCGACGTGTTGGGCATCGAGCCCGGCGCGGTCAAGATGAGGCTCTCACGGGGACGTACGGCTCTTCGCGAGGCCATGGCCAAGGAGGATGCCCATGTCTGAGCAGGATGAATTTTCCGACCAGTTCCACCAGATGAAGGAGTTGCTGACACCGAGCCCGGACCTGGTGGCCCGGCTCGATCAGGCCCTGCGCGCTGACCCCGCTGGGGACGTGGCCCGTCCTGTCGACCCCGCCGCAGACGCGCCTCGTCCTGCCGCGGCGCCCCAGACGACCACGCCCGTCACGGCTCGGAAGAACACCGGCCCCACGCGCTCGACCCGTCCTGGGGCGCATCGCCGTCCAGCGCTCGCCCTCGTCGCGGGTGGTGCGGCGTCCGTGGTGCTGGCGGCCGCGATGGTGGTGGGGTCCGTCTCCACCTCGCCGTGGGGCGCGAGTCCCGAGTACCCGATCGCCCCCCGCGAACGACCCGTCCTCACGCCGGTCACGACGCCGGTGACGCACGCGGTGGACGCGGGCGACTACCAGGACGTCTACCGGGCCGTGGCCACGTCGACGCAATCCTCCATCAACTACAGCTTCGCCACGAGGGGTCTTCCGGTGGCCCCAGCCGCAGGAGGCGTAGTTTTCGCCGAGGACGCCGGCTCGCAAACCTGGTCCCCCTACACCAGGACCAACCAGCAAGTGGCCGGCGTCAGCGAGGCCGACATCGCCATCACCGACGGCTCGTACCTCTACATCGCCAAGGGCCGGTCCGTGGCTGTGGTCGCCGCGACAGGCGCCGGGACTCGCCAAGTCGCCACCATCGACACGTCCGGGCTGACCGCCTCGGGCGAGATCCTCACCGGGGCGGTCACCGACATGGTGATCGACGGCACGACCCTCATCGTCTTCTTGCACGGGTTCACGGCGGACGCCGACTCCTGGTCGGCCATGTCTCCGCAGTACATCTCCATGCAGGCCAGCACGCTGAAAGCCGCCTTCTTCGACATCTCCGACCCGACTCATCCCACGCTCGACTCCGTCCTGAGCCAGTCCGGGACGTACGTCGACTCCCGTGTGTACGACGACCGGCTCTACCTCATCAGCCGCTACCCGGTCGACACGACGAGGATCCAGCCCACGGACCCGACGACTTTCGTCCCCCTCGTGGACTCCGGTTCAGGGCCTGTTCCCGTCCCGTACGGTGACATCGTCATCATGCCGCGCGTCGACACGGCGTCGTACGTGGTCGTGACCGCCACCGACATCGCCCAGCGGTCGAGGACCAGCGAGCAAGCCGTCCTGGGCGCGGGCGACACCGTCTATATGAGCACGGACAACCTGTACATCGCCTCGTCGCAATGGTGGAGCACGTCCGACGCCCCGACGATCGACATCCCTGGGCACGGCGCCTACCAGGGAGCGCGCACCGACATCGTGCGCCTGTCGCTCAACTCCGGCGCCTTGTCGATCGACGCCCAGGGCACGGTCGCGGGGACGGTGATCAACCAGTTCTCCCTCGACGAGTCCAACGGCTATCTGCGGGTGGCGACCACGTGGAACGACGACATGACCTCCTGGGCGCCCTGTGCGGGACTATGGGTCCTCGACTCGTCGCTGAACCTCGTCGGCTCGATCCCCCAGCTGGCCTCGAACGAGTCGATTCAGTCGGTGCGCTTCACCGGAGACACCGCCTACGTCGTCACCTTCCGCCAGGTCGATCCCCTCTTCGCCGTGGACGTGTCCGATCCGAAGGCGCCGACCGTGATGTCGGCCCTGAAGATCCCCGGTTTCTCGACGTACCTGCACCCGTACTCCGACACGCTGCTGCTCGGCGTGGGCGTCGACGGCGACGAGTCGGGACGGACGTCGGGCCTGAAGGTGTCCATGTACGACGTGTCCGACCCGCTGGACGTCACACAGGTGGCGGCCACCCCCGTCGCCGCGGACTCCACCGAGGTCTCGCAGGACCACAAGGCGGCGTACGTGGACACGGACGCCGACCTGGTCGGGTTCCCCACGATGGCATGGTCCGACTCGGGCAGCGTGCCCGAGGGCGCGTACATCACCACCTACACATGGAACTACCTCGTCTTCGCCTGGACGGGATCGCAGTTCACCCAGAAGGCGACGCTGTCCTTGTACTCCGGCGCCTACGAGGCCGCGCCCACCGTGGCCACGCAGGGAGTCGCCCGCGGCATGCGGATCGGGGACTCGTTCTACCTGGTCACCGCCGACACGGTGAGCGTGTACGAGATGCACACCTTCACCTCGATCGCCACGGTGGCCCTCACCGCCTGACTCCATCTCGCCCAAGGATAAGAATTTCCTGAATAGCAATAGAAATATATTGAAAAACGATAAGAGCGCGGACTAGTATGGCGGCATGCCAACACATAGCCCTTGGGATTACCGCCAATCGGCCACCCTCTCCCTGGTCGTCACGTGGATCGCTCTCGTCATGGGCGTCGCCTGCGTCCCCCTGCTCGTCCCCATCTTGCGACTGATCGAGGTGCCGGGCACGGTCTTCGACCATGATTTCGTCACCGACGCCGTCGGGCCCCTCTACGCCTGTCTGGTCTTCGGCTTGGCGGCCCTGGTGATCCTGCTCCGATTGCTCGCCGACATCCGCCGTGGCCAGGTCTTCGTCCCCGCCACCGTACGACGGCTGCGCCTCATCTCTTACTGTGGATTCGCCATCATGGCGGCGTGCGCGGTGGGGGCTGTCGTGGCCGCGCCCCGCCCCGTCTTCATCTTCCTCGGGCTCGTAGCCGGGTTCTTGGGGTTGCTCATGCGCGTGATCAAGAACGTGATCGACGCCGCGCGCAGCCTCAAAGAAGACGCCGACTTCACCATCTGAAGGAGCACCATGCCGATCACTGTGAACCTCGACGTCATGATGGCCATTCGCAAGATGGCGGCCGGAGAGTTGGCCGCCAGGGTGGGGATCACCCCCGCGAACCTCTCGATCCTCAAGAACAACAAGGCGAAGGCCATTCGTTTCTCCACCCTGGAGGCGCTGTGCCGGGAGTTGGACTGCCAACCCGGCGACATCCTCGCCTACATCCCCGACGGAGCAGGCCATGAGTGACCAGCGCATGTCGTCCCCGCGGTGGAAGGTCTATGTGGTCGACCGCGTCGACGGGGTCTTCGCCGTCGTGGCGCTTCTGCTCGGCTACGTGGCTTGGAACTGGGTGTGGCCGAGGGTCGGCACAGTCATCGCCCACACCTCGGACGGAGGCTCGGTCTACAACCGCCTCTTCTTCCCCGGCATCGGGGTCACCCTCTTCTTCGTCGTCGCCCTGGGGTGCTCGGTGGCCTACTTCCAGCTCTCCCGGGTGCGCCTGAGCTGGCGCGGCGTCGTCGGCGCTGTGGTGATCCTTCTCGGCGCGATCCCCTTCTCCTTGTACGACACCACGCCCGTCCACGTCATCGCCGGCGGGCTCCTCGTCCTCGGGTACGTGACGTGGCACGGGTACGTCGCCCGCACGGCCGTCGGCGCGAGTGGGGGGCTGATGATCGACGCTGTCAACCAGGTCCTGCCCGTGCCTGTGGGTAACCTCGGCGCCTGGGGCGCGAGCCTGAGGCACCAGCTCCGGGGACGGAAGAAGGGGTCCCAGATTGTCTTCGCCGTGGTGGGCGTGCTCGTCGCGCTTCCCCTGATCGGTGTGGTGGTCGTCCTGCTCATGAACTCGGACCCGGGGTTCCAGTCGTGGATGGACTCGGTCGCCCACTCCTTCACCCGCGTCAGCCCGTGGACGTTCCTCTGGCAGTTCAGCCTCGGGATCCCCCTGGCGGTCTACTGGTTCGCGTCCCTGTACGGCAACGCCCACCCGGGGCGTGCCCGTGTGCTCACTCAGTCACGTACGAGGGAGGCGGCCCGGGCCGCTCACACCATCGCCACGGTCGCACTGGCCGCCCCCATGGCCCTGCTGTGTCTGATCTATGTGGTGTTCTTCGCGGCGATGGGCGCCTACCTCTTCTCGGCGTTCGCCTCCCATCTGCCGCACCAGTACACCTACGCGGAGTACGCCCGCCAAGGCTTCTTCGAACTGACGGTGGTGGCCGGGATCAACCTGGCGGTGGTGGGGTTCTCGTACGTGGTCGCCCAGCGCCACGGCCGGGCCTACCCACGCGTCCTGAGGATATTCGGCGTCGTCCTGTCAGGGCTGACCCTCCTGTTGATCGCGACCGCCATCTCGAAGATGATCCTGTACATCGACATGTTCGGCCTGACGCGGCTGAGGCTGTACACCACGTGGTTCATGATCGTGATGTTCGCGGTATTCCTGATCGTCGGCGCCCGCCATGTGCGTCGGTTCAGGGTCGGCGTCCCCGTCCTCCTGATCTCGCTCGTGTCCTTCTTGGGACTGGCGTGGGCGAACACGGACGCCCTCATCGCGGACTACGACGTCGACCGCTATCTGAGCGGCGATCTGGCCACCGTGGATGTGATGTACCTCTCCCAAGGCTTGTCGAGCGCTTCTCTTCCGGCGCTCACGACGTTGTCGGAGCAGGCCAGTTCCCCGGAACTGCGTGCGCAGGCTGGCGCCGCGTTGGCCCAGATGAGTCGCGAGCGCTCGTCTGTGGGCACGCCGTGGACGGCATGGAACTGGCAGTTGTGGCAGGGCGATCGGTCGCTGGCAGGCCGGTGAACCGGTGACGAGGCCGATGACGAGGCCGATGCCAGGGGCTCGGGGCTTGATGGCCCCCTTCGGACAGCCGACGCGCATGGCAGGTGGCGGATCAGGCCACGGCGTACGGTAGACTGCTTCCCGGTCCCCCGTGCGGCGGTACCTCCCCCAACCCCTCCAGGGCCGGAAGGCAGCAAAGGTAAGGGAGCTCTTCCGGGTGCACGGGGGGCTTTACTGTCTACCCGTGGTTGAGAAACTTCTCATGAGGCTCGTGTCACGGGGGGCGTCACCCTCCCGCAATATCTATATCTCATTCATGATGTGGTGTAGGATTTCACATTAATACCATATTAAGGCGCTGTGTGTCTTCTCTGGAGGGAGGCCGGCGCGCTATCGGGTGGATGGGTGACGGATATGTTATCGAATGTAAGCAGTAAAGCGACTTCTCAGCCCACATCGCGTCGGGGATCGATGCGCGGGATCGCTCTCGGATCGGCTTTGGCACTCGTCGTGCCCCTCGTGGCGCTCATGACACCACAGCCTGCTGTCGCTGTGCCGCAGGTCCCCCAGGCGCCTGTGCCGGTCTACTATGAGGATTTCCAGAACGCGGCGACCGGGTCCTTGCCGGTCGCCTTGTCGGGCTACACGGGGTCGGCCGCCGCCGACAAGTCGACGTACTCGTCGGACCAGGCGTGGGGGACCACATACGGTGGGTGCAACGGATGGATCCTCAACTCGACGGTCGGAGGCACGACCGGGCCTGCGGGCGACGCGGGATGCTCGGGAGGCGGAGGGGTCTCCGGGACGGGCGTCTCCCATCCGGCGTGGTACTTCCTCCAGCAGATGGCGATGGCCTTGGGCACGGTCGAGCAGGCCAATGGCGACCTGAGCTCCTCGGTGACGCCGGCGACGAACAACGCCGTCTCGTCTCAGACGAACGCCGGCGCCCAGGACGCTGGTATCCAGTTGGCGACTCCGAGCGACTTGATCACCGCCACGCCCGGGCATTACTACGTGCTCTCGGCGTACTTCGCGGAGTCCCATTGCAACAAGGATGCCTCGGGCACCACTCAAAAGAGCAACTGGTTCGACGCGAATGAGACCTTGAGCCTCATCATCAACGGGACGCCGACCGCAGTGGAATCGAATCTGAACCCGTGTGATGGGACGGCCGACTCTCCGGCTGTGCCGTACACGGGCGCCCAGAGCACACCGATCTGGGTGTCGAAATTCGAGTCTCCGGCGCTTCTCCTCACCGACGCCCAGACTCTGGGCCTGGAGCTCTACAACTCCACCGCCGAGTCAGGCGGCAATGACGTGGCCTTCGATCTTCCGCAGATCCTGGACGTCACTCCCACGCTCGACAAGACCTTCGGCACGGATGTCAACTCCGTGACCGCCACGACGGACGCTGGAGTGGAGATCCCCATCACCTTCACTATCACGAACACCTCGGAGAAGGGGGAGAAGGACGGCTGGTCTTTCACTGACACCCTGGATCCCGGTCTGACCGTCGTGGCTGGGTCGGGGACGACCACCTGCGATTCGGGCGTGGTCACGCCCTCTCCGGACGGGAAGTCGGTCACGGTGACTGGCAACCTGTTGGCCGGCGACCCCGCGTACTGCACGGCGACCGTCGATGTGATCACGGACTACGAAGGCACCTACACGAACGACTCGACGAACATCACCACCTCGGTCGGTCTCAACCCGCCACAGGGCTCGACCCTTGTCGTCCAGCCTCCCACCCTGGCCCTGGCCAAGACCGCCTCGCCGACCTCGGGGCTGGCTGATGGCGACACGGTGACCTACACCCTCACGGTCTCCAACCCCAGCGAGGAGCCCTTCACGAACGTCGACGTGCTCGACGGGAACGACGCGGCGTCGACGGCCGAGGGGGCCTCTTTCACGGGATCCGGCGCCTTGTCGACCATCACCTGCACGATGGGGGGCTCGTCGGTGACGAACGGCGCCTTCACTCTGCCCGCTGGCGGCTCGGCGACGTGCAAGGCGACCTATGTCGTCAATCAGACGGATGTCGACAACTACGCGAAGGACACGACGAAACCCCTGACGAACACGGCTGTCGCCACCGGCATCGATCCTGAAGGAAACCAGATCGACTCCGTCCCGGCCACTCAGCAGGTGACGACGCTGACCGACGCCTCCCTGAGCTTGACGAAGTCCACAGACGCGCAAGTGATGCCGGCGGTGGGCGGCACCGTGACGTACTACTTCCTGGTGACGAACACCGGCGATGTGACGGTGACGAACCTGGCGGTCGCTGAGCAGACGTTCACCGGCACGGGGCTGGCGCCTGTGCCCTCCTGCCCGGTGAGCAGTCTGCCTCCGGGCGCCAACACGACCTGCACGGCCACCTACCAGGTCACCGCCACGGATGCCGTCGCGAAGCAAATCTCCAACTCGGCCACCGCGACCGGAAAAGATCCCAGCGGGAGCACGGTGACAAGCAACACCTCTGGCACCATGGTTCCGGCCCCCTCGTTGAGCGTGGCGAAGTCCGCCTCCCAGCGAAGCGTCACCACTGCGGGCGACACTGTGAACTATTCCTTCTTGGTGACCAACACTGGCTTGGTCCCCCTGACCGGGGTCGGGGTCACTGACACGAAAGTCGGCCCGGTCTCGTGCCCTGTGACCACTCTGGCGGCTGGGGCGTCGACGACCTGCACGGCGTCGTACACGGTCACGGCGGCAGATATCACCAACGGGCAGATCGTGAACACCGCGACCGCACAGGGGACCGATTCGGCCGGGGATCCGGTGACCAGCGCGACATCGACGGTCACGACCCCTGTGTCGGGAATCTCGATTGTGAAGACGGCTGACCGCACCGCCATCGTGAACACCACTGACACGATCACGTACTCCTTCTTGGTCTCGAACACGGGCAGCACGACGCTCAACGGCGTGGGTGTCAACGACCCCATGCTCTCGTCCGCCTCCACGCCTGTGGTCGCGTCCTGTCCCTCGACGATTCTGGCGGTCGGGGCCTCGATGACGTGCACGGCCACGTACACCCCCACCGCGACGGACATCGCCGCGGGATCGGTGGCCAATACCGCGACCGCGTCGGGGACCGACCCCTATGGCACGTCTGTGACGAGCACGCCGTCGACGGTGACGGTGTGGGTGTCGACGATCAACCTGGTGAAGACCGCGTCTCCGGCGACGGTGTCGAAGGTCGGTGACGTGATCACGTACACCTTCAAGGTCACGAACAATGGGCAGGTCGCATTGACGAATGGCGTCATCACCGACCCGATGCTGACAGCCGCCGGCGTGCCCATCGTGTGCGCCCTGCCCGGCCTGACTCCAGGCCAGTCGACGACGTGCACGGCCGAGTACCCGGTCACGGCGGCCGATCTGACGAATGGGTCGGTGGTGAACACGGCGACGGCGACGGGCACGGATCCTGATGGGGATCTGGTGACGAGCCCGCAGACGTCTGTGACGACTCCAGTGTCGGGGATCCTCGTGGTGAAGACCTCGAACCGCACCGCGGTCGTGAGCAGCACGGACGTGATCCAGTACTCCTTCCAGGTCACCAACACGGGCGACACGGTGCTGACCGGGGTGATGGTGAACGATCCGATGCTCTCGTCCGCCACGGTGCCGGTGGTGGTGTCCTGCCCGTCGACGACCCTGAACGCGGGGGCGTCGATGACATGCACGGCCGCGTACTCCCCGACTGCGGCGGACATCGCGGCGGGGTCGGTGGTGAACACGGCGACAGCGACGGGGACCGACACCTCTGGCAAGCAGGTGGTCTCAGTCCCGTCGACGGTGACGGTATGGGTGTCGACGATCAACCTGGTGAAGACCGCGTCTCCGGCGACGGTGTCGAAGGTGGGGGATGTGATCACGTACTCCTTCGAGGTGGAGAACAATGGCAACGTGCCGCTGACGAATGGTGTGGTCACCGATCCGATGTTGACGGCGGCGGGTGTGACGATCTCGTGTGTGCTGCCGGGTCTGACTCCCGGGCAGTCGACGACGTGCACCGCCCAGTACACGGTCACGGCGGCCGACCTGACGAATGGGTCGGTGGTGAACACGGCGACGGCGACGGGGACCGATCCGGATGGGGATCTGGTGACGAGCCCGCAGACGTCGGTGACGACTCCGGTGTCGGGGATCTCGATTGTGAAGACGGCGGATCGGACGGCGTATGTGTCCACGTCGGATGTGATCGGTTACTCCTTCCTGGTGACCAACACGGGGACGACC
>WQZD01000040.1 GCA_009780915.1 Propionibacteriaceae bacterium
GCCACGACTGCACGACACTGCCACCAGCGTCACGCACAGCGTTCTCAGCGAGCATCATCTGACCAGGATTGGCCTGCTTCACATTGAGAACATAGGCGTAGGTCTGCCCCTCGACCAAGGTGACAGTGACCGGGGTGGACGGAGTCATGACGGGCGCTTTGGCGGGCTGAGCAGCCTCCGCGACGCCGCTGACCGAAGCGAGCGCCATAGTGACGACGGCGACGATCGCCGCACCGCTGACATATTTCGTTAGTTTTCGATTCATTGTCTTCCTTCCCTGGATGACTCCTGTGATGGCTTCCCCACCTTTCATTGATACCTTGAAGATATCTTGGGGATTTCATTATTCTAGGGTTCGCTCCTCTCCCACAGACAGGGGGAAGCCATTAATTGTGAAATATCCCCAGCCAGTCACCGGCCACCACGACCCACCTCCCCCTGGCCGGAATCCGATATATTCTCGCAGTGTTTCCCTGGCGTTCACCATGACGCTACCTGCTGGCAATCCGACGTGCGTAGCGTCGTGGCCATGAAGACGATTCATCTCAACAAGAAAGTGCCAGTGGCACTGATCATGACGGCCGCGATCGCGGCCACTCTGGGGCTTGGTGGCTGCGCGGCCAACGAAGCTGCCGGCAATAGCCCGACGACCGATGCTGCGACCACAGGCGGGACGTCGCTGTCCGGCACCCTGAACGCAGGAGGGGCCACCTCACAGACGGCCGCCCAGGAGGCCTGGCGCGCCGGATTCCAGAACGCCAATCCGAACGTGACCGTCAACTACGACGCCACCGGCTCGGGCACAGGCAAGCAGAACTTCTCACAGGGCGGCTACCTGGTGGCCGGCACGGATGTGCCCTACACGGCGGCTGAGGCCAGCGGCGCCTTCGCGAGTTGCGCGACGGGATCGACCCTCGTCGAGGTCCCCGTCTACATCTCGCCCATCGCGGTCGCCTTCCACCTCACGGGCATCGACGCCCTCAACCTCGACTCGTCCACCATCGCGGATATCTTCACAGGACAGATCCAGACCTGGGACGACCCGGCGATCGCGGCGCTGAACCCGGGGGTCACGCTGCCGAGCACGACGATCACCCCGGTGCACCGATCCGACTCCTCGGGGACGACCGAGAACTTCACCGACTACCTGGCCCAGACCGCGCCGTCGGCATGGCCGTACCCCGCCGCCCAGTCGTGGCCGTCGGATCTCGCGGGCGAAGCCGCACAAGGCACCCAGGGCGTGCGTGAGACCCTCAGCGCGACCACCGGCGCCATCGGCTACCTCGACGCCTCCCAGGCCAGCGACCTCGGCCAGGCGTCGATCAAGGTGGGCAGCAGTTGGGTGGCGTACTCGGCACAGGCGGCGGCAGCCGCCGTCGAGGCATCGTCCATGGACGCCGGACGCGCGTCGACAGATCTGGTGATCGACCTCGACCGCACACTCACCGACCCGACCACGTACCCGCTCGTCCTCGTCAGCTACATGGTCGCGTGCAGCCAGTACGCCGACCCGAACGACGGCGCGCTGGCGAACGCCTACCTGAGCCACATCGTCTCGTCGTCCGCCCAACAGGCGGCCGCCCAGAACGCCGGCTCCGCTCCCCTGTCCCAGACCCTGGCGGCACGCGACGCCAGCGTCGTCGGAGCCATCAAGTGACCATCGCCTTCTCCGATATGACCGCGTCGCCCACCCGGACCCTTGGTTCGAGTGGGCGACGCGTGTCCCGATTCTTCGAGACGGGCTCGCGCGGTGTGGCCGTCGCGGCGGGGGGCGTGGTGATCCTCGCGCTCGGCGGTGTCACCGTGTTCCTGACGGTTCAAGGCTGGCCGGCGTGGACGGCCGCCTCGGGACTGCCGCAGAACGCGTCGAGCCTGTGGGCCCTGGCTGGCCCCTTGGCCTTCGGTTCGGTATGGGCGTCGGCCATCGCACTCGTGTTGACGGCGCCGATCTCGGTGGGCGTGGCCCTGTTCCTGAGCGAGTACGCCCCCAGAAGGGTCGCCCGCGTGCTCGGCTCGGTCGTCGACGTCCTTGCGGCCGTCCCATCGGTGGTCTTCGGCCTGTGGGGCTTGATGGTGCTGGCCCCGATGCTTGCGGGGCCGTACGCCTGGCTCTCCGCGAAGATGGGGTGGTTCCCCCTCTTCTCCGGCCAGTCGTCGGCGACAGGGAGGACGATCCTCACGGCGGCGATCGTCTTGTCGATCATGATGACGCCGATCATGGCGTCCGTGTGCCGCGAGGCGTTCACGCAGACGCCCCAGGCCCTGCGTGAGGCGGCGATCGCGCTGGGGTCGACTCCGTGGGAGGTCATCCGACTCGCCGTGTTGCCGTACGGACGGTCCGCGATGATCTCGGGCTGCATGCTCGCCCTGGGCCGCGCGCTCGGCGAGACGATGGCCGTCGCCATGGTGTTGTCGGCCACGCCCGGCCTGGTCAGCCTCCAGGTGCTCACGTCAAGCAATCCGAACACAACAGCCGCGTTCATCGCCCAGAACTTCCCGGAGGCTCACGGCATGCAGGTGAGCGCGCTGATCGCGCTCGGACTCGTGCTGTTCGCCATCACCTTCGTCGTCAACGCCGTCGCCCGACGCGTCGCACGACCGAGGAAGGAGGCCTGATGAGCCACATATCGGCGCGGCCCGCCTCGCTGCCACCCATCAGCCTGCCTCGTCGGGTGACAGCGCATGTCGCCCACCTGCTCATCCTCGGGCTGTTCCTGATCGCGCTGGCGCCGTTGGCGTCGCTCGTCGTGACCGTCGTCTCCCGAGGCTGGAGCCGGCTCGACCCCACGTTCTTCACCTCCTCCATGCGGGGCGTCGTCGGAGCGGGTGGCGGCGCTCTCCACGCCATCGTCGGAACCCTGCTGATCACCCTCGCCGCCGTCGTCATCTCCGCGCCCATCGGCATCGCCGCCGCCGTCTACCTCGTGGAGTACGGGCGTGGCGCCCTGGCGCGGGCGCTCACGTTCCTCGTGGACGTCATGACGGGCATCCCGTCGATCGTCGCGGGGCTCTTCGCGTACGCCGTGCTGTCGGCCCTGCTGGGCCCTGGCGCGCGCAGCGGCCTGGCGGGGGCCCTCGCCTTGAGCGTGCTCATGGTTCCGGTGGTCGTCCGCTCGTCGGAGGAGATGCTGAGGCTCGTCCCGTCCGACCTCCGCGAGGCCGCCCTGGCCCTCGGATCGCCCGTCTACCGCACGATCCTGCGGGTCGTCCTGCCGACGGCGGCGCCCGGACTCGTGTCGGGGGTCATGCTCGGCATGTGCCGCATCGTCGGCGAGACGGCGCCGCTGCTCCTGGTCGCCGGCTTCACCGACTCCATGAACTATGACCTCGCGGACGGGCGTATGGCCACGTTGCCCGTCTTCATCTACAGCCAGTGGCAGAACGCCGGACGCGACCACGTGGCGTACGAGAACCGCGCGTGGACGGCGGCGCTCGTCCTCATCGCCATGGTCTTCGCGATGAACCTCGCCGCACGACTGTGGTCCTCTAGGAAAGTGAGATAGACAATGACAACAACCATCATCAGCGAGCGGACGAGCATCGCCGCGCAACGCATCGAGATTGCGGACGTCTCGGCGTACTACGGGTCCTTCACAGCCCTGAGCGGGGTGAGCATGACCATCGAACCACGCGCCGTGACCGCGTTCATCGGGCCGTCCGGATGCGGGAAGTCGACCATGCTGCGCGCGATCAACCGGATGCACGAGACGATCCCGGGCGCCCGTGTCGAGGGATCCATCACACTGGGCGGAGAGTCGGTGCTGGACCGGCGCGTCGACCCGGTCGCCGTGCGGTCCCGGGTCGGCATGGTGTTCCAGCGCCCCAACCCGTTCCCGACCATGTCCATCCGCGACAACGTCCTCGTCGGCGTCCGGCTCCAAGGTCGTCGCCTCTCCCGCAGCGACGCCGACGACCTAGTCGAGATGTCCCTGCGGGCCGCGAACCTGTGGGAACCGGTGAAGGCGATCCTGTCGAAGCCCGGCGGGAGCCTGTCGGGTGGACAACAGCAACGACTCTGCATCGCCCGGGCGATCGCCGTCAAGCCCGATGTGCTGTTGATGGACGAGCCGTGCTCCGCGCTCGACCCGATCTCCACGGCCGCCATCGAGGAGTTGATCGCCAACCTACGACGTGACTACACCGTGGTGATCGTCACCCACAACATGGGACAGGCGCAGCGGGTCTCCGACGCCACCGCGTTCTTCACCGTGGACGGCGCCGGGCAGCCTGGCCGCCTCGTCGAGTACCGGGACACGACGACCATGTTCTCCAGGCCCGTCGACCCACGCACCGCCGACTACCTCGCGGGACGCTTCGGGTGAGGCGTGTCACCCGACCACGATGACCAGCAGCGTCCTCGGTCCGTGGACGCCCTCGACTCGGGCGAGTTCGATGTCCGAGGTGGCCGAGCCGCCTGAGATCCATGTCAGTGGTCGACGCTCGTCGATGGCAGGACGCAGACGCGCGATCGCCTCAGGCACATCCGAGACCACGTCGTCGGCGCGGATGACGCAGGCATGGACATCGGGCAGGAGGGTGAGAACTCGCCGCCCCTGGCCCGGTCCGTGGCTCAGCACGAGGGTGCCGGTCTCGGCGACGCCGACGCTCGCCGTCGTGACGACCGCCCCGATCTCGTTCAACTCGGCTTTGCCGACGGGCGGATCGTCGACCACCACACGCATCCCAGCCGCGGCCACCGCCTGGCGCCACGTGTCTTCGACACCGGTCGGCACGACCACGGACGTGACACCGGCGTCGGCGAGCACGGTCACCACCATGGCGGGCACGTCGTCTGGCGTCGCGACCCTCTCGACTCGCGCCTTGTAGTCCTCGACACGCTCGACGAACCGGCCGACGACATCCACCATCGGCGTCGGCTGCCCGTAGCGCCACGGCACATCGACCGGCGCGCCCCTTCTGACGTCCTTCACCCCAGCCCGTATCCGTCTGAGGATCTCATCGCGCGCGTTCATGGACGGACCTCCGTGTCCCGGTCGTGCGACGACAGGCCCTCGGGCGTCCTGCCGGGCGACGACGACCGCTTCTTCCATTGTCGTCGGAATGGCTGGCTGGCCGGTATCGGCAGGTCACGGGCCTGGCTCCACCGCGTGGCCGGCCAGGGCAACCAGCCGAAGAACTTCTGGCGCCCGTCCAGGCCCGCCTTCAACACGCGACCGACGAGTCCAGACGCCGTCGTCACCCATGTGTACCTCGACTCGCGCCCGAACAGCCAGCCGACGACGCCCATGACGAGCGTCTCCATGTGCGGACGGCGATCCGCCTTCTTCAGGTCGGCGGCCTTGTGGCGCAGATGGACGATCACCTCGGGGAAATTGATCTTCACCGGGCACACGTCGACGCAGGCCCCGCACAGGGTGGACGCGTACGGCAAGGACCGGTCCACGGGCGCGGACATGCCGCGCAGTTGGGGCGTCAGGATGATGCCGATCGGCCCCGGGTAGACGGAACCGTACGCATGGCCGCCGACGTGCCCGTAGATGGGGCACACATTCATGCACGCCGAACAGCGGATGCATCGCAACGCTTGGCGTCCGATCGGATCGGCCAACGCCTTCGTCCGACCATTGTCGACCAAGACGACGTGGACATTCTGCGGCCCGTCGCCGGGCGTGACACCCGTCCACATCGACGTGTACGGATTCATCCGCTCGCCGGTCGACGACCGAGGCAGCAACTGCATGAAGACTTCGAGATCCTCGAACGTCGGCACCACCTTCTCGATTCCCACGACCGAGATGAGGGTGTCTGGCAGCGTCACGCACATCCGTCCGTTGCCTTCGGACTCGACGACGACCAGGGTGCCCGTGTCGGCCACCAGGAAGTTGCCGCCGGACGTGGAGGTCCTCGCACGCAAGAACTTGTCGCGCAGGTGCTGTCGGGCGGCCGCCGTCAGCTCGGCCGGGTCATCGGTGAGGCCATCGGGGGCGGGCGTGCCGTACCGACCCATCTCCTCCACGAAGATGTCCCGGATCTCCGCCCGGTTGCGGTGGATCGCCGGGACCAAGACATGGCTGGGACGGTCGTGGCCCAGCTGGACGATCAGCTCAGCCAAGTCGGTCTCCCAGGCGGCGACACCGGCCGCCTCGAGCGCTTCGTTCATCTCGATCTCTTGGGTCACCATGGATTTGACCTTGACGATCTCGTCCACCCCAGAAGCCTTGACCAGATCGACGACGATCTGATCGGCCTGGGCGGCGTCGCGCGCCCAATGCACGTGCGCCCCGGCCTTGATCAGGTTAGCCTCGGCCTGCAGCAGATAGTCGTCCAGGTGGCGCAGCGTCGCGTTCTTGATCGCCTCAGCCGCCGTACGCAGATCCTCCCACCGCGGGACCTCCGCCACTCTGATCGCCCGTTTCGTGCGGATCGTCTCGGTCGCCCGGGCCAGGTTGTTGCGCAACTGCGAGTTCGCCAACTCACGTTTGGCGGCGATGGGGAACACGGGCGAGTCCTCCAGGAGGCCCGGCGGTGGCGCCGGCGTCAACCTGGCGGCGTCCCGGCTGGTGACTCGAGTGGTGGTCGCGTTCATGATGTCCGGCTTTCTGCGAGGATCTCGGCGAGATGGATCGGCTTGACGGACGCTCGGTCACGGTGCAGCAAACCGCCGAAGTTCATCAGGCAGGCATTGTCCCCGGCGACCACGTAGTCCGCGCCGGTGGCGATGATGTTGTGGGCTTTGGCTGACGCCATGGCCACCGACACGTCTGGATTCTTGACGCAGAACGTCCCCCCGAAACCGCAACACGTGTAGGCGTCAGGCAGATCGATCAACTGCAGCCCGCGGACCGCCCGCAGGAGTCGCAGCGGACGATCGCCGACATGGGCCACGCGCAAGGAGTGGCACGTCGGGTGGTACGTCACCTTATGCGGGAAGACGGCGCCGACGTCGACGACTCCAAGGATGTCGATCAGGAACTCGCTCAGATCGTACGACCGCTCGGCCAGGCGCCGCGCCCGCTGGAGCAACGCCCTATCATGGCGACTCGCGTGCGTCGATCCCGTCCCCTGCTCGGCCAGCATCGGGTGCTGCTCTCTCACCGAGCCGATGCACGACGCGGACGGTGAGACGACGTAATCGAAACCGTCGAACGCCTCGACGTACGTCCTCACCGTCGCCAACCCGGCCGAGAAGTATCCAGTGTTGGTGAACATCTGACCGCAACACGTTTGCGCTGTTGGGAAGATGACCTCGCAGCCCAGACGCTCCAGGATCGTCGCGACCGCCTTAGGCGCCGACGGAAACATGATGTCGTTGACGCAGGTCGCGAACAGCCCGACCCGCATACCCTTCCCTGGTTGATTCACATCGGCTCCTTCCGCCGGAATCACGGGCATCCAACTCGTGGAAATAAGTAGTAGAGGTGCGTTGCGGAACTGCCTTCCGCCGCCTTGTCACACCATGTTTTGACAATCGTCGACCAATCGATTCTGATACAATCATTATAACTAATGTATAGCTTCGAAAGTGGTCGTACATCGATGAACGCCATCTGACAGGTGAGGGAACGGACAGTGTCGTCCACATCGTGGCCGATGCCGTCGGCGAGGCGCTGGCCCAACCCGTTCCATCCCTCCCGAGACAGACCGACCGTTTGGGACGTCCACCACCTGGAAGTGGCATCAGCAATGGACACACCATCTAAGGAACACCATGGAAGATATCAAACGCTACCAGAGTTACATTGACGGGAAGTTTCAGCCTGCCAGTGAGTACATCGAGGTAGAGAACCCCTTTACCAACACGATCATCGGGCTTGCCGCCAAGGGCGGCGAGAAAGAAGCGGACCAAGCGTTGACTGCGGCCAAGAAGGCACAGCCGGCTTGGGCGAAGCTGTCACCGGTGACCCGCGCCGAAGCCTTGAAAGGGATGGCCCAGGCCATCCGTGACAATCGGGTCGAACTGGCACAGTTGTTGATGCACGAGCAGGCCAAGGTGGCCGGTCTGGCCCAGGTCGAGATCGATGTGACGGCGACGTACTTTGATTACTACGCCGGGTGGGCCCGCATCTACGAGGGCGAGATCATCAACTCGGACGACGCCCGCGAGAACATCTTCCTCTTCCAGAAGCCGATCGGCGTCGTCGTGGGCATCTGCCCATGGAACTTCCCGTTCTTCGTCATGGCCCGCAAGGTCGCACCGTCCCTGCTCACGGGTTGCACGACGGTGATCAAGCCCAGCTCGACCACGCCTCTGCTGACGTTGCGTTTCGCCGAATTGGTCGACAAGCTGGGCCTGCCCCCTGGCGTCCTGAACTTCGTGGCCGGCGGCGGCTCGACCCTGGGCAACGCCCTGGTGAAGCACCCATTGTCCGACATGGTGTCCCTCACCGGCTCGGTCGACGCAGGCGTCGAGATCATCAAGAACTCGGCCAGCAAGATCATGAAGACCTCCCTCGAACTGGGCGGCAAAGCCCCGGCGATCGTCTTCCCGGACGCCGACATCGACCTCGCCGTGAAGGGCGTCGCCGACTCGCGCCTGATCTTCTCGGGCCAAGTGTGCAACTGCGCCGAGCGGGCGTACGTCCACGCCGACATCTATGACGAGTTCGTCTCCAAGCTGAAGGCGGCGTTCGAGGCCGCCAAGCTCGGCGACCCCGCCGACGGTTCCGTGGCGTACTCGAGCCAGATCGACAAGGCCCAACTGGAGAAGATCGACGGCATGGTCGAGCGGGCCAAAGCGGCTGGCGCGCAGGTCGTCACCGGCGGCTCGCCCCAGGATCATGGCCAAGGGTACTTCTACGCCCCCACCATTCTCGCCGACGCCCAACAGTCCTCGGAGATCGTGCAGGACGAGATTTTCGGGCCGGTTCTGCCGATCATCCGGTGGGACGACTACGACGACGTCATGGCCATGGCCAACGACTGCAAGTACGGCTTGACATCCTCCATCTTCACCCGCAACGTCGGCACCGTCATGCAGGCCCAGAAAGACCTGAACTTCGGTGAGACCTACGTCAACCGCGAGCATTTCGAGGGGATCCAGGGCTTCCACGCCGGTTGGCGCCAGTCCGGCATCGGCGGCGCCGACGGCAAGCACGGCCTGTACGAATACCTGCAATCCCAGGTGATGTACGTCCGGTACTGACGTCCGTAACCCACGTCCAATCCGGCCGACTGACACTCAACGTCGGCCGGATTGTTCGTGGAGTTGTTGGTCATGACCGTTGCTCCAGTTGCTCGCGGGTGCGGGATAGTTCGTTGGCGAGGATGGCCACGTCGGGCAGCACGAGTTTGTATTCGGCGGCGAGCACGGGGTTGGGCAGCCCGTCAAGGGCGTAATGAGCCTCGTCCGCGCCTTTCTCAGCACACAGGATCAATCCGATAGGAGGATTCTCTCCTTCCTTCACCCAGTTGGCGCGCGCATAGTTCAGGTAGAGAGTCATCTGCCCGGCGTCGGCGTAGGAAAAGCGGCCCTGCTTGAGTTCGATCAACACCAAGCAGCGCAGCCGACGGTGAAAGAAAACCAGATCGACCCGGAACCATGTATCATCCAATCGGAGGCGGCGCTGCCTGCCAACGAAGGCGAAGTCATCGCCAAGCTCCAGGAGAAAGTCGGCCAGATGGGCCAGCAAGGCTTCTTCTAGGTCGGTCTCGGAGTACTCGTCCTTCAGGTTCAAGAACTCCAGTATGAACGGATCGCGGAATGCTGCGCTGACGGGTGGCTCAGGATCGGCCTGGTCGGCTTCGCGCTGGCCGCGTACTAACATCGTCGCCTTGTCGCGCGACAAGGCAGTGCGCTCGTAGAGCTGGGACGCAATCTGGCGTTTCAACTGGGTGATCGTCCACCCGTTGCGCAGCGCCTCCATCTCATAGAAGGCCCTGACATGATCGTCCTTGACAGCCATGAGCCTGACGTACGCTGTCCAGGGCAGCGGGAAAAGCGTTGCCCACACGTGCGAGTCAAGACTGGGTGCCATGATACTCACGGGCTCCGACACTCTGACAGCTGATTCTCCAATCGCCGGTTGGAGAATGGTAGACAGCCCGGATTCTCCAATCGCTGATTGGAGAATCCTCTCCGGTGGCCCACACTCCAATGTTCGGCAGTCATGACGGTGTTGACGCTGCGCAAGACAACGGCGCGAGCCTGCTCCACCAGCGCGACAATATCGCTCAGCAGACTGTCATAGCCACTTGGCCGTTCCACCTCATGCATCATCATCCTCACTATGCCGGACGCCAACGCCACGCCAGGTCCACGACACAACCGTACCGACAGCGACTGACATTTCTCCGTCTGTCATCTGTCTCGGGGTGTGACATATGGAAGCAGATCGCGACGGCGCATGATCGTCTTCCTGAGACTAGACGCCAGGCTCGAGGGAATCCAAGGCTTCCACGCCGGTTGGCGCCAGGCCGGCATCGGCGGCGCCGACGGCAAGCACGGCCTGTACGAATACCTGCAATCCCAGGTGATGTAAGTCCGGTACTGACGTCCGTACCCACGTCCAATCCGGCCGACTGACACTCAACGTCGGCCGGATTGTTCGTGGACACAGTCAGCTACTTCAAAGGTCTCGCCGTACGAAATGGGAGCAGCCGACGCCACCGCCTAGCCTGTGACGCTCCAACTGGATCGGATTTCAGTTGGAGGCGGTGGATGGCCTGCCCGCGACCCAGCCGGTCACCGCCGTCGACCTGTGGCAAGGTCCCGCGCTGGCCAGCCAGGATCCGGAAAATGGGGGTCGACGACAGACCTCCCAGACATCAGAGACCGGGGCGAGCACATGTTCTCGGTTCAACCTGCCAGATTGAATGCTGTGAGCCGATCCATCAGAACAACAACACCCCTCGAATAACGCCATGGTCACCGCCCGGCCGGAGTCCGCCGTACGTGACCAGATCGACAGCATGATCGCGAATGGCCTCGAGCACCTGATTCATGGGCATGAGGTCGGCTATCGACTGACTGGTCCAAGAAATGTCAGTGGCGTCAGCAAGAATTGCAGGTGGAGAGGAGATGCCATGGGAACATCGGGCATCCGGTCACAAGTCGTGCACCACAGCGGTGGACACGTGGACGGTGATCTGCCACAAGGCTACGCTGATTGGTTAGTGGATGGTCAAGTCCCCTCTGGTGGTGGACTTTCGTGTTTGGTCAACATGGCGGTTCGTCGAGGTTGGGCGGGGGCGGTGTCGGTGAGGCGTCTGGTGTGAGGAGTCCGTTGCGTTCGGCTGCGGCAA
>WQZD01000041.1 GCA_009780915.1 Propionibacteriaceae bacterium
GGACCGTGTCGCGGCGACGTGCTTGTCGTACTCCCCGGCCTTGGTCTTCAGCTCCTCATAGTCGGTGTACTTCGCACGCTCCCTCGATAACCGGTCTTGGATGATCCGGTCCAGATCCTGCTGAGACGCCGGTGGCGTCCACGGTGATTCAGATGCTGGCGGGGTCTGGGTGTCAGCCGGTGGTGTGTCCACCGGTGGTGTGATGTCGGGCATGACTGCTTCTTCCTCCCCCTCACGAGGGCGTAGTCCATCCATGTACGGATGTAGGTGGTGAATGAAACCCCGGATATAAGCCCCCGGGTAGGGCGCAACATCAGGACTGATAGGTCCTGATCAAGAAAATGGTCTGGTGACTAGACAACAGCGAGGGGTTTGCTAACCGCCTTGGCTATTTGGCCAGCACAAGTCTCTCAAGAGAAGCCCACTCAGGCATGAAAGACAACTCGTCTGGAACATGCAGTTTTACTCCGAGAAGGGATTCAAGCTCTTGTCGCGATGGTCCATCGTTGTAGGTATCGATGGCAGTTGACATTCCGATGAACTCGTCTGCCGGATCAACAGCGATTAAGCCAGTCAATATCACCCCAGAAAGGCGAGCACGCACCACTTCCACATCCAGATCAGTGTAGAAGGTCACTTCAGACATGGGTCCAGTATACATAGGATTCTCCCCCTCCTAGGATGATGGCAACTTCCGTATAGTCCTCTCCCCACATGGCCAGATTCAGATCGAGGGCAACTCGTGCGCCTGCCCCGTTAATGCCAAGCTGTCTTCCATCTAGAACAAGAACGCGTGACTGGCGTCTGGCTTCACGGAATGCACGCGATATTCCATTAATTTCCTGGTCTCTTGGCTTCCCACGTTGTTTCGCTCTCGACTATCTGGCCATCAGGTGTTTTGACGCCGTTCATGATCCCGTCGCGTATGGACACTGATCGTATGCCGATTAGTTCGAGCCACCGTGCCGCCATCAGGCCTGATGAGTCAAAGTATTGGTCCGGGTCATCGGTGGGGGCGATGGCTCCATTCTTGCGTAACTCAGTCACTGTCACCGGAGTCTGAGGGTTGGCCCCTGGTCGCCTTCCAACCGGCCCAGTGGGCACATAGCGGATGGGCGTGGGTGATCCTTCTCCGACGGTGTGGCCGAAGAGTTGCGTGCCTAGCTGGTCCTCGGCGGCGCGGCGGATCATTTCTGCCAGTCTTGCTGGGTCATTGTCGGCCACGTCCAACATGTCCCGATAGGTTTGCGGGTTGTACCCGGAAATATTGGACTGCATGGGTGTGCCGTGCGTCCAGGATGGAACGATTTGGCAGTCACAGTGCGTGTGGTACTGGTTGAGTCCCCCGGCGGCCTCATTGGATGAGTAGACGAATCCGCGTCCGGCGAGCATGATGCAAAAGGGGCAGGTGGCCCCTCGTGGGATTCGCCCGAAGCGTGGCTTGGCGGGGTCTCTCATGCCAGCGGCGTGCAGGGTGTCTAGACCTTGGCGTCTGGCTTTCTCTTCCGCCAGGTCGTGGAGTTCTCCAGATACACAGCCCATCGCATGGGTCGCCGATGTCGCGGAGGACTCCTTCCATATCGAGGTCGTCGATGCGTGAAGTGGGGACCATGAGATGAATGTCCCATCAGCGCGTCTGGCGACTCATCACTGACTGAGGATCGCCGCCCCGCCTCCCCCGAGCCCTGTCGCCCGTGGCTGACTGTGAGTTCATTCTCGCGATACACTGGAAATAAGGAATCTCAAGAGAACCCGGAGGGGTTTGCCATGGATATTGCGACACTGTCTGCTAACGGACAGATCACGTTGCCGAAGAGTGTCCGTACACAGCTCAAGGCCAGGCCGGGCGATCAGGTGGCGTTTGTGACGAATGAGTATGGAGACATTGTCGTGCTTCGCCCGCAGGTGATGGCGTTGCTCGAAGCCCAACGCGCTTTTCAGGGAGCCGCTGACGAGGCCGGGTTCACGTGTGACGAAGATGCTGACGCATTCGTTGCCCAAGTCCGTGCAGAACGCAAGCAAAGCCTCTCGGCATGAGGCGAGTCCTGGTCGACACCAACGTCATCGTGTCGGCGCTCCTCAGCCCAGACGGGGCAGCGGGACGGGCGTTACTGCGTGTCACAGCCAACGATGAGCTCGTCCTCACCCCTTGGATCGAGGACGAGTTGCGTGACGTGATCGACCGCAAATGGCCGCAGAGACGTGGCGCGTTGGACTCGTATCTGCGCTCGCTCGACTACACACTTGTGCGGGCCGAGGAGTCCGGTGTCGTCATTCGCGACCCCGATGATCAACCTATCCTCGATGCGGCCATCACGAATATGGTGGATATCATCGTCACCGGCGACATGGACTTCCATACCCTTGCCTTGGACCTCCCCAAGGTGATGACGCCGCGTGAGTTCCTCGACTCAGACACGGAGAATGATGGCTGACATGACAGACGATCTCACTGACTGGATCGAGAACGCGAACAACGGAGAGGGGCCAACGCCCGTTTCAACCATACGCAGGGCTGGCATGGACCGGCTCCTGCATGCCATCCAAGAGCGGGCAGACGCGGAGACCAGACTGACGGAAGCTGTCATTTCCGCTCATGATGAAGGAGCGTCGTGGGCACTGATCGGATCTCTCCTTGGCATGACTCGCCAAGGTGCGCATCAACGGTACGCGCTGGCTTCGCAGGGCTGAGGATCGCCGTCCCGCCTCCCCCGAGTCCTGAGGGTCGGGGGGTCAGCGCCGGATCTAACCGAAGGCCTTGCCTTCAATGCATGCATTTCCTATACTGATGGCATTGGGCATCTACGAAGGGGAGCGGGATATGGCATCGGTCATCACGGTACGCAGTCTCGACGAGGGGACGCAGCGCGCGCTCAGGCATAGGGCTGTCGACCATGGCAGATCGTTGGAAGCCGAGATTCGCTCCATCCTCCAGGTGGCCGCACGCGACGCGGGCAGGCGGCGCCCCACGTCCACACTCGCAGAGGCGGCAGAGCGGTTCCGTGCCAGTGTCGCCGACCTTGACTTCGAGATACCGGAACGCGTTGATGAGCAGCCTCGTGAGGTGTTTGTGTGATCATCCTCGACACGAACATCGCCTCAGTCCTTATCAGCCCCTCGCACCGCGACCTCGCGACCATCCTCGCGTGGCAACGGGCGAGCGCGGACCAGGACATGCGCATCACCGCGATCACGAGGGCGGAAATCATGTTCGGCGTAGCCATCCTGCCCGACGGCGCCAAGAGAAGCAGGCTTGTCGAGTCTGTCGCCCATTTCCTCATGGAGACTGCGGGACTGATCCTCCCGTTCGGAGCCGCCGAAGCAGACGCATACGGCGCCATCATGGCGTCCCGTAGATCGGCTGGCCGACCCATGGGCGTGCTCGATGCGCAGATCGCAGCCACGGCACGTGTTGTCGGAGCGACCCTCGCCACACGCAACATCAAGGATTTCGTGGAGTGCGGCATCGCCGTCGTCGATCCGTACGCAGCCTGAGGATCGCCGTCCCGCCCCCCGAGTCCTGAGGCCCACCGCGCCAAGAATCTATATATAGTATATACTCGCTCTATGGAGTTGATGTTCACGGACAGTGCCATGAAGAACGGCATGACGCCCGAATCGATTTAACACATCACCCGCACACTGGTACCTCGTGCCATCGTCGCCTATCACGCCATGCCTATGAGATGGAGAAAGAGATGACCATCAGACGATTCGATCCCAACAATGAGGAAGGCTACATCGACGGGCAGCGGGCGACGACCGCCTTGTTCGAGCAGATGGAGCGCGAAGCCATGACGGGGGCCCGACGGCCACGCTCATGGCTGCCACCAGGCGGCAAGTCGCTGTCCGGCGATGGGAAGCACTCGCCACGCTTCCAGGTCGTCCTCGGCGAAGCGACAGCCGAGAAGGTGCGGCAGGCGGCCCAACGCGACAACATGAGTGTCAGCAAGTGGTTGCGCAGGACTGTCGAGGAGAAGATTGCCGCCTAGGCGGGTGTGCGATTGAGATGTGGTGAGGTGCGGTGGCCCGATCTGGGGCGTACTAGAGTCGTCGTCAATCGCGTAGATATCGTGTGAGTTGAAAATCAGGCTGTATATTGCCTTGAAAACCGTAGTTACAGTGGAGCTTCCCAAGCTGACAGTGCGGGTTCGATTCCCGTCGCTCGCTCCATTCGCTTCGATCATTCCTCTCCCTCTGGGAATCGAACCCGGTATACAGCTTCGGCAAGGCGCTCACGCGCCGCCTCAGCGCCGGATCTGTTCGGAAGCCCACCGGGCTTCCTCTCTGACGATCCGACCCGTCGCTCGCTCCATGTGATGTCTCTCCATTCGCTCATTCCTCTTTGTTCGAGCAGATGGAGCGCGAAGCCTCGTAGAGAACACGGTGACCACGCTCACCACTGGCCCAGGCGGCAGAGCGGTTCCGTTCCAGTGTCGCAGACATAGGTTTCGAGACGCCGGAACGCATGGATGAACAGCTTCCTGACACGCTTGAGGCCCGCTTTTCGGGTATTCGTCGGCGGCCTCTGGGAGTTTGTTGAGAATGGGGGTTAATCATCACATCATATCCAACAGCACGCATTGGCGCATGCGTGAAATAGAAAATCAGAAAAAGGTAAAGTATAAAGTTACCTGTGTCTTGGCCCCCGAAATGGTCCGCCTGCCATCCTCGCCATGATCGCCATCTGACAAGCTCGTACAATCGCAAAATACACAAGCGCTCCCTATTGCGAGACTGGCCGCCTTGCCTCTTTTCCTCTCGGGCGATATCGAATAGATGATGAGAAATGATGCCACGACGAGTGCTCGTTGACATCTATTTCAATTAGGCATAATGTGGACTTTAACTCGGCTGGGGAGCCTTGTGTTGTGCCATATCGACCCTGTCCGAGCGTATGCAAAACAGAAATTAAAAGTTTTGTGGGAAATGACAGCGCAGTGTACTCCGAGGGGGAGTTGTGAAGATTTCGCATCGCATATTTGGCGTCTTTGTGAGCGTGTCAATGTTGACCGCAATGGTGTCGACTGGATGGCAAGTGGCCGCAGCAGGAGCGAGCCCGTCCGACGACAATCCTGAGGTGTCCGTGCCCGCAGTGGCAGGGGATTCGACGGCGACCGGAGTGGATGTCACCACTCCGCAGGATGCCGCTCCCGCAGTGGACGATCCCGCGTCGGCCGAGCCCGCGTCGGCCGATCCCGCGGCCCCGGCTGAGGACACTCCAGGCGACCGGCCCGGCGCTTCCGAGGCCGCCCCGCCGGCGGCCGACACACCCGCGCCCGAGGAGCCGGCGCCCGCTTCGGTGGACCAGCCTGACTCCACACCAGTGGCTCAGCAGCCCGCAGCCCAGACGCCCGTAGGCGTCTCTGCCGCGCCCGAGCCGAGCACGCCCGTGGCGCCGGTCGCGCCGCAGGCGGCTGTGGTGCCGGTCACACCGGTCACACCAGTCACATCGGTGACACCGGTCACCCCGGCACAGGCGACGTCTTCCGGGACGACCCGCCAAGCGTCGAGCGTGCCGATGGTGTCGGCGCCCGACGTCCCGTCGACGTGTGCGGTCCCGGCGCCGAAGGCGGGCCAGCAGTACCTGTCGATGACCCAATGGTCGTACCAACTGACGAACGGCAAGGGCCAGCCCCTGGCGGCGAACGCCAAGGTGAAGGCAGGGGACAAGATCAACTACACATTCATGGTCCGGGTCGACAGGCTTGGCGCTGTGAAGGCGTTGGGCGTGTCGGGGCTGGACCTGGACAAGCCGGCGACGTGTGTGGATGCCGGTACGGGTGTCCAGGGTATGACGCAGTGCACGGGTGTGCACACCATCACGAAGGCGGAGGCGTCCGCCCATGGGACCTCCTCGACGGCGTGCGTGCAGGGGATGCACGTACGGGACACGGCGTGGAGCCAAGGGTCGGCCGACCTGTCGTTGGCTGTCGACTTCGCCGCGAAGTCTGCCGCCCAGGTTCCTGTCGCGACCGCGACATCGTCGGCGAAGTCGTCGGCCTTGCCTAAGCCGATCGTGACCACGACCTCCCAGGACGCGCAGAACGATTCCGTCGCCTCGGCCCTGGAGGCGCCCGCCGAAGCGGTGGGGACGGTGCCGGTCGCGGCGCCCACGTCCGCCCCTGACGGCACGCTGATGGTCCTGACCTCCAGTGGCCTGGCGGTCCTCCTGGGGGCGGCGCCGGGCGTGGATCCTGGTACGGGCGTCATCCCTCCGATCACCGAACCCGGTGGGGGCACGGTGAACCCGATCGTCACGGCTCCGGGTTCCGGCGGACTCCAGGGCATCCAGGCGCTCGATGCGAACAAGACCCTCAAGGAGTGCCTGCTCGTCTCGTTCACGGTAGAGCCGCAATGCTGGCCTCCGCAGACAGGGGACAGTGTCAGAATCCAGATCTCCATCAGCCTGGACAAGTCAGTGTCCGGGTGCGCCGCTGTGAAGGGCTTCGACTTGACGGGCTCGGTCGTCGATCCCGTGACCGGGGATGTCGACGCCACCAAGACGGCGAATGAACTCACTGCGCCGGTCAAGGGCGATGGGTCCCCGTGCTCGTGGCCGTTCACAGGATCAGGCCAGCCGGCCATCGCCTCCAATGGCGATCCGACGTACTGCTACGTGTCGTACACGCCGACCGAGGACGAGATCCTTGGAGGGGGCACGATTCCGTTGGTGTTCGGCGCGACCGGTGAGGGCGCCAACACGAATGATTACGACAGCGCCGAGGCGAAGTACGAGTACGACCTGTCGCTCACGGGCATGGACTTGGTGAAGACCGCCAGCCTGTCCACCGACGAGAAGACGATCACCTACAACTACACGGTCACGAACAACGGCAAGGCGCCGGTGAACAATGTGATGATCGACGAGTCGGGCTTCGGCGGGCAGCCGGGCGGTATTCCGAGCTCCTTCGCATGCGGCAGCCCCACGGCGGTGCTCCAGGTCGGCGACCATGCCACATGCTCCATCCAGTATGCCGTGACTCAGCAAGACGCGATCAATGGCAGTGTCACGAACACGGCGAAGGCCACGGCGAAGACGACGCTGTACACGACGAACGGTACTGTGTGCCAGCCGAGAGACGTCGCGTCCAACGATTCCACGGCCGACGTCGACATTCCGCCTCATCCGGCGATCAGCCTCGACAAGCAGGCTGTCGCTTCGACGCTGACGGCGTACGGGACGTTGCCCGCCGTGGGCTCGACGATCGAGTACGCCTTCACGATCACCAATACCGGCAATGTGTCGCTGACGGGCGTGGGTGTCGCGGAGCTCGCAGGCTTCACCGGTGTCCATGGTCACTTCACGCTGAATCCCACGTGTACGTACGGCACGACTGGGGCCCACACGGGCACTGCTCCTAATACCGAGTTGGTGTTGGATCCCACGGAAAGCGCCGTGTGCACGGCCACATACGTCGTCCAGCAGGAGGACATCGACCACGGCTCGCTCGACAACTACGCGCGTGCGTCCGGCACGGACGAGAGTGGCACGACCGTCACCGGTGACGACAGCCTGAGCATCCAAGCCACGGCCGATCCGAAGTTGGCGGTCACGAAGACGGTCACCCCAGGGTCGGTGGACGGCAAGGGCGTCACGGTGGCGTACATATTCACCGTGACGAACACGGGAAATGTGACTCTCACGGGTGTCAACTTCCATGACGACACAGTCGATGCGTCGACCTGGGTGTCCGGGACCGTCGGGTTCACGGGCACGGGCACGTGGACGGGTCCGACCGACTGCCAGCTCAATGACGCGGCCCACACGACGGTGCACCTGCCTGCGACACTGCATCCGGGTGACGTGGTGACGTGTACGGCCAGCTATACGGTCACGCAGCCGGACGCGGATCGCGGATCGGTGATCAATGTCGTGACGGCGTCGGGCACGGATCCGGCGGGCCACTCGGTGGCGAGCGATCCGGCCCGGGCGGATGTGACGATCACAGAGGCGGCGAGCCTGCATGTGACGAAGGCCGCGAGTCGGACGACGGCCACGACGGCTGGAACTATGGTGTATTACACGTTCACAGTGGAGAACACCGGGAACGTGACGGTGAGCGGCGTCGTCTTCAATGATCCGCAGGTGAGCCTGGCGGCATGGTCGGCGACCACGGCTGGCTTCACAGGGTCGGACGGCCTGTCGGATTCCCTGACATGGGCGTGCTATCTCAATGACCCGACCGGTCCGCCGATGATGCTGCCTGTGTCCTTGGCGCCGGGTGATGTCGCGACCTGTCTCGCGGGCTACGAACTCACGCAGACGGATGTGGACAATGGTGTGGTATGGAACACTGTGACCGCGACGGGCACGGATCCGAAGGGTGAGCCGGTGGACTCGGACGCGGCGACCGCGATGGTGACGATGACGCCTTCCCCGTCCATGGAGTTGGTGAAGGATGTGACGCCGTCCACGGCGTCGGCGGCTGGCGACCATGTGGCGTACACGTTCATGATCACCAACACCGGCAATGTGACGCTGGACGGTTTGTCGATCACGGATCCCACGGTGTCGAGTGTGAGCGCGACGACGTGGGCCACGGGGATGCTCGGGTTCACGGGCACGGGTACGTGGACTGGTCCGACGGATTGTTATGTGGGCGCTGATCCCACGGACACGATCGCGTTGTCGGCCGTGCGATTGGCGCCGCAGGCGTCGGTGACGTGCGTGGCGACGTATGCGGTGACGCAGGACGATGTGGATGCCGGTCATGTGTGGAACAGGGCTCAGGCGTCAGGTGAGGACCCGGCGGGCCACACGGTTCCGAGCAATAAGGACGAGGCGGATGTGACGATCACGGCCGCCCCGGCGCTGACGGTGACCAAGGTGGTGGATCCGGCGACCGCGACTGCGGCGGGCGACACGGTGACGTACACGTTCACGGTGAAGAACACGGGGAACGTGACAGTGAGCACTGTGCGGTTCTCGGATCCGTCGGTGGCGTTCGGCGCCTGGTCGGCGACCACGGCTGGGTTCACGGGCACAGGCACGTGGACTGGTCCGGGCGCATGTCAGCTGCATGGCGCGACGGCGCCGTCGCCCCTGTCGTTGGCCCCGGGTGATGTGGCGACCTGCACGGCCACGTACACGCTCACGCAGACGGATGTGGATCATGGTGTGGTGCATAACACGGTGACGGCGTCGGGCGCGGATCCGGCTGGTCATACTGTTCCGAGCGATCCGGCCTGGGCCGATGTGACGATCACGGAGGCCGCGAGTCTAGCGGTGACGAAGTCTGCTGATCCGGTGTCGGTGGTCGAGGTGGGTCAGCAGGTGACGTACACCTTCCATGTGACCAATGATGGCAACGTGACGATCCATGATGTGGCGATCGCCGAGGGGGCTTTCGATGGGAAGAACCCCGATGGGCTGCAGGGTCTGCACTGCCCAGTCGCCACCCTGGCGCCGGAGGCGTCCGAGGATTGCACGGCCACGTACGTCGTGGTCCAGGGCGATCTGGACACCGGGTCGTTCACGAACCATGCGACGGCGACGGGCACGGACGAGGCCGGTGACACGGTGGAGTCGGCCGCGGACCAGGCGACGGTGTTGGTCTCGAAGGTTGAGTTGTCGAAGACGGGTGTGATCGTCGATCCTGGGACGGGTGATCCGTTGGACTTCACGGATCCTGGTGTGATGCTGGTGGCTGGTGATCAGGTGACGTATCACTTCCAGGTGACTAACACGGGTACGACGACGTTGACGGGTGTGAC
>WQZD01000042.1 GCA_009780915.1 Propionibacteriaceae bacterium
CCCTGGGGTCGTTCGCGGCGGTGGTCCCGGAGGGTACCACCTTGCTCACTGTGGGATCGACAAAATCGCATTCGCGATTTGGTCGACCAACCCCCAGGACGTACCACCCCACCCCACCCATGGACTTCGGGCGGGGGATTCATGGACGGTTCGCGATTCCGCCACATGCCAGCACTCCTCAGGGGGGCGTGAACCGTGCACTAGCACTCTTGGGGGCGCGAACCGTGCTTTTCGGACTAGGAAACCACGGTTCGCGCCCCCGCCAGAATCCGGGGGGCGCGAACTGTTGATTTCAGGGTTGCGGGGAGCAGTTCGTGCCCCCTGGGTTTTTGCGGGGGCGTCAACTGTCGGTTTTCGGGGTCTGGAGGACAGTTCGTGCCCCCGTGACAGGGCGCGGGTCAGTGGTCGGGGTCCCCGGGCGTGGTCTCGGTCAGTTCGCCCGCGATGTTGACGCCGATCCAGGCCGCGAGGTCGGCGCCCGCCAGGCCCTGTGAGAGCAGGAAGACGGTTTTCGCGTACGCCGCCTCGACAGTCATGTCCGCGCAGCCCACGGCGCCGACTTCTCGGAGCGCCCGGCCGGTCTCGTAGTACCCCAATTGGACGTCAGCCTGCAGGCATTGCGACGCGACGACCACGGGCACATCGTCGGCCACCAAGTCCTGGATCACGCGGATCAGCCCCGGCTCGTCGGAGGGGACTCCGCCGACCCCGTACGCCCGGATGATCACTGCGGTCGGCGCCGGGTCGAGCATGGCCTGAAGCCGTCGGGCCGTGATTCCGGGGCACATGTCGATGACCATCACGTCCTGGCGCTCGTACCGGCGCGGGTCGGGCCACCCGCACCCGGCGTCGGGCGCGGGGTTCCAGTGCCACGTCGTTCCGATGCGGGCCAACGGTGGTTGGTTCGGGCTTGTGAACCCCTCGTTCGACCACGAAGACACCTTGCTCGCACGGTTGCCGGCGAGCAGGGAGGAGCCGAAGAAGAGTGAGACGCCGTGGGATCGCGGGGACGCTGCGGCGCGTACGGCGCTGATGATGTTGGCCGGCGCGTCTGACCCGACGGACGCCAGGGGGAGTTGCGCGCCCGTGACGACCACCGGCTGGCGGATGCCGGTCAGGGCGTACGACAGGGCCGCCGTCGCGTACGCCATGGTGTCCGTGCCGTGGACGACCACGAAGGCGTCGGCGTCATCCGCGTGAGCATGAACAGCGTCGACGATGGCTTGCCAGTCCTCGGGGACGGAGTTGGAGGAGTCGATCAGCCGCTCCAAATGGGTGACCGAGCAGGTCAGGTCGGTGTCCGCCAGGAGCTTCTCCAGCCGGGAGGGCAGGTCGGGACTCAGCACTAATCCTCGTGGTGAATCAACCATTCCCACTGTGCCGCCGGTGTAGAGAATCTGGATGCGCGTGATGTGCTCCTCACTCGTGGGTGGCTGAGAAGACCAGTGTACCGGCTGGCGCGCGCAGCGCCTGGGGTGCTCGTCCATCTCAGCGCGCCGAGTTCAGCCCGCCGCGACGACCATGCCCACGGACAGGGCGCTCATCCATCCGCCGGTGAGGATGAGCGGGATCATCCCGTCGATGTAGCTGGGCCAGGGACGCAGGCGATAGTACGCCACGTAGCAGACCAGGGACCCGACGACCGTGGCGATGGCCAGGATCACGAACCACCATGCGGTCGGGCGTGCGAACAGCCCCTCCCCGGTGAGTGCGCTGACTTGGGCGAGAGCCAAGGCCCCCCACCCGGTGATCAGGGGCAGTTCCGAGGTGACCGGCCGATCGAAGAGCTGACGAGTGCCCACGGCGAGGACGACGAGGAGGAGGACCCACCCCACGATGATCATCCAGGTCGGGATCCAGCGGTCGCCGCTCATGGACGAGATCCCCCACATGATGGACCCGACCCCCGTCAGGCCCGCCACGATGGCCGGGATCAGCACCCAGCCCACCCGAGGTCCCGTGGCGGGGTGGCTCGGATGGAAGCGTATGATCCACCAGACGAGATAGAACGCGCAGCAGACGACGAAGGCGGCGTCGCCGATCAGAAGCCGGACTTCCGGCGTCGACACGTCCACAGATCTCCTCCCTCGCCGTCCCGGGGGTGGGCCACATGATCCGTTCACTCCCATGATCGAGTGACATCAACTTTACAGTTTTCGTGCCGGTGCACGGCTCGGTGGCCGCAAAATCGTGTCACTCGATCATGGGAATGAACGAAGATTCACCCAATCGAGCATCTCCCGGGACGCTCGGTCCACGGCCGCGGCTCCCCGGTGGCGCACCTCCCGTACCTTGAGCGCCATCGTGAGTCCCACGTGTCACCAGCGAGACGTCTCAGGCGGTCGTGACGCGACTCGACGTCGACATGCTGCGCAGCTCCTCGCGTACCCAATCGAGGTCCGGGCTCGTCAGGACGGGGATCAACGCCCTGATCTCAGCGATCGGCAGATCCCACCATCGCACTTCCAGCAACAGGTCGATGAGGTCCTCGGGCAGGCGCTTGCGCACGGGTCGGGCGGGGTTGCCGACGGTGATGGTGTACGGGTCCACGTCGGATCCCACCACCGCGCGGGCGCCGATCATCGCGCCGTCGCCGATGTGGACCCCCGGGAGGATCACCGCGTCCTGCCCGATCCACACGTCCGAGCCCACCACCGTGTCGCCCTTGGTCGGCATCACCTCCAGGGGTGGGACCTGCTGGTCCCAGCCGGGAAAGATGTAGAAGGGGAAGGTCGAGGCGGCGCTCATCTGGTGGTTCGCGCCGTTCATGACGAACTCGACCCCGGAGGCGATCTGGCAGAACTTCCCGATGATCAGACGGTCGCCGTAGAAGTCGTAGTGGTGGGTCACGCGGGACTCGAAGTCAGTCCCCGAGTAGTACGTGAACTCGCCGACGTCGATGTTTCCCCTTGTGATAGTGGGTTTGATGTACGTCACGTCGTACCCCGGAACGGGAAGGCGCACGGTCGGATCGGGCGGTCTGTCGTCGTGAAGCGTCGTCATGAGGCGTCCTCTCAGGGCGGGTCGCCGGAGTGCGATCGGGTGTGGGGTGATTCTCACTGTACGCCGCCGGGATCCGCGTGGAACCCATTCGCTGGCATTGGGTGCCGTCCCCTCGGGGTCACGCCGCCAGGATCCACATGGCGCCCATCGGACAGGCGGGCGTCCCAGGGATCGCCGTACCCTCGACGAGGTGAAAGGTAAATGAGTATGCTGTGTCACGTCAGGGCGGTGGCGCGATCTCGATGAGAACGCGCAACGATTCTGGTCATCTCCGGTTGGGCGTGTGAAAGCAGGTGGCCCGATGATTCTGCGACGCTTCCGTGCGAGAGCAGTCCTCGTCGTGGTGGCGTGTCTGGGGTGGTGCGTGGCCGGGTGCTCCACTGCGGCGACACCTCCTGAACCACCGACTGTCTCCGTGTCGATGTGCGAGATCGTGGACGGCCAGGCGCAGTTCTCGGGTCCATGGCGCGACGATCTGGAGAGGGCGTACCGATCCTCTGTGGTGAGCGACACGGCGAAACAGATGCTGTGCAGCGGCACGGGCCTGACGGCCGAGGACGTGGTCGAGGTGCAAGCGGCGATGAGGGCGTGCCTGGCGGACGCGGGCATCACTCAGGTCGAGTTCATGGAGTACAGTCGGATGTCGATCACGCAGCCTGCGGGGATGCCCCAGACGGCCTTCGACTCGGTGGAGTCGGCGTGTGAGAGCCAGTCGGGCTACTATCCGATCTCGTCGCTGTACTTCTCCATGCGGCAGAACCCGAACAAGGCCGATGTCGACCAGTTGATCGCCGACTGCCTCGTGCGCGCGGGGCTGCGGCCAGCAGGTTTCACGGGTCAGGACGTACGTGCGGAGTACTCCGGAGACGACAGCCGGGTCCCGTTCGCCGACATCGCCGATGATTCCGCCCAGGCTCCGGTCTTGGATCGTTGCTTGAACAATCCGCTAGGTCTGTCCTGAGGTGGCCGCCCCGCTGATGCGCCCTAAAGTCCGCCAGTCTCACGGTCCGACGCCACCAATATCCATCGCCGCAGGGGGACTATGCTCGTACCCACCATGTCGGGCCTGTCCGCTTCTGCGTCCTCGCAGGGGATGGGACGCCCGTCACCGAACAGTTGGGACACCAGTGGCCGTCATCTCATCCGGCATCCGTCCGGCGTTCCTCGTGGAGGGCGTCTCGAAGATGTTCGCCGGTCGCACCGGCGAGGTGCTCGCGCTCGATGACGTGTCCCTGCAACTGCGCGAAGGGTCGTTCACGTGTATCGTCGGTCCCTCCGGATGCGGGAAATCCACCTTGCTGCGCATCCTGGGCGGACTGGAGACGGCCACCCTGGGGACGGTCACCGCCAACCTCGCCGCCACCGACGTGCCCGAATCGGCCTTCGTCTTCCAGGAGCACGGGGTCTTCCCCTGGTTCACCGTCTTGGACAATGTCGCCTTCGGCGTCCGCATGGCAGGGGTACGCAAAGCGCGACGCGAGAAGATCGCCCACGACTGGATCGGGCGCATCGGCCTGACTGGCTTCGAGGGCGCCTACCCCCATCAGCTCTCCGGCGGCATGCGCCAGCGCATCGCCATCGCACGCGCCTTCGCCACCGGCTCCCCGAGCCTGCTCATGGACGAGCCGCTCGGCGCCCTGGACGCCCAGACCCGCATGCTCATGCAGGAACAGTTGCTGCGCGTGTGGGAGTCGGACCAGAAGACCGTCGTGCTGGTCACCCACCAGATCGAGGAGGCCCTCCTGCTCGGCGATGTCGTCGTGGTCATGTCGGCACGCCCTGGGAGGGTCAAGGAGATCATCACCGTACCCTTCCCGCGACCGCGCCCGGCCGACCTGGAGGGGACGCCTGAGTTCGCGGCTCTGCGCCAGCACATCTGGAACGCGCTGCGGGACGAGGTACGAGCGTCGATGGAGTTCTCATGAGCCCCAAGAAGACCCCCACGCGCACATGGTCCGCCTCCGGCGACTTGGCCGCCAGACGCCGGGCGCTCAACGCCGCCTCCGCCAGGGAGTACGCCCACTCCCGCCACCTCGCGCAACGTGACGTGCTCCTGTCGATCCTCACCCCGATCGTCCTGCTCGCCATCTGGGAGACCGCGGCCCGCCTCGGGTGGATCGACGCGCGACTGTTCTCCCCGCCGACGAGGATCCTGTCCCAAGGCGCGACCATGGTCGCGAACGGACAGTTGTGGGCGAACCTCCTCCCCACCCTCCTGCGCCTGCTGACCGGCTTCGTGACCGGATCGATCGCCGGGATCGTCGTCGGGCTGCTCATGGGGGTCTCGCGGGTGGTACGGGCCGCGCTCGGCCCGATGTTCACGGCCCTGTACGCCCTGCCCAAGATCGCGATACTGCCATTGCTGCTGCTCATCTTCGGCCTGACGGAGACGCCCAAGATCCTGTCGGTGGCGATCTCGGTGTTCTTCGTCCTCCAGATCAACACCGTCGCGGGGGTCGTCCAGATCGACGAGCGCATCCTCGAAGCCGCCCGGGCGTACCGTGCCACAGGCTGGCGGCTGTTCCGTTTCGTCCTCCTGCCGGGCGCTATGCCGTCGATCTTCACCGGCCTGCAGGTCGCGGCCGGGTCGGGGGTCATCGTCATCACGGCCGTGGAGTACGTGGCCTCCAACCAGGGCCTCGGCTTCCTCATCTGGAACTCCTGGCTGCTCTTCCAGCCCGCGCAGATGTACGTCGGGCTGATCGTCGTCTCCCTCCTCGGCGCCCTCCTGACCGGCGCCGTCGTCCTGCTCGAACGCGCCGTGGTCCCCTGGCGCAGGGCAAACACTCTCAGAAAGAAGAGGAACACATGAAAACCAGATGGATAACAACCGTGGTCGCCGCCGCGACCGCCCTCGCGCTCGCCGGGTGCTCGTCGGGCGCATCGAATCCGGGATCCTCCTCCAGCGGAGGCGCCCCGGCCACCCTGCAGACGGTCAACGTCGGCATCATGAACCTGGCGATGTTCGCGCCGCTGTACATCGCCGACGCGAAGGGGTACTTCGCCGACGAGGGCATCAAGCTCAACCTCCAGACCGTCGCGTCCGGCCAGGACGCCATCCCGCTGGCTTCGACGGGCAAGCTCGACGTGGTCGTGGCCGGCTTCTCGGCGGGGATGTTCAACGCGATCGGCCAGGGCCTCGACATCAAGGTGGTCGGCTCGATGGCCGTCTCGACGGGCGACCCGAACGCGACAGGCACTCACCTGGTCGCCGAGCCCCCGATCACGACCGTTGCCCAGCTCAAGGGTCTGAAGATCGGCGCCGCGGGCGGGGCCGGGGGCACGGGCGCCCTCATCACCGCGCTCGCCCTGGAGACGGCCGGCCTGACGCTCAACGACGTGACCATCGTCAACCTCGCCAACCCCGACATGCCGACCGCCCTGAAGAACGGTGGCATCGACGCGGCGCTGCTCGCCGCGCCGTACTCCTTCAACGCGATGAACGACGGTGGCGTGTCCATCGCGGTCCCGCCGAAGGGGTACTCGGGCACGGGTGTCCTCTACGGTGGTCAGTTCCTGAGTTCGCCGTACGCCCAGAAGTTCTTCAATGCCCTGGCTCGGGGATCGAAGGATCTGCAGAACGGCGCCGTCAACGATGACGCCAACCTCCAGATCATCGCGACCGCGACCAAGTCGGACGTGGCGACGCTGAAGGCGGCGCCCTTCGACACCTGGCTGCCCAACCTCGCTCCGCTGCCCGATCAACTCGACAAGATGCAGCAGGTGTGGATGGGGTCCGGGGCGATCACGTACACGACCCCCATCTCGACCGACGATTATGTCGACATGACGTACTCGAACAACGTGCCTAGCTGAGGTTCGAATCTCTGACGCGACGAGGGGCTGGACAGGTTGTCTGGTCCCTCGTTGTGGTGTCTGGGGTGTGGGAATCTAGGTTGTGGGGACCCGGGCCGCGAGAGACTGGGTGGCGTCCGGTGTATGGGAGTCCCGAGTCGCGAGAGCCCGGGGTGGCGCGGTCGGGTCGACTGTCACCCCATCAAGGGAGTCGTCGAGTCCGTCGGGATCCTCACGTCACGTGGTCAGGCCATCCAAGGTCGGATAGTCGGTGTAGCCATGGGCGCCCCCGCCGAAGAAGGTCGTATGGTCCGGCTGATTGAGGTCCGCGCCGAGCTTCAGGCGCTCGACCAGGTCGGGGTTGGCAAGCGCCCAGGCGCCCACCGCGGCGACATCGGCCAGACCGGCCTTGATGTCGGCGTCGATCTTGTCGAGCGGACGCCCGGGCCGGTTCACGAGCAACGCCCCTGGCCAGGCCCGCCGGATTTCTTCCAGGAAGGCGTCGTCGCCGGAGTGGACGACATGGAGGTACGCCATCCCCGTACCCGCCAGCGCGCCGAGGATGGCCCGGTACACATCCTTGCCGTGCTCGCCCTCGTCGATGCCCACATTCCCCAGATTTCCAGGGGAAATACGCAGCCCCGTACGCTGGGGCCCGATCTCGGCCGCGACGGCGGACACCGTCTCGATGGTCATGCGGGCGCGGTTCTGAGGACTGCCGCCGTACGTGTCCGTACGTACGTTGGACCCCTCGGCGATGAACTGGTGGAGCAGGTACCCGTTGGCGCCGTGGACCTCGACCCCGTCCGCCCCGGCCTCGATGGCGCAGGCGGCGGCGTGGCGGAAGTCGTCCACTGTGGCGGCGATCTCGGACTCGGTCAGCGCGTGGGGCACGGGGATGTCCTGCATCCCGGTCGCCGTGAAGATCGGCACTCCCGGCGCGATGGCCGAGGGCGCCATGCCCGGGCGGTGGTGCGGGGTGTTGTCCGGATGGGACATGCGTCCGGCGTGCATCAACTGGATGACGATGCGGCCCCCCGCGGCGTGGACGGCGTCGGTGACCGTACGCCACCCGGCGACATGGCTGGGCCGGTAAATGCCGGGCGACAGGATGTACCCCTGCCCGTCGTCGCTGGGCTGCGTCCCCTCCGAGATGATCAACCCCATCGACGCGCGCTGTGAGTAGTACAGAGCGGCGAGGTCCCCCGGGTCGCCGTCCGGCTTCGCGCGGCTGCGCGTCATCGGCGCCATCGCCAACCGGTTCGGCAGGCTCATCGTGCCCACATGCACAGGGTTCCAGATCGTTGTCATAGTGTCGCCTCCTGGTGGAAAGTGATTACCCATGAAAGATATCACCTAATGCGGAGCGCGGGGAGATCCGGGTGGTGGTTGTGGCATGACGTGTTTGTCCACGTGCTCGAGTGATGCCTTTTTGCGGCGATCCGGTCATATATGGGCGCGTGAAGCCACATCACACCTCAAGAAGCCATCACTCGAGCACGTGTGACAACGGCCAGATGTCGCGGCCGCCTTTGGTACGACCATGCAGCCGCTGGCCCAGTCCGCGAACTTGCTAGGCGCCAGCGACCCGTGGTCGGTAGGAGCGGCGACCGCGCCCAACGGATGGACCTATCAGCCACCCTGTGTTGGGCTCATGCCGAACTTGTCCCAGGTGGTATCGATCTTGGCCTCGCACACAGCCACACCTGGCTCAGCAGTGGCTGCCATCTGGGAGGGCTGGGGCGGTTTGGTGTCATCCCAGGGCCGGACGAATCTTGTAATCAGATCACATATCTCGGAACTGGACGAGCCACACAGCCGTGTTGCCAGACGTGGGCGAGAAGTGACTGCTGGCCTGGGACACGTCCTGTCAGGAGCGTCGGCTGCGTTGCGCCGCACCATGTGGCGCTTCCATGATGAAGAATCTCGACCTGGCACGGGCATTCTGCCCGTGGAGGTGGCGAACGGGCCGAAACTCGAACTGCCGGAGCGGTCCTATTTTCTTGCCCGCTTGAGCCTGGAGGAACTGGTCGCCGACGACTGGGAGGAGTCAGTGCTGTGGGCCGATCCGCCCCTGACCCGTACGCCGTCGCTGTTGTGGCCAGACGACCACGCCTGGGTACTAGCCACCGAAGTCGACTTTGACACGACTCTCATCGGCGGCACGAGAGAGCTGGCCGAAGCGTTGCTGACCAGCCCTGGCCTGGAAGCCCGCGAGGTTGAACCAACGGCAGATCTGACCTGGCAAGGCTGACCCTCTCGGCTCAATCATCTGTGGAGCATAGGGGACTCGAACGCCGTGCTTGGCACGTCGTTCCCGCGGCGGCCTATCGGCCGCCTTGCGGCCGAGCTACTCGAAGGTCCACAGGCGATTAAATGGCCAACCCACATATATTCGTTTCCCTTGTGTGTCCATTGAGAACTTCCAAGAGCCTGCTACAGCGCTTAAAGGGGGGATTCACTAGGGGGGACGCTACGCGTAAATGCGTGGGGGTCTGTCTGTTCTACTCAAACAATCAGGAACCCCAGGGGCCATACCATAACGACCAAGGAATAATGTATCATAAAATCGAACAATGGTTTGCATTGCTGCCCCCAGCCGTGCCGCAGGTGCAACGCCGCCCCAAGGCAACGTTCGCGAAGAAGAAGTGGACCGCCGAGGAAGACGCTCAGTTGACGGCCTGGCGTTCCGAAGGGGTGCCGCTTGCTGAGATCGGCCTCCGGCTGGGCGTGAACCGGAATGCGGTCATGCGCCTGTCAGCGACGGTTGAAAAGTGAGCCGTTTTCGACGGTTGAAAAGTGAGCCACTTTGTCGTTCTCATTGTGCACCCTGTTCGGCTTGGATGGAAGGCAGGGTGGTGATTTGGGTGTGTCGTA
>WQZD01000043.1 GCA_009780915.1 Propionibacteriaceae bacterium
CTTCCTGGTGACGAACACGGGTAAGTTGACGGTGTCGGGTGTGGAGGTTCTGGATTCGTTGATTCCGGATGTGTCGTGTCCTGACACGGATCTGGGTCCGGGCGACACGTTGACGTGCACGGGCACGTACGCCTTGACGCAGGATGACATCGATCTGGGTCGTGTGGACAACACGGCGACGGCCACGGCGGTGGGGTCGGATGGTGTGCGGGTGAGCAGCCAGCCGTCGAGTGTGACGGTGCTGTTGACGAGGCAGGCCACGGTGAGCCTGGTGAAGACCGCGGACAAGGCCGAGGTCGTGTTGGGTGATGTGGTCACGTACACGTTCCTGGTGACGAACACGGGCAATGTGACGATCAGTGACATCCTCGTGTCGGAGACCGCGTTCTCGGGTACGGGTACGGCGCCCGTCCCGGTGTGTCCGCATGATTCCTTGGGTGCGAACGAGTCCATGGAATGCACGGCCACGTACACCGTGACGCAAGACGATGTGAATGCTGGGCAGATCGACAACGCCGCTATCGTCACGGGACACAGCCCCACAGGCGACGACCCGCAAGGCGAGGACGAGACCACCGTGGATGTGGTCCAGAACCCGGGCGTGGACATCCAGAAAGCAGGCGTGTTGGATCCGGGCGCGCATACCCCTGTCGCGGTGGGTGACAAGGTGCTCTACACCTTCACGGTGACGAACACCGGCAACGTGACCCTCACGGATCTGGTGGTGACCGATCCGAAGATCGCCGACATCGACTGCGGTGGGGCCACCACCCTCGATCCCGGCGACACGACGATCGTCTGCCACGGGACGTACTCCCTCACCCAGACTGATATCGACGCGGGCCATGTGGTGAACGTCGCGTACGTCCACGGCACGGACCCGAAGGGCGATGATGTGCCTGGGGATTCTCCTCAGACCGATGTCCCGATCCCCGGATCGGCGTCCATCTCCTTGGTGAAGACCGCGGACGCCGACACGGTGGTCCTGGGTGAGACCGTCATGTACACCTTCGACGTGACCAACACTGGGAACCTGACGATGTCGGATGTCGTGATCCACGAGAGGGACTTCACCGGCGCCGGGACCATGTCGACCGCGGACTGCCCGCAAGGCCAGTTCCTTCCTGGGGAGACCGTCACCTGCACGGCGACGTACGTCGTCACGCAGACCGACGTGAATGCCGGAATATTGTCTAATGTGGCGTTCGCCACGGCGACGACGCCCAACAACGACGACGTCCCGTCGAATGACGCGAGGGCGGATATTCCGAGGAACCCCGACAGCGCGGCGCTGTCCATGGTGAAGTCGGGCACGGTGAGCCCGGATGCCCACAGCCCGCTGCAGGCCGGTGACATGCTGGATTACCGCTTCGTCGTGACCAACACGGGTCCGGTGACGATCAGTCAGATCGCTGTCACCGATCCCATGGTGGCGGGCGTGACGTGTGCTCCGACGAAACTGGATCCGGGCGAGCAGGCCGTGTGCCAGGGTACGTACGCTCTGACGCAGGGCGACATCGACGCAGGAGTGGTGATCAACCACGCCACGGCGACCGGTGTCGATCCGCAGGGTGATCCTGTGGAAGCCGACGCGTCGAGCCTGACCGATCTGAGCGGGTATCAGCAGCCGGCCCTGTCGCTGGTCAAGACCGTCGACAAGACGACGGCGGCCCTGGGCGACACCGTGACCTTCTCGTACCTGGTGACGAACGCCGGGAACGTGACGATGAAGGGCATCTCCATCGAGGAGACTGACTTCAGCGGGTACGGGTCGTTGGATCAGCGGCCGTGCCCCACGACGACGTTGCTGCCTGGCGAGCAGGTGACGTGCACGGCGACGTACCAGGTGGTGCAGATGGATGTCGACACGGGTGTGATCACCAACGTCGCCATCGCGAAGGGCTCGGATCCTGAGGATGTGGTCGTCCCGTCGGAGCCTGAGGAGTCCCCGCCGGTGGTCATCGACCAGCATCCGCAGGTGACGTTGGTCAAGAGCGTCGATCAGGACGCCGTCACGGCTGGCGATCCCATCGCGTACACCTTCACCCTGACGAACACCGGGAACATCACGTTGACGAATGTGGCCGTGGTCGAGTCCGCGTTCACGGGCCATGGCGCCACGGTGGACCTGTCCGGCCTGACCTGTCTGATGGATCGTCTGCCGGCGGATCTGACGGATGTGGTGTTCTCGCCTGGGAAGCAGATCGTGTGCGCAGGGGCCACCTACACGACGGTGGACGAGGACGCGGTCACTGGGACGGTCTCCAACACGGCTGTGGCCACAGCGGCCCTGGCTGTGAAGGCGGCCACGGTGTTGCCCATCGAGGACCCCTTCGCGAAGGATGGGATCGTCACCTCGGATCCGTCCACGGTGGTGACGACGGTGACCAGCACCCCGCCGCCCGAGCCGTACATCGAGCCGCCCGTGACCCCGGTCCCGGAGGGCAAGATCACGACGGGTGGATCCGTGGAGAGCGGGACGCCGGGCGCCGCAGGTCTCCTGGCAGGACTGTTGGTCCTCGCCGGAGTCGCAGTCTTCGCTATCGCGAGTCGGAGGCGTCGAGGCAACTGACGCTTGCCTCAACCCACGAGGTCCCGCCTAGATTGGGCGGGACCTCGTGGTGTCATGGGTGGGTGGGACAGTACGGGGAGGGGGTATAGGGGGCATCGGGGACATCGGTGGCATCGGGCATCGGGGGCGCCTGTTTCCATGACTTGCAGCCAGTTTCGCGGCACAGATTCTCTCATTGCCGCGGACGGTGGTGACGCTGTGCGTGGAGCGCCATGAAATCTGATTAATCGTCACATCATATTCCGAATAGCACAATAAGTTATGTTGCGAATAGATGATGAACAATAGGCTGAAAGAGCATGTCTGGTTTCCTTGGTGATAGGTATGAATTATCCTTCGTATATCATATCCACATGCTAGCTACAAGCTAGAACCGTCCTGAAACACCCTGGCGAGAGCCGTGTGAGTGAGGGTTGCTCCGCCTGTTTCTTGACTGTGCTATATCGAATTGACGATGATTAATTAAAGAAAGAATAATCGTGGTTGACATTAGTTCCAATGGGGAATAGCGTGTGAATCAGCTCGGCTGGGGAGTCTAGCGTCTTTTCGCATATCCACTCTTGCCCGAGTACATGCAAAACGACTATTGGGAGTTTTGCATTACAACTACAACGCAGTGTTCTCCAAGGGGGAGTTGTGAAGATTTCGCATCGTGTATTTGGTGTCTTTGTGAGCGTGTCGATGCTGACCGCCATGGTGTCGACTGGGTGGCAGGTGTCTGCCGCGGGTGCGACCCCGTCCGATGACAATCCTGAGGTGTCCGCACCCGTTGCGGTGGGGGACGTGACCGCGATCGGAGTGGATGACGCCACGCCAGCAGGCATCGCTCCGGTGGCCGTCCAGCCCATCGGTGAGGCGCCTGCCGTGAACGAGGACGCTCCCGGCGACCAACCCACCGCCCCTGAGGCCGCCCAGCCGGCGGCCGAGACACCCGCGCCCGAGCAACCGGCTCAGCCGGCGCCTGCTCCGGTGGTCGAGCCTGAGTCCACCCCAGCCACTCAGGACGCCCCGACAGCCCAGGCCCCCGCGGATGTCGCTGGTGTGCCCGCGCCGAGCACGCCCCAGGCGCCGGTGGCGCCGCAGGCGTCGGTGGTGCCGGTGACGCCGTCCGCGCCCGTGCAGGCGACGTCCCCTGGGACGACCAGCCCGACGTCGAGCGTGCCGGTGGTGTCGGCGCCCGACGTCCCCTCGACGTGTGCGGTCCCGGCGCCGAAGGCGGGCAAGCAGTACGTGTCGATGACGCAGTGGGCGTACCAACTGACGAATGGCAAGGGTCAGCCGTTGGCTGACAACGCGAAGGTGAAGGCGGGCGACAAGATCGAGTACACGTTCACGATCCGGGTCGATCGGCTCGGTGTGGTCAAGGCTCTGGGTGTGTCCGGGGTGGATCTGGATCAGCCGATGACGTGTGCGGATACGAGCGTGGGCGTCCATGGCATGACGCAGTGCACGGGTGTGCATACGATCACCAAGGCCGAGGCGTCGGCGCATGGGACGACGTCCACGGCGTGCGTCCAGGGGATGCACGCGCGGGACAAGGCGTGGAGCCAGGGCTCGGACAACCTATCGATGAATGTCGACTTCGCTGCGAAGTCGGGCGCCCAGGTTCCCGTCGCTGTCGCGGCCCCATCGGCGAAGGCGTCGGCGTTGCCCAAACCCATCGTCACCGCCGCCCCCCAGCCCACGGACACCGCATCCGTCGCCCCGATCCCGGAGGAGTCGACGGCTCCCGCCCAGGAGACCGTGACGCCCATCGATGAGACGACGCCTGCCGAAGCCCCCGTGACGATCCAGGGCGACTCCATGATCCACCCGATCACCGGCGGCCTGGCGACCCTCCTCGGAGCGGGCCAGGGCGTGGACCCGGGTACGGGCATCATCTCCCCGATCGTCGCGCCGGGGGGGATTGTTGAGCCGATTTCATCGGATCCCGGCTCGGATGGGTTCATGGGGATCATGCCATTGGCGAATACGGCTGATGGGCTCACGAAGCAATGTCTCATGGTAAACTGGAGGCCGGTCACACAATGCTGGCCACCCGCAGAGGGTGACACTGTCCGTATCTGGATTGATGTCAGTGTGGATAAGAGCCAGTCGGGGTGCTCGGCATCCAAGAATTTCAAACTCGACGGTACGGTTCTTAGCCCCGACGGGGATGCGAGCAAAGATATACCGTTGGACACTCGATACATTCAAACGGGAACCAACGTTAACATGCCCTGCGCTCTCATCGGAACGAATGGCGAGGGTGGCAATGACAATGCTTTGCCCAAGAATGGGAATATCGTCTCGTGCTATGTGGATTACACTGTCACGGACCCGACTGCGGGTGTCGCCAATTTGGAATTCACGGCTTACGGAACAGGGGCCAACTCGGACTCGTTCAGCAGCAATGGTGTGTCTTATAACTACACTCTCGACCTTACGGGTTTGAAGCTGGCGAAGACGGCCACCCTCTCCGCTGACAATTCAACCATCACCTATGACTACACCGTCACCAACAACGGCAAGGCGCCGGTGAACGGGGTGAGAATCATCGAAGACGATTTCGGTGGAACGGGCGACCCGCTGGACATCGACTACTGCGGTGATCCCGCCACGGTCTTGCAGGTGGGGGGCACCGCCACATGCGCCGTGACATACGCCGTGACTCAGCAAGACGCTATCAATGGGATCGTCACTAATACGGCACACGCCACGGCCACGACGATGCAGGTCACAACGACGGAGGGCACGGTCTGTTCCCCGAGGCCTGTGGTCTCCAATGACGCCACGGCGGACAAGAACATTCCGCCGGACCCTCGGATCAGTCTCGACAAGCAGGCCGACCCGGACACGCTTTCCTCGGATGGGACACTGCCCGACATAGGCCAGACGATGGGGTACACCTTCACGATCACCAATACCGGCAACGTTCCCCTCACGGGCGTGGGCGTCGACGAGTTGGCGGGGTTCACGGGTGACTCGAGCAAGTTCGTGCTGGATGGCACCTGCTCGTACTCGTCGACCAATGCGAACCATAATACGGGAACAGCTGCCAATCATTCGTTAGTGCTGGATCCGATGGAGAGCGCTGTGTGCACTGCCATGTACGTCGTGCAGGCATCGGACTTCGACCATGGTTCCGTCGACAACTCGGCTCAGGCCTCCGGCTATCACAACACCACGAAAGTCACTGGCGATGGGCATGAGAGCGTGCCGGCCACGGCAGTTCCGCATATCACGTTGAAGAAGTCGGTGTCACCGGATACGGACGTTGCTGCTGGAGTGAAGGTGACGTATTCCTTCCTCATGACGAATGATGGCAACGTGACGCTGACGAACGTGGGTGTGGCAGAGAATGATGCGGCGTTCACGGGTCATGGCACCGATTTCGCGTGGGATTCGCCGTGTGCTTATGCCACGGATAATCCGACGCACAAGGACACGGGCATCAAGGGTTCCTTGGTGTTGGCGCCGGGTGAGTCGGCGACGTGCACGGCCACATACACGGTCACGCAGGCGGATGTGGATGAAGGGTCGGTGGGCAATGAGGCGACGGCGTCGGGGACCCCTCCGACGGGTCCTGCGGTCACGGACGCTGACGCGGCTAAGGTGACAATCACAGCAGATCCGGAGATCTCGTTGAAGAAGTCCGCGTCTCCGACGGCGACGTCGGTGTCGAGGGCGGGCGACTCCGTGACGTACTCCTTCCTGATCAAGAACGAAGGCAATGTGACGTTGCATGACGTGGGTGTGGATGAGACCGCATTCAGTGGTGATAAAGACAACTTCACGTGGGGATCGTTGTGTACGTACACAGTCTCGAATCCGACGCATACGGGCACGGGCACGCGTGGTTCGTTGGTGTTGGCACCGGGTGAGTCGGTGACGTGCACGGCCACGTACGCAGTGACGCAGAAGGATGTGGATGATGGGGTCGTGGACAACACGGCAGAAGCGTCGGGGACTTCTCCGAAGAATGTCACGGTCACGGACACCAGCACGGCTGAGGTGACGATCGATCCTGATCCGAGCATTTCGTTGACGAAGTCGGTAGAGCCGGATGAGGTGTCGGGTGCCGGCGAGTCGGTGACATACTCCTTTGTGATGCTCAATGATGGGAATGTGTCGTTGCATGGTGTGAAGGTTGTGGAGACGACGTTCACGGGAACGGGCACTGATTTCACGTGGGGGTTGTGCACGTATGCGTCGGGCAACACGGTGAACAAGGGCACGGGTGCCCATGACGCGTTGGCGTTGGCACCGGGTGAATCGGCGACGTGCACGGCCACGTATACGGTGACGCAGGCGGACGCCGATGAAGGGGTCGTGGATAACCTGGCGACGGCGTCGGGAATGTCTCCGAAGAATGTCACGGTCACGGACACCAGTACGGCTGAGGTGACGATCAAGCCAGATCCGAAGATTTCGTTGTTGAAGTCGGTGGAGCCGAAAATCGTGTCGGGCGCTGGCGAGTCGGTGACGTACTCCTTCCTGATCTCCAATGATGGGAATGTGACGTTGCATAACGTGGGTGTGGTCGAGGATGTTGCGGCGTTCACGGGTCATGGCACCGATTTCGCATGGGGCGCCTCGTGTGCGTATGCGGACTCGAATTCGGTCAATAAGGACACGGGCGCGAAGGGCTCATTGACGTTGGCGCCGGGTGAGTCGGTGACGTGTACGGCCACGTACACGGTCACACAGGCGGACGCCGATGCTGGGTCGGTGGATAACACAGCGGAGGCGTCGGGGACGTCTCCGAAGGATGTCACGGTCACAGACACCGATGAGACGACGGTGACGATCACGGCTCGTCCGGAGTTGACGGTGACCAAGGAAGTGTCGTCGGCGACGGCATCAAAGGCTGGCGACCATGTGTCGTACACGTTCACGGTGGAGAACACTGGAAACGTTCAGTTGACAGACGTCAACTTCAACGATGGCAAGGTGGATGCCCAGACATGGGTCGACGGGACGATCGGCTTCACCGGCTCTGGCACGTGGTCGGGGCCGGAGGTGTGCAAGGACGCGGCGAACGCGACTGTGACCCTGCCCATTGCGACGCTGATGCCCGGAGACAAGGTGACATGTACTGCTAGCTACACGGTGACCCAACCGGATGTGGACCGTGGCGTGGTGCATAACACGACCACGGCGTCGGGCAAGGACAAGCACGACGACACGGTGACGAGCGATCCCGCCACTTCGGATGTGACGATCGGGGCCAAGCCTGAGTTGACGGTGACGAAGGGTGTGACGCCGAAGTCGGCGTCGGCTGCTGGTGATGTGGTGGAGTACTTGTTCTCGGTGGAGAACACTGGGAATGTGACGGTGGATGGTGTGGAGTTCTCGGATCTGCCGGTGGCGTTCGATGATTGGTCGGCGTTGAC
>WQZD01000044.1 GCA_009780915.1 Propionibacteriaceae bacterium
CGCCCAGATCGCCGAAGCAGCCAAGCTACGAGACGACGGCTGGACACTGCGGAACCTGGCCCAACGCTATGGCATCGCCCACACCACCATGTCACGCGCGCTGAAAAACGCCGCCTCAAGCTGTAGCGACGACGATGAACCGGACACTGGAGCGCAATAGGGCCCTGTGTAGCGCAATAGTGTGCACAAAGAGACAAACAACCCAAAAAACCTGGATCGCAATAGTGCGTTACAACCTCGAAACCCAAAAGTACAACCCCACCTGACAGGGCACGACACAGTCGCAGCGCACTATTGCGCACCAAAACGGGTGTGGAGATGGGGGGAGTCGAACCCCCGTCCTCGAAAGGCGATCTAAGCATTCTCCGGGCGCAGCTGCTCTTGTCGTTCTACTCGGCTCTCATGCTCTCGGCAAGCACGTCATGAACAAGCCCAGTCCTATGAATGTCCCGTGACGCCCCTAAGACGAGGGCGGCAAAGCTAGTCTCCTAAACGAGGCCAGACACTGGAAGGGAGACACTCCCAGGCTGACCCTTCGATCGCTGATCAGGCAGCGAGAGCGAAGTCAGTGCGAACATCGTTGGCACTTATAGGTTTCAAGGATCGTTAACGAGATAACCCTGAGTCCTCGGCCCGCTTCTCCTAGAACTACCGTTCCAAGTCGAAACCAGTCATCCCCTATGTAGTTGTGCGTGCTCTGACGAGCCTTTCAATGATACGACGGTCGGCGTCGGCTGTCCACCGCTAGTGCTCTCGAAGGTCTGCCCTGCCCCGAATGGGGGGTTTATAAGCGCCTTCACGGGCGAACTCGGACGCGGCGATGACGTCGCGGACGTAGGTCACGTCGTTCGGCAACGCCCCACTGTCCACGATCGCCGCGTCGTCCCAGCCGAGTTCGAGTCCGGCGAGGATCGGGTCCAGCGTGTCGTAGCTCATGCGCAGGGAGCTCTCATCGGTGATCCCCGGCATGAGGTCGCCGACCGGCTGCTTGGCGATGATGGACTCGGGCAGGCCAAGGTGGCGAGCGAGGGCGAAGACCTGAGTCTTGTACAGCCCGTGCAGGGGCGCCAAGTCGCAGGCGCCGTCGCCGTGGATGACGAACAGCCCGGTCATATTCTCCGACCGGTTGCAGGTCCCCAGGACGAGGGAGTGGCTCAGTTCGGCGTACTGGTAGAGCACGGCCATGCGTACCCTGTTCTTCGAGCGGCAGTAGGCCGTGACGCGCTGGAGGTCCTCATCAGCCTGTCCGCGCAGGGTACGGATGTACGAGGCGCGGGCGGTGTCGAGGTCGGTGCGTTGATCCATGCGCGTGATGATGCCCTCCACGATGGACCGCGGGGTCAGGAACATCGGCGGCTGCAACTTGTACACTTTCATCTTGCTCAGGATCGGAGAGATGTTGACCTCTTTGACCGGTAGCCCCAACTGGCGCGCGACCAGCAGGGCGTCGAGGCGGCTGCGCCGATGGGAGTCGCGTTCCGGCAGGTACAACAGTTGGACCCGGTCCGGTCCCAGGGCTCGTAGCGCCAAGGCCGCCACGACGGCGGAATCGATGCCGCCGGAGATGCCCAGCACGCAACCTTGTCGCCCCTCTCGGGCCACAGTGTCGTGGATGAATCCCACCAACTCCGCCGTGAGCGCCTCGGGGTCGGGGATAGACAGGCGTTCTTTCATGTTCTGCATGATCTTCACTTCCCATCAACTAGGTGACCAAGCCCAGTAAACAAGACTACGATATCACGATGGCGGGTACGGAGCCACGCGTGTGCCCGGGGAAGTACAATGGCTGGCATGTCAAAAGTGCTTTTCGAATTGCCCAAGGGCGAGTTGGTCGGGCTAGCCTTCTCCGGCGGGTTGGACACATCAGTGGCGGTGGCCTGGATGCGGGAGAACGGTGCCATCCCGTGCACCTACACCGCCGACATCGGGCAGTACGACGAGCCCGACGTGCAGTCGGTCCCCGCTCGCGCGGGGCAGTACGGGGCCCAGATCGCTCGGCTGGTCGACTGTACGGAACCCCTTGTCAACGAGGGGATGATCGCCATCCAGTGCGGGGCCTTCCACATCCGCAACGCCGGTCGGTACTACTACAACACCACCCCGTTGGGCCGCGCCGTCACCGGCACGATGCTCGTCCGGGCCATGGCCGAGGACGACTGCCACATCTGGGGCGACGGGTCCACGTACAAGGGCAACGACATCGAGCGTTTCTATCGGTATGGCCTGCTGGCCAATCCGCAGCTGCGCATCTACAAGCCATGGCTGGATCAGAGGTTCGTCGACGAACTCGGCGGCCGGGCGGAGATGAGCGCCTGGATGGCCGCGCGCGACCTGCCGTACCGGGACAGCAAGGAGAAGGCGTACTCCACCGACGCCAACATCCTGGGCGCGACCCATGAGGCCAAGGACTTGGAAGAGCTTGATGCGTCCATGGAGATCGTCGATCCGATCATGGGTGTCAGATTCTGGGACGAATCGGTCCACATCGCGACCGAAGAGGTCACCATCGACTTCGAGAACGGTTGGCCGGTCGCGATCAACGGCGAGACGTTCGACACGCGTACCGCCCTGATGCGCCGCGCCAACGAGATCGGCGGACGCCACGGGCTCGGTATGAGCGACCAGATCGAGAACCGCATCATCGAGGCCAAGTCGCGCGGGATCTACGAGGCGCCGGGCATGGCGCTGCTGTACATCGGCTACGAGCGCCTGGTCAACGCGATCCACAACGAGGACACCGTCGCGAGCTACCACATCGAGGGCCGCAAGCTCGGACGTCTGCTGTACGAGGGCCGCTGGTTCGACCCGCAGTCGCTGATGATCCGCGAGTCCCTGTACCGCTGGGTGGCCTCCGCGGTCACCGGGTCGGTCACGCTCAAGCTGCGTCGCGGCGAGGATTACTCGATCATGGACACTGTCGGACCGGCTTTGTCGTACCACCCTGAGAAACTGTCCATGGAGCGCGTCGAGGACGCCGCCTTCGGCCCGGTGGACCGCATCGGGCAGTTGACCATGCGCAACCTCGACATCGCCGACACCCGCGCACGTCTGGAGCAGTACGCGGAGCTCGGCCTGGTCGGAGGACGCGTCGGCCAGCTCGTGGGCACTCCGGGCGCGACGAGGCAACTGGAATCGAGCGAGGGATGAGCAAGACTTTCGAGGAACTGTTCGCGGAGCTGACCCTCAAGGCCGCCACGCGGCCCGAGGGGTCGCGCACGGTCGCCGAACTCGACGCCGGCCCCCATGCCATCGGCAAGAAACTGGTGGAGGAGGCCGCCGAGTCGTGGATGGCCGCCGAGTACCAGTCCAAGGACGAGGCGGCTGAGGAGATCTCCCAGCTGCTGTACCACGCGCAGGTCATGATGATCGCATGCGGGCTGGAGCTGGAGGACGTGTACCGCCACCTGTGACCCCGGCGCGGGCCGCCCGTCCGCGGGCTGGCAACGACCTGCGGTATGTTTGACCCGTGACCGAGATGCTCAAAATCGCCCTCCCCAATAAAGGCTCCTTGGCGGAGGACGCGTCCGCCATGCTGCGTGCCGCCGGCTATCGCCAGCGCTGGGACCTGAAGGACCTCGTGTTGACCGACACGGCCAACGCCATCGAGTTCTATTACTTGCGCCCCCGCGACATCGCCGTGTACGTCGGCGAGGGGACCCTCGACCTGGGCATCACCGGGCGTGACATGCTCCTGGACTCCTCGGCCAACGCGCGTGAAGTGCTGCCCCTGGGCTTCGGGGGAACACGATTCCGCTTCGCCCGTCCCATGGGCGCCGACATCGACGAGACCGGATTGGACCAGGTGCGCATCGCCACCTCGTACCCCGGCCTGGTACGCGCCTACCTGGACGAGCGTGGCATGTCGGCGCGTCTGATCGGCCTGGACGGCGCCGTGGAGTCGGCCATCCGCCTCGGCGTGGCCGATGTGATCGCCGACGTGGTGGAGACGGGGTCCACGCTGAAGAAGGCGGGACTGGAGGTCTTCGGGGACGTGATCCTGTCCTCCGAGGCCGTCCTGATCCAGCGGAACGGGGCGACGGATCCGGCTGGGATGGGGCAGTTGCTCCATCGCCTGACCGGCGTCATCGTGGCACGCGACTATGTGCTCGTGGATTTCGACGTGCCCGAGGACCGGCTGGAAGCCGCGTCCGCGCTGGCGCCCGGCCTGGAGGGCCCCACGGTCTCTCCGCTGGCGAAAGCGGGCTGGTGCGCGGTTCGTACCCTCGTCCCGCGTAAGGGCCACCAGGGGCTCATGGACGCCCTCTGGGAGGCCGGAGCGAGGGCGATCCTCGTCACGGAGGTCTCGACAGCGCGCTTGTGAAACAGTTTTCACGCGCGGGTTTGTGCCAAGGCCGTCGATTGTGTATCGTTAACTACCGCGCAATGCGCGACGCGGACGTGGCTCAGCTGGTAGAGCATCACCTTGCCAAGGTGAGGGTCGCGGGTTCGAATCCCGTCGTCCGCTCGGAGAAGGTCTCGCTTGGCGGCCAGGCCGGCTCTTTGCCGGTGGAGTGGCCGAGAGGCGAGGCAACGGACTGCAAATCCGTGTACACGGGTTCAAATCCCGTCTCCACCTCGACACAGCCTCGGGCGGCTGGCGCAGCGGTAGCGCGCTTCCCTGACACGGAAGAGGTCACTGGTTCGATCCCAGTGTCGCCCACTTCGCAAGGTCTCCTTGCGACCGTACGGCCCCCAGGGGCACGACACCCAAGGGCGTATGGCGCAGTGGTAGCGCGCTTCGTTCACACCGAAGAGGTCCCTGGTTCGAACCCAGGTACGCCCACACGTAGGAGCGGAGGAGAAATCCGCCAAGCTTGCTTGAGCGGTTTCGACGTAGCGACGAGTGTTGACGAAC
>WQZD01000045.1 GCA_009780915.1 Propionibacteriaceae bacterium
ACCCGAGCGCCGCGTCCACCGTCAGCGACCTCGGCAAGTCGTTGAGCGGGTCGGACCGCACCTGGACGAACACCCCCGGGTCGGACTGCTCCACCCCGATCCACTGACCAGCCGCGCCGCCCACCATAAACATCACCGTGGACTGGGTATCGTCCCCCACCAGATAGAGAAGGTACCGCGACCCGTGGACCAAGACCGGTGGATAGTCGTCCACTGTGGCGCCGACCGGTTGGCTCACCACCACCGTGCCGCCCACGTTGAACCCAGGACGCGACTTCACGACCTGCTCCACATCGACAGTCGTCACCATCGTGTCCGCGTGCGAGTCATCGCCGGCCTCCACATGGCTCGCCACAGGAGTGCCGACCACGACCACCCAACTCGCATCGGCGAGATCCCGTACCGAGCCATAGACCTGGACCGCCGGATCGACATACGAACGCGTGCAACCCGCAACTCCCAGAAGGCAGGCCATGGCGATCACCAACCATGTCATTGACCGTCCCCCTCGCCGAGCTGGTCTCGATGACACACGATGTGTCTGTGTTGTGTCCATGGCGCCCTCCCTTGGCTCCTCATCTGTCAATATGTACGCTTTAATTCCCTCTTGACATTCGGTTCTGTCGGCCCTAGTTTTCTCCTAAGAGGACGTGAATCCCCTTGCTATCATCACGATGATGAGATCTAGCATAGGACCATTTCCCGTGGGGATCGCACGGCGCCTGTCTCACGAGAGAGAAAGAGATGACCATGACAATTGAGCAGATAACATCGCTTCGCCGCGTGGCCAGACGGATGGGGGTCATCGGGCTTGTCGCCATGTTGCTGGGGTGGGCCGTCTTCACATGCATGGTCATTGCGACCATCCGCAGCCGGAGCACGCCCACGCTGGCGGGGATATCATACCTGTCCTGGTTCCTGGGGACCGGGATTCCCATCATCGCAGGCATTCTCATCGTGTTCTGGATCGCCGTGTCGTTGTGGGCGAAGGACCAGGAATTGGCCGCCTCCGTGGAGGTGAGGTATGACCAGTCCGTCTAAATCGCTCGCCGCACGCCTCCTCGTCGTGGGCGGCGCCATCGCCCTCGTCCTGATCGCGGTCAGGCTCCTCCCCCGCGTCATTACGCTCAGCGCACCCCCCACGTCCCTGATCGGCTTCGCCTGGACGAATCTCGTGGCGGTTCTGCAGGCATGTACGACCAGCATGGCGGGAGTGTCGATCGCGCTCGGCATCTTCATCGGGGTGTCCACCAGGTTCCCCTCCATCCGGCACCGCGCGGGACTGATCGCCGCAGGCCTCCTGATAGTTCTATGGGTCTGCCTCACCAACTGGTGGAACCTGACCATCTCGGCCCACTTCCCCATGCGGTGGCCCTGGTGGGTCACCACCGTGTCAGGCGTGCTGGGATTGGTCGCGCTCTCCTCCGCCTTCGCGCTGATCGGGATTCTGATCATCTCGTTCGCGACGAGGCGCTTCCGTGCGCCCGTCCTCGCCCAGCCGACCGTCAGCACGACCATCACCAGGATCGTCGACGCTTCCATCCATACGACCATCCGCGACGACAGTCAGGGCGAGCACTGAGGCCAGGATCGCCGCCATGCCCACCAGCGCGAAGGTCGTGTACGCGACCAGCACCGCAGTGAGCGCCACGGCGGCGACGACTGCGATCCTCGCCCAGGCCACCCGCGTGAAGGGGGTGATCGGCGTGATCGGCGTGATCGGGGTGATCTGGGGGATCGGCGTGATCGGCGTGATCGACCCGACGGTGTCGTACGGCCGACGTGATCGGCGGTGCAGCGCGTGACTGACTAACGCCCCCGAGACCACGACCAGGATCGCCAGTCCGATCTGGGTGCCGCCGGGGGTGAAGGCCCGCGCCCAGCCCCACCTCGGAGTGCCCGAGCCGGTGACGAGCATGGTCTGCCGTGGGAAAGTGGCCCGGATCTCGATCATCTGTCCTGCGGCCGCCTGCCCCTGGTCGAAGCTGTGCCCCAGGGCGCCCACCGGAGCATGGCCGAAGCTCGAGCACGCGACCATCGCGTCGTCCATGCCCGTCACGCACTCCTCGTTCTTGGCCCCGTACGGGAACTGGATCGTCCCCGTCACCTCGCCCAGGTCGAGGCTCAGTCCGGCGAGGACAGGCCAGCGAAAGTCGACGCCGTTGCCCGCTCCCCAGGTCGTCGTCCCCGTCACCGTGTAACTGACGCTGACCTGTGTGGCCCCGGCGACGGCGAAGCCCACGCTCTTGACCCCCGACTCGTCATGCACGTCCGGGGAGACCTCCATCCCGTCGGCCATCACCGTCAGATCCTCGATCCGGTAGGAGTAGTGCGACCCGTCTCGTTCGAGAGTGGTCGGGATGTCTTCGGCCAGCCAGGACTGGTCGGCGTCCAGAGGGACCATGAAGGTCTGGGTCAGGCTCAGCACCCCGTCACGCGAGAGGGACGCTTGGATGTCGAGGGTGACGTCGGTGGCCGCCCGGGCAGGAGCGAGTCCCACCATCGCCAGCAGCACACCCGCCAGGGCGCCTGCCACACGGCCCGATCGTGACATAGCCCCCGCTTTCTTGGGTGAGGTGGATCCGACGCCGGACTCAGTCGCCGATCAGTAGCGCGTTGGCCACGGCCATCACGCCCTCGCCTCGCCCAGCGAACCCCAGAGAGTCAGTGGAGGTGGCGGACACGGACACCGGCGCGCCCACGATCCCCGTCAACACCTGTTCAGCCTCGCGACGACGAGGCGCCATTTTCGGACGGTTCCCGATGACCTGCACCGTCGCGTTGGCGATCTGCCACCCTTGTGCCCGTACCCGGGCCACGACCTCACCCAGCAGAACCGAGCCCGAGGCGCCCGCCCACTGCGGGTCGGATGTTCCGAAAATCTCCCCCAGATCGCCCAGCCCGGAGGCGGACAACAGAGCATCGCACAGGGCGTGACAGGCGACGTCACCGTCGGAGTGGCCCTCGGGCCCCTGCGGTTCGTCGGGGAAGGACACGCCAGCCATGACCATGGGACGACCGTCCACAAGCTGATGGGCGTCGACGCCCATGCCCGTGCGCAGTCTCATGAATCCCCCCGCGCGATGACCTCCGCCAGGACGAGATCCATGGGGTCGGTGATCTTGAAGGCCAGGCCGTCGCCGGGCACGGTCGTCACGGGCACGTCGATGGCCTCGCACATGGTCGCGTCATCAGTGAACTCCTTGTCACCGGCGTTGGAGTGCGCCCGGCGCAGAGTGGAGGTGTCGAAACCTTGGGGGGTCTGCACGCGCAGGAACGTGGAGCGATCCACCGCCACCGTCCAACTGCGCCGGATGCGACGCAGGGAGTCCACTTGGGGGACGACGGGGATGACGGCGGGGGCCCCGTCACGCACCGCCTCGATGACACGGTCGACCACGAACGGGGGCACGAGCGGGCGAGCCGCGTCGTGGACGAGGACGATCCCGGCGGCCCCCACATGAGCCAGGCCCAGTCGTACCGAGTCCTGGCGCATCAGGCCCCCGGAGATGACCTTGACCCGGTCGGGGTAGGCGGTGAAGAAGTGTCCGAACCGCTCGACCCAGGCCTCCGGGGCGACCACCACGACTTTGTCCACGCCCCCGGCGAACATCGCCTGGACGGCGCGGGTGACCATGGGCACTCCCGCGATCTCAATGGCCGCCTTGGGGATCTCACGACCCAGTCGCACACCAGAACCGGCCGCCACCACGATAGCGGCGACCTCGTCTTTGAAAGACTGCGAAGTCACTTGGCGACGGAGGCCAACACTTCGTCGAGAAGTTCCTCCGCCCGCGCCTCATCGACTCGTTCGGCCAGAGCCAACTCAGACACGAGGTTCTGACGGGCCTTGGCCAACATCCTCTTCTCGCCCGCGGACAAGCCACGATCACGCTCACGACGCCACAGGTCGCGAACCACCTCAGCGACCTTGACCACGTTGCCGGAATGGATCTTCTCGAGATTGGCCTTGAAACGCCGGGACCAGTTGGTCGGCTCCTCGACATCGGACGCTTTCAGCACGTTGAACACGCGCTCAAGGTCTTCTCCGCACACGACGTCACGGACACCGACGAGATCGAGGTTGCAGGCGGGGACTCTGACGACAAGATCTGACTGCCCCACGATACGCAAGACGAGGTAGAGTTTGTCCTCACCTTTGATAGTCCGGGTTTCGATATCTTCGATGACGGCGGCTCCATGATTAGGATACACAACCGTTTCACCAATAGTGAATGACATACTGACTGACCCTTTCTGCCGCACCAATTCTACCACGGCACGGTGTCAGCAGGAACCTGATGTCATATTCCCAGGGCGGGCGCAATATGTGCGTCGAGAGTCGGGTTTACTTCTTCCCCTGGTTCTTCACGGCCTCGATGGACGCCGCCGCCGCCTCAGGATCGAGGTAGCGGCCCCCGGGGACGATGGGGTGGAGGTCGTCGTCGAGCTCGTAGAGCAGCGGAATCCCGGTCGGAATATTCAATCCGGCGATCTCATCATCCGAGATGTGATCGAGGTGTTTCACCAACGCACGCAGGCTGTTGCCATGCGCCACCACGAGGACGATCTTGTTGTCGCGCAGGTCCGGGACGATGGCGTCGTACCAGTACGGCAGGCAGCGGATCAGCACATCCTTGAGGCATTCCGTGCGTGGACGCACTTCGCTGGGCAGGCTGGCGTACCGCGGATCGTTGAACTGAGAGAACTCGTCCGCCTCGTCCAGCACGGGCGGCGGGGTGTCGTACGACCG